>MGWS01000001.1 GCA_001801105.1 Gallionellales bacterium GWA2_60_18
TAATGACGCATCCCATCCTGATCCTCGCCGTCGGCAACGAATCGCGCGGCGACGACGCGCTGGCGCCGCTGTTGCTGCGCCGCCTTGCGGAGCAGGTGGCGGACGGGCGGGTCGAATTGCTGGAGGAGTTCCAGTTGCAGGTCGAGCATGTGGTCGACCTGGCCGGACGCAGTGCAATACTGTTCATCGATGCCGATGTGTCCTGCGAGGCCCCGTTCCATTTTTCGGCGATCGGTGCCGCGCATGACCACAGCTACACCAGCCACGCGATGACGCCGTTCGCGCTGCTGCACGCCTACCGGCAGGTGTACGGTGCAGACGCGCCGTCGTGTTTTTTGCTGCGCATTCGCGGCCATGATTTCGAGCTGGGGTCCGGCTTGAGCGATGCTGCCGCCGTCAATCTGGAGCAGGCGACGGCGAAGGTACGCGAGTGGCTGGGCGACGTTGCAAAGACTGGGTGGCAAGCGGAGGCGTCTGATGCATGAGCTGTCGCTCGCCGAAAACGTGCGCGGGATCATCGAGGACGCCGCACGGGAGCAGGGCTTCAGCCGCGTCAGGACGGTGTGGCTGGAGATCGGCCAGCTCTCCTGCGTGGAGCGCGAAGCGATGCACTTCTGTTTCGACGCGGCGATGCAGGACAGCGTCGCCGCAGGGGCCAGACTGGAGATCGTCGAAACGCCGGGACGGGGGAAATGCACGCAATGCGGCCACGAGGCGCAGATCGCTACACTGTACGAGCCGTGTCCGCAATGCGGCAGCTATGCGATGCAGGTCACCGCGGGCGATGCGATGCGGGTGACGGAGCTGGAAGTGGAATGACCGGTGCGAGGCTCGCGCCCGTTTACTTGGCATGCGGTGCCGCCAGCTCGCCGATGTGGAAGTCGAACTGTCCCTTGCGCCGATCCGCGAAATAATGTTCCAGGCTGTATTTGATCGGGCGGAACGCGATCTCGTCCCACGGTATCTCCGCCTCGCCGAGCAGTTTGACCTCCAGGCTTTCCGGGCCGGGCGCGAAATCGGGGGCTAGCAGGGTGGCGCGGAACAGCAGGTGCACCTGGCTGATGTAGGGCAGGCTGTACATCGAGAACAGCTCGACGATCTCGATGCGCGCACCGGCTTCTTCCATGGTTTCGCGGATCGCCGCATCGGTGGTGGTCTCGCCGTTCTCCATGAAGCCGCCGGGCAGCGTCCACAGGCCGTGGCGCGGTTCGATGGCGCGGCGGCACATCAGTATCTTGTTCTCCCACTCGGGAATGGCGCCGATCACCAGGTTGGGGTTCTGGTAATGGATCGTATCGCAGACAGTGCAGGTATAGCGCAGGCGGTCGTCGCCCTCGGGACGGCGCAGCTCGGTCGGCGCCCCGCAGGAAGAGCAGAACTTTATTTCCAGAATTGCCACCAGGATGCGCCCGTTTCAGCCTTGCCGGCAGAGGTGGCGGCGGTGCCGCCGTTCGCTTCCAGTACCCGGCGCGCATCGTCGCGCAGGTCGGTCATGCCCAGCGCGTCGTAGGCCTGCACCATGACTTGCAAGGCGTCGCGTGTCGCCGGGCTGTTCGGGTATTGCGTCAGGATGCCCTGTGCGCGGTTGGCTGCGGCGATATGCGCGCCGCGACGCAGGTAATAGCGTGCGACATGCAGTTCATACTTCGCCAGTGCGTTCACCAGATATTGCATGCGCAACCGGGAATCGGGCGCGTACTTGCTGTCGGGGAAGCGCGTCACCAGATCCCTGAAAGAACTGAACGCATCCTGCGCCGCCTTCGGGTCGCGCTCGGTGGGGTCTTGCTTGCCCAGCGTGGAGAGCAGGCTGAGCTCGCCGCTGAAGTTGGCCAGCCCCTTCAGGTAGTAGGCATAGTCCACGTGCAGGTTGTTGGGGTATTGCTTGATGAAACGGTCGGCGGCGGCGATCGCCGGTTCCGGCTCGCCCTTCTTGTAATAGGCATAGGCGGTTTCCAGCAGCGCCTGTTGCGCATAGCGGCCGTAGGGGTAGCGCGATTGCAGCGCCTCATAGAGCTTGATGGCCGTTTCATAGTCCTCATCGCTCAGCGCTTCTTTCGCCTCGCTGTAGCTTTCCTCGACGGACTTCGGCTTGTTGTGATCGTACCCTATCTCCCCGAACATGCCGCACGCGGTTAACGTAAGCAGCAGGAATACGGCTAAACTATGGCGCATGACTGATCCCGAAAAAAATTTGCATGATTATAACGTCCATGCGGCTGATGCGCTGCATTTCATCGTTCCGGACGGTTGCGCCGGGCTGCGTTTTGACCAGGCGCTGACCCAGCTGCTGCCGGAGTATTCGCGCAGCCGTTTGCAGGAATGGATTGCACAAGGCCAAGCCACGCTGGACGGTGCAGCAGCAACCGCGAAGCAGAAGGTGTGGGGCGGCGAAGCCATCGCCGTGCTGCCGCAATCGCATCCCTCCGAACAGCCATATCTGGCCGAGGATATCGCGCTCGATATCGTGTACGAAGACGACAGCATCCTGGTCATCAACAAACCGGCCGGGCTGGTAGTGCATCCCGGCAGCGGCAACTGGGAAGGCACCTTGCTCAACGCCTTGCTGCACCACGCACCGCAGCTTGCCGAAGTGCCGCGCGCCGGCATCGTGCATCGCCTCGACAAGGACACCAGCGGCCTGCTGGTCGTGGCCAAGACGCTGACCGCCCAAACCCATCTGGTGCGGCAGTTGCAGGCACGCACGGTGCAGCGCGAATACCTTGCGCTGGTGTGGGGCGAGCTGCGCCATGGCGGCAGGGTGGACGAACCCATCGACCGCCATCCCGCACAGCGCGTCAAAATGGCCGTGGTCGAAGGCGGCAAGCCCGCCGTCACGCACTATCAGGTAGAAGAAAGCTTTCCCGGCTGCGCGCTATTGCGCTGCCGCCTGGAAACCGGGCGCACCCATCAGATCCGCGTGCACATGGCGCACATCAAACATCCGCTGGTCGGCGACAGCGTGTATCAAAAGGGCGCGCATAAATGCGTGCCGGAGTTGCGCGAATTGCTGCACGGCTTTCCCCGCCAGGCATTGCACGCCACGCGTCTGGCACTGGAACATCCGGTCAGCGGCGAGATCATGGAATGGCATGCGCCGCTGCCGCAAGACCTGAAACAACTGCTGCGACAGATACGCGAAACGATCACCCCTCGCCCGCAGGCGGGAGAAGGGTAGGGGAGAGGGGCTGTGACTATCCGCAAACACTGCATCATCCCCGGCTGGCCCGCACCGCCCAACGTGCGCGCCTTGCAGACCACAAGACAAGGCGGCGTGAGCCTTGCGCCCTACGACAGCCTCAACCTCGGCAGCCACGTCGGCGACAATCCGCTGGCGGTGGCGCGCAACCGCATCCTGCTCAACACCTTGCTGCCCAGCGAACCGGTGTGGCTGGAACAGGTACACGGCACAGCAGTCGCCAGCGCCGACGCCGCAAGTTGCCGCACCCGTGCGGATGCCTGCATCGCGCGCCAGCGCTCGGCGGTGTGCGTGGTAATGACCGCCGACTGCCTGCCGGTGCTGCTGTGCGATGAAGCCGGTACGGTGGTCGGCGCAGCCCATGCCGGATGGCGCGGGCTGTGCGATGGCGTGATCGAGGCGACGGTGCAGGCGATGGATGCAGCACCACAAAATTTCATGGCCTGGCTGGGACCCGCGATCAGCCAGCAGGCTTTCGAAGTGGGCGAGGAAGTGCGCGATGCTTTTGTTGCAGCGCAACCGCAGGCTGCCAAGGCTTTTATCCCCCATCCGCACGGGGGCGATGAGATGGGGAGAGGGGGCAAATACCTCGCCGACATCTATGCGCTGGCACGCCTGCGCCTGAAAGCACTGGGCATCACGCGCATCTATGGCGGCGGCCATTGCACTTACGCCGAACGCGACGAGTTCTTTTCCTATCGCCGCGACGGCACGACTGGGCGCATGGGGACATTCATCTGGCTGGAATAGGTTCCTCAAGATGGCTGGGCTTGCAAGGAACCGCTAAGACCGCAGTTGATGGTGCATGTTGTATTTATACAAGAGACGTTGTGCTGCTCTTGTAGGTGCGAATTCATTCGCACATAACCTCTTGTTCGTGCGAATGAATTCGCACCTACATACACCTCAACTGCGTTTTTCAGGTTAAATCGTCACACTGGCGCAGGCCGATATCCAGCATTAGAAAATGTTTCGCAAAGCGGACAAAACCAAGGTGTTGTCCCATAGAGTAATGAGCACTTTGAGCCAGATTTTAACGCCGCAATGCGCCCTTCAGCGCTTTGTGACACAGTAAGGCTAACTGAACAACGCCCGCTGTATCGGCTCCTTGCCTTCCTTCAGCAACCTGTCGAGGGCGGCGCGCGCAGCATCGGTGATGCCTTTTCGACGCCCCATTTCGATCAGCTTATCCAGCGCACGCTCATACTGGTAATCCGATTCCAGCCAATTTATTGCGAGATCTCTGGTCGCATATTTGGTCAGTTTCAATATCCCCGACTTCACCTGTACTAAATATGCGCATGCCCTGCCTTTTTTGGCCACGATAGCGATGTGGCGGTGACGATCCATCAACACCTGGCCGCAGGTTATGTTGACGGATGCGGAGGGGAGAATGTCCAGGGTATGAAAATCAACTAAGTCTTTGGCCATCGCAATGATCATATGAATGCGCAATGGTGATTGTTATCGGCACGTTCTTTACAAAATTGATACCGATCTTGTCGTCGCAGCTGCTTTTTAAGCAGATAACGTCATTGCACGTCATGCTGATCTCAACCGGTGCAATTAATCTGCCGCAGGAGGCGGCTTTGTGGCGCTCAGTTCGTGGTGATGAAGGAGTGCTCCGTGCCATGAACGGCTACTCGAAGTATCTGGGCATTTCGGCATATTGACTATCAAGATGGCAATGGTTAAGGTCGTCCTGTGTTAGCTTGAAAACAAATGCGATGCCGACCCCATTAGCCCGATGCAGTAGTTTGACGTTTCAAAGAGGCATCTCCCTTTGCTTCCGCTGTCTGGTAGGCCGCTTGTAATTGTGTTGCATCACTTTGTGCCAGTAGCTGCTGCTCGAAGTATCTAGGCATTCCGGCATGTTGACTATCAAGATGGCAATGGTTAAGGTCGTCCTGTGTTAGCTTGAAAACAAATGCGATGCCGACCCCATTAGCTCGCTCATTAGCTCGCTGGCGTACATGAGCCGGACAACCATTCAGAGGATCCAATGCTAATCATTGAAATCGCCGTTGGGGTTTTTCTCGGAGGAATGGGACTATGGATGTTCGTCTCGTATCGAGAGAAGAAGAAGCAAGCCGAGCACGACAGAGAGCAAGAAAGGTTGGCATTCAATGCCGCCGAAAGATATGTTGCAGAGCGCTTCAAGACGCTGTCCGCTGAACGGCTCGATGACTTTCGCGCCCGTCTTGCAACGATTTTCAATGATTCAAGCCGTTCTGCTATGGAAGCTGCGTCGAGCGAATGGGAGCTTTCCAGAGAATATCTAGAGAACGCCACGAAGCAAGTCGCAATTGAAGCTAGGGAAGCACTAAAGGGATATTTTTCGGCTGCTGACAAAACCGGAACGCTCGATAAGCTTAATCAGCACATAGAGTATCTGATCAGCGATTCAATCCGTTCAGTCAGCAATGACCTGATGCTGATGTATGTAAACGAATTACAGAGCTTTAACGACGATGATTTGCCGTCGGTTACGAAAGGGCACCCGCGAAAACTGTTCAACCTTGGCAATGCACACAGGCTTGGTGAGAACGTAGAACAGGACTATAAGAAAGCCGAACGATTGCTTCGCCTTTCAGCGAACCAAGGTTATGCGGATGCACAAGTCGTTCTCGGGCAGATGTATTACCAGGGTGAAGGCGTCGAGCAGAACTATCAGGAAGCCCACAAGTGGTTCGCTCTTGCCGCAGCACAAGGCGACGCCTGTGCCCAGAACATTCTTGGCTTGATGTGCGCAAACGGAGAAGGTGCCGAGCAAGATTATCAGCAGGCTTTGAAATGGCATCTGGTATCGGTAGCGCAGGGGTTTCCGGCAGCTCTCTCGAATCTAGGGGTGATGTATTACAAGGGCGAAGGTATAGGACAGGATTATGTTGTCGCGCGGATGTTGTTCAATCTCGCGGCAGGTCACGGCGACGTTGACGCACAAAGCAATCTTGACGTTATGAACAAGCTACTGACGCTTGATCAAATCGCTGAGATAGACAAGTTAGCGAAAGAACGCGAAGTCAGCTTTTTTGCAGCTTTGGGTGATGCCAACAACCCGGCACTGGAAACCACTTAAATTCGCCATGAGACGCGCACGCGATTTGCAGATCGGTCTGGATTCACAGTGCCTGTCATACCTACTCGACGCTATCGCTGGTATTAACGAACCGAAAGATTCACTGGCATCGGAGAAGAAATCCTTACTCCGTTCGTGGTTCTACAAACCAGGCACCTTCACTCTCACTGAGACCGTAATCTCCGAAGTCGGAAGAATTCCAAACGCAGATCGTCGCGAATTTCACGAGAGCTTTATTCGAACGCTATTTCTCGACTACGCTGTCCGGGACCTCACTGCTGTTCAGGCACGTGCCGACCAATTTCAAATGGCACACCCGAAGCCCAAGGATTGCCGAATTCTCGCGGAGGCCGAAGAGCTTGGGCTGGATATCGTGCTCACATACGATCACGACTTTTGGAAGCGGCTGCACGGTGCATCTCCGACAACTAAGCTCATTAAGCCGTCTGCCTATTGGACTGGCCTTAATGTCCCGAGAGGTGCAGAACCGAAGACCGTGCCCCACCATACAAATCCGCTTAGCCAACAACGATGGTGGCGTTGGTAGTGACGCCCAACCTGGCGGTTCACCGGACGCTGCGCGATAAAGCCGCGCAGCGCCGGTAAGCGATAGGGGTTAGCATCGCAATAGTTTTGAGCAACGGCCGGCATGGGTCGAAACACTCACTCAATAGATAGCAGCTTCAGGGCTGTGTGATCGGCAAGTCACTGGCGCATTCCACGCGCCAATCATAAAACAGGAAATGCGCGTAGTTTCAAAAAGACTATAATTCGCGCCTCTGATTTTTCCAGACAATTCCCATGACCGTTTTGCTGTGGATCGTCGCAGCCAGTTTTGCCGGTGGCGCGCTGAGCGTGCTGTGCGCGGCGCTGTTCGCGCTGCATGCGCGTCCGCACTGGGTGAACCTGCTGGTCAGTTACGCCATCGGGGCGCTGTTGGGCGCGGTGTTCCTCAATATCCTGCCGGAAGCGATCGCGTTGACGAACAATGTCGCCGCACTGAGCGGCACGGTGCTGGCCGGCATTCTGCTGTTCTTCACGCTGGAAAAATTGCTGTTGTGGCGGCACTGTCACCATGACGATTGCGAAGTGCACGAACTGCATCAGCACACCGACCACGGGCGCAGCGGCATGTTGATCATGGTGGGCGACTCGTTCCACAATTTCGTCGACGGGGTGATCATCGCGGCGGCATTTCTGACGGACACCAATCTCGGCATCGTCACCGCGGCGGCGATCATCGCGCACGAGATACCGCAGGAAGTCGGCGATTTCATGATTCTGTTGCATTCCGGCTACAGCAAGGCGCAGGCGTTGCGCCTCAACCTGCTGTCCAGTCTGGCGACGCTGGTGGGTGGCGTGCTGGCCTATTTCACCTTGCAGGGCATGCAGAGCATCGTGCCGACCTTGCTGGCGCTGGCCGCAGCCAGCATGCTCTATGTGGCGGTGGCTGACCTGATTCCCGGATTGCACAAACGCGTCGCCTTGCGCGACACGCTCCAGCAAGTGGCGCTGATCGTGTTGGGGGTAGGTTCTATCTTCCTCGTCGGCATACTGGTCGCCGAATAAGCC
Source organism: Gallionellales bacterium GWA2_60_18 (assembly GCA_001801105.1). The sequence continues at coordinate 7,848 of MGWS01000001.1, forward strand.
GATGGCTAATACCCGATACGTCCCCAAAGTCGGTTTTGTCTCGCTCGGCTGCCCCAAGGCTACGGTGGATTCCGAGCACATCCTCACCCGTTTGCGCGCCGAGGGTTATCTGATTTCCGCCACTTATCAGGATGCCGATCTGGTGGTGGTGAATACCTGCGGCTTTATCGACAGCGCGGTGGAAGAATCGCTGGATGCCATCGGCGAGGCGCTGGCGGAGAACGGCAAGGTGATCGTTACCGGTTGTCTCGGTGCCAAGGGCGACGTGGTGCGGCAGGCGCATCCGAAGGTTCTGGCCGTCACCGGCCCTCATGCCGCCGACGAGGTGATGGAGGCGGTACATCAACATTTGCCGCGTCTGCACGATCCCTATACCGATCTGGTTCCCGCGCAAGGCATCCGCCTTACGCCGAAGCACTATGCCTATCTGAAAATCTCCGAAGGCTGCAACCATCGTTGCACCTTCTGCATTATCCCCAGCCTGCGCGGCGATCTGGTCAGCCGCCCGGTCGGAGAGGTGATGCAGGAAGCGGAGAAGCTGGTCGAGTCGGGTGTGAAGGAATTGCTGGTGATTTCGCAGGACACCAGCGCTTACGGCGTGGATGTGAAATATCGCACCGGTTTCTGGGGCGGGCGCCCGCTCAAGACGCGCATGACCGAACTCGCCGACGCGCTCGGCGGACTCGGCGCGTGGGTGCGGCTGCATTACGTCTATCCCTATCCGCACGTGGATGAGGTGATCCCGCTGATGGCCGAGGGCAGGGTATTGCCCTACCTCGACATCCCGTTCCAGCATGCCAACCAGCGCATCCTCAAGCTGATGAAGCGTCCCGGCAGCAGCGATAACGTGCTGGCGCGTATCAAGCAGTGGCGCGACACCTGCCCGGAGCTGACGCTGCGCAGCACCTTCATCGTCGGCTTTCCCGGCGAGACCGAAGAGGAGTTCGAGGAACTGCTCGATTTCGTCGAGGAAGCACAGATCGACCGCTTGGGCGCCTTCGCCTATTCGCCGGTGGAGGGCGCGGCGGCCAATGCGTTGCCGGACCACGTTCCGCCCGAGGTGCAGCAGGAACGCCTGGCGCGGCTGATGCTGTTACAGGAAGAGATCAGCGAGGAACGCTTGCGGCGCAAGGTCGGCCAGACCATCACCGTGCTGGTCGAGGAGGTGGATGAGGAAGGCGCGGTCGCGCGCAGCGCGGCGGATGCGCCGGAGATCGACGGGCTGGTGTATATCGATGACGGGCAGGAACTGACGGTGGGCGAATTCGCCGAGGTGACGGTCACGGATTCGGATACGCATGACCTGTGGGCGGAGCAGGCCGAATAGTTCGAATATCCCACCCGGGGTTGTTTAGGGGGCGAGAAGTAATAACTTGAATATTCTGGCTGCACTGGCGGGTGCGCTGCTGCGTTGCCGGTCGCTTGCAGGGAGTGACCATGCGGCGCGCCCGGCGTCTTGCATCGCATCCCGCCAGCACACCCATAACTGTCCAAGTTATTTCTTCTCGACCCCTTAGTCGCAGTATTCCTCGATATTCTGTTTGATCTTTTCGATCTTTTGCCGGCGCTGTTCGTCGCTCAGGTAGACGCGCTCGCCCTCGGCGTTGATCTCGCTCAGGCGCAGGTCGCTCTGCATGGTGCGGAGGTTCTGCTGTGAGACTTCGCAGTTCAGTTTCCGGGCATCCGCCTTGGCTTTTTCCTGCGCGGCCTTTTTGTCGGCAGCCTCTTTTTCCAGCTGTTGCCTTCTCGATTCGGCCTCGCGTTCCGCGTCGGTCATGGTCTCGGCAGGGGTGGTCTCTTCTGTCGCCGCGCCGGTTTCCGCAGGCGCCTCTTCCGTGACGGTGGGGCGCAGTATCTGCGCCTTCACGTTGGCGGGCGGCTCTTGGTCGGAATAATGCACCTTGCCTTTCCCGTCCACCCATTTGTTGAGCGCGGCAAAGCTGCCCGCGCTGTACAGCAGCATCAGAATCGGCAGGAGCGTTTTGGCGAAACTCACTTTGTTCGTTTGCATGATGTCGTCACCATGATCGGGTTTCCGGGTCGGTCCGGACATGGCGGGATTCTCCGCCAAGGGACGCACAAAAGTCTAGCACACAGGTTATGATAACGACCATGAGTGAGGAGTGGTAATCGCAACATTAGGAGAAACCCGCCATGACGCATAACGAGACGGGCGCCGCAATCGATCGGGATTGCTATGACGTGGAGAAGAATGGCGATTTCGCGTTGAAGTTATTCAGCGCCTATTACCATGCGCATAACCATACCGGGAAGATCTATGACGACTTGCCGGATTTCTTCCTGATCAAGCCGGAAGTGCTGGAAGGCAAGGTGATCGCCTCGCGCAGTTCGGACCGTATGCTGCTGGAAGACTGCATCGGGCGAGCCAAGGCGCGCGGCGGCTACATTTCCGTCACCAAGCACCGCAATCCCAAGCTGGGTTATTACTGGATGGAGCTGTCGGTCGCGCCGTTCAGGCTGGGCGACGCGGTGACCAAGGAGAACAAGGGCGAGTTCTTCCATATCCTGACCCGGTTCATCGAATACACCCGCCAGAATCCCAAGGTCTATGGCGATCTGACCGCCGAGATCGATTCGGACAAGGATCTTGCGCTGATGCTCGACGAGATCAGGCAGATGGGCGACCGCATCGGTACCATGCTGGAGCTTTATCCGGAACAGATGCTGGTGTCGTTCAACCAATCCTGGCCGGTGACGGAAGTGAAGAAGCTGCTCGAATCGCTCAAGGACAACGATCAGGACTGGTGCGAGGTATTCTTCGAATACCTCATCTATGTGATGGGCAAGAAGGCCCGGGCGGCGTCTTAGAGCCTATTTCAGCAGGTTTCATGCCCCGCGTTGGGTCTGGGGGTGGATGGATGCAAGGCGCAGCGCGCCGCCCGCAGTCATTCTGCGGGCAAGCGGTGTAACGCCGCAGACGCCGCGCCCAGACCCAACCCAGAGGGCCATTCACCTGCGGGTGCATTGCGGCGTTGCGGTCTGCTTGTGGAGAATGACTACACTGCACAGCCCGCGCCTTGCACTGCATCCCGCAGGTGAACGGCGCGGGGCATGAAACCTACTGAAATAGGCTCTTAAGCAGCACCAGCGCCGCGCCGCTGCCGCCTTCCTGCTGTGGCGCATCGCAATAAGCCAACACCTCTCCGCGTTGTAACAGCCAGTGGCGCGCAAGCCGCCGCAGCACCGCTTCGCCGCCCGGGCTGTTCATCCCTTTGCCGTGTATTACCAGCACACAGCGCAGCCCGTGTTGGGTCGCTTCGTGCAGGAACTCCTGCAACAGCGTGCGCGCCGCGTCGCTGGTCAGGCCGTGCAGGTCCAGCCTGTCCTGTATCGGCCAGGCCCCCCGCCGCATCTTGCGCAACGTCATGCGCGACAGTCCGTTGGCGAGGAACTCATCTGGCGCATCCCGCGTGATGTGGTCGGATAGCGTGTCGGGTATCGCTTCGGCGGCGACAGTATGGTGTGGCGGATGGCGCGGAGGAATATGCGGTTCGATGCGGTTCTGCTCTGGAAGAGGCTGAACCTCTCCCACCGTCGCGCGGAACAGCGCGGCATCGTCAGGATTGATTTCGTTGGCGGGTTTCTTCATCCTGAGCCGGACGAGCCGGAACCAAATGTATTGCAGTCGTAGGTCGGGTTAGCGAAGCGTAACCCGACGATCCAACGTCGAATGTCGGGTTGCGGCGCAAAAACCCACGCCTAACCCGACCTGCATCCACTGCTGTTTCCCCTCTCTCCCAACTCTCTGATGAAACAACTGGCCATTCGACTAAGCCCGCAAGCGGGCAAGTCGCTGGTTATCCCGCAAGCGGGAGAGAGGGACGCGGTCGTGCGAGTTTCATGTTACCCCAGCGCAGCCAGATACTTGTCCGCGTCCAGCGCCGCCATGCAGCCGGTCGCGGCGCTGGTGCAGGCCTGGCGGTAGATCTGGTCCTGCACGTCGCCGGCCGCGAATACGCCGGAGATGCTGGTCGCCGTGGCGTCGCCCTTGTTGCCGCCGCGCGTGATGATGTAGCCGTTGTCCATCTCGATCTGGCCGGCGAAGATGTCGGTGTTGGGCTTGTGGCCGATGGCGATGAACACGCCCGCCAGCGCGATATCCTGCGGAACGCCGGTTTTGACATGCTTGATGCGCATGCCGGTCACGCCGCTGGCATCGCCCAGCACCTCGTCCAGCACATGGTGCAGTTGCAGCGTGATCTTGCCTTCCTTCACTTTCTCCAGCAGGTGGTCGATCATGATTTTTTCGGCGCGGAAAGTGTCGCGCCGGTGCACCAGCGTGACATGGTCGGCGATGTTGGCCAGATACAGCGCCTCCTCGATGGCGGTGTTGCCGCCGCCGATCACCGCGACTTCCTGTCCGCGATAGAAGAAGCCGTCGCAGGTCGCGCAGCCCGAAACCCCGCGTCCCATGAACGCCTCTTCCGAGGGCAGGCCGAGGTATTGCGCCGAGGCGCCGGTGGCGATGATCAGCGCGTCGCAGGTGTAGCAGCCGCTGTCGCCTTCCAGCAGGAAAGGCTTCTGTTGCAGCTTGGCGGTGTGGATGTGGTCGAAGATGATCTGCGTGTTGAAGCGCTCGGCATGTTTCTGGAACCGTTCCATCAGTTCCGGCCCCTGCACGCCGTTCGGGTCGGCGGGCCAGTTATCCACCTCGGTGGTGGTCATCAGCTGGCCGCCCTGCGCCAGCCCGGTGATCAGCACGGGATTCAGGTTGGCGCGCGCGGCATACACGGCGGCGGTGTAACCGGCCGGGCCGGAGCCGAGGACGATGAGGCGGTGGTGCTGGGTACATTTTTCCATGATGCGTGGTTTCGTGGTTGAGGATGCCGCAATTTTACCTCGGTGGGAGGGGCTGTCGAGTTAAAATGCGGACATGCGTCCCGTTTTATTCCTGTTGCTGCTGATCCCCCTTGCTGTTCATGCCGCCGACCTTCCGGGCATCCCCGGATTCATCGACGAGATGGTCGCCAAACACCGCTTCAAGCGCGACGAACTGGAGACCGTGTTCGCGCGTGCGCAGCACCGGCCCGATGTCATCGAGGCGATCTCGCGTCCGGCAACGATCAAGCCGTGGGTCGAATACCGCGCCGCCTTTGTCAATCCGCAGCGCGTCCGGCTCGGCCTGGAGTTCTGGCACAAATACCGCAAGACCCTGCGCCGCGCCGAGAAGCAATACGGCGTGCCGCAGGAGATCATCGTCGCGCTGATCGGTGTGGAGACCATCTACGGCAGGAACGCGGGCAGTTACCGCGTGCTGGATGCGTTGACCACGCTGGCGTTCGACTACCCGCGCCGCGCCGTTTTCTTCCGCAGCGAACTGGAGAACTACCTGCTGCTGGCGCGCGAGCAGCAGTTCGACCTGCTCGCCACGCGCGGCTCCTATGCCGGTGCGATGGGCATCCCGCAGTTCATGCCGGGCAGTTATCGCAACTATGCGGTGGACTTCAACCACAACGGCAAGGTCGACCTGATGCGCGAAGACCGCGACGCGATCGGCAGCGTCGCCAATTATCTGCAAGGCTACGGCTGGGTGCGCGGCGCACCGGTGGCCGCGCGGGCGCAAGTGAGCAACGAGGCCTGCCCCGGCGCGATCGGCGCCGGGCGCACGCTGGCCGGCTGGGCCGTGGACGGCATCCTGCCGGAAGGGAAATATCCGCCGGAGATGGAGGCGCGCCTGCTCGATTTCACGGTAGAGGACGGCAAGGAATTCTGGCTGGCGTTCGAGAATTTCAAGGTCATCACGCTCTACAACAACAGCGACTTCTACGCGATGTCGGTGCTGCAGTTAGCCGAAGAACTGAAGGCAGCGCGCCGTTAACGTGAAACAACGTTCGTTTTTGTAGGAGCGAGCCCTGCTCGCGATATTGTGTTGGTCGCGAGCAGGGCTCGCTCCTACGGCGCGATATTCATTATTCAGGAGGGTCTTGTCTTGCCTGCTAGTTCGCCGAAGTGAGCCGCCGCGCCCCGTTGTAGCGCGTGCGCCAGTATTTCTCCTGCATGTTCACCACCATGATCGCTTTGCCGTTGCCGGGCGCATGCACGAAACGGTCTTCGCCGAGATAGATGCCGACATGCGAGAACGGGCGCTTGCGCGTATTGAAGAACACCAGATCGCCGGGGCGAAGTTCATCGCCGGTCAGCGCCTCACCCGCACCGCCCATCTCCGCGCTGGTGCGCGGCAAGCTCACTCCCAGCACATTCTCGAACACATAGCGCACGAAACCGCTGCAATCGAAACCGTCGTCGCGCGAGTTGCCGCCATAACGGTACGGCGTGTCGGCGAGACTCATGGCGTACAACGCGACCTCGTTCGCCTGACCGTCACCGGCAGGTTCCGAGGCATGGGCAGGCGTAGCGCAGGCGAGCAGCAGGAAGAAGCAGAAAGGGATGATGCGTTGCATGGCGCGGAATTTACGGTAAAGTGGCCGCGTCTGTAAAGCAGGAGCTCGCCATGAAAAATGTTCTCGTGAGTCTCGCATTGTTGCTGGTTGCCGCGCCCGCATGGGCCGAGCTGGAAGTGATCGCGCTCAAGCACCGCAACGCGGAAGAGCTGCTGCCTATCATCCGTCCGCTGCTGGATGGCGACGATGTCGCCAGCGGCATGAACAGCCAGCTCATCCTGCGCACTTCGCCCAAACGCCTGACCGAGATCAAAAAACTGCTGGAGAGCCTCGATGTCGCGCCGCGCCGGTTGCGCATCACCGTGATGCAGGACGTGGACAGCGACACCATCGCGCGCCTGACCGAAGTCTCCGGCAGCATAGGTATCGGCAAGGATGCACGCCTCAGCGTACCGGGCAGCGGCGATACCAGCGGGCTGAACGTCGAACTCGGGCAGGGACAGGACAAGCTGCGCGCCAGAGTGACCTCCACCCGCTCGCTGGAGAACGACCACAAGACACAGCAGTTGCAGGTGCTGGAAGGTAACCGTGCGCTGGTGCGCAGCGGCCAGAGCGTGCCGGTGGCGCAACGCCAGGTGATACAGCGCCCGTGGGGCACCGAGGTGATCGACAGCACGCAGTATCAGCAAGTGGACAGCGGCTTCTACGTGCTGCCGCGCGTCAACGGCGACCGCGTCACACTGGAAGTCGGCGCGCAGAACGACGCGCTGGTTTCGGGCGGCAGCACTTATCCGACCACGCGCACCCAGCAGGCATCGAGCACCGTATCCGGGCGACTCGGCGAATGGCTGGTGGTGGGCGGGACAGGGCAGCAGAACGACATCGACGATGGCACGATCACGACCCGCAGCGCCTCGCGTTCACAGGAACGGCGCAACGTATTGATCAAGGTGGAAGAGATCGAATGAAGCGCCTGAGATCAGGATGGTTCTGATTGATTGCGGCTGGTCAAACTTCCATTTTCGACCCATACCCACCCATCAACTAACCGGATAGCAGCCAGTCAAATTTACTAATTTGACTTACCCAGAAAAGCTCCTCTCACTCCCGAATCAATCTCCGCACTTTGCTATTTCTGCACACAGAGACGCTCTTAATCAGCACGCCCTGTCAATTGAAATGCCGCCCAGTAGAACGGGTGAGAGAATATTTTACGGGACTTCAACTGCGCCAAACGCAGTGCATCCTGCTTGTTCTTATCGGAGAGATTTTCATAAAAAGCCTTCATCAAGATTGCGGTAGCCTGATCATCGACGCTCCACAGGCTGGCAACAATTGATCGGCTGCCTGCGTATAAAAATCCTCGTGTCAAGCCGACGACATCATCCCCATTGGCAACTTTGCCAAGCCCTGTTTCGCATGCCGACAACGTAACAAGATCCGCATCCAGATTCATCGAGTAGAGCTCACCGACGGTAAGCACGCCATCGTTCTTGATATCCTTGGCAAGGTAGAGGCCGGAATTCAGTGGATCATCAGATTGGAACTTTCCATGGGTGGCGAAGTGTAATTTCGAAAATATTCCGGCTGTTTTTTTGAAGTTGGTTTCTGAAGCATCAAGTCGCACCAGCAGCCGTGTTGTATGATTCATGCCAGCTATAAGACGTGCCTCGCTCTCGGCAAACTTAAGGTCAAGTTTTGCATCGCCAAGGTCGGGGTTGCCAAGCACGAGGAGCTGTGAGTCCTTCTTTGTGGATAGCGGATGTAAAAATTTGAGTACGCTTGCACTGGGCAGGAATCGCAAGCCTACGCTGTCAATCAATAGACTGCCATCACTTGCTTGAAGGACACTGAATGGTAGGTAATGCAGTGAACCGTGTGCGACGATGATCACATTTTTTGTTGGAATGCTGCTTTCGAGAGGTTTCCAAAGTTTCTCGTAGAGCATACGGCTCGGTGTCTGCCAGGTTTCAGTACCCGGCTGCTCGATTGCCGCGCGCAATGCTTGTACTTGTGAGTCCAGGCCAGAGCCATTGAGCTTCGTGACGGAAAGACCGGTGCGGCTGAGAACAAAAGCGATCAGATTGTCGCCGTTGTAGTAATACTCGATCAGTGTTTCGTCAGATCCAATCAGCGAACTGAGTTTGGCTGAAGGAACAGATGTGACGGTTACCAGCGAAGATAATTCTGGTGCCGCCGTCTGCAGAGCATCCCGTGCCACCTGCAGGTTGCGGGTACCTGTTGACCGGGCATCTGACTTTGCATCTACATCTTGCACTCGCATTCCCAAGTCAGCCGTGTCGAGTTGCGCCAGCACCAATTTGACTTTCTCCGGGTCGCGCGCCGGTGCTGCGAAGTCTTTCTTGGATGCCAGCATATCGACCAGTGCCCGCGATTTGGAGCGCTCTACATAATCGAATGCTTCCCCAGCTTGGCCTTGCTCAACAAGAAGAGCGATGAGCCGCCCATATACGGCCTGTTTGTCTCCTACGAATCCTATTTTGCTAGCCTCAGTATTTATGGTCGAGCGCTGACTTTCTATCACATCAATTGACTGCTTGTAAAAATCAATTGCTTGATTCATGTTGCCTTCTGCCTGAGAAATCCTGCCCCTGTCCAACAGTATTGCCCAGTAGATTTCCCCATTGGATTTTGTCTCAGGCTTACTCAAAAGCCTGTCATATCCCTCTTTTGCCTCTTTGATATGGCCAGTCTCATAAAGGGCTTTATTTGTCATGAATGCCTTGGGCAAATCAACAAAGGCAAACAGAGTCCCGAACATGCCTTCACTCACACTGGCAAACGCATCCCAGAAATTCCCTTTAGCGGCCAGAATCCGGTCATATTGGCCTAGGGCCATATACGCCCTTGCCAATTCAAATCCCTTCTCTTTATTTATCGCAGACTGTATCCCTCCGGGGGTCAGCCAAAATTCTGAGGAAGTTGCACTCTCATTTTCAAGTTGGGTCACAAATTGCGAAGCCTGGTTATGATCTCCTTTCAGTGCATATGCCAATGCGAGCAGGCCCCAGGAGCGAATTCTAAAGCGACGTACCCACGAATTGGTGCGATCTTTAGAGGTCCACTCAACCGCTGGGAGCAACTCGTATGCGGTTTTTGCAAACGAAACCGACTTCTCGTAATCCCCAAACTCTACATAGGCCTCGGCTTTGAGCAGAGCGGGAATAACACTTATATTTTCCGGATAATTCCAAGAAAACATACCGTGATGCACAACTAGCTTGTCTCCCTGTTTTATGTTGTTCTCCAACTGATCGAGACAAGCGAAGAGTTTGTTGTATTTCTTTAGCTTTGAGTAGCTAATACATGCCTCTATAAGATCCGTACTCTTCGCAGAGGAAATATCTTTACCTTCCTCAGATGACCGTTCAAGCTCTGAATACTGTCCACCCATTGCAAGCCTGTCCTGTTCATGAAACATGACAGAACCGCAACCGCTGATTGACACTGACAAAATCAGAACCGCAGAATACCCAAGTAAGTTCTTCATGTTGGCCTCGTTGATCTGGGGAGCGGAATCTAGCTATAAGTACGGCGTATTAGTGAAGAGTACGCTTAAAACATCGTTCTTAATATCAGGCGAGTCCGAAATATTTGCATTGGACGAGGAGCTGCTCATGGCACAGAGCCGACCGCTTAAATGCCCCATGTGTCGATTGCACCCGGTAAGCGCTATCCGGCCTCGCTGTCGTCAATGCCGGTTGGGCATGGCGAGGTGATGGAACGCTTCGTGTACCTGCGAGAACGCGGCATCGATGTCGGCAGGATTGGTTCGGCATTGTGCCTGCAAGGCGGTGATGGATGACAGCAGTGGTTTGGCGTCGCCGCTGTGGACTTCTCTTGCCAGACTCTCCAGCCTGGGTGCTTGGGCACAAACGTTCTGCGCGCGTTCCTTGCCTGCCGGTGCGTGCCATAGCGGCGCGAGCGCGGCATGGAACGCATCGACATCCTTGGCGAAGCTGTGCATGTGCCTTTCGCCCATGCCTTCTCCGATGGCGCTTCCGGCGAAAAGCACGGTCGCGATCGCGACGATCAATTTCGTATGTGTTCCCGGCATGGCTGATCCTCTTGTGCAGGTGTTGCGGTTGAGACGAACCGGCATTCTAGTGCATCCGGATCGGTCATAAAGTGGCCGTGGGTGATTCACCTTTCCGGCATGGGCGCTACATTCCCCGCTTCCTGCGCGACGATACCTGTTCGCCGGCGATGCCCCAGTTGTCCGTGGGAACTTCGTCGATGACGACGATGGTCGTTGCCGGGTTCTTGCCGAGCACGTCCCTGAGCAGGTTGGTGACGCCTTCGATGAGTCGCGCTTTCTGTTCGGAGGTGACACCCTCTTCGGTGATCTTGATGTTCACGTAAGGCATGATGGTCGATCCTGTAATGAGTGTCGTTGGCTCAGGCGACCGCTGACGGGGGAAACTTTGCGCCGCGCCGTTCCGCCATGCGACGGCCCAGTTGTTCCAGCCGTTGCGGGTCGAGCAGGCGCGTGGCCAGCGGCAGCAGTTCCTTTTCTTCCAGATCGATGTGGTTGAAATAGCCCATGATGAGGCGTTCGGTCAGCGCTTCGGCCAGCGGTGAGGGCGTTCCTTCCGCGATCTGTGCCAGCAGCGGGCGCACTTCGTTCCAGTTTGCGGCCAGCGCCTCGTGTTCCCGCAGCAGGCGTTGCAGCAACGCCTCCGCCTGCGCATCGCCCGTGGCGCGCAGCGCGGGGAACAGGTCTTCTTCCTCGTCCTGATGGTGGAATCCGCCGGCGGTGTCGAAGTAGCACAGGATGCCTTGCGCCGCCTGTTGCGCCTGCTCGTCGCAGCCCTTGCTCGCCAGGTGCGCGGCCAGTTTGCGCAGGGTGCCGCACTGGTACATGATCTTGCCGTGGCAGGCGTGCAGCAGTTCCAGCGGGTGGTCGAAACCGGGCGCGGCTTGCTGCGATGTGAACGGGTTCATGGTGCGGCTCCTCAATGGATGAATGGGGTAGGGGTGCGGTAAACGGCGACCAGCACGATGTAGCCGAACACCGCCTGTGCCGCCAGCCAGGCATTCAGGCGTATGGCCTTGCTGCGTCCGCGCTTGAGCGCGATGGCTCCCAGTACGATATACAGCAGCAGCGCGAAGATCTTGGTGGTCAGCCAACTTTGCTCGAACGGATATTGCCCGGTGGAAATGGCCAGCGCGATGGCGCTGGCGAGCAGTAGCGTATCGACGGCATGCGGCACGAGTTCGTTCCAGCGCCGTCGCAGCAGCGGCGATTCGCGCAGCATCCAGATGCCGCGCAGGAAGAACAGCGCGAAACTGGTTGCGACGCAAGAGACATGCACGGTCTTGAGCAGCGGGATACTCACGCCGCCGCCTGTTCGATGCGCATCAGTGTGCGCCGATAGACCGCGATGCCGGTCAGCACGGCATATTCCAGCAGCACTCCTTGCAGCAGCAACCCGAGCGCGACCGGCCACAGCATCCAGCCGAACCAGGGAACGCACAGCGCCGCGAGCAGTGTGGCGCCATGCAAATACAAGTGCCACCACATCCAGCGTTCCGGGATGACTTCCTTCATGTTCGGGATGCCGACTTTCATGGCGTTGGGGCCGCCGCGGAACAGGTGGAACCAGACCAGGAACGGGATGATCTTATAGAGCATCCCGTGGATCAGCGACAGGGCGAAGCCACCGATGAAGGCGATGGCGGACAGCAGGCGCAACGTTGCGGCAGCGTCCGGCACGAGCAGCGCGGCCAGCGACAGCGCCGCCGTCAGCAGCAGCGCGGCCAGGCCGAGCCGGAAGAAGCTCAGCGTGGCATCCGCCACCTTGCGGCGGCGCTGGCCTTGCAGGCGCAGCGTCACCACGGCGAAGCCGCCGGCCAGCAGCCAGAATGCGATCTCCAGCGCAGCCTCCAGCGGAGCGGGCGTTGCCAGCCGCAGCAGCAGGACGGCGAACAGCGCGGGCGCCAGCATGCCGGTCAGCCATTTTGGATAGTTGGGCGTGATCTGGAACATCGGTACCACCTGATAGGACACGCCGACGATCAATAGTGTCACCCAGCCGCCCAGCGCCAGGCTGAGGTGTGCCCCGGACCATCGGGTGTAGTCCAGTATCGTGCCGGAGGCGTAGCCGCTGGCCAGCATCATGCCCAGCGTGACCGCCCCGGCGAGCGCGAGCAGGGCGAGCAGGATGGAGACCCATGTCACGTTGCGCGTCGCGGCGCGCCCCAGGCTGACCAGCGCGGCGGCGATGAATACCGCGAAGGCTATGCCCAGCAACGGCCAGGCCAGATCAAGAAAAGGTGCGCTGACCAGCGCGAACCCGGTGGACAGGGACAACGCTCCCGCGCCCAGCGGCAGGACGGTGAGCCACGCCACGTTGCGCGAGGCAGGGACGGGGCTGCCGATCAGTACCGGCAATATCTGCTGCGTCGCGCCCAACATCACCATCGCCATGAATCCGAGCGTGATGCAATGCGTCGCGGCAAGCAGCGCGGGGGAATGTGTATCGGCGAACGGATCGCCTTCGCCGGTCGCCAGGAACAACGCCGCCAGGATCAGGAACAGCGGCGCAACGGCGAAGAAGCGCAGCGGCACGGAGATCGGCGGCGCCTGGTCGGTGCTGAGCGAGGCGATCCTCATGCGGCCGCCGTGATCAAGATTTCGAATGTGCCGTCGGCCAGCGCGGTGGTCTGCCAGGCATGACCGGACTCGCGCAGCACGTCGTACAGCGGAAAGGGTTCGCGGTGGATGTGTACCCGCAGCGCGCTACCGGCGGGCAGCGTTTGCAGCGCCCGCGTGATGTGTTCGAACGGCTCCGGCGGCGGCAGCCAGCGCACATCGAGGTATTGTGTTTCCTTGCTGTTCATCTGGTGGAACCGGCCGGGTATTCAGGCCGACTGCATGCGCTCCAGCATGGATACGCTCTCGTTCGCCAGCACGCGGTCGGCGATGGGATAGAGGATGTTTTCTTCCTTGTGATTGTGTTGCTGCATCACGATCAGCAGCGTTTCCGAAAGGCCGGCGTAACGTTGCGCATCGCGGGCGGCGAGGGCATCTGCCAGTTGCGACATGAGGTCGTTCATCTGCTCATGCTCCATCAGCATCACCTGTACCGGGCCGGCCGGGCCGCCGGCGTCGACGATGGCGGGGAACAACTGCTTCTCTTCCATCAGGAAATGCCGTGCCATGTCGTCGTGAAAAACATCGAAAGCGCTTTGTGCTTCGTCCCAGTTTTCTGACAGGGCGGCCTCTTCGGCAAGGGCGAAATCGTCGTCGCAGGCTTTGTGTTTGGCGGTCATGAATTCGGCGATGGATGGCATGTCGGTCTCCTTTTGGCGGTTATGGATGGCAGCGATTTTTTGCATTGTACAATAAAACATGTATTATTCGTACATGTTAGTTGCGCCTCTGCGGCATGACTGCATGATGCCCCGTCCATATAACCTGACTATCAAGGAGTTCGATCATGACACACAATTGCGCCAACTCGTTCAATCCAGACATGCGCTACCATTTCGACGCGCGCGGCGTCGCCAAGCGCTTCCGCCACGCCGCGATCTTCGGTGCGCTGGATTCGCTGCACGCGGGCGAGACCATGCTGTTCGTCAACGACCATGATCCGTTGCCGCTGCTCGCCCAGTTGCAGGACCGTTATGGCGAGAAGATCGAGATCAGCTACGTCGCGCGCGAACCCGGCCAGATCGTCATCGACTTCATGCGCAAATAGCGATATCGTCCCTGCATGAAGCTGACACAATATTCCGATCTGGGGCTGCGGCTGCTGATGTATCTGGCGCTGCGGCGGGACAATCTGGTCACGATCCGGGAGGTGAGCGAGCGGTTCGCCATCTCCAATAATCATCTGGTCAAGATTTCTCATCAGCTGACGCGTTCCGGACTGATCGAGAGCGTGCAGGGGCGCAACGGCGGCATCCGTCTGGCGCGCGCGCCGGAGGAAATCAATATCGAGGAAGTGCTGCGCGCGACCGAGGACAATTTCGACCTGGTCGAATGCTTCACGGCTGCGCGGGACCAGTGTGTCATCTCCGGCGCGTGCCTGCTGACCGGCGTGCTGGAGCAGGCGCGTGCCGCCTTTTTCGGCGTGCTGCGCGCGGTGTCGCTGGCCGACCTGGTGAAGAACGCCAAAGTGCTCGAACACATCCTGCAGCCGTTGCCCAAGGCAGGACGGAGCAAGCCCGGCGACGCCGCCTCGGACAAACGGAGCAAGTCATGAGCATCTCACAACGCTGGACGGTCTTCACCGCCGCACCCCATCGCGTCATGTTCTTCGGCGGCACACTGCAAGCCATCGCAGTGATGCTGTGGTGGCTGCTCGAACTGACGACCCGCTATGGCATCGCCGGGCAACCCGTGGACTGGCCGATCGCCCCCGCCGCCATCCACGGCTGGCTGATGGTCTACGGGCTGTTCCCGATGTTCATGTTCGGCTTTTTGATGACCACCTTCCCGCGCTGGATGAACGGCCGGGAGATACCCGCGCGCCGTTATGTGCCCGCCTTCGTGTCGATGATGCTGGGGGTGGCCGGTTTTTATGCCGGGCTGTTGCTGGGGCATGGCGTGTTGCTCGTCGCTGTGCTCGGTATGCTGGCCGGCTGGGGCATGGCGCTGTATGCGCTGTTGCGCGTGCTGCGCGACACCAGGCATCCGGACAAGCAACACCCGCAGATGCTGTTCGTCGCGCTGTGTCTGGGTTGGTGCGGTCTGGCCGCCTACGCGACCTGGTTGTCGGGCGCCGATGCCATCTGGCTGCGCCTCGCCATCGACGGGGGGATGTGGCTGTTCCTGCTGCCGGTGTTCGCCAGCGTCGCGCACCGCATGCTGCCGTTTTTCACCAACAGCGCGCTGCAGGGCCCGCTCGTGCCGCGCCCGCTCTGGACCTGGTGGGTGATGCTGGCGGGCAGCGCGGCGCACGGCCTGCTGCAACTCGCCGGCGCGGGCGCATGGCTGTGGCTGGCCGACCTGCCGCTGGCATTTGCCGCGCTTTATCTGACCCATGTCTGGAGGCTGCGCCGCAGCCTGCGCGTCCCGCTGCTCGCCGTGTTGCATATCGGCTTCGCTTGGCTCGGCATCGCCATGCTGCTGTTCGCCGCGCAAAGCCTTGCGCTGCTCGTCGGCGGGCAGCACATCTGGGGACTTGCGCCGCTGCATGCGCTGACCATCGGCTGTTTCGCCACGTTGCTGATCGGCATGGGCACGCGCGTCACGCTGGGGCATTCCGGCATGCCGATGCAGGTGGATGGTGCCGTCAAACTGATGTTCGCCGGGATCCAGCTGGTCGCCCTGTTGCGCGTGCTGGCGGACGTGCTGCCGATTCAGCTGGGGATAGGCGTGTATCTGGCGGCAGCGCTGGTCTGGCTGGCCTGCTTCATTGCGTGGGGATGGCGTTACCTGCCGCTGTACTGGCGGCTGCGCGCGGACGGACAGCCGGGTTAATCATCAGCAGGCGTAGGATGGGTTGAGCGTAGCGATACCCATCGTTAAACCGGCCAACGATTGATGGGTATCGCTACGCTCAACCCTTCCTACAATTCTGGTGACCGGTTTGCGGCGTCTTTTGTAGGAGCGGCGGCAGCCGCGAATGAAGATCGCGCCTTCCGCCGCTCCTACATCCATATGCCCACTCTACGCCTTGGGCTTCCAGCGTTTCAGCAGCAGCGCGTTGCTCACCACCGACACCGAGCTCAATGCCATCGCCGTGCCGGCGACCACCGGATTGAGCATGCCCGCCACGGCGAGCGGGATGCCGAGCACGTTGTAGGCGAAGGCGAAGAACAGGTTCTGGCGTATCTTGCCGAGGGTGGCGCGCGACAGCGAGATCGCGTCCGCCACGCTCGCCAGGTCGTTGCGCATCAGCGTGATGTCCGCGGTCTCGATGGCGATGTCGCTGCCGCTGCGCATGGCGAAGCCGACATCGGCGGCGGCCAGCGCGGGCGCATCGTTGATGCCGTCACCGGCCATGCCGACGAGTCGGCCTTCGGCCTTGAACGAATCCACTTTGGCCGCCTTGTCCTGCGGCAGCACTTCCGCGATGAATTCCGTGATGCCCGCCTGGTGCGCGATGGCCTGCGCAGTCGCCCGATTGTCGCCGCTCAGTATCACCACGCGCACGCCCATCGCGGCCAGCCGTGCCGCCGCCGCGCGGCTGCTGTCGCGCAGCCGGTCGGCCAGCGCGATGAGGCCGAGCGCCGCGCCGTTGCGTGCCAGCACGATGATGCTCTTGCCCTCTGCCTGTAGCGCCTGCACCGCCGCAGCGTCGAGCGCAACGCCCTGTTGCGCGGCGAAGGCAGGCGAGCCGAGCAGGCAGGGCGCGCCGTCGAGTTCGGCGCTTAGCCCCTGTCCGGAGTATTCATGCAGTTGTGCGGCCTGTGCCGGTGCGATGCCGTGCTCTGCGGTGTAATCGAGCAGGGCGCGCGACAGCGGATGGGTGGAGTTCTGCGCCAGCGCGGCGACGACGTGCAGCAGTTGGTCCGGCGCGATGCCGGGCGCGGGCAGTAGGTCGGTGACGGCGGGCTTACCCTCGGTCAGCGTGCCGGTCTTGTCCACCACTAGCACGGCGAGTTGATGGGCGCGTTCCAGTGCGGTGGCGTCCTTGACCAGGATGCCTGCCTGCGCGGCGCGTCCGGTGGCGACCACCAGCGCGGTCGGCGTGGCCAGCCCCAGCGCGCACGGGCAGGCGATGACCAGCACCGAGACGGCGTTGATGATGGCCGTGCCGAGATCGGCACCGGCCAGCCACCAGCCGCTGAGGGTGAGCAGCGCAACGACCAGCACTGCCGGCACGAACACGGCGGAGATGCGGTCGGCGAGTTGCTGGATGGCGGCCTTGGAGCCTTGCGCCTGTTCCACCAGCCGGATGATGGCGGCGAGCTGGGTGTGCGAACCGACTGCCAGCGCGCTGCATTTCAGCACGCCGTGCTGGTTGAGGGTGGCGGCATAGACCTTGTCTTCCGGCTGTTTGGCTTGTGGCAGGCTTTCGCCGGTGAGCATGGATTCGTCCATGCCGGAAGCGCCTTCCAGCACGACGCCGTCGACCGGCACGCTCTCGCCGGGACGCACCAGGAACACGTCGCCCGCGCGCATCTGTTCGACGGCGAGTTCCTGCAACACACCGTCGCGCTCGACGTGCGCCATCTTCGGCTGCAGGTTGATGAGCGCTTCCAGCGCGCTGGAAGCTTTGCCCTTGGCGCGCGCCTCCAGCAGTTTACCGAGCAGGATCAGCGTGATCAGCATGGCGCTCGCCTCGAAATACAGCGGCTGGTCGAGGGCGAACAGCAGCGTGACGGCGCTCAGCAGCCAAGCGGCACTGGTGCCGAGCGCGACCAGCACATCCATGTTCGCGCCGCCGCTCCTGATGCTGCTCCATGCGCCAGTGTAGAAGCGCCAGCCCGCGATGAACTGCACCGGCGTGGCGAGCGCGAATTGCAGCCAGCCCGGCAGCATCAGGTGGATGCCGACGAGCATGGTCAGCATCTCCGCCAGCAGCGGCAGGCTGAGCAGCGCCGCAAACGCGAAGCGCAACTGCTCGCGGCGGTAGGCGGCGGCGCGCTCCGCCTTCTCGGCGGCGAAGTCGCGCAGCGGATGCGCGTCGAAGCCAGTGTTGCGCACGGCGGCGATGATGGTCTCGATATCGCTGGTGGCGGGGTCGAAGCCGATGCTGGCTTTTTCTGTGGCGATATTTACTACGGCTTTGACGCCGGGCAGATGGTTCAGGGATTTCTCGAGGCGTGCCGAGCAGGATGCGCAGTGCATCCCGGTGATTTGCAGTTCGATGTGCAAAGTGGAAGGGTTCATGGTTTGCCTGTTGCGGAACCCGGCGCACCGCCTTGCGGCGGCACGCGGTCAGATGGGCAGGGTGACGCCGTGCCCGCTTTTCAGCCGCTGCATCAGGCAGATGCAGTCGGCCGGTGGGAGCGGTTTGCCGAACATGTAGCCTTGCGCATCGTCGCAGTGCTCGGTCTTGAGGAAATCGAGCTGTTCCTTGGTTTCCACGCCCTCGGCCAGGCCCTTGATGTTGAGCACGCGGGCGATGGCGATCACGGCCTTGGTGATCGAGGCGTGGTTGGCGTCGGTGGCGACGTCGCTCACGATGGAACGGTCTATCTTGATCGCATGGATCGGGAAACGCGTCAGGAAGCTCAGCGGGATGTGGCTGTGGCCGAGGTTGTCGAGCGCGATGCGCACGCCGAGCGCATTGATCGCGGCCAGGCGTTCGGCGGCAAGTTCCTCGTCCTTCTCGATGGATTCTTCCCTGATCTCCAGCTCCAGCCACCTGGGTTCCAGCCCGGTCTCGTCGAGTACCGACTCCAGGCAGGCGATGAAATCCGTGTGCCAGAGTTCCTGGCAGGAGATATTCACGGCCATGACGAGCGGTGGATGGCCGGCCTGCTGCCAGGCCTTGTTCTGCTTGCAGGCCTCGCGCAGCCCCCATGCGCCGGCCTCGACGATGAAGCCGCTTTCTTCGAGCGTGGACATGAAGCGCGCGGGCATCAGCAGCCCGTCTTCCGGGTGCTGCCAGCGCAGCAGCGCTTCCATTCCCACCAGTCTGCCGTGGTGGATGTCCACCTGCGGCTGGTAGTGGATCACGAATTCGCCGTTCTCCAGCGCTTGCCGCATCTGGCTTTCGGCGCGCATGAGGTCGGCATACCGGGTGTTGAGTTCCGGGGAGTAGAACCAGAAACGGCTGGCATCCCGGCCTTCGGCCTTGGCCTGGTACATCGCCATGTCCGCGTTCCTGATCAGGTTCTCCATGTCTTCGGCATCGGAGGGATAGAGGCTGATGCCCATGCTCGCGTGGGTGCGAACCGAATGGTTTCCCAGCGCGAACGGCTCATTGAAGGCTTCCAGGAGTTTGGCCGCAGCGATCGAAGCATCTTCCGGATTGCTGATGGTGAACACGACGATGAACTCGTCGCCGCCGACGCGCGCGATACAGTCCGTCTCGCGCACGGACGCGGCCAGACGCCGGGCGACCGTCTGCAGCAGGATGTCGCCGCAGCAGTGCCCGAGGTTGTCGTTGATCTTCTTGAATTCGCTCAGATCCAGGAACATGACGGCCAGCATGAGGTCGTTCCGCCGTGCCACGGCAAGCGCCCGTTTGAACTGGTCATAGAACAGCTTGCGGTTGGGCAGGCCGGTGAGGGTGTCGTGATGGGCGAGATGGTAGAGGTGTTCTTCCACCTGCTTGCGCTCCAGCGCGTACTGGATGGCGCGCACCAGCAGGTGCTCGTTGGTGTGCCATTTCACCAGGAAGTCCTGCGCGCCGTGCTGGAGCGTCTTGAGCGCCAGCGCTTCGTCTTCGATCTCGCTCAGCACCACGATGGGGGTGCCCGGCACCGCCGCGTGGATACGGGTGAGGGAATCGAGGTCGCAGCAATCGGGCAGCCGCAGGTCGAGCAGGATGACCGAGATTTTATTCCGGGACAGCGCAAGCAATGCATCGCCGATGCTTTCCGCGCACACCAGATTGAATTCCCTGCGACAGTTGCTCAGCCGTTCCGTGACCAGGCGGCGGTCGGCCGGGTTGTCTTCCACCAGCAGGATGTTGACCGGAGGGGTGGTGGCAGCGGCGGTGGCTTCATCACCGGCGGGCGAATGTGCTGCGGTGCCCGTGCGCGATTCGCCGGAATTCCCGGCAAAACCGGGGTGCACCAGTGTCAGGTAACTGGCCTTGCTCTGAAGTGCGTTCATGGATTGGTTGCCTTCCGCTGCTTATTTTTGTTGTTGAAGTGAGGCGGGCCTGCGCGTTCTTATTCGACGCTGCTGGGCAATTTTACTATGGTAAGCCAGAAATCGTTGACAGATTGCACTACCTTAATGAATTGGTCAAGATTCACCGGCTTGGTCACATAGCAATTGGCATTCAGGTTGTATGAGCGGACGACATCCTGCTCTGCCTCGGATGAAGTGATGATCACCACCGGGATGGTCTTGAGGGCGGGGTCGGATTTGATGTCAGCCAGCACCTCGCGCCCATCCTTCCGAGGCAGGTTGAGATCGAGCAGGATGATGTCGGGGCGTGGCGCATCGGCGTACTTGCCCTGCCTGCGCAGGAAGGCCATGGCCTCTTCGCCGTCGCTCACCACATGCAGGTTGTTCTGCACCTTGTGGGTCTTGAGCGCTTCCTGCGTCAGGCGCACGTCGCCGGGATTGTCCTCGACCAGCAGGAAATCCACCGGCCTTCCGGGAGAGTCGGTATTCATATTGGCCTCCTTCATGACAGATCGGCGGGGATGCTGAAATTGAACGCCGTTCCCTTGCCCGGTTCGGATTCGATCCAGATGCGTCCGCCATGGTGTTCGACGATCTTCTTGCAGATGGTGAGACCGATGCCGGTGCCGGGATATTCCTGTTTGCTGTGCAGGCGCTGGAACATCATGAATATCCGTTGATGGTGTTCCGGTGCGATGCCGATGCCGTTGTCGCGCACATGGAACACCCATTCGCCGTCCTGGCGCTCCGCGCCGATCTCCACCCTGGGCGCATGCTCGCTGCGGAACTTGAGGGCATTGCCGACCAGGTTCTGGAACAACTGGGTGAGCTGCGAAGCGTCGGCGTTGAGCGCGGGCATGGAGCCGCAAACGATGTCCGCCCCGTTATCCGCGATGCTCAGGCGGAGATTGGCCAGCGCCCGCTCCAGCGCCGCCTTGCTGTCCACGCGGGCAAAAGCGGCAGTGCGCGTTCCGACGCGCGACAGCGTCAGCAGGTCGTTGATGATGGCCTGCATGCGCGTGGCGCCGTCCACCGCGTAGGCGATGAATTCGTCGGCGTCTTCATCCAGACGACCGCGGTAGCGCTGGGCGATGAGCTGGGTGTAGCTGGCCACCATGCGCAACGGCTCTTGCAGATCGTGCGAAGCCACATAGGCGAACTGTTCCAGTTCCTGATTGGAGCGGCTCAGCTCGCGGGTGCGCCGCATCAGCTCTTCGCGGGCATGGCGGAATTCCGTGATGTCCGAGAACTCCAGCACATGATGGGTGATCATGTCCGCATCGCTGCGCACCGCGCTCAGGGTCAGTTCGACCGGGAACTCGCTGCCGTCCTTGCGGCATATCCAGGCTTCGACCGTGTGGTGGTTGGCCTTGTTGAGCTTGCGGCTGAGGGTCTCATACGTATTGTGTCCGCCGGAGAACAGGAAACCGGCGTTCTTCCCGTGCGCATCGGCGTGGCCGGTCAGCGAGGCAAAGGTGTTGTTGAACCACTCGATGGCGCCCTGCGTGTCGGTGATGACGATGGCTTCGACGTTGCCCTTCAGTATCTTTTCGAACACCTGCAATTTTGCCAAGTCGGAATGCGAGCAGTTTTCCGGTGTTTGCGGTATGTCAAAGTTGTTCATGCTCTGGTTACCCGGGAACGAACATCGGAGAGAAGGGGGCGGGAACGATACGCCCGATGAAAAGAATTGTCCATCGCGCACCGGGGCAGGGCGGGCGGGGCGAAAAAAGCGCCCGGCCAAGCGCCCGGACGCGAAACCGGGGGAGTGATACGGTTACTTGTTTTGCAGCGGGCGTTTGATGCTCACAGCGCCGCGGATCTGGCCGGGGGTATAGCCGGTCGCCTGATCGTGCGGATAGTCTTCAGCCAGGCGCACCTTCACGTTGTCCGGGATTTGCGCGGCCGGGCCGTGGCAGGCGACACATCCAGGTTGCAGCGCGATGGCCTTCAGGTAGCGGAAATAGCTGCCGTTGGGTTCCTTGGCGATTTCAGCGGCTTCCATCGCGTCGGCATTCTCGCCCTTGGCGGCGCGCTGTTCGAACCCCTTCAGCACTTGCTGTTCCCATGCATCGGGCGTGCCGAGCAGCGGGTTGCGCACCTTGAGCGAAACGCGAGTGAGGCGGATGCCGTGCTGGCGCGAGAGATCGCCGGCCATTCCTGGGGCGATGTCCTTGCAGACCTTGATTGCAGCTTCCGGCCCGCCTTCCATGATCGCCTTCTTGTTCGCGGCCATCAGTTGCTGCATGAACGGGCCGACGATGGCGCGGCTCTCGTCCCGGTATTGAGCGATGTCTTCCGCCGTGGCGGTCGTGGAGCACAGAACCAGCAGCGCGGAACAGGCGAATCGTTTTTTCATGGCATTCTCCTTTGAAATGAAAAAAAGCGTCCGGCCATGCGACCGGACGCGAAGCGGGGGAGGGGATGATACGGTTACTTGTTTTGCAGCGGGCAGGTGCTCAGGCCGAAAATGGCATAGGCCGGGCAGAATTTGAAGATGCCGGTCAGCAACGGAACTACGCCGATGTAGCCCCATACGCCGACGGTGCCGGTGGCTGCCAGTGCGATGAGTGCCAGTCCTGCCACGATGCGCAGAATACGATCGATACCGCCTACGTTGAGTTTCATTTCGAGCTCCTTAGGGTTGGTTGAAGGAAGCCACAGGATAGGGGAGTCAAACCCCTCTGTATGTGACGAAAATCACAAAACTCAAAGTTCGGCGAACTCCTTGAGGGCGGCGGGATCGACGACTTCGATCTGCTCGCGCCCCAGTTCCACCCAGCCGTGTTCGGCAAAGCCCTTCAGCAGGCGGCTGACCATTTCGCGCGCGCTGCCGAGTTCGTCGGCCAGCGCCTGGTGGGTGGCGCGTATCGGGCTGGACTTGCCGATCAGCAGCTTGGCCAGGCGCTGGTCGAGCTTCTGGAAGGCGACGGCGGAGACCAGTTGCATCAGGTCGGTGAGGCGCTCGGAGAACAGGTTGAACACGTAGTTGCGGAAGGCTTCGTGTTTGCCGAGCAGTTCGTAGAAGGCATTGGCGGGCAGGAACACCATCTCCAGTTCCGCTTCCGCGAGGCCGCGCGCCTGATAGCGGGTGTGGCCCAGCAGGCAGCCGCTGGTGAGGATGCAGCTCTCGCCCGGCTTGACCCGGTACAGTTGCAACTCGCGCCCGCTCGGCGCGGCCTTGATGACGCGGATGCTGCCGGACAGCAGCAGCGGGAAGCCGCGGCAAGGTTGGTTCTCGTCGAACAGCGTCGCACCGGTCGGCGGACGCATCACCGTCGCGTTCTTCAGCAGCTCCCCGACCTCTGTGTCCGGCAGCTCGCGCAGCATCGGATAGAGCTGCAAAAGTTTTTGTCGGGAGGCGCTATCCAGCATGGGTATGCTCCAGTCTTATTCGGGACGCATGTGCGGGAACAGGATCACATCCCGGATGCTGGCGCTGTCGGTCAGCAGCATCACCAGCCGGTCGATGCCGATGCCTTCGCCGGCGGTGGGCGGCAGGCCGTGTTCCAGCGCGCGGATGTAGTCGGCGTCCTTGAACATCGCTTCCTCGTCGCCCGCCTCCTTGGCGGCGACCTGCGCGTCGAAACGCGCTTCCTGGTCTTCCGGGTCGTTCAGTTCGGAGAAACCGTTGGCGATCTCGCGCCCGACGATGAACAGCTCGAAACGCTCGGTGACGTCCGGGCGGGTGTCGGAGGCGCGCGCCAGCGGCGAGACCTCGATGGGGTAATCGACGATGAAGGTCGGCTCGAACAGGTGCGCTTCGGCCAGTTCCTCGAACAGCGAAAGCTGCAATCCGCCGATGCCGTCCTCCGGCTTGTATTTGGCTTTCAGGTCTTGCAGTTCTCCGATGATGAACTCGCGGTCGCCGAGCTGCGCATCGGTGAACTGCGGATGGTGTTTCTGGATCGCCTGCACCATGGTCAGGCGCTGGAACGGCTTGCCCAGATCGAGTTCATGCCCCTGATAGCTGATGACCGTGGTGCCCAGCACCTTGCGCGCCACTTCGGCGAACAGGCGCTCGGTGAAGTCCATCAGGTACCTGTAATCGCGATAGGCTTCGTAGAACTCGATCATGGTGAACTCGGGGTTGTGTCGCGTGGACAAGCCCTCGTTGCGGAAATTGCGGTTGACCTCGAACACCTTCTCGAAGCCGCCCACCACCAGCCGCTTGAGATACAGCTCCGGCGCGATGCGCAGATACATCTGCATGTCCAGCGCGTTGTGGTGGGTGATGAAAGGTTTGGCCGAGGCGCCGCCGGGGATGGGGTGCATCATCGGCGTTTCCACTTCCAGATAGCCGTGGCGCACGAAGAATTCGCGGATCGCCTGGATTACACCGGAACGCACGGCGAATGTCTTGCGCGCCTGTTCGCTGGTGATGAGGTCGATGTAGCGCTGGCGGTATTTCTGCTCCTGATCGGTGAGGCCGTGGAACTTCTCCGGCAGCGGGCGCAGCGCCTTGGTCAGCAGCCGCACTTGCGTGACGCGCACCGAAAGCTCGCCGGTCTTGGTCTTGAACAGCACGCCCACTGCGCCGAGGATGTCACCGAGGTCATGATGCTTGAACTCGTTGTGCGCTTCCTCGCCCGTGTCGCCGTTGCTGATGAACAACTGGATGCGCCCGCTCATGTCCTGGATGGTGGCGAAACTGGCCTTGCCCATCACGCGCTTGAGCATCATGCGCCCGGCCACCGCGACATGGACTTGCGCTGCTTCCAGCTCTTCGGTTGTCTTGTCGCCGAATTCCGCATGCAGGCCGCCTGCCAGATGCTTGCGCTCGAAATCGTTGGGGAAGGCGACGCCTTTCTCGCGGATCGCGGACAGTTTGGCGCGGCGCTCGGCGATGATCTGGCTTTCTTCGTGTTGCTGGTTGGGTTGTTCGGTTGTCATGATGGTTCTCTCGGGTTAAACGCCTTGCTTCAGGCTCGCTGCGATGAAATCGTCGAGGTCGCCGTCGAGCACGGCCTGGGTGTTGCCGACCTCGTAGTTGGTGCGCAGATCCTTGATGCGCGACTGGTCGAGCACGTAGCTGCGGATCTGGTGGCCCCAGCCGATATCCGACTTGGTATCTTCCAGCGCCTGCTTCTCTTCGTTGCGCTTGCGCAGTTCTTCTTCATACATGCGCGACTTCAGCATGGACATGGCTTCGGCGCGGTTCTTGTGCTGCGAGCGGTCGTTCTGGCACTGCACCACGATATTGGTCGGAATGTGGGTGATGCGCACCGCTGAGTCGGTCTTGTTGATGTGCTGGCCGCCCGCGCCGGAAGCGCGATAGGTGTCCACGCGCAGGTCGGCGGGGTTGATATCGACCTCGATGGAGTCGTCCACTTCGGGATAGACGAACACGCTGGAGAACGAGGTGTGGCGACGGTTTCCCGAGTCGAACGGCGACTTGCGCACCAGTCGGTGCACGCCGGTCTCGGTGCGCAGGTGGCCGTAGGCGTATTCGCCGCTGACCTTGAGGGAAGCGCCCTTGATGCCGGCGACTTCGCCGTCGGACTGTTCCAGCACTTCGACCTGGAAGCCCTTGCGTTCGCAATAGCGCAGATACATGCGTAGCAGCATGGACGCCCAGTCCTGGGCTTCGGTACCGCCGGAGCCGGCCTGGATGTCGACGAAGCAGTTGTTCGGGTCCATCGGGTTGGCGAACATGCGGCGGAATTCCAGCGCGGCAACGCGTTTTTCGATGTCCCGGACGTCGGTGGCGATGCTTTGCAGGCTGTCCTCGTCGCTCTCGGCTTGCGCCATCTCGAACAGTTCCGAGGCATCGGCGAGGTTCTGCTGGATCTGCGTCAGGCCGGATACCACATCTTCCAGCATCTTGCGCTCGCGTCCCAGTTCTTGGGCGCGCTTGGCGTCGTTCCAGATGGCGGGGTCTTCGGCGAGTTGTGAGACTTCTACCAGACGATCACGCTTGGTATCGAAGTCAAAGATACCTCCGCAGTTCGGCGCTGCGGACGGAGAGGTCCTGCAACTGGTTGGAGAGGGCATTGAGTTGTTCGGCTTCCATGATGATGTCGTTGCGTGCTGAAAAGGCCGCGATTATAACGCAATCAGTCCGGCCAGTACGCCTGCCGACATGGCGAGGAAGCCTGCCATGACGCGCCTCGCCAGTTGCCAGCCGCCGATGAAGGCGACCATGCCGAACTTGAATGCGAGGTTGGCGATGAACGCGATCGCGATCGCCGTGACGGTCTGGCGTTGGTCCAGCTGGCCGAGGTTGAACAGGCGCAGGCTGGACAGGGTGATGGCATCCACGTCGGTCAGCCCCGATATCAGCGCCACGATATACAAACCCTGGCTGCCCGCGATGTCAGCCATCCAGGCCGCGCCGAGCAGCACGACCACGTAGAGCAGGCCGAAGCCGAGTGCGGTGGAGAGGTCGGCCGGGTTGCGGGTCTTGGGCAGGTAGAGCTCGGGTGTCTCGTCGGTCTTGCGCCACCCGTACAGGATGGCGGTCAGGCCGCCGGCGAGGCCGCCGAGCAGGACCGGCACCAGCCCGGAGAGCGCGCTGTAGGCCACCACGGAGCTGACGACGAGCAGGCGTAGCAGCACCACTGTGCTGGCGATGACAATCACCGATGCCGCGAGTTTTTCCATGACGAGGTCATCCTTGCCGTGCCGCGCATAGACCATGGTGGTGGCGGTGCTGGAGACCAGCCCGCCCATGACGCCGAGCAGGGGTGCGCCATAGCGGGTTCCGACGATGTGCAGCGCGGCATATCCGGCCAGGCTGAGCCCGGAGATCAGCACCACCATCAGCCATGCCTGATAGGGATTGAAGGCCTGGTAAGGGCCATAGCTCTGGTCGGGCAGGATGGGCAGGACGATGAAGCTCAGCACGGAGAATTGCAGCACCGCGACCAGGTCGCGCCGCGTCAGCCGCTGCGACAGGCCGCGCAGTTCCGGTTTGAAGTAGAGCAGGGCGGTGATGCCGACCGCCAGCATCACCGCGAGTTTGGCCAGCCCGTACCAGACCATTGCGCCGAGCGCGTAGCTCAGCAACAGGGCGATGACTGTGGTGGTGCCGGGGTCATCTTCGCGATTCGGCGGGATGAGGTAGGCGGCGATGATCATGCCGGCGACGGCGGCCAGTCCGGCGATCAGCAGCCAGGGTGTCCCGGTCTCGTCGGCGAGCAGCGCGCACAGCGTGCCGAACAGGGTAACCAGCGCGAAGGTACGCAGGCCGGCCTTGGCCGACGGGTTACGTTCGCGTTCGAGCCCGATCAGCAGGCCGATGGCCAGGCTGGTGAGGAATTGCGGCAGTGTCTCGATGCCGTTGCCGTGGAGGAAACCGGTATCCATGTCTCACTCTGCGCTGCGCCAGTTGTGGATGATGAGCTGCAAGGTCTGCGTGCCATTGTATTCATTGACGTCGAGGCTGTACACGACGCGCACCCGTGGCGGCAGGTTTTCGGCCTGGTTGAACAGGATGGCGTCGAAGGGGACGCGCTGTTTCTCCAATCGCAGCTTGAGGTGCTTCTCGCCGACCACGCGCTGGTTCTGCACGCTGAAGACATCGTCGAACTGCGGCGCGGGAAATCCTTGTCCCCACACCTGCTCATCCAGCAGGCGTGCCGTTGCCAGATCCATCTCGGCGCGTTCCAGTGTGCCGTCGGTCTCGATGCGCCGCGCCAAGGATTCGGCGTCCAGCCATTCGCGTGCGACCTGCTCGAATGCCTGCGCGAATGCGGCGAAGTCCGGTTCCGCGATGCTCAGTCCCGCCGCTGCCGCGTGCCCGCCAAACTTTCTGATCAGCGCGGGCTGGCGCTTGCTGACGAGATCCAGCGCATCGCGCAGGTGCAGCCCGGCGATGGAGCGCCCAGAGCCTTTCAGCTCGCCATCATTGGCGCGCGCGAAGGCGATCACCGGGCGATGGAACTTGTCCTTGAGGCGCGAGGCGAGGATGCCGATCACGCCCTGATGCCAGCTCTCGTCGAACAGCGCGAGGCTGGAATTCCCGGCGGGGTCGAAATCCGCCAGCGTGACCAGAGCGCTGTCCTGCATCTCCGTCTCGATGCTGCGCCGTTCGCGGTTGAGCGCATCCAGCCGCGCGGCGATCTGGCGGGCGGTTGCCGCATCGTCGGTCAGCAGGCAGGCGATGCCGAGACTCATGTCCTCCAGCCGTCCCGCCGCGTTGAGGCGCGGCCCGACCGTGAAGCCGAGATCGCGGCTGGAGGCGCGCGCCGGGGATTTCTTCGCGGCTTCCAGCAGCGCGGCGATACCCGCACAGGCGCGCCCGGCGCGGATGCGCAGCAATCCCTGCTGCACCAGGATGCGGTTGTTCTGATCCAGTTTCACCACGTCGGCGACCGTGCCCAGCGCCACCAGATCGAGCAATTCGGCCAATTTTGGCTCCCCTCTCCCGTTTACGGGAGAGGGGCTGAGGGAGAGGGTGGGGTGTTGCGCGAACTCGCCGCGTTCGCGCAACTCGGCGCGCAGGGCCAGCAGCACATAGAACATCACGCCGACGCCGGCCAGATGCTTGCTGGGGAAGCCGCAGCCCGGCTGGTTCGGATTGACGATGCAGGCGGCATCCGGGAGCGTGTCGCCCGGCAGGTGATGGTCGGTGACCAGTACCTGCATGCCCATGCGGTTCGCCTCCGCCACGCCCTCGACACTGGCGATGCCGTTATCCACCGTCAGCAGCACATCCGGCTGCGATGCGGCGGCCAGCCGGACGATCTCCGGCGTCAGGCCGTAGCCGTATTCGAAACGGTTGGGGACGATGAAATCCACCTGCGCGCCGAAAGCGCGCAAGCCGCGCACCGCTACGGCGCAGGCGGTCGCGCCGTCGGCATCGTAGTCGGCGACGACCAGCAGTCTCTTCCGCGCGGCGAGCGCGTCGGCGAGCAAGCGCGCCATTTCGCGGGCGTTCTTCAATTGATCGAACGGCAGCAAGCGGGCCAGCGAGGTGTCGAGCTGCATGCCGTCGGAGATGCCGCGCGCCGCGAATACCCTTGCCAGCGCGGGCGGATAGCCCGCGTCGAGCAGCTGTTGCAGGGATGGTTCCGGGATGTCGCGCGGCGTGATTTCTGGCATGGGGCGGCTGGTTCGGGATGGCGGAAAACTCCGCTGAGTGTAGCAAACTGCGGCAGCCCGTCGCCTCGTTTTTTTCAGGCAATTGCGTTAGAATCGCGCCCACTTTTACAAGTCAGGCATAGAAAAATCGTGGCATTGATCGTTCAGAAGTACGGCGGCACTTCGGTGGGTAATCCGGAGCGCATCAAGAACGTGGCGCGACGCGTCGCGAAATTCAAGGCACAAGGGCATCAGGTCGTGGTGGTGGTCTCCGCGATGAGCGGCGAGACCAACCGCCTGATCCAGCTCGCGCAGCAGATTCAGCAACATCCCGATCCGCGCGAGCTGGACGTGATCATCTCCACCGGCGAGCAGGTCACCATCGGCCTGCTGACGCTGGCGCTCAAGGAACTGGGACTGAAGGCCAAGAGCTACACCGGCGGCCAGGTCAAGATACTCACCGACAGCGCCTTCACCAAGGCGCGCATCGTCAGCATCGACGAGCAGAATATCCGCACCGACCTGGCGAACGGCTGTGTGGTGGTGGTCGCCGGTTTCCAGGGTATGGACGAGGACGGCAACATCACCACGCTGGGGCGCGGCGGCTCCGATACCACCGGCGTGGCGCTCGCCGCCGCGCTGGGTGCCGACGAATGCCAGATATACACCGATGTGGACGGCGTCTATACCACCGACCCGCGCGTGGTGCCAGAAGCGCGCCGCCTGAAGACCATCACCTTCGAAGAGATGCTGGAAATGGCCAGCCTCGGCTCCAAGGTGCTGCAGATACGCTCGGTGGAATTCGCCGGAAAATACAAGGTCAAGCTGCGTGTGCTGTCCAGCTTCGAGGAAGAGGGCGACGGCACGCTGATTACTTTTGAGGACGAAGACAAAATGGAACAAGCCATCATTTCCGGAATCGCATTCAACCGCGACGAGGCCAAGATCACCGTAATCGGCGTACCCGACAAACCCGGCATCGCCTACCAGATTCTGGGGCCGGTCTCCGATGCCAACATCGACGTGGACATGATTATCCAGAACGTCGGCATGGACGGCACGACAGATTTCTCGTTTACCGTACATCGCAACGATTTCACCAAGGCGATGGACCTCCTGAAGAGCAAGGTGCAGCCGCATATAGGCGCGCGTGACGTGATGGGCGACAACAAGACCGCCAAGGTCTCCGTGGTCGGCGTCGGGATGCGTTCGCATGTCGGCATCGCCAGCAAGATGTTCCGTACCCTGGCGGAAGAAGGTATCAACATCCAGATGATCTCCACCTCCGAGATCAAGATATCCGTGGTCATCGACGAGAAATATCTGGAGCTGGCAGTGCGTGTATTGCATAAAGCATTCGATCTGGATCAGGAAGACGCATAAACCGTTTGACCGTTTAGCCCCGAGTCAGTATTATTCGCGGCCTTCGGAGAGGTGGCCGAGTGGTCGAAGGCACGCCCCTGCTAAGGGCGCATACGAGCTTAAACTTGTATCGAGGGTTCGAATCCCTCCTTCTCCGCCAAGGCAACATCTTCAAAATGCGCCCGTAGCTCAGCTGGATAGAGTACTTGGCTACGAACCAAGGGGTCAGGAGTTCGAATCTCTTCGGGCGCACCATATTTAAAGGCTTCCAGCGATGGAAGCCTTTTTCTTTATACGATTTGCGCGACTATTTTTTGCCACACGAAACAGTTGCCGCGAAGGATGGCAGTCGTTGCTGATGGTCGAGGCGGGGGGATTGACCATACTCGCCAGCCAACTCGCCTGCATGCGCGCTGGCGTTCGCAGGCTCGCAGCAGTGCCGCTCGAATTCCCCGCTACCTTGCAGGCCGCGCATTCGCCTGCATGCGAATGCCGCTTCGGTCTACAAACAGTACGCAGGTGCTGTATTGTTTTACGCCCTCCGCCCCCGCCGTCCGTGCCGGACGGGGTTTCAATTCCCTCTCAACTTCGCATGCAACAAATAAAAATGGCCACCCTGACGGGCAGCCATTTTTATTTGTTGGTGGAGGCGGGGGGAATTGAACCCCCGTCCGCAAGCACTCTACAGATAGTTCTACATACTTAGTCTGGTTATTTGATTTAATCCGTTTGCCGCCAGCCGACAGGCTGCCACCGGACGAGTCACCTTGTTTTTAGCTTCGAGCAAAGTGACCCTGCTCGACACGATCCCATGTTAGGACCTCGCTCATCTCAGCCTTGCGGCTTCGAGCCTCCCCATGGGAGAGAAGGTGCGAGGTCTAGCTGACTAAGCAGCTAAAGCGTAGTTTTCGTCGTTTGCGACTAGTTTTTTCCAGCTGATTTACGAGGTGGCGGGTCCTCGGTATGCCCTACGCTGCTTTGCAACCCACGTCGAAGCCAGGTCGCCCCCGGTTCGTTTGTTACAAGCGTGCCGGATTGTAGCACGCTGTATCAGAGGGCGAGGTAACGGATAAGTTCCGCAGGGTTGTCCACGCTGCCCTGGGCGTTCCAGTTTTCGACCGAGGTATCGCTGCCGGCGTAGCCGTAGCTGGCGATGATGCCGGGCATGGCGGCGGCGTTGGCGGCTTGCATGTCGCGCAGATCATCGCCGAGGTAGAGGCAGTGTGCGGGGGGGACGCTGGCCAGTTCGCAGGCATGGAGCAGCGGGGCGGGGTGGGGTTTGGCCTCTGCGCAGGTGTCGCCGCTGACCAGGCAGGCGGCGCGGGTGGTCATGCCCAGCGCCTGCATCAATGGGACGGTGTAGCGCCGCGGCTTGTTGGTGACGATGCCCCATTTGATGCCGCGCCGCTCCAGCTCGGCGAGCAGTTCGGCCATGCCGGGGAACAGCCGGGTATGCACACAGATGTTGTGCTCGTAGTAGTCGAGGAAGATGTCGCGCAGGGCGTCGTAGTCCGGGTCGTCCGGGGTGATGCCGAAGCCGAGCCCGAGCAGGCCGCGCGAGCCGTGCGAGGCCTGCGGGCGGATGGTTTCCAGCGGTAGCGGCGGCAGGTTGCGCGCGGCGCGGGTGTGGTTCAGCGCGGCGGCGAGGTCGGGGGCGGTGTCGGCGAAGGTGCCGTCCAGGTCGAACAGGACGGCTTCAATCACGCCGGCAAGCGATCATGTAGTTGACGCTGGTATCAGTTCCCAGCGAATAGGCCTTGTTGAATGGGTTGTAGCTCATGCCGGTGAGGTCGGCGACGGTCAGTTCCGCGTTGCGGCACCATTGCGCCAGTTCGGAGGGTTTGATGAATTTGGCGAAATCATGCGTGCCGCGCGGCAGCAGGTTGAGCACGTATTCCGCGCCGATGACGGCGAAGAGATAGGATTTCGGGTTGCGGTTGAGGGTGGAGAAGAACACCCATCCGCCCGGTTTGACCAGTTGTGCGCAGGCGGCGATCACGCTCTGCGGGTCGGGCACGTGTTCCAGCATCTCCAGGCAGGCGACGATGTCGTAGTGGCCGGGCTGCTCGGCGGCGAGGTCTTCCACGGCGATCTTGCGGTAATCGACCCGTTTGCCGCTTTCCAGCAGATGCAGTTTGGCGACTTGCAGCGATTTGTCGGCGAGATCGATGCCGGTGACGCTGGCATTCAGTCCGGCCATGCTTTCCGACAGGATACCGCCGCCGCAACCGACGTCCAGCACGTTCTTGCCGGCCAGACCGGCCAAGCGGTCGATGTAGCCGAGGCGTAGCGGGTTGATGTCGTGCAGCGGCCTGAATTCGCTGTTCGGATCCCACCATTTGTGGGCGAGCTGGGAGAATTTTTCCAGCTCGATCGGGTCGGCGTTGGCCATTACTTGTTCTTTATCCCGATGATGCTGATGTTGACACGGCGATCCGGGGCGAGACATTCGGCCAGTTTTTTGCCCTGCAACATGTTGCAGTCTTCCGGTTTGGTGACGGGCTGGCTGCTGCCCATGCCGCTGCTGGTCATCGTGGCGGAGGGGACGCCTTCGCTGACGAGGAAGTTGAAGACAGTGTTGGCGCGGCGTTCGGAGAGCTTCTGATTGTCTGCTTTGGCTCCGGTGTGGTCGGCGTGGCCGGTGACGACGATATTGTCGTAGGTATAGGTCTTGATCTGTTCTGCCAGCTGCTTGAGTTTGATCTTGGCCGCCGGTTTGAGCTCCGCCTTGTTCACGTCGAACGACTCGTCCGCGGTCAGGTTGATCTCCACCGGAACATGCTGCTTCGCTGCCATCATGTGCTTGGGCGCGATGGCATTGCTGGCGCTGGTGAGTCAGGACGGAAATCCGGTAAAAGGTTTTTTGGTGTTTTTTGTTTTGTCGCTGGGTCTGAGCCTGCCTTATTTACTGCTGGGTACATTTTCCGGTTTGATTCAGAAACTGCCGAAATCCGGAGACTGGCTGGTGTGGACCAAACATGTGTTTGGCGTGGTGCTGGCCGGGTTCTCTCTTTTTTATGTGGCCACGGCGTTATATGCTGACTTTCTGCCCTGGGTGGTGCCGGTGACGCTTGCCGCCGGT
>MGWS01000002.1 GCA_001801105.1 Gallionellales bacterium GWA2_60_18
CTGATCAACCCGATCGCCATGGAAGAAGGCCTGCGCTTCGCGATCCGCGAAGGCGGTCGTACCGTCGGCGCCGGCGTGGTTGCAAAGATTATCGAGTAAGAATACAATGCGCGCCCTCGCGTGGCTGCGGCCACGCGATTTTCGTTCTTTAATTGGCGGCATTGCCGCGTAACACCAAGAGAAAATTATGCAAAGTCAAAAAATCCGCATTCGCCTCAAGGCGTTCGACTATCGTTTGATTGACCAGTCGGCGGCGCAGATCGTTGATACGGCAAAACGTACCGGCGCAGTAGTGAATGGCCCGGTGCCCTTGCCGACCAAGATCGAGCGTTTTGACGTGTTGCGTTCGCCCCATGTCAACAAGACATCCCGCGACCAGTTCGAGATTCGCACCCATCTGCGCCTGATGGATATCGTCGATCCCACTGACAAGACGGTGGATGCGCTGATGAAGCTGGATCTTCCAGCCGGCGTGGACGTGGAAATCAAGTTGCAGTAATAGTTGTACCTGGCAGTAAAAAAATCGGCTGACCAATTGTAGTCAGCCCCTTAACAAGAGGAAATAAAATGAGCTTAGGACTTGTCGGTCGCAAGATTGGCATGACCCGCGTATTCACCGAAGACGGTTCCTCGTTGCCGGTGACTGTGCTGGAAGTGTCCAACAATCGTGTCACTCAGGTTAAATCCGTGGATACCGATGGCTATACCGCTGTGCAGTTGGCGCACGGTGTGCGTCGTCCCGGCCGCGTCAGCAAGGCTGCCGCCGGGCACTACGCCAAGGCGGGTGTGGAAGCCGGGAGTGCACTCAAGGAATTCACCGTATCCCCTGAACAATTGGCCGGTCTGCAACCCGGCTCGACGGTCAGCGTCGAGATTTTTCAGGTGGGTCAATATGTCGATGTGACGGGCGTGTCCAAAGGTAAGGGCTACGCCGGTACCATCAAGCGTTACAACTTCAAATCAGGTCGTGCGTCGCACGGCAACTCCAAGTCGCACAATGTGCCTGGCTCCATCGGTATGGCGCAGGATCCGGGCCGGGTGTTCCCGGGCAAGCGCATGACCGGGCATATGGGTGATGAGCAGAAGACGGTTCAAAATTTACAAGTCGTGCGCGTTGATGTCGCGCGTCAGTTGTTGCTGGTCAAGGGCGCCGTTCCCGGCGCGCAGAACGGCAGCGTGATCGTGCGTCCGGCAGTGAAGGCAGGTGCGTAATGGAACTCAAAGTCATTAACGATAAGGGTCAGGCGAGCGCAAACCTGAGTGCGTCCGATGAGTTGTTCGGTCGCGAATACAACGAAGACCTGGTGCATCAACTGGTTACCGCTTACATGGCTAATGCGCGTGCTGCCAACAGCAAGCAAAAGGGCCGTAGCGAGATCGCCAAGAGCACCCGCAAGCCGTTTGCGCAAAAGGGTACCGGTCGCGCGCGCGCCGGCATGGCGTCCAGCCCGTTGTGGCGTGGTGGCGGCAAGATATTCCCTAACACCGGTGAGGAGAACTACACCCACAAGGTGAATCGCAAGATGTATCGCGCCGGCCTGGCAGCCATCCTGTCCAGATTGGTCAGCGAGAATCGCCTGGTGGTGGTGGATAGCCTGACGGTCGATGCGCCCAAGACCAAGTTGCTCGCGCAGAAGATCAAGGGCATGGGTCTGGATGGGCGCTTGCTGATCATCACCGACAGTATGGACGAGAATCTGTATCTGTCTTCCCGCAACCTGCCCAACGTGCTGGTGCTGGAAGCCAACCAGGCTGACCCGGTCAGTTTGGTGCGTTTCCCGAGCGTGGTTGTTACACGCGATGCCGTGGCCAAAATCGAGGAGATGTTCGCATGAGCGCACAACAATTCAGCCAGGAGCGTTTGATGAAGGTGTTGCTCGCTCCGCAGATCTCCGAAAAGGCGACCCATGTTGCCGAGAAGAACGAGCAGGTGATTTTTCGTGTCGTGCCTGACGCGACCAAGCCCGAGATCAAGGCGGCCGTTGAAATGATGTTCAAGGTGAACGTCGACAGCGTGCAAGTGGCCAACGTCAAGGGTAAAGTCAAGCGCATGGGGCGATATGTGGGCCGCCGCAACGACTGGAAGAAGGCATACGTGTGCCTGGCCGCAGGCCAGGAGATCAATTTTGCCGCTAGCGAGCAAGGATAATCATCATGGCATTGATTAAACTGAAACCAACAACACCGGGGCAGCGCGCGGTAACGCGCGTGGTCAATCCGGATCTGCATAAGGGCAAACCAGTCGCCGCGCTGCTGGAGAAGCAGACCAGGACCGCAGGCCGCAACCATAATGGGCACATCACCACCCGTCATATGGGCGGTGGCCATAAGCAACATTATCGTCTGGTAGATTTCAAGCGCAACAAGGATGGCATTCCGGCCACCGTGGAGCGTCTGGAATATGACCCCAACCGCAGTGCGAATCTGGCGCTGCTGTGTTATGCCGATGGAGAACGCCGCTATATCATTGCGCCCAAGGGCGTGGTGGCCGGTACGACCCTGATCAGCGGCTCTGAAGCGCCGATCAAGCCGGGTAATGCCCTGCCATTGCGCAATATCCCGGTCGGTTCAACCATTCATTGCATCGAGATGTTGCCGGGCAAGGGTGCGCAGCTGGCCCGTTCCGCGGGTACTTCGGTGCAACTGCTGGCGCGCGAGGGTAGCTACGCACAATTGCGTTTGCGTTCCGGCGAAATCCGCAAGGTGCATATCGACTGCAAGGCGACGCTGGGCGAAGTGGGCAATTCCGAACACAGCCTGCGTTCCATCGGCAAGGCCGGTGCGATGCGCTGGCGCGGTGTGCGTCCGACCGTCCGCGGTGTGGTAATGAACCCGGTGGATCACCCGCACGGCGGTGGCGAGGGCAAGACCGCGGCAGGCCGTCATCCGGTCAGCCCATGGGGTGTGCCGGCCAAGGGCTTCCGCACACGCCGCAACAAGCGCACCAGCGGCATGATCGTGCGCCGTCGCTTTAAGGTTTAAGGGGTAAACAGATATGGCACGTTCCATTAAAAAAGGTCCATTTGTTGACGCTCACTTGCTCAAGAAAGTTGAGGCGGTGCGCGCGACCAACGATAAACGTCCGGTGAAGACCTGGTCGCGCCGCTCTACGGTGCTGCCCGAATTCGTCGGCCTGACGATTGCGGTGCACAACGGAAAGCAGCATATCCCGGTGTACGTGTCGGAAAACATGGTGGGGCACAAGTTGGGCGAGTTTTCCCTGACGCGCACCTTCAAGGGGCATGCCGCCGATAAAAAAGCGGTCAAGAAATAAGGGGGCATGATGAAAACGACTACTGCTGTTGCAAAGAATATTCATCTCTCCGCACAAAAAGGCCGCTTGGTGGCAGATCAGATCCGCGGTTTGCCTGTCGCTCAGGCGCTCAATATCCTGACCTTCAGCCCGAAGAAGGGCGCCGGCATCATCAAGAAGGCGCTGGAATCGGCGATCGCGAATGCCGAGCACAATGATGCCGCCGATATCGATGAGTTAAAAGTGACGACCATCTATATCGACAAAGGGGCTTCGCTGAAACGTTTCATGGCGCGAGCCAAGGGTCGTGGCAACCAAATCGAAAAACAGACTTGCCACATTACGGTTTGCGTCGGGAGCAAAGGGTAAATTATGGGACAGAAAATCCATCCAACCGGTTTCCGGTTGTGCGTTCGTAAAAACTGGGATTCCAAGTGGTATGCCAATAGCACGAACTTCGCTGACTTGTTGCACAAGGACATCGAGGTCCGTGCATTTCTGAAAAAGAAGCTGGCCTCCGCCGGCGTCTCCAAGGTGATCATCGAGCGCCCGGCCAAGAATGCCAAGGTGACGATATACACCGCGCGCCCCGGCATGGTGATCGGCAAGAAGGGCGAGGATATCGAAGCATTGCGTGCCGAATTGCGCAAGCGCATGGGGTTGCAGTCTGTCGATTTGGCCATTGAAGAAGTGCGCAAGCCGGAAGTTGATGCGCAGCTGATCGCGGACAGTATCACTGCGCAACTTGAAAAGCGCATCATGTTCCGCCGGGCCATGAAACGCGCGATGCAGAACGCCATGCGACTCGGCGCGCAGGGTATCAAGATCATGAGCGCCGGTCGACTGAACGGCATCGAGATCGCCCGCACCGAGTGGTACCGCGAAGGTCGTGTGCCATTGCATACGCTGCGTGCCGATATCGACTATGGCACTTCGGAAGCGAAGACCACTTATGGCATCATCGGTGTCAAGGTCTGGGTGTTCAAGGGCGAGATTACTGGGCAGGAAGTTGCGGCATCCGTTGCCGCAGAACCGGAAAAGAAAGTAAGAAAGTCGGGAGCAAAGCATGCTACAGCCAGCTAGAAGGAAATACCGCAAGGAACAAAAAGGCCGTAATACCGGTATCGCCACCCGTGGTAACAAGGTCAGTTTCGGCGAATTTGGTCTTAAGGCGATGGCGCGAGGCCGCCTGACGGCGCGCCAGATTGAAGCTGCGCGCCGTGCGATGACCCGCCACATCAAGCGTGGCGGACGTATCTGGATACGCATTTTCCCGGACAAGCCGATTTCCAAGAAGCCCGCCGAGGTTCGCATGGGCAATGGTAAGGGCAATCCGGAGTACTACGTTGCCGAGATACAGCCTGGCAAGATGCTGTATGAAATGGATGGCGTGGATGAAACATTGGCGCGCGAAGCGTTCCGGTTGGCTTCCGCGAAACTGCCGATCGCGACCTCGTTCGTGATCAGACAAGTGGGTGCATAACATGAAAGCCAGTGAACTGAAGACCAAATCCGCAGCAGAGCTGCAACAGGAGATGCTGTCGCTGACCAAGGCGCAATTTGGCCTGCGCATGCAGGTTGCGACGCAGCAAATGACCAATACCAGCGAACTGCGCAAGGTTCGGCGTGATATCGCGCGCATCAAAACCGTATTGACAGAGAAGGGTGCCCAGAAATGAGCGATGCCAAGCTGAAACGTACCCTGACGGGTACTGTGGTAAGTGACAAAATGGACAAGACCGTAACGGTCCTGGTCGAGCGCAAGGTGAAGCACCCTTTGCTGGGCAAGATCATCCGCGTGTCCAAGAAGTATCATGCGCACGATGAGACCAATGAGTTTCATGCGGGTGATGTGGTAACGATAGAAGAGTGCCGGCCGATTGCAAAAACCAAGAGCTGGCGCGTTGCAAAGCTGGTTGAAAAGGCTGCGGCAATTTAATTGCAGTTTCTGCTTGCGTCTTTCCCGGATTTGCATATAATGCGCGGCTTCGTTTCACCGCCGCTTGCGGCGACCTGACCCGAACGGGTTCCAAGACTGGCCGCCGCTAGCGGAAAAAGTTGGAGATTAAAAAATGATACAAATGCAGTCTGTTTTGGACGTTGCCGACAATACCGGCGCGCGTTCCGTGATGTGTATAAAGGTGCTGGGCGGTTCCAGGCGCCGTTATGCCTCGGTTGGCGATGTCATCAAGGTCAGCATCAGGGATGCGGCTCCGCGTGGTCGCGTCAAGAAGGGCGAAGTCTACAACGCCGTGGTGGTACGCACTGCCAAGGGTGTGCGCCGGACTGATGGCTCATTGGTCAAGTTTGATGGCAATGCCGCAGTGTTGCTGAATGCCAAGCTGGAGCCTATCGGTACGCGTATTTTCGGGCCGGTGACACGTGAGTTGCGTACCGAGAAGTTCATGAAGATCGTTTCGCTGGCACCTGAAGTGCTTTAAGCGGCAGCTGGTCGAGTTGAGGAAAATCATGCGCAAGATAAAAAAGAACGATGACGTTATCGTAATCACGGGCAAAGACAAGGGTAGTCGCGGCAATGTGCTGCGCGTACTCGGTGAATACTTGCTGGTTAGCGGCATCAACAAGGTCAAGAAGCACCAGAAGCCCAATCCGGTGAAGGGGCTGGCTGGCGGGATCGTGGAAAAGGAACTGCCCATTCATATTTCGAATGTGGCGGTCTATAACGCGGCAGCCAAAAAGGGTGACCGGATCGGAATTAAAACGCTGGAGGACGGGCGCAAGGTTCGCGTGTTCAAATCCAGCGGTGAAGTGATTGAAGCTTAAGGGGTGATGGGCATGGCTCGTTTGTACGAATTATACAAGGACAAGGTCACCAAGGACCTGATGAAGCAGTTCGGCTACAAGTCCGTCATGGAAGTGCCGCGCATCGAAAAAATCACGCTGAACATGGGCGTTGGCGAGGCGGTTGCCGACAAGAAGGTGATGGAGTTCGCGGTTGGCGACATGCAGAAGATCGCCGGGCAGAAGCCCGTGGTCACGCTGTCGAAGAAATCCATCGCGGGCTTCAAGATTCGCGAGGATTACCCGGTCGGTTGCAAGGTGACGTTGCGCAAGGAACGCATGTATGAATTCCTGGATCGTCTGATTTCGGTTGCGATTCCGCGTATCCGCGATTTTCGCGGTATTTCCGGGAAGTCGTTTGACGGTCGCGGCAATTACAACATGGGCGTGAAAGAGCAGATCATTTTCCCGGAAATCGAGTATGAAAAGATCGATGCGCTGCGCGGTATGAACATCACCATCACTACTTCCGCAAAGACCGATGAAGAGGCACGGGCTCTGCTGTCTGCATTCAAACTCCCATTAAAGAAGTGAGGGGCTACTAATGGCAAAAATAGCGCTGATTAACCGCGATCATAAACGTCGCGAAACCGTAAAGAAGTTTGCGGCCAAGCGGGCAGAGTTGCTGGCGACGATCTCCAATATGAAATTGAGCGACGAAGAGCGTGCTGCCGCGCGACTGAAGTTACAGTCCTTGCCGCGTGATGCAAGCCCGGTGCGCCTGCGTAACCGCTGCGCCCTGACCGGGCGTCCGCGCGGTACTTTCAGGAAGTTCGGTTTGGGGCGTATCAAGGTTCGTGAGTTTGCGATGCGCGGAGAAATACCCGGTATCGTTAAGGCCAGCTGGTAGGGGAAATTATATATGAGCATGAGTGATCCGATCTCCGATATGTTGACGCGTATTCGCAATGCGCAACTGGCGGAGAAAACTACAGTGGTGATGCCTTCTTCGAAGCTCAAGGTGGCGATTGCCGACGTGTTGAAAGACGAAGGCTACGTGGATGGCTTCAGTGTCATCGCCGGCGAAGGCGGTAAGGCTACGCTGGAGATTGGCCTGAAATATTACAGCGGTCGTCCGGTAATCGAGAAGATTCAGCGCGTCAGCCGTCCCGGTTTGCGTATTTACAAGGGTTCCAATGATATTCCCAAGGTGATGAACGGGTTGGGGATCGCCATTGTTTCCACGTCCAAGGGTTTGATGACCGACCGCAAGGCGCGCGCCAATGGTATTGGTGGCGAAGTGCTGTGCGTTGTCGCGTAGTGAGGTAGTCATGTCTAGAGTTGCCAAGAATCCTGTCGTCGTGCCCAGTGGTGTTGAAGTGGTGCTGGCGGCGAACGAAATTTCGATGAAGGGGGCGTTGGGTTCCCTGAAGCAGGCGCTGTCGAGCGATGTTAGCGTGGTGCGCGAAGGCGATAGCCTTTTGTGCAAGGCGAGTAATGCCTCCAAGCAGTCCGGTGCCATGTCCGGCACGATCCGCGCTCTGCTGGCCAACATGGTGGTGGGTGTGAGCAAGGGCTTTGAGCGCAAGCTGACACTGGTGGGCGTGGGTTATCGCGCACAGGCGGCCGGCGATACGCTGAACCTGACCCTGGGGTTTTCCCATCCGGTTGCTTACAAGATGCCTGCCGGTATCAAGGTTGAGACGCCGACGCAAACCGAGATCGTGCTGAAAGGCGCTGACAAACAGCGTATCGGGCAGGTCGCTGCCGAGATTCGCGCTTTCCGTGAGCCGGAGCCCTATAAGGGCAAGGGCGTGCGCTACAGCGATGAAGTGGTGATCCTGAAAGAAACCAAGAAGAAATAATTGAGGCGGATATGTTGAATAAGAAAGAAACGCGTCAGCGCAGGGCACGTAAAACCCGTGCACGTATTGCCGAGAAGAAGACGGTGCGTCTCGCCATTCACCGCACCAACCTGCACATCTATGCGCAAGTGATTTCTGCGTGCGGCAGCAAAGTGTTGGCCAGCGCTTCCAGTGCTGAGACCGATGTCCGCAAGGATCTGCCGAACGGCGGCAACATTGCCGCTGCTGCAGTGGTAGGAAAGCGCATCGCCGAAAAGGCGAAGAGTGCCGGCATTACGCAGGTGGCTTTCGACCGTTCCGGTAATCGATATCATGGCCGTGTCAAGGCGTTGGCGGAAGCTGCGCGTGAGCATGGTCTGCAGTTCTAATTGGAGTTGAGTGATGGCTAAGCCGCAAGGGAAAATGCAGCAACAGGCAGAGCGCGATGACGGTCTGATCGAAAAGATGATCTCCGTGAACCGCGTCACCAAGGTGGTCAAGGGTGGTCGCATCATGGGCTTCGCCGCCTTGACCGTGGTTGGTGATGGCGATGGGCGCGTGGCGATGGGCAAAGGCAAATCCAAAGAGGTTCCGGTTGCCGTGCAAAAAGCGATGGATGAGGCGCGCCGCAATCTGGTCAAAGTGAGTTTGCGGAACGGCACGTTGCATCACACCGTGATCGGCAAGCATGGTGCGGCCAAGGTATTGATGCAGCCGGCCTCAGAGGGTACCGGCATCATCGCCGGTGGTGCGATGCGCGCAGTGTTCGAGGCGGTTGGGGTGCGTGATGTGTTGGCAAAATGTATCGGCTCCAGCAATCCTTATAACGTGGTGCGTGCCACCCTGAACGGGCTGAAGGCATTGAATTCACCGTCCGAAATTGCTGCCAAGCGCGGCAAGAACGTTGACGAGATTTTGGGGTAAGACATGACGCAAACCAAAAAGACATTAAAGGTCACGCAGATCAAGGGGTTGATCGGGACCAAGCAATCGCATCGCGACACGATCCGCGGTTTGGGGCTGCGTCGGATCAACCACACCGTGCAACTGGAAGATACCCCGTGCGTGCGCGGCATGATCAACAAAGTGTTCTATCTGGTTAAGTGCGAGGCATAAATGCAACTCAATAATATTCAGCCTGCACAAGGCGCAAAGCATGCCAAACGCCGTGTTGGCCGCGGTATCGGTTCAGGCCTGGGCAAAACTGCTGGGCGTGGTCACAAGGGGCAAAAGTCGCGTACGGGCGGCTTCCATAAGGTCGGTTTCGAGGGCGGTCAAATGCCGCTGCAACGTCGTTTGCCGAAGCGCGGTTTTGTCTCGCTGACACGTGGCGACACGGCACAAGTGCGATTGTCCGATCTGCAAAAGATGCCGGTTGACAGCATCGATTTGCTGGCGCTCAAGCAGGCGGGTGTCGTTCGTGCAAGCGCGTTGGCAGTGAAGGTTATTCTGTGTGGAGAGCTTTCCCGCGCCGTGAAGTTGCAGGGGCTGCGGGTCAGCAAGGGTGCGCGTGCAGCGATTGAAGCGGCTGGCGGTAGCGTCTCCGAGTAAGGTTGTACGTGAACACGATTGCTAAGGGCGCAAGCAAGGGCAAGTATGGCGATTTGAGCCAGCGCCTGTGGTTTTTGCTGGGCGCCCTGGTGGTATTCCGCATCGGTGCGCATATTCCGGTGCCTGGCATCGACCCGGTGGTTCTGGCTGACCTGTTCAAGACGCAGAAGGATGGCATCCTGGGCATGTTCAACATGTTTTCAGGCGGCGCCCTGGAGCGCTTCACCATCTTTGCGCTGGGCATCATGCCGTACATCTCGGCGTCGATTATCATGCAGCTGGCGGCAATAGCGGTACCGCAGCTTGAGCAGTTGAAGAAGGAAGGCGAAGCAGGTCGCCGCAAGATTACGCAGTACACCCGCTATGGCACGTTGGTGCTGGCGCTGTTCCAGGCGTTCGGCATTTCGGTGGCATTGCAGGCGCAACCGGGACTGGTGCCGAATCCGGGCATGATGTTCCAGTTGACTTCGGTGATCACGCTGGTGACCGGCACGATATTTCTGATGTGGTTGGGTGAGCAGATCACCGAGCGTGGTTTGGGTAACGGTATTTCGCTGATCATTTTTGCCGGCATTGCTGCCGGATTGCCGAGTGCGATCGGCAGCACGCTGGAACTGGCACGCACGGGCGCGTTCTCGATCCCGCTGGTGCTGTTCCTGCTGATTGGCGCCATTGCGGTAACGGCACTGGTGGTGTTCGTCGAGCGCGGGCAGCGCAAGATTCTGGTGAATTACGCCAAGCGTCAGGTAGGCAACAAGGTTTACGGCGGGCAGAGTTCGCATCTGCCGCTGAAGTTGAACATGGCCGGGGTGATCCCGCCGATTTTTGCTTCCAGCATCATCCTGTTTCCCGCGACGATCGCGGGCTGGTTCGGTAGCGGGCAAGGCATGAATTGGTTGAAGGATATCAGCGACAAGCTGTCTCCGGGACAGCCGATCTATGTGCTGGTTTATGCGGTAGCGATCGTGTTTTTCTGCTTTTTCTACACGGCGCTGGTGTTCAGCCCGAAAGAGACGGCGGACAACCTGAAGAAGAGCGGTGCATTTCTGCCGGGGATACGTCCGGGCGAACAGACTGCGCGCTATGTTGAGAAGATCATGCTGCGCCTGACCATGGTCGGCGCGGTGTACATCACCCTGGTATGTCTGCTGCCGGAATTTCTGGTGGTGAAATGGAATGTGCCGTTTTACTTTGGTGGAACTTCGTTGCTGATTCTGGTAGTGGTTACTATGGACTTCATGTCTCAAGTCCAATCCTATCTGATGACGCATCAGTATGAGAATCTGTTGAAGAAAGCCAACTTCAAGGGATAGCTAAAGAAGACTCGCGCTGATGGCTAAAGAAGACGTAATTCAGATGCAGGGCGAGATCGAGGAGTCGCTGCCGAATGCAACGTTCCGGATTAAGCTGGAAAATGGTCATGTAGTGCTGGGGCATATCTCCGGGAAAATGCGGATGCACTATATCCGCATCCTGCCGGGAGACAAGGTAACCGTCGAATTGACGCCATATGATTTGAGCAGGGCGCGTATTGTGTTCCGTGCCAAATAG
The DNA here is from genome assembly GCA_001801105.1 of Gallionellales bacterium GWA2_60_18. The sequence continues at coordinate 10,942 of MGWS01000002.1, forward strand.
TTGAGAGAGCAAGGAGAAGAAAATGAGAGTTCAGGCATCGGTAAAAAAGATCTGCCGCAATTGCAAGATCATTCGTCGCAATCGGGTTGTGCGCGTTATCTGTACGGAGCCGCGCCACAAGCAACGCCAAGGTTAATTTGAACCAAGTTGACTGTCGGTGATATAATTTTTAACTTCTTTTGAAGATAGGGTAGCTGCATGGCACGTATTGCAGGGGTCAACATCCCCAACCATCAACACGCTGTGATTGCTTTGACTGCAATCTACGGCATCGGTCGCACTCGCTCGCAAAGTATTTGCGTAGCGGCAGGCATCAATGCCTCCACCAAGATGAAAGACCTGACTGACGCGGAAGTGGAAAAGCTGCGCGAAGAAGTCGCCAAGTTCACGGTGGAAGGTGATCTGCGCCGCGAAACGACGATGAACATCAAGCGTCTGATGGATCTGGGTTGTTATCGCGGCTTGCGTCACCGTCGCGGTTTGCCGTGTCGCGGCCAGCGTACACGCACCAACGCGCGTACCCGCAAGGGGCCGCGCAAGGCAATTGCCGGCGCCAAGAAATAAGTTCGCTATAACGCTTTAGAGGAATAGATTATGGCCAAGCCAAGCACGAAAGTGCGCAAGAAAGTCAAAAAGAATGTTGCCGAGGGCGTGGCGCACGTTCATGCTTCTTTCAATAACACCATCATCACCATCACCGACCGCCAGGGTAATGCCTTGGCATGGTCCACCAGCGGCGCGCAGGGCTTCAAGGGCTCGCGCAAGAGCACGCCGTTCGCCGCACAGGTCGCCGCTGAAGTGGTAGGCAAGTCGGCACAGGAATGTGGTGTGAAAAACATCGAGGTGCGCATCAAGGGGCCAGGGCCGGGGCGTGAATCCGCCGTGCGCGCATTGAATGCCGCTGGATTCAAAATCACCAGCATTTCCGATATCACGCCGGTGCCGCATAACGGCTGTCGCCCGCCCAAAAAGCGCCGTATTTAATTCCTGGGAGTCAATCTTGGCTAGAAATCTTGATCCAAAGTGCCGTCAGTGCCGCCGTGAAGGCGAGAAGCTGTTCCTGAAAGGCGAGAAGTGCTTCACCGACAAATGCGCCGTCGAGCGCCGCGCTTATGCGCCAGGTCAGCACGGCCAGAAGAAGAACACCCGCTTGTCCGAGTATGGCGGCCAGCTGCGTGAGAAGCAAAAGGTACGCCGTATCTATGGTGTGTTGGAAAAACAATTCCGCCTGACCTACAAGCAGGCAGAAAGCCAGCGCGGCATCACCGGCGAAAATCTGTTGCAAAATCTGGAATCGCGTCTGGATAACGTGTCCTACCGCATGGGCTTTGGCGCATCGCGCGCGGAAGCGCGTCAAGTGGTACGGCACAACGGCGTTCTGGTGAACGGCAGGCGCGTCAACATTCCCTCATACCAGGTACGTCCCGGTGATGTGGTCGAGGTGGCGGAAAAATCCAGGGCGCAACTGCGTATCAAGGCCGCAATCGAAGCTGCCGAGCAACGCGGTTTCCCGGAATGGCTGGAGATGGATACCAAGGGTCTCAAGGGTACCTTCAAGGCCAAACCGCAACGTGCCGAGCTGCCAGCGAGTATCAATGAACATCTCGTGGTTGAGTTGTATTCCAAGTAATCCACGCGGAGTAGCGTATGCCTAAGAATGAATTTTTGAAGCCCCGCATCATCGATGTGCAAAGGATCTCCGCCACGCAAGCCAAGGTGGTGATGGAGCCTTTCGAACGTGGCTACGGCCACACATTGGGTAATGCACTGCGCCGTATCCTGTTGTCTTCCATGCCCGGCGCCGCTGCGACCGAAGTGAAGATGGCCGGCGTGTTGCACGAGTATGCGACCATCGACGGTGTGCAGGAAGATGTTGTGGATATCCTGCTGAACCTCAAGGGGGTCGTGTTGCGTCTCCACAATGTGCCCGAGGTCGTACTGACCATCAAGAAGGAAGGCCAAGGTGTCGTGACGGCTGCCGATATCAGCGGCAATGCGGATATCGAGATAGTCAATCCGGATCATGTGATTGCACATCTGACTGCTGGTGGAAAGCTGGACATGCAGATCAAGGTCGAGCAAGGGCGTGGTTACGTGTCGGCGATTACACGCCAGACCCCGAACGAAACCCGTGCCGTCGGCCATATCGCGCTGGACGCATCGTTCAGCCCGGTCAGCCGCGTCAGCTATGCGGTCGAAAGCGCGCGTGTCGAACAACGTACCGACCTCGACAAGCTGGTGATGCATATCGAAACCAACGGCGCGCTCGATCCCGAGCAGGCGATCCGCAATGCGGCGCGTATTCTGGTCGACCAGTTCTCCGTATTTGCCGCGTTGGAAGGCACCGAACCGGTCGTCGAGAAGGTTCAGGCACCGAAGGTCGATCCCATTCTGTTGCGTCCGGTGGATGATCTGGAATTGACTCCGCGTTCCTCCAACTGCCTCAAGGCGCAAAGCATCCATTACATCGGCGACCTGATCCAGTACACCGAGAACGATCTGTTGCGTACCCCGAACCTGGGCCGCAAATCGCTGAACGAAATCAAGCAGGTTCTTGCCGAGCACAATCTGTCGCTGGGGATGAAGCTGGAAAACTGGCCTGTTGCTACAGCTTAAGCAGACAGCGCATTTTAGGAATAAGAGAGGCAAATCATGCGTCACCGTTTAGGTTTAAGAAAACTCAACCGTACCAGCAGCCACCGTCTGGCGATGTTCCGCAACATGACCGTTTCGCTGTTGCGCCACGAAGTCATCAAGACCACCTTGCCCAAGGCCAAGGAACTGCGCCGCGTCGCGGAGCCCATCCTGACGCTGGGCAAGACCCCGAGCCTGGCTAACCGCCGTCTGGCGTTTGCGCGCCTGCGCGACCGCGAGATGGTCGTCAAGCTGTTCGATGAACTCGGTCCGCGTTATGCGGCACGCAACGGCGGCTATTTGCGCATCCTCAAGTTCGGTTTCCGCCAGGGCGATAACGCGCCGATGGCACTGATCGAACTGATGGACCGCCCCGCAGACGCGACGGCGGTTGAAGCCGAGTAAGCTTACGCACTGCTTCAGCGTTCCACAAAAAGCCGGGTTATCCCGGCTTTTTGTTTGCTACACTTCACCTTCAACCTCACAGGGAGAGAGAAATGGCCAACTGGTTCGCAGATAACTCACTATCCATAGGCCGCACTCCGCTGGTGCGCCTTAATCGCATCACTGACGGTGCATCCGCCACCATTCTTGCCAAGGTCGAGGGGCGCAATCCGGCCTACTCGGTCAAGTGCCGTATCGGCGCAGCGATGGTCGCGGACGCCGAAAAGCGCGGCCTGCTTTCTCCCGGAAAGCACATCGTCGAACCTACCAGCGGCAACACCGGCATCGCGCTGGCCTTTGTCGCCGCGGCGCACGGCATTCCCCTGACGCTGACGATGCCGGAAACCATGAGCATCGAACGCCGCAAGCTGCTGGTCGCATTCGGCGCCACCCTAGTGCTGACCGAAGGTTCGAAAGGTATGGGCGGTGCGATCGCCAAAGCTGAAGAGATCGCCGCCAGCGATTCGAAGTACGTCCTGCTGCAACAGTTCAAGAATCCGGCCAATCCTGCCATCCACGAGCAAACCACCGGGCCGGAGATATGGGGCGATACCGATGGCAAGATCGACATTCTCGTATCCGGTGTCGGCACCGGCGGAACCATTACCGGGGTGTCACGCTACATTAAGCATACTCAGGGCAAATCCATCACTTCGGTCGCCGTGGAACCGACCGCCAGCCCCATCCTTACCCAGAAGCTCGCCGGTGAACCGCTGAAGCCCGGCCCGCACAAGATACAGGGCATAGGCGCAGGCTTTGTGCCGGATACGCTCGATCTGTCACTGGTGGATGAGATAGAGCAGGTCACCAACGAAGACGCCGTGCTCTACGCCCGTCGTCTGGCGCGCGAGGAAGGCATCCTTTCCGGTATTTCCAGCGGCGCTGCCGTGGCGGCTGCGGTACGTCAGGCCAGGCGTCCCGAGAATGCCGGCAAGACCATCGTCGTGATCCTGCCGGATTCCGGCGAGCGTTATCTCAGCTCGATCTTGTTTGAAGGAATGTTTGACGAGAAGGGGATTGCAGCCTAGTCAATCTAACCATGACGCCGGCAGAAGTGCAGCCAGTGGCAATTGCCGGCGAACGGTTTCGCTTTAAGCAACAACGACCATTGATTCCCCTCATGCTGGGGTGTCATGCGTTCAGATGCGTTTCAGGATGCTTTGCAGATACGGCCCCGTCACGCTGTCAGGATTCGCCGCGATCTCCTTGGGCGAGCCTTGCGCCACGATGCGCCCGCCGCCGTCGCCGCCTTCCGGGCCGAGATCGATGACCCAATCGGCGGTCTTGATGACATCCAGATTGTGTTCGATCACCACCACGGTGTTGCCCTGGTCACGCAACTTGTGGATCACTTTCAGCAGCATGTCGATATCGTGGAAATGCAGGCCGGTGGTCGGTTCGTCGAGGATGTACAGCGTGCGCCCGGTATCGCGCTTGGACAGTTCCAGCGAGAGCTTCACGCGCTGTGCCTCTCCGCCGGACAGCGTGGTGGCGCTCTGTCCCAGCGTGATGTAGCCCAAGCCGACATCCAGCAGCGTCTTCAGTTTGCGCGCGATCACCGGTACCGGCGCGAAGAACTCATGCGCCTGCTCCACCGTCATGTTCAGCACGTCGTGGATGTTCTTCCCCTTGTATTGCACCTCCAGCGTCTCGCGGTTGTAGCGCTGGCCGTGGCACACGTCGCACGATACATACACATCCGGCAGAAAGTGCATCTCCACCTTGATCACGCCGTCGCCCTGACAGGACTCGCAGCGCCCGCCCTTCACGTTGAAGGAGAAGCGCCCCGGCCCGTAGCCGCGTTCGCGCGAGGCCGGCACGCTGGAAAACAGGTCGCGTATCGGCGTGAACAGCCCGGTGTAAGTCGCCGGGTTGGAGCGCGGCGTGCGTCCGATGGGTGACTGATCCACGTTGATCACCTTGTCGAAGAACTCCAGCCCCGATATCTCACGGTAAGGCGCAGGCTCGGCATTGCTGCCGTACAAGTGCTGCGCCACTGCGTGATACAGCGTGTCGTTGATGAGGGTGGACTTGCCCGAACCGGACACGCCCGTGATGCAGGTGAGCAGGCCGACCGGCAGATCGAGCGTCACCTCTTTCAGGTTGTTGCCGCTGGCACCGATGATATTCAGGCGGCGCTCGGGATCAGGCTTGCGATACTGCTTCGGCGGCTCGATGCGGCGCCGCCCGGACAGGTAATCGCCGGTGAGCGACTGCGGGTTGGCGCATACTTCCTGCGCCGTGCCTTGCGCCACCACCGTGCCGCCGTGTTCGCCCGCGCCCGGTCCCATGTCCACCACATAATCGGCGGTCTGGATCGCATCCTCGTCATGCTCCACCACGATCACGCTGTTGCCCATGTCGCGCAGGCGCTTCAGGGTATCCAGCAAGCGGTCATTGTCGCGCTGATGCAGCCCTATAGAAGGTTCATCCAGTACATACATCACCCCCGTGAGACCGGAACCGATCTGTGACGCCAGGCGGATGCGCTGCGCTTCGCCGCCGGAGAGCGTCTCGGCCGAGCGTTCCAGCGACAGGTAATCCAGACCCACGTTATTGAGGAAGGTGAGACGGCTGGCGATCTCCTGCACGATCTTCTCGGCGATGGCCTGCTTGTTGCCAGGCAGTGTCACGCCCTGGAAGAAAGTCAGCGCCTGCTTCAGCGGCAAGGCGCTCAATTCGTAGATGGTGCGGTCGGCCACGCGCACATGGCGCGCCTCTTCGCGCAGGCGCGTGCCTTTGCACTCCGGGCAGGAACAGGAATTCAGATACTTCGCCAGCTCCTCGCGCACCGTGGGCGAATCCGTCTCCTTGTAGCGCCGCTCCAGATTGTTCACGATGCCCTCGAACGGATGCTCGCGCAGCATCTTCTTGCCGCGCTCGTTCAGGTAAGTGAAAGCGATCTCCTCGCGTCCGCTGCCGTTCAACACCACCTGCTGTATCTTCTCTGGCAGGCTCTCGAACGGACGTTCCAGATCGAAATCGTAATGCTTCGCCAGACTGTCCAGCATCTGGTAATAGAACTGATTGCGCCGGTCCCAGCCCTTGATTGCGCCGCCGCTCAACGAGAGCTGGGGGAAGGCCACGATGCGTTGCGGATCGAAGAAACTGATCACTCCCAAACCATCGCACTTCGGGCACGCGCCCATCGGGCTGTTGAACGAGAACAGGCGCGGCTCGAGCTCTTGCAGCGAATAATTGCAGATCGGGCAGGCGAACTTGGCCGAGAACAGATGCTCCTTGCCGGAGTCCATCTCCACCGCCAGCGCGCGCCCGTCGGCATGGCGCAGCGCCGTCTCGAACGACTCCGCCAGACGCTGCTTGATATCCGGCGAAACCTTCAACCGGTCCACCACGATCTCGATGGTGTGCTTGGAGTTCTTCGCCAGCCTCGGCAGATTATCCATCTCGCACACCTTGCCGTTCACGCGCAGACGCACGAAGCCCTGCGCCCGCAGTTCGTCGAACAGCTCCAGTTGTTCGCCCTTGCGCGCCACCACGATGGGCGACAGGATCATCACCTTTGTCCCCTCCGGCAGCGCCAGCACCGCATCCACCATCTGCCCCACCGACTGCGCCTGCAAAATGATGTCATGCTGCGGACAATGCGGATCGCCTGCGCGGGCGAACAGCAGACGCAGATAATCGTGGATCTCGGTGACCGTCCCCACCGTGGAGCGCGGGTTATGCGAAGTCGCCTTCTGCTCGATGGCGATGGCGGGCGAAAGTCCCTCGATCAGATCGACATCCGGCTTCTCCATCAATTGCAGAAACTGCCGCGCGTAGGCCGAAAGCGACTCCACATAACGCCGCTGCCCCTCGGCATACAGCGTATCGAAAGCGAGCGAGGACTTGCCGGAACCGGACAACCCGGTGATGACCACCAGCTTGTTGCGCGGGATGTCGAGGTTGATGTTCTTCAGGTTGTGGGTGCGCGCACCGCGTATTTTGATGTATTCCATGCCAGGCAGCGAATCAGAAAAACGACCTGACAATATACGCGATTTTTGATGCTTTCCCAAACCTGTCACAGGCGTGAGAGTGGATGCCTTTGTCGAGCCGGCACGGTAGGGGGCAAGCTCAGCGGATGATGCCGCCGCCAAGGCAGATATCGCCGTCGTAGGCGACGACCGATTGCCCCGGCGTGACTGCCCACTGCGGCTCGTCGAAGCTGAAGCGGGCGCCGGCACCCTCCGTGAGCGCGATGCGGCAGGTCGCATCCTGCTGGCGGTAGCGTGTCTTGGCGGCATAGGCGCGTGCGGTGTCGGGCGCGCTGCCGCTGATCCAGTGCATCTCCAGCGCATCCAGCTGCGGCTTGAGCAACAGCGGATGATCATGCCCCTGCACCACGATCAGGCGGTTGTTGGCCATGTCCTTGCCCGCGACGAACCACGGCTCGCCGGTGCTGTCCCGGCCGCCGCCGATGCCTAGTCCCTGGCGCTGGCCGATGGTGTAGAACGCCAGCCCCATGTGTCGCCCGACCACCGCGCCTTCCGGCGTGTGCATCTCGCCCGGCTGTGACGGCAGATAGCGGTTGAGGAATTCGCGGAACGGACGCTCACCGATGAAGCAGATGCCGGTGCTGTCCTTCTTGGCGTAGTTGGGCAGGCCGTGCTGCTCCGCGATGGCGCGTACCTGCGACTTCAGCAGCTTACCGAGCGGGAACATCGCCTTGCTCAATTGCGCCTGATTCAGGCGATGCAGGAAGTAGCTCTGGTCTTTGCTGTCGTCTTCGGCCTTGAGCAGTTGGAACAGCCCGCCCGCTTCGCGCACCTGCGCATAGTGGCCGGTGGCGATGCAGTCCGCACCGAGTGCGATGGCGTGGTCGAGAAAGGCCTTGAACTTGATCTCGGCGTTGCACAGGACATCCGGGTTGGGCGTGCGCCCGGCCTGGTATTCGCGCAGAAAATGGGCGAATACGCGGTCCTTGTATTCCCGGGCAAAGTTCACCGCCTCGATCGGGATGCCGATGGTATCGGCCACCGCCACCGCATCCAGCAGGTCCTGGCGCGAAGAGCAGTATTCGTCGCTGTCGTCCTCCTCCCAGTTCTTCATGAACAGGCCGGTGACGTCGTAGCCCTGCTGTTTGAGCAACAGCGCGGCGACCGACGAATCGACGCCGCCGGACATGCCGACGATGATCTTTTTACTCATAGTGGGTAATCAGGTCGAGCGGATAACGCTTGCCCGCGAGGTAGTCTTCCACGCAGCGCAGGATCAGCGGGCTGCGATGGCGCGCTGCCGTTGCGCGGATCTCGTCCGGCGTCATCCACACCGCGCGTACGATACCGTCATCCAGCACGCGCTCCGGCTCGTGCCCGGTGACGATGCCGCTGAAGGCGAAACGCAGATAGGTGACATCGGAATGGTTCGAATGCCAGCGATAGACGCCGAGCAGATGCTGCGGGGTGAAATGGTAGGCGGATTCTTCCAGCACTTCGCGTGCCGCGCCTTGCGCCAGGGTCTCGTTGTCTTCCCAGTGGCCGGCGGGCTGGTTGAACAGCAAACCCTGCTCGGTCTGTTCTTCGACCAGCAGAAAGCGGCCATCACGTTCGATGACAGCGGCGACGGTGACGTTGGGTTTCCAGATCAAGATTCAACTCCAAAAAGCAAAAAGGCAGGTATCCCTGCCTTTTTCATTTCTTGTGTTGGTGCCGGGGGAGGGACTCGAACCCTCACGCCTTGCGGCACCGGATTTTGAGTCCGGCACGTCTACCAGTTCCATCACCCCGGCAGGTGAGCGGCGCATTATCCATGAAAGTTATACCCCCATCAACTACAATGCGCGCCTTCATTCATGCAGTTTCAGGCGTTTTTCATGCGTACCGAAGAATTCGATTTCGTCCTGCCGGAGCACCTGATCGCGCAGCACCCGCCCGAACGGCGCGGCGCCAGCCGTTTGCTGCATGTGCGCGGCAACGGGCTGCAAGACCGTATGTTCGCCGACCTGCCGCAGCTCATCCGGGCGGGCGATGTGCTGGTGTTGAATGACACGCGCGTCATCAAGGCGCGGCTGTTCGGCAGCAAGGCGGGCAGTGGCGGCAAGGTCGAGGTGATGGTCGAGCGCGTGCTGGGCGAGCATGAAGCCCTGGCGCAGGTGCGCGCCAGCAAGTCACCCGGAGCGGGCAGCCTGCTGGTGCTGGAAGGGCTGGCGGTCGAGGTGCTGGGGCGCGAAGGCGAGTTTTTTCACCTGCGCTTTGACGGCGACGAGACTGTGGAAAGGCTGCTGGAACGCCATGGCAAACTGCCGCTGCCGCCCTACATCACCCATGCTGCGGGTGACGAGGATGAGGAGCGTTATCAGACCGTGTTCGCGCGTGCCGCGGGCGCGGTGGCGGCACCCACGGCGGGGCTGCATTTCGACGAGGCCATGCTCGCCGCCTTGCAGGCGCGCGGTGCGCGGATCGCCTATGTAACGCTGCATGTCGGTGCGGGCACGTTCCAGCCGGTGCGGGCGGAGAACATCGAAGACCACGCCATGCACAGCGAACGCTATTTCGTGCCGCAGGCGACGGTGGATGCGGTCAACGCGGCGAAGGCGGGCGGAGGGCGCGTGGTGTGCGTCGGCACCACCAGCCTGCGCGCACTGGAAAGCGCGGCTGCGGAAGGCGAACTGAAAGCTGGCGCGGGCGAGACGAATATCTTCATCACGCCGGGCTACCGCTTCAGGGTGGCGGATGTGCTGCTCACCAACTTCCACCTGCCCCGCTCCACGCTGCTGATGCTGGTGTGCGCGTTCGGCGGGATGGGCGAGATGCTCGCCGCCTATCGCCATGCCGTGGCACAGAAATACCGCTTCTTCAGTTACGGGGATGCGATGCTGATCGAACGAAATATCCAATCCCCTCTCCCGCAAGCGGGAGAGGGTTAGGGAGAGGGTGCAATGAAATTCACACTACACAACACCTCCGGCGCGGCGCGGCGCGGCACGCTGGAACTGGCGCACGGCAAGGTCGAGACGCCGGCCTTTATGCCGGTCGGCACTTACGGCACGGTCAAGGCGATGTCGCCGCAGGAATTGAAAGATATCGGCGCGCACATCGTGCTGGGCAACACCTTCCACCTGTGGCTGCGCCCCGGGCTGGAGGTGATCGCGGCGCATGGCGGGCTGCACCGCTTCATGGGCTGGGATGGTCCTATCCTCACCGACTCAGGCGGCTTTCAGGTGTTCAGCCTCGGCGAGTTGCGCAAGATCACCGGCGGCGGCGTGGAGTTCCGCTCGCCGGTGAACGGCGACAAGTGCTTCCTGTCGCCGGAAGAATCGATGCGCATCCAGAAGGTGCTGAACTCCGACATCGCGATGATCTTCGACGAATGCACGCCTTATCCGGCGGATGAAAAGGTGGCGGGCGAGTCGATGCGCATGTCGCTGGGCTGGGCCGAGCGCAGCAAGCGCGGCCACGAAGGTAACCCCAACGCGCTGTTCGGCATCGTGCAGGGCGGCATGCACGAACACCTGCGCGACGAATCGCTGGCGGGGTTGACCAACATCGGCTTCGACGGCTACGCCATCGGCGGTCTGTCGGTGGGCGAGCCCAAGGACGACATGCTGCGCATCCTCGCGCACACCGCGCCGCAGATGCCCGCCGACAAGCCGCGCTACCTGATGGGCGTGGGCACGCCGGAGGACCTGGTGGATGCGGTTTCGCAGGGCATCGACATGTTCGACTGCGTGATGCCGACGCGCAATGCGCGCAACGGTCATTTGTTCACGCGCTTCGGTGACGTGCGCATCAAGAATGCGCAATACCGCATGGACACGCGCCCGCTGGACGAGCAATGCAGTTGCTACACCTGCCGCCATTTCAGCCGCGCCTACCTGCACCATCTGCACCGCCTCGGCGAGATTCTCGGCGCGCGTCTGAACACCATCCACAACCTGCATTATTACCAGGAGCTGATGCAGGGTATTCGTGCGTCCATCGAAGCCGGTTCGTTCGCGGAATTTGCGGCGGAATTTCGGCGCAGGCGTGGCGGCGAGGCATGAGCCGTCATGGCCTTCATGCTAGAATGCACGCCTTTCGAATCAACCCGGAGATTGAATGATGTTCATCAGTAACGCTTATGCCGAAACAGCCACCGTAGCCCCGCAGGGTGGCTTCATGGACTTCCTGCCGCTGATCGCGCTGGTCGCCGTATTTTATTTCCTGGTATTGCGCCCGCAGAGCAAGCGCGCCAAGGAACACAAGGCGCTGGTCGGCGCGCTGCAGAAGGGTGATGAGGTGGTGACCCTGGGCGGTCAGGTCGGGCGCGTCAGCAAGGTGTTCGAGGAATATGTCGGCATCGAAGTGGCCGAGAACATCGAGGTGACGGTGCAGAAGGCCGCCATCCAGAACGTGCTGCCCAAGGGCACGATCAAGTCCATCAAGTAAACCGCTTCATGCCGGAAGTCATCCGGCAGCGCAGCCTGTTTTGCGGGCGCGGAAGTGCATGAGGTCGTCATGAACCGTTATCCCTTGTGGAAATATCTGCTGATCCTGATCGTGCTGCTGGTCGGGCTGGTCTATACCCTGCCCAACTTCTATGGTGAGTCGCCGGCGGTGCAGGTGTCGCCGCTGCGCGCCAGCCTGAAAGCCGATGCCGCGCTGCTGACCCGCGTCACGGGCGTCCTCAACGATGCGGGGCTGGCTCCGGAAGTCGTCACGCTGGACGGCAACAGCGTCAAGGCGCGTTTCGCCGATACCGACCGCCAGATCAAGGCCAAGGATATGTTGATCGCGCAATTGGGCGAGGACTATATGGTTGCGCTCAATCTGCTGTCGCGTTCGCCGCAGTGGCTGACCGGCCTGAATGCCCTGCCGATGTATCTCGGGCTGGATCTGCGCGGCGGTGTGCACTTCCTGTTGCAGGTGGACATGAAGGCGGCGCTGGACAAGGCGCTGGAAGCGGCGACGGGCGATATCCGCAGCGCGCTGCGCGAGCAGAACATCGCCTATGCCGGCATCAGCCGCGACGGCAATGCGCTGCTGGTGAAATTCCGCGACGCCGATGCGCGCGCCAAGGGCGAGACCGAGATCAAACAGCGTTTCGCCGATTTCGTGCTGGTCGGCAAGGATGAAGGCGGCGAGTTCCTGTTGCGCGCCACGCTGAAGCCCGAGGCCGAACGCCGCATCCAGGATTCCGCCATCCAGCAGAATCTGGTGACGCTGCGCAACCGGGTCAACGAACTGGGCGTGGCCGAGCCGGTGATCCAGCAGCAGGGCGCCGACCGCGTGGTGGTGCAGCTGCCGGGCGTGCAGGATACGGCGCGCGCCAAGGATATCCTGGGGCGTACCGCCACGCTGGAAGTGCGCATGGTGGATGAGGAGCATCAGGCCGTCGAGGGCGCGACAGCGCCGTTCGGTACCGAGATGTTCAAGGATCGCGAGGGCAAGCCGTTGCTGGTGAAGAAGCAGGTGATCCTCACCGGCGAGCGCATCAACGACGCGCAGCCCGGCTTTGATGCCCGCACCAACGAGGCGGCGGTGCATATCAATCTGGACGGGGTGGGCGCGCGCAAATTCAAGGAGGCGACGCGCGAGAACGTCGGCAAGCGCATGGCGATCATCCTGTTCGAAAAGGGCAAGGGCGAGATCGTCACCGCACCGGTGATCCGCGAGGAGATCGGCGGCGGCCGCGTGCAGATCAGCGGCCAGATGAATACCGTGGAAGCGCAGGATACCGCGCTGCTGTTGCGCGCCGGTGCGCTGGCTGCGCCGATGGAGATCATCGAGGAACGTACCGTCGGCCCCAGCCTCGGCGCGGACAATATCAAGCGCGGCTTCGACTCCACCAAGATCGGCTTCATCATGGTCGCGCTGTTCATGATCGTGTACTACCTGATGTTCGGCACCATCTCCGTGGTCGCGCTGGGTGCAAACCTGCTGCTGCTGGTGGCGCTGCTGTCCATGATGCAGGCCACGCTGACCCTGCCCGGCATGGCGGGCATCGCGCTGACGCTGGGCATGGCGATCGACGCCAACGTGCTGATCAACGAGCGCATCCGCGAGGAACTGCGCAACGGCGTCACGCCCCAGGCGGCGATCCATGCGGGCTACGACCGCGCATTCGGTACCATCCTCGACTCCAACGTCACCACGCTGATCGCGGGTGTCGCCCTGTTCATGTTCGGTTCCGGCCCGATCAAGGGCTTCGCGGTGGTGCTGTGCCTGGGCATCCTGACCTCGATGTTCAGCGCGATACTGGTGTCGCGCGCGCTGGTGAACCTGATCTACGGGCGCAAAGCGCGGCTGAGCAAAGTCGCGATTGGATAGAAATACTCGCATAGCGAGACGTTTGTCCCCTCTCCCGCTTGGCGGGAGAGGGTTAGGGTGAGGGAAACGAGCATGAGTGTGTCATGCTCGCCAGGTTAAGGATAACGGCACATGGAATTCTTCAGGATCAAAAAAGACATCCCGTTCATGAGTTACGGGAAGATCACGACCAGCATTTCGCTGGTGACGTTCCTGTTCGCGGTATTCTTCCTCGCGACCAAGGGGCTTAACTTCGGCGTGGATTTCACCGGAGGCACGGTGATGGAGGTGCACTACGCGCAGCCCGCCGATATCGACAAGATGCGCGGCCAGCTCAGGGGAATGGGCTTGCACGATGCGCAGGTGCAGAACTTCGGCTCCAGCCAGGATGTGCTGATCAATCTGCCGCTCAAGCAGGACTTTGCCGGCGCGAAACTGAGCGAACACGTGATGGCAGGCTTGCGCCAGCAGGATCCCGGCGTGGAGATGCGCCGCGTGGAATTCGTCGGCCCGCAGGTCGGCAAGGACTTGGTGGAGAACGGCGCGCTGGCGCTGCTGCTGGTGAGCCTCGGCATCGTCGGCTACCTGTGGCTGCGCTTCGAGTGGAAGTTCGGGCTGGCGGCGATCATCGCCAACCTGCATGACGTGGTGATCATCCTCGGCTTCTTTTCCTTCTTCCAGTGGGAGTTCTCGCTGTCGGTGCTGGCCGCGGTGCTGGCGGTGCTGGGCTATTCGGTGAACGAATCGGTGGTGGTGTTTGACCGCATCCGCGAGAACTTCCGCACCATGCGCAAGGCGGGCGTGGCGACCATCATCGACAATGCCATCACCCGCACCATGTCGCGCACCATCATCACCCACGGCTCGACGCAGATGATGGTGGGCGCGATGTTGCTGCTGGGCGGCGAGACGCTGCATTACTTCGCCATGGCGTTGACCATCGGTATCCTGTTCAGCATCTATTCCTCGGTGCTGGTCGCCAGCCCGTTGCTGATGCTGTTCGGCGTGTCGCGCGAGGATTTCATCAAGCCGGAGAAGACCGAGGCCGAAGAAGTGCTGCCCTAAGCTTTTCGTAGGTCGGGTTAGCGGTTTCATCGCGTAACCCGACATTTTTAGCAATTCGTTTTTAGCAATTCATGTTGGGTTACGCTGCGCTAACCCAACCTACCCAACTTCGGGACGCCCCACTTGGACCTGCTGGCCACATTCATCGACATCGTCCTGCACCTCGACACGCATCTGCTCGCCTTGACGCAGGAATACGGCGTGTGGGTGTATGCCATCCTGTTCCTCATCATCTATTGCGAGACCGGCCTGGTGGTAATGCCTTTCCTGCCCGGTGATTCGCTGCTGTTCGTGGCGGGTGCGCTGTGCGGACTGGGTGCGCTGCAACTGGAATGGCTCGCGCCGTTGCTGATGCTGGCGGCGTTCGGCGGCGACAATACCAACTACTGGATCGGGCGGCTGCTCGGATTGAAGTTGTTGCAGCGCACCAACGGATTCATCAAGCGCGAGCATCTCGACAAGACCCATGCGTTCTACGAGAAACACGGCGGCAAGACCGTCCTGTTCGCACGCTTCCTTCCCATCATCCGCACCTTCGCGCCGTTCGTGGCCGGGATCGGGCTGATGCACTACCGCCTGTTCGTGCTGTACAGCGCGCTGGGGGCGCTGATATGGATCGGCAGCCTGACCGTGGCAGGCTATTTCTTCGGCAACATTCCGGTCATCAAGGACAACCTAACCCTGATGATCCTCGGCATCATCGTCATCTCGTTCCTGCCCGCCATCCGCGAATTCATCCGCCACCGCAGCCGTAGTGCCTGATCTCACAATTTGAAACAATTGCGCCCGAACAGGCGAGGCGACAGGCTGTCATAGTTGCGCATCCCGTTCGGGGGTGTTCAAAGGAGCTAAAAATGAAAAAAAGTCTATTGGTCGTGAGTCTGCTCTCGCTGTGCGGGGCTGCGTATGCGGCTGATCTCACCGATACCGCAAAGGTCATCTCCAGTACCCCGATCTATGAACGCATCACCGAGCCAAAGCGCGAATGCTCGACCGATACCGTACAGGTCGCTCCCAGGGAGCGTTCCATGGGCGGCTCAATAGCCGGCGGCGTGGCCGGTGCGGTGCTGGGCAGCCAGGTCGGCAGCGGTCATGGCAGCACGGCGGCGACTGCGGCGGGCGCGGTGGCGGGAACGGTGATCGGCGACCGCGTCGCCAACCCGGATGAGAACCGCTCGATGACCGGCTCGGTGGTCGGCGGCGTGGCCGGCGCCATACTGGGCAGCCAGATCGGCGGCGGTAGCGGCAACAAGGCGGCGACCGCAGCGGGTGCCATCGCTGGTGCGGTGATCGGCGACCGTGTCGCCAATCCGGATCGTCCGCGCACCGAACAAGTCGAGCGTTGCCGCGAGGTGGAAGTCAGCCGCGAAGTGATCAGCGGTTACAAGGTGGTCTATCGCTACAACGGGCGCAATATCACCACTACGCTGCCATACCAGCCCGGTGCTACGGTGCAGGTCGGCGTGGGTGTCATCGAGGATAAGCGCTGATCCGGAGACTTGGTAGGGTGGGCACGTTTTTTGTGCCCACGCGGCGTGGGGATGCGCGTGGGCACAAAAAAACGTGCCCACCCTACGGACTTAACCAAAGCGCCCCGTGACGTAATGGCTACGGCCGCCACTTCGTGGCTTAACTTGCAAGCAAGTTAGCCTGCACCGTTACATTACAGGCCGCTTAGCCGAAGCGACCGGTAATGTAATCTTCGGTGCGCTTATCGGTGGGGTTGATGAACATCTTGTCGGTTTCGCCGAACTCGATCAGGTCGCCCATGTACATGAACGCGGTGTAATCGGAGACGCGTGCCGCCTGTTGCATGTTGTGGGTGACGATCAGGATGGTCACCTTCTCCTTCAGTTCGGAGACCAGTTCCTCGATGCTGCCGGTGGCGATCGGGTCGAGCGCGGAGGTGGGTTCATCGAACAGCACCAGTTCCGGGTCGATGGCCAGCGCGCGGGCGATGCACAGGCGCTGCTGCTGGCCGCCGGAGAGGTTGAAGGCCAGATCCTTCAGGCGATCCTTTACCTCGTTCCATAGCGCCGCGCCGCGCAATGCCTCTTCCACTTTCCCGTCGATCTCCTGCTTGTTGCGCATGCCGCGCACGCGCAACCCGTAGGCCACGTTCTCGTAGATCGACTTGGGGAAGGGGTTGGGTTTCTGGAACACCATGCTGATGCGCATGCGCACTTCCATCGGGTCGACCTGGCGCGCGATGATGTTGGTGTCGTCGGGATGCAGGACGATCTCACCTTCATAGCGGTTGCCCGGATAAAGGTCGTGCATCCGGTTGAAGCAGCGCAGGAAGGTCGATTTGCCGCAACCGGACGGGCCGATCAGCGCCGTCACCTGTTTCTCGGCGATCGGCATGGTGATGTTCTTGAGCGCCTGCACCTTGCCGTAATAGAAGTTGAGGTTCTTCACCTCGGCCTTCAGATTGGTCGCAGAGCGTTCTTGGGTGTCGGATGTTGTCATTGTTCCGTGGCTCCTACCATTTGATGTTTTTGCGGATGCGGTAACGCAGCCAGATCGCCAGCGCATTCATCGCCAGAGTGCCGACGATGATGACCACGCCGGTCGCCGCCGCATTGATCAGGAATGCTTCCTCGGGTCGCGATACCCAGTTGAACATCTGGATCGGCAGCACCGTGAACGGTGCCTGCAGCCAGTCGAACAGGCCGGCGGGCGGGTCGCCGCTGAACGGGGCGGGCGGCAGGAAGGCGATGAAGGTCAGCGCGCCGATGGTGATGATGGGTGCTGTCTCGCCGATGGCGCGCGCCAGACCGATGATCACGCCGGTCAGGATGCCGCCCTTGGCATAGGGGATGACGTGGTCGGAAACCACCTGCCAGCGTGAGGCGCCGAGCGCATAGGCAGCCTCGCGGATCTCGCGCGGGATAGTGCGCAGCGATTCGCGCGTGGCGACAATGACGATGGGCAGGATCAGCAGCGCCAGCGTCAGCCCGGCGGACAGGATGCTCTGCCCGAGATCCATCTGATAGACGAACAGCCCCAGCGCCAGCAGGCCGTACACGATGGAGGGGACGCCGGCCAGGTTGCTGACGTTGATTTCGATGATGGCGGTGAGTAGGTTCTTCGGCGCGTATTCCTCGAGATAGACCGCGGCGGCGACCCCCAACGGGATGGCGACGATGGCTGTGACCAGCATCACCAGCGTGGTGCCGACCCAGGCGGACAGGATGCCGGCCTGTGCGGCACGACGCGACGGGAAAGAGGTGAAGAAGTCATAGTTCAAGCGCTCCATACCGTCGATCAGCAGGTTGGTGAACAGCGCCAGCAGCGTGATCACGCCCAGCATCATGCAGACCAGACCGACCAGCGAGAAGACATAGTCGTTGAACTTGAGGCGCCGGATCAGCGAACGGAGTTTTTTGCTGTTTTGCGGTGTTGCCATGTCAGTAAATCTCGCGGAAACGCTGGCGCGCCATGTGGCCGAGGATGTTGAAGGCCAGTGTCATCAGGAACAGCACCAGACCGACGGCAAAGATGCTCTGGTAGCCGATGGAGCCGTGCGGCAGATCGCCCAGCGCGACCTGCACGATATAGGCGGTGATAGTGGCGGCCGATTCGCGCGGGTCCCAGGTGAAATTGGGCTGCTGCCCGGCGGCGATGGCGACCACCATGGTCTCGCCGATGGCGCGCGACATGCCCAGAATGTAGGCGGCGATGATGCCGGAGATGGCGGAAGGCGTCACTACCTTTATCGCGGTCTGGAAGCGGGTCGCGCCCATCGCATACGAGCCTTCGCGCAACGACATCGGCACGGCGCGCATCGCATCCTCGGAGAGCGATGAGACATAGGGGACGATCATGATGCCGATCACGATGCCGGGGCCGAGCATGTTGAAGCCGTTCAGCTCCGGCATGACGATCTGCAGCAGCGGTGTGACGATCATCAGGGCGAAATAGCCGTATACCACGGTGGGTACGCTGGCCAGCAGCTCCAGGAACGGTTTGACGATCTCGCGCACCTTGTGCGGCGCGAATTCGGACAGGTAGATGGCGATGATGGTGCCGATCGGAATCGCCACCAGCAGCGCGACTGCCGAAGTGACCAGCGTCCCGGCGACCAGCGGCAGGACGCCGTAATGCGCGTCCTCGAACAGCGGCGTCCAGACCGTGCTGGTGAGGAATTCAAAAATGGAGACGTGCCCGAAAAAGCTCATCGACTCGTACAGCAGGATGGCCACGATGGCCAGCGTGATCAGCACCGCCGAAAAGGCCGCGAGGAACAGTACCGCTTCGATGAGCCGTTCGCGCAGATGGCGCCAGGGGTTTTTGTGCAGGCGGTTCTTCACGGTGGTCGGTTCCGATAGTCGGGCAGTGTTCGAAGACCGTGAATTCTAACAAGGAAACATTACAGTTCTGTTACTAAAAAATGTATTGCCGCATAACTTATTGAACTAGAATGAAAAAGGCGCGAACATCAAGTTCGCGCCCTGATTGAGATACTGACAGGCTGCTAGTGCTTGCCTTCGCGCGTCAGCAGGTCTTCGACGCTCACGCCCACTTCGGCGATGCCGCCGAAGCCGGTGCCCAGCTTCTTGTTGTTGAAGTTCTTGAGCGCCAGTTCATAGGCCTTGACCGGCAAATCCACATAACCGACTTCCTTGGACAGCGCGCCGGCGTGCTTCAGGTAATACTGCACGAACTCCTTGACTTCAGGCTTGTCGGCAGACTTGGCGTTGACATAGATAAAGATCGGGCGCGACAGCGGTTGGTAAGTGCCCTTGTTGGTCGTTTCCACGCTGGGCATCACCGCTGGCGACTTGTCGTCCACCTTGATCGGCACGGCCTTGAGCTTGCCCTTGTTTTCCATATAGTAGGCCAGACCCAGATAGCCCATGGCGTTTACGTCACGGGACACGAACTGCACGGTCACGTTGTCGTCTTCGGTCGCCTGATAGTCACCACGGCTGGACTTGGCCTTACCCACGATGGCTTCGGTGAAGTAGTCAAAGGTGCCGGAATCGGAACCGGCGCCGGCCAACTTGAGCGGTGCGCTCGGGAAGGAGGCGCGGATCTGGTTCCAGTTGTTGACCTTGCCTTGGGAGGCCGGATTCCACATGGTCTTGAGCTCAGCCACGGTCAGATGGTCGACGAACTTGTTCTTCGGGTTGACGATCACGGTCAGTGCGTCGAACGCCACCGGCAGCTCGATGTACTGGATGCCGGCTGCCTTGCAGGCATCCATTTCCTTCTGGAGGATGGGGCGGGAGGCGTCGGCAATATCGGTCTCGCCACGGCAGAACTTCTTGAAACCGCCGCCGGTACCGGAGATGCCGACAGTGACCTTGATCGCGCCCTTCTTGGACTTCTGGAAATCTTCGGCTACTGCTTCGGTGACCGGGTAGACCGTGCTGGAACCGTCAATCGTGATGATCGGTTCGGCTGCCAGTGCAGATTGAGCCGATGCGGCGAACAGGCCGCCGATCAGTGTTGCTACACCAAGCATCTTCAGGTTGTTCGATTTGCGCATAATGGATTCTCCAAAATTTGAATTTACAGTTGAGTCACATCGGGTGACGGATGGCATGTTAGTGACAGAACATGACAGTTTGATTACGTTTTAGATTGATTTTTCATGCTTTTAACTAATTGAATAAAAATGATTAGCTTTGACTCTCGCCAAGAATTCGTTATGAAAACGGGCGCTCGCAGGCGCCCGCTGGTTTTGCAGAGTCGACTCGCGCCGGATCAGAATTTGTGGATCATGCCCACGCCCAAAGCGGACAAGGTGGCGTTTGCTGTCGCCGTACCGAATGCATTGTGTGCAAAAGCATACTTGGCGTTGGTATCGTTATCCAGCTTGGTGTAAGCACTCCACAGTTCGGTGCGCTTGGACAAGTTGTAGCCGTAGCGCAGGGCGAACTGCTTCGCGCCGGATTCTGCAGTGCCGGAAAGGTCGCCTGCGCGGGTGTAGAACCCTCCGAAGTTGCTGTTGCCCGCCTTGTATTTGCCCGACAGTTCCCATGCGTTGCGCGAGGCTGTAGAGGTACTGCCAGCTGCCTGCGCCACACTCAAGCGCTCGTAGGTCAAACCGACCTGGCCGTCTTTGAATTTATAGGCGCCGACCACGCGGTTGGCGGTATTGGTCAGGTCTGCCACAGTCGATTTCTGATTCTTTTTGCTGTCGTAGGCATAGGTGGCATAGAGCATATCGTTCTCATACTCTGCGGAAAACGACCACTCCGTCTTTTTTGTGGTTGTCGTGGCTTCAGGCGAGTAAGACAGCTTTGCCTGGAAGCCGTCGAACTTCGGCGACCAGTATTGCACTATGGAACTCTTGCGCGTCACGAATTTCGCACCGCTCAAGCTTTCCTGGCCGATGATGTTGGTCGAGGAGAAACTGGTGGTATTGCCGAACAGCTCGACTTTGTTGTGCGACAACCTGAAAGGGGTTTCCCAGATGCCCATGAAAAACGTGCCGAAGCTGCTTTCCAGCCCGATTGCGCTGTTGCGTGCCCCATTAAATAAGCCGGCGTTGCCGGCGCCGGTCATGTCGAGTTGCGATTCGAGCTGGTAGAACGCTTTCAGTCCGTCGCCCAGGTCTTCCTTGCCCTTGAAGCCGAGGTTCGATGAGCTGGTGGACAGGCGCTGCGAATTGAATGCAGTGTTGTTGTCGTTGTGTGCCGACTCATAGTCCATGTTCAGCGTGCCATAGATGGTGACGTTTTCGTTATCGGCCAATGCCATCCCTGGTGCGGCCAGTGCAGCGGCAACGACTGCGGCACCAATGAGTTTCTTGCGTGTTACGAATGCTCGTTGCATTATCAATCTCCCTGTAGATAAATTGGAAAGCCGCCCTAGTTGCGACCGCGGCAGATTAAGTGGCGAACATGAAAAATTGATTAATAAGAGGTTACGGTTTTGTGACGAACGCGCGGCGGGCTGAAGCGGTAACTGGTATGGCCGTCATTCGGGCAAGGGTAACTGCCGCATGTTTCATCCGGATGCCGGTTTTATTGCAGATAGGTTGCAGTGATCCGCCGACCGGAGCTGCAACGGGGCAGGGGATCGGGCCTGCTTCAAAGAGGCGATGCATGGCATGAAACCTGCTGAAATAGGCTATTGGCTCGGGTATAATGCGCGCCTTTGATTTTTCGACCGGAGTTGAAATCATGCCTATTTACGCTTATGCCTGCTCCAGTTGCGGCACGCAGCAGGATGTGATGCAAAAAATGAGTGATGCGCCGCTGACGGTCTGCCCGGAATGCGGCAAGGAGACGTTTGCGAAACAGTTGACCGCAGCCGGTTTTCAGCTGAAGGGCAGCGGTTATTACGTCACCGATTTCAAGGACAAGCCCAAGGCTGCACCCAAACCGGATGCTGCCTGTGCGCCCTGCGCCAATGCCGCTTCCTGCCCCTCTGCCGGCACAGCAGCCTGAGCCATGAAAAAATACCTCATCACCGGCCTGCTGGTCTGGATCCCGATCGGCATCACCTTCTGGGTGCTGGAGCTGACCATCGGCACGATGGATCAGACCCTGCTGCTGCTGCCGGAACACTGGCATCCGGACCGGTTGCTGGGCATACACATCCCGGGCTGGGGCATCATCCTGACGCTGGGTGTGGTGTTGCTGACCGGCCTGCTGGTGCGCAACGTGTTCGGCCAGCGCCTGTTGGCGGCGGCGGAAAAAGCCATGCTGCATGTGCCGTTCGTCGGCAGCATCTACAAGGGCGTGAAGCAGGTCAGCGATACGCTGCTGGCCAGCGACGGCCATTCGTTCCGCAAGGTGCTGCTGGTACGTTATCCCCATCCCGAAGCTTGGTCGCTGGCGTTCCAGACCAGCGTACCGGGCGAGGTGGGACGCCGTCTCGACGATGAACATGTCGCGGTGTTCATCCCCACCACGCCCAGTCCGGTGAACGGCTTCTATTTCTACGTGCGCAAGGCGGACACCATCGAGCTGGATATGTCGGTGGACGTGGCGCTGCGCACCATCGTCTCGATGGGTGTGGTCGCCACGCCCGAAAACGTGCCATCGCAGGCAGGCGAGCAGCCGGCTGCGCATGGTTAATCCGAATTTCAATTAAAAACAGAACCATGCGAACTCATTACTGCGGACTCCTCAACACCGACCAACTCGACCAGACCGTCAGTATCTGCGGCTGGGCGCACCGCCGCCGTGATCACGGCGGGGTGATCTTCATCGACCTGCGCGACCGCGAAGGTCTGGCACAAGTCGTGTGTGATCCCGACCGTGCCGACATGTTCAAGATCGCCGAATCGGTACGCAGCGAATTCGTGCTGCGCATCACCGGCAAGGTGCGCCGCCGCCCGGAAGGCACGACCAATTCGAATATCACCAGCGGCGAGATCGAGATCCTGTGTCACGAGATCGAGGTGCTGAATACGGCGGTGACACCGCCGTTCCAGCTCGACGACGAGAACCTGTCGGAGAACGTGCGCCTGACCCATCGCGTGGTCGACCTGCGCCGCCCGCAGATGCAGAAGAACATGATGCTGCGTTACAAGGTGGCGATGGCGTTCCGCCGCTTCCTCGACAGTCGCGGCTTCCTCGACATCGAGACGCCGATGCTGACCAAGTCCACGCCGGAAGGCGCACGCGATTATCTGGTGCCGTCGCGCGTGCATCCGGGCGAATTCTTCGCGCTGCCGCAATCGCCACAGCTGTTCAAGCAGATGCTGATGGTGTCCGGTTTCGACCGCTATTACCAGATCACCAAGTGCTTCCGCGACGAAGACCTGCGCGCCGACCGCCAGCCGGAATTCACCCAGGTCGATATCGAGACCTCGTTCCTGACCGAGACGCAGATCACCGCGCTGATGGAAGAGCTGATGCGCACCGTGTTCAAGGAAGCGCTGGATGTCGATCTGCCCAACCCGTTCCCGCGCATGAGCCATGCCGAGGCGATGGCGCGTTTCGGTTCGGACAAGCCCGACCTGCGCGTGACGCTGGAGCTGACCGAAGTCACCGACGCGGTGAAGGATGTCGCATTCAAGGTGTTCGCCGGCGTGGCGAATTCCGAGACCGGTCGCGTGGCCGCGTTGCGCGTGCCGGGTGGTGCGGTATTCACCCGCGGCGAGATCGACGAGTACACCAAATTCGTCGGCATCTACGGCGCGAAAGGGCTGGCCTACATCAAGGTCAACGACATCACGCAACTTAACGAAACCGGCCTGCAATCGCCAATCGTGAAGAACCTGCACGAAGCGGCGCTGAAGACCATCGTCGAGCGCACTGGTGCTGCGAACGGCGACATCATCTTCTTCGGCGCGGACAAGGCCAAGATCGTCAACGACGCACTCGGCGCGTTGCGCAGCAAGATCGGCCACGACAAGAGCCACACCAACGGCAAGGCATGGGAGCCGCTGTGGGTGGTGGACTTCCCGATGTTCGAGTATGACGACGAGGGCAAGCGTTGGGTCGCCTGTCATCACCCGTTCACCAGCCCGAAAGACGAGCACCTGCAATATCTGGAAACCGATCCGGGGCGCTGTCTGGCCAAGGCCTACGACCTGGCGCTGAACGGCTGGGAGCTGGGCGGCGGCTCGGTGCGTATCCACAAGGAAGAAGTGCAGAGCCTGGTATTCCGCGCGCTCAACATCGGCGCGGAAGAGGCGCAACTCAAGTTCGGCTTCCTGCTCGATGCGCTGCAATACGGCGCGCCGCCGCACGGCGGGCTGGCATTCGGACTGGACCGCATCGTCACCATGATGACCGGCGCCGAGTCCATCCGCGACGTGATCGCCTTCCCCAAGACACAGCGCGCGCAATGCCTGCTGACCCACGCGCCCAGCCCGGTGGATGAACGCCAGTTGCGCGATTTGCATATCCGCCTGCGCCAGCAAGTGCAGACCACGGCGGAAGTGCTCAAGGAATAAACGATGCCGCAGTTAAGTAGGATGGGTTGAGCGCAGCGATACCCATCATTTTTCGATATTGACGATGGGTATCGCTGCGCTCAACCCATCCTACCTTGTGGGTTTGTGACTGAATAAGGGCTGATGATGTTGCGTTCCCTGCGTTTTGAGTGGGCACTGCTGGCTGTGTTGTTGTGGCTGCCGTCCGCACAGGCCGGGCGACATGAACCAACCGGGTTGCCAACCATTGCGGCAACCGCGTTGCCCGCCGAGGCGCGCGAAACCTTGCAGACCATCGAGCGCGGCGGGCCGTTCGCCTACCCGCAGGACGACAGGGCGTTCGGCAACTACGAACGTATCCTGCCGCAACAGCATCGCGGCTATTACCGCGAGTACACGGTGAAGACGCCGGGCGCGCGCAATCGCGGCGCAAGGCGCATCGTGTGCGGGCCGCTGCCGGAGTGTTATTACAGCGCCGACCATTACCGGACCTTCAAACGCATCAAGGACTAGCCATGAATCCGCTGGCACAACAACTGAACGATATTGCAGCAGCAGGAAGCTATACGCTGGTCTGCGGCGTGGACGAACTGCGCGCCGCCGCCAATGATGCGAGCTTTGCGTTGTTCGAGGCCGACCTCAAGGGCGTCAAGGGCAAGCAGAACCTGCTCGATGTGCTGGCGCGCGCTGCCGGCTTCCCGCCGGAGTTCGGCGCGAACTGGGATGCGCTGGCCGATGCGCTGTGCGACCTGTCGTGGCGCGGCGAAACGGCGGGCTATGCGTTGCTGCTGCGCAATGCCAGCGCCACGCTGGGCCTGTCCGCCAACGATCGCGAGATCGCACAGGACATCTTCGCCGACACGACGCTGTATTGGCGACAACGCGGCAAAGCATTCTGGATATTCTTCGGTTAATGCCCCACTTCAAACAGCCGGTCTCGGTGCTGGTAGTGGTCTATACCGCTGCGCTTGAGGTGTTGTTGTTGGAGCGCGCCGACCATCCCGGCTACTGGCAGTCGGTCACCGGCAGCATCGAACCGGGCGAGGCGTTGCGCGACACCGCGATCCGCGAAGTGAGCGAAGAAACCGGGCTGGATGCAAGTCTATACGCACTGGCCGACTGGCAGACGCAGAACGACTACGAGATCTACCCGCATTGGCGTCACCGCTATGCGCCCGGCGTCACCCGCAACACCGAGCACGTGTTCGGCCTGCAACTGCCCCATCCCGTTGCCATCCAGCTCGAACCGCGCGAGCACTTGAACTTCAAGTGGTTGCCGTGGCAGGATGCGGCGGACAAAGTTTTTTCACCCAGTAACCGTGCTGCGATCTTGCAGTTGCCGGAGCGGGAAATCCCCCCCATTCCCCCTTTTGCAAAAGGGGGCGGCGAACGAAGTGAGCGGGGGATTTGTGCAGCCCTATAACAAAAAGCTGAAACAGTTTTCCAGAGCGCTGCGCTCAAACATGACCGAGACGGAATCACACTTGTGGCGGCGTTTGCGAAACAAGCAGATTCATGGGGTTCAGTTTTACCGGCAAAAACCGTTACTATCGTTCATCGTGGACTTTTACTGTCCAAAAGCAAAACTGGTGATCGAGCTGGATGGCGCGCAACATTTTGAACCTGAGCATCAGATCAGGGATGGAAAACGCGATGAGTCGCTGGCGGGTATCGGGCTAAAGGTGTTGCGGTTTGATGATCGCCAAGTGCTAATGGAAACTGAAGCGGTACTGGAGGTGATCCATGCCGAGGTGGCATTGAGACTGGGCGCAAATTCGAATCCCTCCTAACTCCCCCTTGCAAAGGGGGATCACATAGCCCCCTTTGAAAAAGGGGGCGGCGAACGAAGTGAGCGGGGGATTTAGCGGGGGATAACTGGAACAATAATTATGCAAGAAGACATCATCTACATCCCGTATGACCATCCCGACGCCGCGCAATCAGGGTGCGCCACGGTGCAGGCGTGGGCCAGGGTGCCGCGCGAACCCGATGTGCAGGAAAGGCATGAGCTGATCGCGCGCATCAAGCGCATGCTCAAGGAACAGGATGCCGTGCTGGTGGCGCATTACTACGTGCATCCGGATTTGCAGGATCTGGCCGAGGAGACTGGCGGCATCGTGTCCGACTCGCTCGACATGGCGAACTTCGGCCACCGCCATCCGGCCAAGACCATCGTGGTCGCAGGCGTGCGCTTCATGGGCGAGACCGCCAAGATACTCAACCCCGAAAAGCGTGTGCTGATGCCGGAGCTGGCGGCGGAATGCTCGCTCGACCTCGGCTGCCCTGCGGATGAATTCGCCGCCTTCTGCGACGCGCATCCCGACCGCACCGTGGTGGTGTACGCCAACACCAGCGCGGCGGTAAAGGCGCGCGCCGACTGGATGGTGACCAGCTCGATCGCGCTGCCGGTGGTGAAACATCTCAAGGAACAGGGCAAGAAGATACTGTGGGCACCGGACCGGCATCTGGGCGGCTACATCCAGGAGCAGACCGGCGCGGACATGCTGCTGTGGCAGGGCTCGTGCGTGGTGCACGACGAATACAAGGCGCAGGAACTGATCGAGCTGAAGGCGCAGCATCCGCTGGCCAAAGTGCTGGTGCATCCCGAGTCGCCGCGCGCGGTGGTCAAACTGGCCGACGTGGTCGGCTCCACCACCCAGATCATCAAGGCATCGCAACGGCTCGACGCGCCCGAATTCATCGTCGCCACCGACAACGGCATCCTGCACAAGATGCGCGCCCTGTCGCCGCACAAGGTCTTCATCGAAGCGCCCACCGCCGGGGTCGGCGCGACCTGCACCAGTTGCAGCCACTGCCCGTGGATGGCGATGAACGGCCTGCGCAACCTGGCGGAAGTGCTGGAGACAGGGAAGAACGAGATACATGTCGATCCGGCGATCATCCCGCGCGCGGTGCTGCCGATCAAACGCATGCTGGATTTTGCCAAGCAGATTGAGATGCCAACTAGCGGTATCGGGAACGCCTGATAAGCGGTATTTCTAATGGCGGAAAGATTCGCTCAATCTGTTGCATCCACCGGTTGAATCCAAGGCCAAAACCAGATATTCGGTGAGGTATAAGTGGGAACATGAATGTCGCTTTATTGATAACCAATTCGGTTTAAGGCATGATGTGACCTGCCCCCCGTAGCCCTACCATCAATCAGTAGTAAAGCCCTTGGGTTGCGAGCTTAAACTATTTCACTGCTCTGTTGTGT
>MGWS01000003.1:0-3633 GCA_001801105.1 Gallionellales bacterium GWA2_60_18
CCGACCGAGCCGAGCAGGCGCAGGCTGGATAAATCGTACTTCCTCGGCAAGTCACCGCCGAGTTTGATGAGCGAGCGGATCGCGGTGGGGGCGGTGTAGAACGTCGTCACCTTGTGATCCTGGATCATCTTCCAGAAGCGCCCCGCGTCGGGGTAAGTCGGCACGCCCTCGAAGATCACCTGCGTCGCACCCATCGCCAGCGGGCCGTAGGTGACATAGCTGTGGCCGGTGACCCAACCCACGTCGGCGGTGCACCAGAAAACATCCGTGGGCTTGTAATCGAACACCCATTGCATCGACAGCATCGCCACGAGCAGGTAGCCGCCGCTGGAGTGCTGCACGCCCTTGGGCTTGCCGGTGGAGCCGGAAGTGTAGAGGATGAACAGCGGGTGTTCCGCGCCGACCCATTCCGGTTCGCAGGTCATGCCCTGCCCTGCCGCCAAGTCGTACCACCAGATGTCGCGACCGGCTTTCCATGCGGTTTCGCAAGCGGCGCGCCGGTAGACGATGACGCTGTGCACCATCTCACAACCGCCCATCGTCAGCGCTTCATCCACCGCCGGTTTCAGCGGCATCACCTTGCCGCCGCGCATTTGCGCATCAGCGGTAATCACCGCTGTCGCCCCGGCATCGGTGATGCGCTCGTGCAGGCTCTTGGAGGAAAAACCGCCGAACACCACCGAATGGATCGCGCCGATGCGCGCGCAGGCCTGCATCGCGACCACCGCCTCGATACTCATCGGCATGTAGACAATGACCCGGTCACCGTTCTTGATGCCGCGCGATTTCAGGCCGTTGGCGAACTGGCAGACGCGCGCGTGCAGGTCGCGGTAATTGATTCTGGTCACCGTGCCGTCGTCGGCCTCGAAAATGATCGCGGTCTTTTCCGGCTGGCTGGACAAATGCTTGTCGAGGCAGTTGTAGGAAACATTCAACTCGCCGTCCTCGAACCACTTGTAGAAAGGCGCGTTGCTCTCATCCAGCACCTTGGTGAAAGGCTGCTTCCACAGCAGGGTTTCGCGCGCCAGCTTGGCCCAGAAACCCTCGTAATCCTGTTCCGCCGCCTTGCACAAGGCGCGATAGCCTTCCATGCCGGAGACGTTGGCCTGCTTGACGAACTCTTCGGAAGGGTTGAAAACGCGGGTTTCATGCAATATGGACTGAATGTTGGACATGCGATCTCCTGATGCGAGTGATATACGTCCGCGAGGACGCGTTTGGGGTAGGACTAATGTAATTTTTTTCCGCTTGATCTGTCAACGCTTAATGAAATCATTTGCCCATAAATAATCAAAAATCGCCCTGATTGTAAGTTTCATGTAAGAAAACTCCCGAGTGCACTGGCCACAAAGATAAGCGACAATAGCCGCGCGGCAGCGACTGCTTCAACCCATTCCGGCATCGCTCGAGGAGTGTGCTTGACGGGACTGCCGTCGCAAAATAGGCGAGGCTTTTTACTGGCTGGGTCGATACGGAATCGGCTTCGAGATGATTTTTGATGAGGGCGAAACATTGAGCGCAATTCATTCTTCACAATTGAGTTTCTTTGCCAGGCACGCACCGTTCGACCGCATGGAGCGCCAGCATTTGCTCTGGATGCTGGAGCGGATGCAGCTTGCCTATTACGCCAAGGGCGAGGTGATCGCATCGCCGCAACAAGGTCCGGCGACGCGCTTTCTCGTGATCAAGCAGGGTTTGGTGCGCGGCACACGCATCGCCAACACGCCCCAGGATGCGGTACTGGAACTCCATGAAGGCGAGTGTTTTCCCGTGGGCGCCTTGCTGGGACGGCGCGCGGTGACCTCGGAATATCGCGCCGCAGAAGATGTGTTCTGTTTTGAATTGCCGGCGCAGCATTTTCTTGAGCTAATCGAACTGTCGCTGGTGTTCAAAGATTTCTGCACACGCCGCATCGCCGCGCTGTTCGAGCAATCCACCCAGGCGATGCAGGCGCAGCTGTCGCATGCCTCCACCGAGCAGCAGTCGCTTTCCAGCACGCTGGGAAGCATCATCCGCCGCACGCCCGTCTCCTGTAGTCCCGGCACCGCGATACGCTCAGCCTTGCAGCAGATGCGCGAAGCGCACCTGGGCTCGATGATCGTCACGGATGCCGCACAACGGCCAGTGGGCATCTTCACGCTCAAGGATCTGCTGGATCGCGTCGTGCTTGCGGACTTGTCCATCGACCAGCCGATCGGCAACGTGATGAGCGGCAACCCCGTCACCCTGCCGCCCGGCGCATTGGCCTATGAGGCCGCGATGGTGATGGCCAGGGAAGGCTTCCGCCATGTGTTGGTGACGGAGCCGGACGGCACGCTGCGCGGCATCATTTCCGAACGCGACCTGTTTGGATTGCAACGCGTCGGGCTGCGCCAGCTCAGCGCCTCGCTCAGGCAGGCAGACAGCATCGCCACCCTGATCTCGCTGAGCAAGGATATCCGCGAACTGACCCATAACATGATGGCGCAAGGCGTGGCGGCTGAGCAGATCACCCAGCTGATCTCCACGCTGAACGATTTGCTGACGACGCGCATCATCGAGCTGGAATGCATCGCTTCGGGATTGCAGCATCCGAACTCGACCCAGGCGGGGTTCTGCTGGCTGGCGCTGGGATCGGAAGGCAGGTTGGAACAGACGTTCTACACCGACCAGGACAACGGGATCATCTTCAGCGTGCCCGAGGGCGAAACGGCGGATGCGGTGCGCCAGCGTCTGTTGCCGGCGGCAAAGCGCATCAATGATGCGCTGGCCGGCTGCGGCTTCCCGCTGTGCAGCGGCGGCATCATGGCGAGCAATCCCAAGTGGTGCCTGGCCCTGGACGAATGGCAGAAAACCTTTGCCGAATGGATCGATCACGGCAGCCCGGAAGATCTGCTCAACGCCTCGATCTTTTTCGATTTCCGCAGCCTGCACGGCAATGCATCGCTGGCTGGCGCATTGCGCGCCTGGCTGGGCAAAAAGATTTCGGGTGTGCCGCGCTTCCTGCATCAGATGGCCGCCAACGCATTGCGCAACCGCCCGCCATTAGGCGTAATCCGCGACTTCGTCGTGGGGCAGCAGCAAACTCTGGACATCAAGCTGAACGGCACGACTCCGTTTGTCGATGCGGCACGCATCCTCAGCCTGGCGTCCGGCAGCAGCGCCACCAATACCGTACAGCGCTTGCGCGATATTGCCGGGCCGCTGCATATCGGTACGGCAGAAATCGAGGGCTGGATAGAAGCGTTCTATTTTCTGCAAACCATGCGTTTGCTGCATCAATATGAATGCAGCGCGCAGGGCGCGGCCATGGACAACCGGATCAACCCGGAGCAACTTAACGACCTGGACAGGCGCATACTGAAAGAGGCGTTCCGCCAATCGCGCAAGATGCAAAGCCGCCTGGCCATGGAATACCGCCTGTGATAAAAAACCTGCTAGCGCACTTCAGGCAGCCCGCAGTCGCACTGCAGGCAGAACAAAAGATGCGGCTGGAAGCGCTCAAACTGAAAATATCCGCTGACTGCAAAGCCGATCTTGCCCGCGACCGGATCGTGGTGGTGGATGTTGAAACCAGCGGCCTCAATCTGGCCGACGATCACCTGATCGCCATCGGTGCGGTAGCCATACACGCCGGGCGTATCGCTTTTGCCG
>MGWS01000003.1:3695-15154 GCA_001801105.1 Gallionellales bacterium GWA2_60_18
AACCATGCTGCGCAAGGCTTGCAAGAAATTTCTCGGCATCGAATTCCGCCACACATGGGCCGATCTGGCTTATTTGCTGCCCGAGTTTTTTCCGCAGTATGCGCAAAAATATCTCGCACTGGATGACTGGTTAAAGCATTTCTCCATACGCAACGATGCGCGGCACAATGCCCTGGCGGACGCATTGGCCACTGCCCAGCTGGGCCTGATCGCGTTGCGTGCCGCACGGGCGCAGCAGGCAACAGATTTCAAGTCCCTGCAAAACCGGGAAAGAGCGCAACGCTGGCTGAACGCAGCGCGATAACCCGTTTGCCGCGCCTTGTATGAAGGAATCCAACTGCCGGATATCGAAAGCAGCGTCCGAGCCTATTAGCTGGCCCTATATCCCATCCTGAACCCACCCCAATGCTTGCCCTGAATCATGATCGGAACGGAAATGTCGTGCATGATTTCACCGGTGTCGCGCTTGTAGGTCTGGATCAGCATCTTTTTCGTGTGGCTGCCGCAACGCGATCCGGTGCGATCATTGAAGAGCCGTTTGGTGCGGTTGTTCGCTATGTCCGTTTCAAGGTTTCCCGTGAGCGGCTTGGAGAATTTCTGGTTATGCGTGGGGATGTACCCATTCGGATCGATTGCTGCCGCAAATACCACATTGGGGTTTTCCCCCAAGACTTTTTCCTGGATATCGGGAAGCACTCGATCCGTAAACTTATCGAAACGAGTGGTGTATTTCGTTGGGTTGGTATTCGGTATCGGCTGATATTTCCGGTCAAACAGGTCATCCATGCTGATCTGGCCGCTATGTACCGCCTGCCCGAAGATGTGCTCGATACGATCCGCCGCATTTCGTGCAACCTTGAACAGCCGGTTGTGCACTGTATCGAGGTTCAACTCGGCAAGCGATTCATACATCCCTTCGCTTAAATCGGAAAGAACCATGGTTTGTTCCGACACGCCTTTCATTTCGCTTTCGATGCCCAGCAATTCGTTGTGTATCGCAGCAATGGATGCTGATATTTGATCCACCTGCTGATGATTGCCCTCGGCGCCTCTTGCAATCGCAAGCACTTGCTCTTCCAGTGCGGCGGTATGTTCCAATATGCCGTCAAGCTGAACCCCGACCTCCCCAATGCTGTTGACACCGTGCGCCACCTCTTCTGCAAGAGAAGTCATCGTGTTGGCAGCGGCTATGGTTTCCTCTCCGATTTCTGTGACCATCCCGCCGATCTGGCTGGTAGCAGCCGAGGTTTTTTCGGCAAGCTTGCGAACTTCATCTGCCACAACGGCGAATCCACGTCCTTGCTCTCCCGCGCGGGCTGCCTCAATGGCTGCATTCAGGGCCAACAAGTTTATTTGCTTGGCGATCGTGTCGATGACTTGCGTAATTTCCTGAATCCGCCTGGAGCTCTCGGTCAATCTGGACACCAGCCCTGAAGTCTCCTGCGTGCGTTTACTCATCAGATGAAGATCGTTTATGGCTTGCTGCAACGCCGCCCTTCCTTGCGAACTGTTCTCCTTGGTCTGAACGGCAAATTGCGCGGCATTGGCGGCATTTTCCGAAGATTGGCGTGTGGTTGCCAGTATGGTCTCGGCGGCATTGGCAATCTCTTCGGATTGCTCCGTGGCAAGATGGGTATTTTTTCTCAGTTGGTCAACTCTATGGGACGTCGCCGCCAAAGAAAGGGAGCTTTGCTCAATGGTGTCAGAAACGGCATGGGTGACGCTAACATACCTGCTTTCGGTTTTTTCGCGAACGTTCCCAATTAGCGCGCCAACCATGGAGTGGCTCGACCATTTATCATCCTGACTGTCAGTTGCCACATGCTTCAACTGTCGCATTATGTACCAGTGACCAATCAGGATGGCAATAAACGAACTCAGGGCAGCGAGCGCAAACATGAAGGGCACGCTCAACGTCGTGAAGACAACAATAGCCGCTCCCGCCACAAGGCAATTTACCATCAAGGCAAGCGCAAAAGGTGTTCCCAATATAAGAATATTCCTCTTCAAGACACTTCTCCAAACGAGTTACTGCTGCAATTATCATTCAACGCCATGCAACGCGCAGTTGATGATTTTCCCTTGGTATTTTCCAACCAGTCAGTCTACTTGATGTTTTGATGTTGGCCTGGATTTTATGCCATAGCTTTTCCGCTATGAAACGGGCTCAAAGTGCCCTTTTCCCGATCATGCCATGATTGGAAAATGGATACTGATCAGTGTTCCCTTACCGTTGCTTCCTGGCTCCAACGTAATTTCCGCACCGTGACGCTTGACCACTTCGGCTACGATAGCCAAGCCCAGCCCGCTGCCGCTCTGACCGCTGCCGAGAATGCGATAAAAGCGTTCGAATACCCGCTCGCGATATTGCGGCTCGACTCCCATGCCATTGTCCTCCACACACAGCATGGCTGCACCCGGCGTGTAATTCACTTTGACTGTGACATGCCCTCCCGTCGGCGTATAACGGATCGCATTGTCGATCAGGTTGCCAAGCATCTCGATCAGGCTGGTTGAGTCTCCGCGCACCTGCACCGGAAACGGGCTTTCTTCGAACCCCAGGTCAATATTTTTTTCCAGCGCCACAGGCACCCAGAGCATTGTGCATTCCTGGGCCAGCTGGTTGAGGTCGATCCGGACAAAGGTATTGTCTCCCTGCCCCTCCGGTTCGTTGCGTGCCAGCGCCAGAAGCTGGTTTGCCAGATGGGCACTACGCCGGGCACTGATAAACAGTTGCTCCAGGGTGCGCTGCTTCCGCTCCATGTCATTTTCGCGCAATGCCAGCTCGGCTTGAGTTTTCAGGCCGGCAAGCGGGGTGCGCAGCTGATGCGAGGCATCGGCAATAAAACGTTTTTGCGCCTGCATGGCCTGTTTCAATCTTTCCAGCAAGTTATTCACGGCGTCTATCAGGGGGCGCACTTCTTCGGGCGCTTTGGTCTCATCCAGACGGCTCAGGTCATCGCGTTGCCTCTTGGCAACTTCATGCCGCAGACGCTCCAGCGGCATCATGCCTTGTTTAAGCCCATACACGACGACTCCGGTTGCAATCAGGATCAACAGCAACTGGGGAATCACGATGTAGGCAAAAATACCGCGAATCAATGCCTGGCGCTGATGAACGGTTTCCGACAGATGCAACTGGAGTAATTTCCCACCCGGTGGGCCGGGATAAACCAGGCTTACCATGCGGGTCTTTTCTCCATTGCGCTCGCCAGTGCTGAAAAGCGGCCCGGTTTTACCCCTGCGGTAGGACAGCGGGCGTGAAAGGTTTGCGTCGCCAGCGATTTTCTTCCCCTCACTATCGCTGACGGTATAGACCACCTGATCCGATATGCCCGGATCATTGCCATCCGGCAATTTCGGCTTGAAATCCAGCCGCTCCTGCCCGCTCCCCAATCTCATCTGTTCCGCCACCATGCGTGCCCGTTCCAGCAATACCAGGTCATAGGGGCGATTTGCATAGTTAAGCGTGGCGAAATAACCTACAGCGGAGCTGGCCAACCACAGCAGGAAGAGTGATGTCAGTAACCGTTCAATGAGGTGGCTGCGCAGGGAAAGAACTTTATTTTCCATAATGGCCATTCCATGTTGTACCCGGATGGGACTATCGACATGAGCGTTCTCCCCTCCAGTCCCGGCAGCGCGGATAAATTTTATTGTCCACCGATTACGCTGGCTCCGCGCGAGCAAATGCGCCATTTACCCGCACTACCCGGTTCATGGGTTCGTCATGTTTTCCTTGTCGATGATGTATCCGATACCGCGAATCGTGCGTATGGTCACACCGCCAGCTTCGACTTTTTTGCGCAGGCGGTGTATGTAAACCTCGATGGCGTTAGCGCTTGCCTCTTCGGAATAGCTGTACAACCGTTCCAGAAGCTGATCTTTGCTGACCACCCAGCCGACGCGCGACATCAGCGACTCCAGCACACTCAACTCGCGCGTGGTCAGCTCCAGCGGCTCTCCGTTGATGAACGCGCGGCGCGCCACGCTATCGAAAGTCAGCGCGCCGCAGGAAAACACCGGGTTTGTGCCGCACTGGCCGCGCCTCAACAGCGCGCGCGCGCGCGCTTCCAGTTCCGGCAGCTTGAACGGTTTTGCCATGTAGTCATCGGCGCCCAAATCCAGCCCCCTGACGCGATCCCCCACATCGTCCCGTGCGGTGAGGATGATGACCGGCACATGGCGATTGCGTTCGCGCAGATTGCGCAACACAACGAGACCATCCAGCCTCGGCAGCCCGAGGTCGAGAATGATCAGGTCAAATGGCTGGTCTCCCTTGAGGATCGTGTCCGCATCCAGCCCATCGCTGACGCAATCCACCGCATAGCCGGACTGGCGCATGGAACTGCTGATACCGTCGGCCAGCACTTCGTCATCTTCGGCAATCAGAATGCGCATTGGTGCTGTAAGTTTCGCGTAAGGTTAAGGCGGTAATGTTGCAAAAGGGATGGTCGGGATATTACAACCAACCCGCGTCGGGAGAGTCATTTTAATTGGGCGATGAGGAATGTCAAAACCGCAATTAAACTGGCAGCGGAGATGTCGTGTCACCTTTGGATCAGGCTTTAACCAGCTTAATTTCAGTTGAATTCAACAGGGGGAAATATGCAGCTTACTCAAAAGCATCACGAATACTGGAACCGTAACCTGAAAGTCACCGGCACATTGCTGGTGATATGGTTTCTGGCGACCTTTGTCATGGGTTATTTCGCCCGCGAACTCAACGGCATTACCGTTTTCGGCTTCCCGTTGGGCTTCTACATGAGCGCACAGGGATCGCTGGTCATCTACGTAGCCATCATCTGGTTCTACGCTCGTTACATGAATAACCTGGACAAGGAATACGGCGTCCAAGAGGGAGAGGACGAATAATGGCTATCCAACAATCCAATGCTGCTTTCTTCAAGCAGCTACAGAAATACTACACTTTTTACACTGGCGGCTTTATCAGCTTCGTCATCCTGGTCGCGATACTCGAACAGATGGGCGTACCCAACAAGATTCTGGGCTACATGTTCTTGGGTGCGACCATCCTGCTCTACGCCGGCATCGGCATCATGTCGAAAACGGCAGAGGTCTCGGAATATTACGTGGCGGGACGGCGCGTGCCGGCATTGTTCAATGGCATGGCAACCGGCGCCGACTGGATGTCCGCCGCGAGCTTCATCGGCATGGCCGGCACCTTGTATCTGGCCGGTTTTGACGGCCTGGCCTTCGTGCTCGGCTGGACCGGCGGCTACTGCCTGGTGGCGCTGTTCCTTGCACCCTACCTGCGCAAGTTCGGCCAGTTCACCATCCCCGACTTCCTCGGCGCCCGCTTCGGCGGTCACGGCCCGCGCTTGATCGGCGTGTTTGCCGCAATCGTCTGCTCCTTCACCTATGTGATCGCGCAAATCTATGGCGTCGGCCTGATCACCAGCCGTTTCACCGGCCTGGAGTTCCAGATCGGCGTGTTCGTCGGCCTCGCCGGCATCCTGGTGTGCTCCTTCCTCGGCGGCATGAAGGCGGTGACCTGGACCCAGGTGGCGCAGTACATCATCCTGATCGTCGCTTACATGATCCCGGTGGTATGGCTCTCGGTGCATCACGGCTTCGGCCCGGTGCCGCAGGTGGCCTATGGCTATGCGCTGCAAAAAGTCACCGATCGCGAGAACGTGTTAAACGACAAGACCACACCGGATGGCGCGCGTGAAGAATCGGTGCGGCAGATATTCCGCGACCGTGCCGCCGCAGCCGATGCCAAGTTGAAAGGTCTAGAGACGGGCGGTCCGGCCTTCCTTGCCGAGGAGAAAAAGAAGCTGGAAGACAATGTGGCCGCGCTGAAAGCCGCCACACCACCAGCCGACCCCAGTGCCATCGAGGCGGCAGAAAAAGCGGTCAAGGACTTCCCGGCTGATGCGGCGGCAGCAAAGGCGCAATGGACCAAGGACAAGGGCATCGGCGCCCGTGCCGCACCGATCAAGCCGCATGCCCAGCCTTTCGCCGGCAAGGACGAGAAAGCGAGCGATATCGCCCGCAAGAACTTCCTCGCCCTGATCCTGTGCCTGATGGTCGGTACGGCCGCATTGCCGCACATCCTGATGCGCTACTACACCACGCCTTCGGTGAAGGAAGCGCGCAAGTCGGTATTCTGGTCGCTGTTCTTCATCTTCCTGCTCTACTTCACCGCACCGGCACTGGCAGTGCTGGCGAAGTTTGACGTGTACACCATCCTGGTCGGCAGCAGCTTCTCCGAACTGCCCGCCTGGGTGAACGCATGGGCGACAGTGGACAAGACGCTGATGAACATCTCCGACATCAACAAGGATGGCATCGTGCAATTGGCCGAGATCGTCATCGGCGGCGACCTGATTGTGCTGGCAACACCGGAAATCGCCGGCCTGCCTTACGTGATCTCCGGCCTGGTGGCGGCAGGCGGTCTGGCTGCTGCACTTTCCACGGCCGACGGCTTGCTGCTGACTATAGCCAACGCCATGTCGCATGACGTTTACTACAAGATGATTGACCCGAACGCCCCGACAACCCGCCGTCTGGCGGTATCCAAAGGGCTGCTGCTGGTGGTAGCCGTTATTGCCGCCTACGTCACCTCGCTGAAACCGGGCGACATTCTGTTCTTGGTCGGTGCGGCTTTCTCGCTGGCAGCATCATGTTTCTTCCCGGCGCTGGTATGCGGCGTGTTCTGGCGCCGCGCCAACAGACTGGGCGCGATGCTCGGCATGCTGGGCGGCCTCGGAACCTGCATGTATTACATGTACATAACCTACCCGTTCTTCGGCGGCTCCGCTGCCAATCAGTGGTGGGACATCGCACCGATCTCGGCCGGCCTGTTCGGCATGCCTGTCGGCTTTATCGGGGTGATTGTCGGTTCCCTGATTTCCGCTCCACCGAGCAAGGAAGTCCAGGAGCTGGTGGATCATGTCCGCTATCCAAGCCTGGGAGCCGACTACAAGACAGCATAACTTCGACGGCCAGGAATCCCCTTCTTGGCATTTTCAAACCCGCCGCAAGGCGGGTTTTTTTTACTGGAGGGGAAATCGGA
Source organism: Gallionellales bacterium GWA2_60_18 (assembly GCA_001801105.1). The sequence goes on from MGWS01000003.1 coordinate 10,738, forward strand.
AGTTGTCGGTGGCCTGGTGGATAATCTGGATTGGAAGGTGCGCTACCAAGGCATTTCCGGCAGCAGGTGCGCCAGATCCTCGCGACCGCTATCCTTGATTAACTGGCGGGTGATCTTGGGGTCGAACTCGAGGAGCTTGTTGACGACCTTATCGACCTTGTCCGGTTCGCCGTTGTGATGGTAGGCCATGCCGAGTTGATACCAGGCATGGCCGTTCATCGGCTGCAGGCGGGCGGCTTCGCGTAGCGCGGCGGCAGCTTCGGCATGTTCGCCGAGCGAGGCATGGGCCAGGCCCACGCCATACCAGGCGCGATCAAGCGTGGGTTTGAGACGCACAGCCTCCCTGAATGCTTCGATGGCCGGGCGCCATGCCTTCATCTGCTCGCGCACAAAACCGAGGTTGAAGTGGCTGTCTGCGTCCTCCGGGCTTATATGCAATACTTCAAGGAGCCACTGCTCGGCGTGCGGATAATCCTGGCGCTGGGCTGCAATTGCCGCAAGATGGCGTGCGGACTGTACGTCTCGCGGATCAAGGCGAAAGGCAATGGCATAGGACTCATAGGCCAGGTCCGTCTTGCCGATGAAATGAAATACCCAGCCGCGTGCATAATGGCGCCAGTGTTCGTAGCTCATGAGTACAATTCCACAATCAATGTAAAGGCTCAAACAATAACATGGCTAATCCGGAAATTCTCATCATCAGCATCCTGCGCGCACTGACCGAAGTAGCCTTGCTAACCCTGCTCGGGCAGGGATTGCTGGCCCTGCTCGCGGGCAGCCGGCGCGCGACGAACCCTGTATATCAACTGTTCCAGACCATTACCAGACCGGCGCTGCGTATCGCGCGCATTATCACGCCACGGGTAATCGTCGACAAGCACCTGCCGTTTGTCGCCTTCTTTCTGTTGTTCTGGCTGTGGATATTGCTGGCTTACGTGAAGCGCACCCTTTGCGGCATCGAGGGTCTCGCCTGCTGAACACGGCTTTCAGTCAGCGCGATAGCAGCTGTTGTAGATGCGGATTCATTCGCGCGCAAGACACCGCTTTGGCGAATGAATTCGCACCTGCCCAACCATGCTTTTGTGTTGACCGGAAACAGCGCCGAATATAGAGTAGCAGCCGCTTCCCAGCCTGCGGAGAATATCTTGAAAGACACGTTGAAGCCCGGCATCGAGCACCAGTTGAGTTTCCATCTACCGGACACAAAGACCGTTCCGGCGCTCTACCCGGAATCCGCCGCATTCCAGGAAATGCCCGGGGTATTTGCCACCGGTTTCATGGTGGGCTTTCTGGAATGGGCCTGCATCGAGGCCATTAAACCGCACCTGGACTGGCCCGACGAGCAATCGTTGGGCACACATATCAATGTCAGCCACACCGCCGCTACTCCGCCCGGTCTGAAGGTAACCGCAAGGGTAAAATTAATCCGAATCGATGGCCAACGGCTGACCTTCGAAGTGGAAGCGGACGATGGGGTGGACATCATCGCAAAAGGAACCCATGAGAGGTTCGTCATCGACAAAGAACGCTTCGATAAAAAAATCCGCGCCAAGGCAGCAACCCACGCCAGCAAGGCATAAAACCCGGCGAGCTCATGACCGTGCGGCAGATTGCCTGGCAAGTCATAGCCCGAAATCCACCAGAGAGGCCGCCGGAAATACCGAAATACTGTAAAATTCATCAACCAAAAATTATTAAGAGCCTATTTCCGTACTGGAGAAACCGTGCCGCACCGCAACAGCATCAAAACGCTGCTCATCGTGGATGACAGCCGCGTATCGCGCATGATGATACGCACCTTCGTAATCGCCAAGCACCCGAACTGGATCATCATCGAAGCCGCCAGCGGCAACGAGGCGCTGGAGATCGTGGATCGCGATACGCCGAATTACTGCACCATGGACATCAACATGCCGGGCATCATCGGCACCGATGCGGCCGAGCAAATTCTCGCAAAATATCCGGGCATCCGCGTCGCCATCTTTTCGTCCAACATCCAGCAAACCCACCAGACCCGTGCCGCCGCGCTCGGCGCGCGGTTTGTCGCCAAACCGGTCACGGAAAAAAGCGTGGCGCAGGCGCTTGAGTTTTTCGAGGGCAATAAATGAATCCGCTGTCCGAATTACAGACTGACGCGCTGACCGAAATTTTCAACATCGGCGCGGGACGCGCCGCAGCAAGCCTGAGCGAGATCGTCGGCGAGGCGGTAAAACTGTCCGTGCCGCGCATCCAGCTTTACCAGTCCTCCGAAATCGATGCGGGCATCCTGTCGCTCAACAGCCCGCGCATCGGCGCGGTCAAGCAGCATTTCAGCGGCCCGTTCAATGCAGACGCCATGCTGTTGTTCACCGAGGATCGCGCGCTGGAAATCGTGCATGACATGATGGGCTCGCAAGTGGGCATCGAGGATGTCGCCGAATTCGAGCAGGAAGCCATGAGCGAATTGGGCAACATCATACTGAATGCCTGCCTCTCCTCAATGGCGGACATGCTCGAACTCACGCTGGACAGCTCCCTGCCGGTTTATACCGTCGGCGCGACGGACGTGGTGTTACAGCAAATTATTTCGGATGCAAACCAGCCTCTCATGCTCGTGCTGCATATCGACCTGGCCATCGAAAACCGCCATTCGCAAGGCTATCTGGTGTTTCTGCTGAGTTCGTCATCCTTGCAGAAACTTCTCAGTCACATCGACCGGTTCATCGCCGGCCTCTGAAAACAGGGCACGCATGAACTCCCTACCTGCCAAAAACGGATTGATTTCCCCCGGAAAGATCGGCGATGAAATCGCGGAAAAAATCTGGGACGGCATCAAGTCAGGGCTGATCCTGGTCGACAGCGAAGGCAGGATTCTGTTGTGGAACGACTGGATTGCCACGCACAGCGGCATCCCGGCCGAATCCGCCTTGAACAATTTCCTCGGTTCGTTATTCCCGGAAGGGCTGGCCGCTTCCTTCCAGACCGCCCTCAAGAACGTGATGCAGCACAAGCTGCCGGTTATCCTTTCCAATGCGCTGCACCGTTCGCCGTTGCCGCTTTACTCCCTGCCGATCGCGCGGCACAAGCAGGAACGCTTGCAGCAATCCATCGTCCTGACGCCCATCATCACCCGCGAAGCAATGCGCCTTTGCCTGATTCAGGTTACCGATGCCACCTTGTCCATCAAGCGCGAGCATGTCTTGAAATCGCACTCTGAGCGGCTCAGCAAGGAAGCTATCACGGATGCACTGACCGGCGCCAACAACCGGCGTTTTTTCGACGGACGCTTCGCTGCCGAATTTGGCCGCGCGCAACGGCAAAGCGCCCCACTCTCGCTGATCATGCTGGACGTAGACTATTTCAAGCACTACAACGACAAATACGGGCATCCGGCCGGAGACAAGGTGCTGATTTCCATCGCCAATGCGCTCAAATCGCAACTAAACCGCCCCACCGATGTGGTGGCGCGCTATGGCGGTGAAGAATTTGTCATCATCCTGCCCGACTCCAGTGCGGAAGGGAGCAAAATCATTGCGGAAAAACTGCGCAGCGCCGTTTCTAACCTGAACATCCCGCATGGCGAATCGGCCGTCGCCGACCGCATTACGATCAGCATCGGCATCGCGACCTATCAGCCGGACACCGACTGCAATATGACCTGCTTTCTGGAAATGGCAGATACCGCCCTTTACAGCGCCAAGCATGGCGGACGGAATTGCGTGCGCCACCGCGTTACCACGGATTGCCCGCCGCCTTGCGTAAACGGGACGGCGCAAACGGCTCCACCGGATTGACTTGCCGATACGATGCTTGCCTTTGTCGCGCTTTTTGACAAGAATGGCGCGGCCCCATGCAGAAAGCGCCGGATTTCACTAAACCCTTAAACTGAAAGAACGTCATGCCCCCATCCCCAAGAAAAAAACCGGCCAAAACGGCAAAAAAATCCGATACCAAGCTGTTCGTGCTGGACACCAACGTATTGCTGCATGACCCGACCAGCCTGTTCCGTTTCGAGGAGCACGACATCTGCCTGCCGATGTTCGTGCTGGAGGAACTGGACAACAAGAAAAAAGGCATGACCGAAGTGGCGCGCAATGCGCGCCAAGCAAGCCGCTTCCTCGACGAGATCGTCAGCGATGCGCCGCACAAGATAGAGGAAGGCATCGCGCTGGAATCCGCCGCGCACAAGGGCTGCACCGGGCGGCTGTTCCTGCAAACCAGCTTCATCAAGCACGAACTGCCGCAGCATCTCGAGCTGGGCAAGGCGGACAATGCGATCCTCGGCGTGGTCATCGGCCTGCTGAAACTGCAACCGCAACGCTCGGTGATCCTGGTCTCCAAGGACATCAACATGCGCATCAAGGCGCGCGCGCTGGGCCTGGAAGCGCAGGACTATTTCAACGACAAGGTGCTGGAAGACACCGACCTGCTCTACAGC
>MGWS01000004.1 GCA_001801105.1 Gallionellales bacterium GWA2_60_18
TGGGGGCGGCCGCCATCCTGTGCGAGATGCACATGGATGCCGAGACCATCGCCGCCACCGTGCTGCATGCCGTGCCGGATTATCAGGAAGGCTGGGCGGAGACGCTGGAGGATCGCTTCGGCGCAAACGTGAAGATGCTGGTGGAAGGCATCTCGCGCATGGAACACATCCGCCAGTTCAGCGAGATGCCGCTGCGCGGCGCCAAGGGCAAGGACAAGGACGAGGCCGCCCAGCAGGTCGAGAGCCTGCGCAAGATGCTGCTGGCGATGGTGCAGGACATCCGCGTGGTGCTGATCAAGCTGGCCGAGCGCACCCAGACCATGCGCGGGCTGTCGCGCGCCGAGGCGGAGCTGCAAAGGCGCATCGCGCAGGAAACGCGCAGCATCTTCGCACCGCTGGCCAACCGCCTCGGCGTGTGGCAAATCAAGTGGGAGCTGGAAGACCTCTCGGTGCGCTACCTGGAGCCGGAGCTGTACAAGCGGATCGCCCGGCTGCTGGACGAGCGCCGCACCGACCGCGAGACCTATATCGCGGAAGTGATCGCCCGGCTGCGCCAGGAACTGGGCAAGGCCGGCATCGCCGCCGACATCAGCGGGCGCCCCAAACACATCCACAGCATCATCAACAAGATGAAGCGCAAGCAGGTGGATTTCGACCAGCTCTACGACGTGCGCGCGGTGCGGGTGCTGGTCGATGACGTCGCGGGCTGCTATGCGGTGCTCGGGCTGGTGCACGACCTGTGGCAGCCGATCGCCAGCGAATTCGACGATTACATCGCGCACCCCAAGAGCAACGATTACCGTTCGCTGCACACCGCCGTGATCGGGCCGCGCGGCCTGACGCTGGAAGTGCAGATCCGCACCCAGGAGATGCACCAGCATTCCGAGCTCGGCGTCGCCGCACACTGGCGCTACAAGGAAGGCGGCAAGACCGATGCGCAGTTCGACGAGAAGATTGCCTGGCTGCGGCAGATCCTGGAATGGAAGGAAGACCTCGCCGAGCGCGGCGACCTGCGCGAGCAGTTCCGCAACGAGCTGTTCCACGACCGGGTCTATGTGTTCACGCCGCAGGGCAAGGTGCTCGACCTGCCCAAAGGCGCGACCCCGGTGGACTTCGCCTATACCGTGCATACCGAGCTGGGACACCGCACGCGCGGCGCCAAGGTGAACGGCGGCATCGTGCCGCTCAGCTACAAGTTGCAGAACGGCCAGCGCGTCGAGATACTCACCGTCAAAGTAGGTGCACCGAGCCGCGACTGGCTCAACCCGTCGCTCGGCTTCCTGCAGAGCGCAAGCGCCCGCGCCAAGGTGCGGCAATGGTTCAACCACCTGAACTTCGACGAGGATGCCGCGCAGGGGCGGGCGCAACTGGAGCGCGAACTGCACCGGCTCGGCATCACCTCGGTCAATCAGGAGAAGCTCGCGCAACGGCTGCACTTCAACAAACCGGAAGACTTCTTCGCTGCCATCGGGCGTAACGAGATCACCCAGCCGCGCATCGCCGCCGCGCTGCGCGAGGAACTGCCCACCAAGGTTGCGGAACCCGCAAGGCCGGCCACCGCGAAACCGGCCGCCGGGCCATCCTCCGAAACGGCGCTCACCGTCGGCGGCGTGGACAATCTGATGACGCGGATGGGCAAATGCTGCACCCCCGCGCCGCCCGACACCATCGTCGGCTACGTCACGCGCGACCGCGGCATCACCATCCACCGCGTCGACTGCCCGTTCATGCAGCGCCTGCCGGAGAACCGGCGCGAGCGCATGCTCAAGGCACAATGGGCGAAGTGACGCACAGGAAACATATCCGGGCGCTGGACGAAGCCTGAGCACTCCGTGCATACTTCGCGCCCAGGGACAAGCGGCAACAGATTCAACCCGAATAACCCATTGGAAAAAACTGCGTCATACCGGCGCAGGCCGGTATCCAGATGATTGCAAATTTCCCGCGAAGCGGGACAACACATTGGTTTGGCCGTTTCTCGAAACTCGCCGCAAGCGGATCGTTTTGTCCGCTTTGCGGAACGTATTTTATTGCTGGATACCGGCCTGCGCCGGTATGACGAAGCGGGGTAGGCAGGCAATCCGCAAAGCGGATGCCCGCAAATCTGAATTATCAGAAGCATCCTGAAGACAACGGAGATTCACTGTGGCAGATCCGAATATGAAGTTTTTGGTAGTGGATGACTTCTCCACCATGCGCCGTATCGTGCGCAACCTCATGAAAGAGCTGGGCTTCACCAATGTCGAGGAGGCCGAGGACGGCGTCGAGGCCTTGAAAAAACTGCGCGGCGGCGATTTCGAGTTCGTGGTGTCCGACTGGAACATGCCCAACATGACGGGCATCGAGCTGTTGCGCGCCATCCGCGCGGACGCCAGCCTGAAGCACCTGCCGGTGCTGATGGTGACGGCCGAGGCGAAGAAGGAGAACATCATCGAGGCCGCCCAGGCAGGCGCCAGCGGCTACGTGGTGAAACCCTTCACCGCCGCCACGCTGGACGAGAAGCTGAAAAAGATATTCCTGACCATGCAAAAGTGAGCTCCACCATGACTACCCCCACCCCACGCAAAAAACGCACCGCCCCGGCCAGCGATATCAAGGACACCAAGGTCGAAAAGATCGGCCTCGCCACCGCCCGCCTGCACCGCCTGCTGAAAGAACTCGGCCACACCCGCAGCCTGGAAAAATCGGCAGCGACCATGCCCGATGCGCGCGACCGCCTCTCCTTCATCGACAAATCCATGCACGAAGCCTCGGAGAAGACCATCAGCGCGGTGGAATCCTCGATGCCGCTGACCGGCGCGAACCGCGCCCTGTGCAGCGACCTCTCGAACCGCCTGGCAGGTGCATCGTTCAAGGAGAACACCGGCCTGATCGAGGAGACCATCTCCCGCCTCGGCGAGATCGCCGCCGCGGAAGAGACCATCCACCGCAACCTGATGCACATCATGGAAGCACAGGAATTCCGCGATGTCGCGGGACAGATGGTCAACAAGATCGTCGGCGCAGCCGTCGAGATCGAGGGCATCCTGCTCGAGATCCTCAAGGAATACGCACCCGACACCAAAGACTCGCTGATCAGCACCGAAGGCCTGACCTCCGGACCATCGACCCACAAGGTGAACGACAGCGTCAACGGCCAGGACGAAGTGGACGACCTGCTCGCCTCGCTGGGGCTGTGAGATAACGCAAGGCTGCGATCAGACAGAAGCAACGATCAGAGATGTGCAGATAGTCGCGCTATGGCTACCAAACCAGAGGAACAACTCGCGGATTGCAACAACTGCGCGCACTACTACATCACCCACGACGTAAATTTCAGATACGGCTGCCGCGCGCTCGACTTCAAGAGCCAACGGCAACCGATCCTTGTCGTCATAGAGGCTTCCGGACAGCAGTGCCACTTCTTCCAGCAAAAAGAGCCGCGCCAGGAATAGCCCGGCAGATGCAGTGAAGTCATCAGTTTATGAAGTGCGAAGAATGACTGCGCTGTGCCAGACACTCGGGGAACGCGCCGCAAGCTGCGCTCCCCTGAACTCGAATGTTGGGCCGCTTGGCGCTCGCAGAGCCACTTGACGCGCGTACGCAATAGCGTACCATGCAGACTTCTTTGAAGGAGCACGAAATGAACACACTTACCGCCAGCGAAGCTCGCGCAAATCTCTACCGGCTCATTGATCAAACAGTAGAGTCTCATGAGCCCATCATCATTTCCGGAAAACGCAGCAGTGCCGTGCTGCTCTCTGCGGAAGATTGGAGCGCAATTCAAGAAACCTTGTACCTGTTGGCCGTACCGGACATGCGCGAGTCCATCAAAGCTGGTATGGCCGAGCCCCTCGCAAAGAGCTCGAAGGAAATTAAGTGGTGAGTTGGGCTATTGTTTATGCGAAGCAAGCAATGAAGGATGCAAAGAAGCTTGCTGCAAGAGGACTAAAACCAAAGGCTCAAGAACTACTCGCGGTTCTTGCCAACGACCCATTTCAAAATCCACCACCCTTTGAGAAGTTGGTCGGTGATCTTGTCGGCGCATACTCCCGCCGCATCAATATTCAGCACCGCATAGTGTACGAAGTCTTTACCAAAGAGAAAACGGTACGCGTCCTACGTATGTGGACACACTATGAGTGAGTAGAGGCTCAACCGAACAATCGGGGACCGACTGAGCTAACCCAGTTTTCTCATGAACCACGCCGCCGCTCCCTGGCGCGCCACTTCAGGATCACCGCCGCCCGCCACGCGAAGCGCACTGCGAAATATCCGGTGACCGCCAATCCCGCGGCGAACAGCGGCAGGCCGATCAGCAGCGGCTGGCCCATCGCCCCCAGCCATGCCCACAGTTCGCCCGCCCAGTTGCCCCAGTGCAGTTCCGGAAATGGCGGCGGCTCCACCCTGCCGCCGTTGCGTACGCCGCCCACCCACGCGCCGATCTCGTAGGCCAGCAGGTACAGCGGCACGATGGTGAACGGGTTGGTGTAGAAGGTGGTGAACACCGCCACCGGCAGGTTGACGCGCAGCAGCACAGCCGCCAGCGCGGCAGAGATCGCCTGCAACGGGCCGGGGATCAGGCCGCAGAACAGCCCGACCGCCACCCCGCCCGCGACCGAGCGGCGATGCATGTGCCACAGGTTGGGGTGGTGCAGCCAGCTGTCGAAGGGACGGAGCCAGCGATGGCGGCGCATGGATTCTTGATGCGGTATGAGATTGCGGAATAGTTTGCGCATGGCCTCATTCTATCCGTATGCGCTAATCTACGCGCATGGTCGTCTTCGCCGTCGCTTTCACGTTGGGCGTGTGGCTGCTGCAACAGCAGGCCGCGCTGCCGGGGTTCGTCTGGGCATGGTCGCTGCTCCTTCTGGCACCAGCCCTGTTCATCCCGCAAAAGCAACGCTGGCTACGCTTCCTGCGCACCCTGCTGATCGCCGCCCTCGCCTGCGGCCTCGGTTTCTTTCATGCCGCATGGCAGGCCGAGCAGCGGCTCGCCGTCAGCCTGGCGGACGAATGGCAGGGACGCGACATCGCGCTGGAGGGCGTGGTCGCGGAGCTGCCGCGCAGCCATGAGCGCGGGCTGCGCTTCCGGTTCGAGGTGGAGCGCACGCTCACGCCGCTGGCCGTGGTGCCGGAGCGGCTCTATCTCAGCACCTATTCCACCGAAGGGCAGCCCGGCATCCTCCCGAAAGCGGGCGAGCGCTGGCGCTTCACCGTGCGCCTCAAGCAGCCGCACGGCGGCAGCAATCCGCACGGTTTCGACTTCGAATACTGGGCGCTGGAACGCGGCATCCGCGCGCTCGGCTATGTGCATGGCAAGGGTGACAACCTGCGCCTCGACGCGGCGGCGGACGGCTTGGGCTACCGCATCGAGGCATGGCGCGAGCGCGTGCGCGACAGGCTGAACGAGGCGCTGGCCGACGCGCCCTACGCCGGGATATTGAGCGCGCTCGCCATCGGCGACCAGAACAGCATCGCTCAGCCGCAATGGCAGCTCTTCGCGCGCACCGGCGTGACCCACCTGATGAGCATCTCCGGCCTGCACATCACCATGCTCTCCGGTCTGGGCTTCGCCTTCTGCTACTGGCTGTGGCGGCGCAGCGCGCGCCTCACCCTGCTGCTGCCGGCACGCAAGACGGCGGCGGTGTTCGCCCTGCTGACTGCCATCGGCTACGCCCTGCTGGCCGGTTTCGGCGTGCCGGCGCAGCGCACCGTGTACATGGTCGGCGCGGTCGCGGCGGCGTTGTGGCTGAACCGCAATTTCTCGTCCGGGCAGATACTCGCCATCGCGCTGCTGGGCGTGCTGATCCCCGACCCGTGGGCGGTATTGTCGCCCGGCTTCTGGCTGTCGTTCGGCGCGGTTGCGCTGATCTTCCACGTCACGGCGCACCGCATCCGGGACAAGCATGCGTCGCAGGACAGCGCTGCACGCCTGCCGGCACGGCTGTGGCGGGTGCTGAAGGAATACGCCGGCATCCAGTGGGCGATGACCATCGGCCTGACGCCGCTGCTGCTCGGCCTGTTCCAGCAGGTCTCGCTGGTCTCGCCCGTCGCCAATGCCGTCGCCATCCCGCTGGTGAGCCTGATCGTCGTGCCGCTCACCCTGCTCGGCGCGGCGCTGCCGCTGGAACTGCCGCTGTGGCTGGCGCATGCCGCGATGAGCGCGACCATGTCTTTTCTGGGATGGCTCAACGCCCTGCCGCAGGCGGTCTGGACGCAACACGCGCCGCCCGCATGGAGCGTGGCCTGCGGCCTGGCCGGTGCGGTGTGGTTGCTGCTGCCGCGCGGCTTTCCGGCGCGCTGGCTCGGCGTACCGTTGCTGCTGCCGATGTTCCTGAATGCACCGCAAGTGCCTGCGCAGGGCGCGTTGCGTCTGGTCGTGTTCGATGTCGGGCAGGGCTTGGCGGTCGCCGCGCAGACCAAGTCGCACGCGCTGCTCTACGATGCGGGGCCGGATTTTTCCGGCGAGGCCGACAGCGGCAACCGCATCCTCGTCCCCGCCCTGCGCGCGCTCGGCATCGCCGCGCTGGACGGCATGATCCTATCGCACGACGACCTCGATCATACCGGCGGCGCGGCCTCGATCTTGCAGGCGATGCCGGTCGGCTGGCTGTCTTCCTCGCTGCCGGACGGGCATGCGCTGTTGCAAACGGCAGCCGCAGAAAATGCTACGACCCGGCGCTGCATGGACGGCCAGTCATGGCAGTGGGACAGCGTCGATTTCGAGTTGTTGCATCCCGATGCGGACAGCCATGGCGATACCAAACCGCGCGACAACGAGCGCAGTTGCGTGCTGCGCATCGGCATCGGCAAGCGTGCGGTGTTGCTGACCGGGGATATCGGCAAGAGCTCCGAGGCGCGCCTGACCGCGCTGCATGCCGATAAACTCTCCGTCGATCTGCTGGTGGTGCCGCACCACGGCAGCAAGAACTCGTCGTCCATCGAGTTCGTCGCCGCCACGCTGCCGGATTACGCAGTATTCACCAGCGGCTACCGCAACCGCTTCGGCCATCCGCATGAGACGGTGCAGCAACGCTATGCCGACAGCGGCGCGGAGCTGCTGCGCTCGGACGAGGACGGCGCGATCCTGGTCGGAATGGATGGGCAGGGATTAAAGGTAGAACGCTACCGCAGGACGCACCGGCGCTACTGGACACACCAGAGCTCATGATTCTGTTGCAATGCCAAGGCAAGCCAGCAGGTATCCTGCCACCCGGCCCGCGCGCAGTTCCTCGATTGTGTTTTGTGGCTGGATTCGCAATAATGCCCACTGGGTAGATGGTGTTTTTGTTTAACCGGGGAGGAAACAAATATGAAGCGCACATCGGTTGTTGTAGCAGGCATCCTGTTTGGCATAACTGTTGGGACAAGCAGCGCAACTGCGGGCACGACAGAAATGCCGGAAGTGGCCAAGAAACACAATTGCAACGCCTGTCATACTGTCGAAATATCCGACAAACCCATGCCTGGACCAGCGTGGAAGGATGTAGCGTTGAAGTACCAAAAGGATCCTCTGGCCAAGGTCAAGATTGTTGCCCAGATCAGCAAAGGCGGTAACGCCAACGGGAGGCACGGCAACATGCCGGCATTTTCCAATCTCGACAAAAACGAGTTGGATATGATCGTGGCATTTATCATGGGTCTGAAATAGTTCAGCGGGCTGTGAATTGGAAGGTGACATCGAACACCTTCCAGTCCAACCAGTTACTCGCGCACAATCTCAAGTAAAAAGCACTGGCTGGACAGTACCTTACCACCATCGGGCAATCTTCGTTCCAGCGAGAAGTCAGCAGCTTATTTTGACGGTCAGGCCGAGCGCGGCGATGCGCGCGGCGAAGGCTTGCAGCTTTTCCTCCGGCAATGCGGACAAACGCGCCGCTTCCGGCTGTTGCGACGGGCGCGCCAGGCCGTAGAGCAGCACGCCCTGCGGACGATATCCATCACGCAACAATCCTCCGACGAATTCAACATAGTCATCTTCGTCCTGGCGCGACGGCGCCTCGCCATCCAGCTCGAACCAGCAGGTTTGCAGCCAGGTGGGACACAGTTCGATGGCGGCGATCAGGTTGGCACGCACCTTGTCCATGCCGGTGCGGGTATCGTTGATGCGCTGCATCCCCGCTGCGCTGGCGCGATCGAGCTTGAACCAGACTTCGCCGTTGAGTTGCGCCAGTTCACCCACGCCGCGCTGCACCTCGCTGCGGTGCAGCAGGCTGCCGTTGGTGATCAGCACGGTCTTCACCGCTTCCGGCACGCCGGTCTCGCGGCGCAGGCGCGCGATGAGTTCGATGACCTGTGCGAATTCGGCAGCGCTGGTCGGCTCGCCGTTGCCGGACAGCGCGATGTCGTTGAAGCGGCGCGCCTCTTCCGGCACGCGGCGCTGCATGAAGTCGCCGCGCAGCAACTGTTCGAGGAAGCCGCGCAGTTCCTTTTCCAGCAACTGCAAATCAACGGGTGGTGCGCTGCCGCGCGTCAGGCCGGGAACCTGGCAATAGAGGCAGCGCCAGTTGCAGGCATTGTCGGGGTTGAGGTTGATGCCGACCGAGACGCCGCCGGCGCGGCGCGACACCACCGGATAGACGTAGGTCAGGTCCGCGCTGGCGCGGTCATGGTCGGTGGTGCTGAGCAGCTTGCCGGTCACGGCACGGATCGAGGCGCGGTCAGGAATTGCCGAGCGGCAGGTATTTCGCCGGATCGACCGGCTTGCCGAAGCTGCGCACTTCGAAATGCAGCATGACCTGGCTGGCATCGCTGTTGCCCATCTCGGCGATCTTCTGTCCGCGCGCGACGCTCTGCCCTTCCTTCACCAGTATCTTGTCGTTGTGCGCATAGGCGCTGAGATAGGTATTGTTGTGCTTGATGATGACCAGCTTGCCGTAGCCGCGCAGCCCGGAGCCGCTGTACACCACTTTGCCGGGCGCGCTGGCCATGACCGGCTGGCCGAGCTTGCCGGCGATATCGATGCCCTTGCGGTTGGCCGTTTCGGAGAACCCGGCGATCAGCTTGCCGTCGGTCGGCATGCCCCATGCCAGATCGGTATCGCCTGCCTGACCGGCGCTGTCATCATCCGGCTTCGGCGCGGGCTTCGGTTTGCTCTCGACCTTCGCTACCGTCTCCGCTTTCACGGTTTGTTCCTGCACCTTGCCGATCTTCGCCATGGCCTCGTCGCTGTAGGCGTACTTGACCAGCTTGGGCTGCTCCTTCAGCAGATTGTCGATCGGCTTGATCTCGAGTGGCCTGACTTCGAGCGGCTCCATGCTGGTAACAGTCGTAGTGCTTGCCGGGAACAGGCGTATCTCCTGGCCGACCGAGATCACCGAGGGGTTCTGGATGCCGTTCAGTTGCGCCAGTTCGCGATAGTCGAAGCCGTAGTTGAAGGCGATGCTGTACAGCGTCTCGCCCTTCTGCACGATGTGCACCTGCGGGCGCCAGTCGCTCTCGCGCTGCGCTTTCCTGCGCGCCTGCTCGGCGCTCAGGGCGGGCTTGCGGGCGGTATCGCGGTCGGCGACCGGCGCGCGGTAGCCGCTGGAAGAGCAGGCCGCCAGGCCCGCGGCCATCAGCAGCGCGACTACGCGGGATCTGCCCGGCGTTTTCAGAATCATGCCTTCCCCATCAACAACGGAACGAATTTGACCGGCTCCAGCCGGGTCTCGCGGAAACTGCCTGCCTCGCGCTCGATCAGGTACAGCCACTGATCCTGCGCACCGACCGGCAGCACCATTCTACCACCGGGCGCCAGTTGCTCCCGCAACGCGGCCGACAGCGCGGGCGCGGCGCAGGCCATGATGATGCCGTCGAACGGGCCCAGCTCCGGCAAACCCGCCGTGCCGTCCGCATGGCGCACGCTGACGTTGCGCAGCTTGAGGTCGCGCAGCTGCCTTCTGGCGCGCTCGTACAGCGGCTGGATGCGTTCGACGCTATGCACCTCCTTCGCCAGCTGCGCCAGCACCGCCGCCTGATAGCCGCAGCCGGTGCCGATCTCCAGCACGCGGCCGAGCGGCTGGCCGGCGCGCAACACCTCGGTCATGCGCGCCACGATGTAGGGCTGGGAGATGGTCTGGTTGAAATTGATCGGCAGCGATACGTCGTCGTAGGCGCGGCTCGCCAGCGCCTCGTCCACGAACAGGTGGCGCGGCGTTTCGAACATCGCCGCCAGCACCGCCTCGTCCTTGATGCCCTGCTCGCGCAGGCGCTCGACCATGCGCGCGCGGGTGCGCTGCGAGGTCATGCCGATGCCGTGAGCGCGCGCGCTCATGCCTGGTCTTTGCCAAGCCAGCCGCGCACCGCGTCGATCTGGTGATATTGCGTGAGGTCGATCTGCAACGGCGTGATCGAGACGCGCTGCTGTTCCAGCGCAAAGAAATCCGTGCCCGCTCCGGCGTCCTGCGCCTTGCCTGCCATGCCGACCCAGTACACGGTCTCGCCATGCGGATTGCTGGCCTTCACCACCGGCTCGGCCTTGTGGCGTTTGCCCAGGCGCGTCACTTCCATGCCTTGCAATTGTTCGAACGGCACGTCGGGGACGTTCACGTTCAGCAGCCAGGGATGACTATGAGTTTGTCCGGAAAAACGTTGCACCAGATCGGCAGCAACTCTGGCTGCGGTTTCATAATGGGCGAACTCCTTGCCCACCAGCGAGACGGCAATCGAGGGGATACCCAGCAAAAACCCCTCGGTAGCAGCGGCTACCGTGCCCGAATAAAGCGTGTCGTCACCCATATTGGCGCCGGAATTGACGCCGGAAACCACCATATCCGGCTGGTAGTCGAGCATTCCCGTGACGGCGAGATGCACACAATCGGTGGGGGTGCCGTTGACGTAATAGAAGCCGTTGGCGGCGCGGCGCAGCTTGAGCGGGCGATCCAGGGTCAGCGAATTACTTGCACCGCTGCGGTCCCGTTCGGGCGCCACCACAGTGACCTCTGCTATCTTGGCAAGATGTTCGGCGAGACATGCCAAGCCGGGTGCGAAATAACCGTCGTCATTGCTGATCAGGATGCGCATCGGCGTGTCGGGAATCGGTTCAGGATTGCGGGAGTAGTGAGTGTTCCGGTGTCATCGATTTATCTGGTCGGGGCGAGAGGATTCGACCTCCGCAGCGACGAAGCATGATAACTCATGACAAGCATTTAAGCCAATAGCGGCGCGGCACGTTTGTCGTAGTTCGGCATGACTCATCACAAGACCGCCACAAAAACACCACTAAATTTACCGCTCCGCAAGCAATATCTTCCAGCTTCCCTGTTCGATTCTGAAACCGGACAATTTTCCATGCCCACCTGTTGAAACCGGATAATCTTCCGGCAGGCTGGAACGAAATCATGACCGGTTGTCGGCCAAAGCGGACAGTTGTAACTAATCCAGTAACTTCAATTCAGAACGTCCGCTTTTCCTGATTTCAAATGAACAATTTCGCCCCATATATACCTGCTCGCCAAATCTCCCAAAAGTAGATCGTCAATTGCAAGTGAAATCGCACCAGTACTCGTATTCACATTGGCGGCACCTGACTATTCAGGCCAATCAATGCAGTGAAATGGCGGTTTAGAAATGCATAGATATTTTTTGCTGTAGCGCAGTAGCGATTTTGCTGCTAGATTGCTGCCGAATATTTCAGTCGTCTCCATAATTTCAACTTACGAATTCCTACCTGAATAGTGGAAATAAAATCCTTCCGATTTATTGATTTGTTTGCTGGGCTAGGGGGATTTCACCTTGCACTTGCGCGTTTAGGTGGGACATGCGTCTTCGCCGCCGAGTGGAAAGAAAATCTGCGGGGCTTGTATGAGACGAATTTCGGACTTCATCCAGCTGGGGACATTACACTGGTCTTACCACAATCGATACCTAATCATGACGTACTAACGGCAGGTTTTCCGTGTCAACCATTCTCGAAGGCAGGAGAGCAACTCGGGTTCGAGTGCACAAAACAAGGGGGGCTGTTTTTCAACGTCGAAGAGATTCTTCGTCAGAAAAAACCCAGCTTCTTCATCCTTGAAAATGTGCCGAACCTTCTAAAACACGATCAAGGAAAAACTTGGGAGAAAATCCAGGAGCTTCTTGGACGAGACGGCCTCGGATATCACATAGATGCCGCGAAATTCTCGCCACATAATTTCGGCATCCCGCAGATTCGCGAACGTATATACATTATTGGCTCATTGAATCCGCTGACCACTTTCGCTTGGCCAGAGACGACAGAAACTGAAACTTCTATAGACAGCGTTCTTGATGTCTATCCGGGCGATGCAAAACTGCTATCGCCACAAGTACGCGAATGTTTGGATGTTTGGGATGCGTTTTTAAAAGCATGCCCAAAGAAGGTGATTCTTCCATCATTTCCTCTATGGTCTATGGAGTGGGGCGCAACCTATCCTTTCGAAGACGACACCCCTTACTCGCGAAAGCTACATCAAGGTGTGGACGGACTCAAGGGTTTTAAGGGCAGTCATGGCTGCAAGTTGGGTTACTTGCGCGACATAGAAGCTCGGTGGGCTGCATTGCCAAGCCACGCACGTACGGAGCAGATGGAATTCCCGACGTGGAAGAAGAATTTCATCCGACAAAATCGGCAGTTCTATGAGGATAACAAATCATGGATTGCCCCATGGATGCCTCGTATTCTCAAGTTTCCTTCCAGCCTACAAAAACTTGAGTGGAATGTTCAGGGAGGCGAGTACGACATCTGGAAGTACGTGTTGCAGTTTCGTGCATCAGGTGTGCGTATCAAACGTCGCACAACGGCACCAAGTCTTATCGCAATGACTGATACACAAGTACCTATTATCGGCTGGGAAAAACGTTACATGACACCTCGCGAATGTGCGAGGTTACAGAGCATGGATAGTTTGAAGGAATTGCCCTCCAGCCCAACTCAGGCATTTCAAGCCTTGGGCAATGCGGTCAACACTACTGTGGTCGAGCGAGTTGCGCGGGCATTACTCTCGGGTACAGACTCTGTGGCTAAAACTCCCAACACTACACATGAGCGTGTAAAAAATTTTCGTGAACTGGAGGCGGCATGATGAGTGGGATGCCTACTAAACATGGTATTCCACTAGGCAAGGTCAACATACGGCCTGAAGTTACAATTCTGTCGGTACTTCGACACCTGAACTACCGCCCTTGGTTTGCGCTTGCGGAGTTCGTAGACAACTCGCTCCAAAGCTATATCTCAAATAGAGAGAGGCTTAGCACTGATGAAGCTGGTGCTGCGGAACTGAAGGTTGAAATCGAAGTTACGGTTGATACACCAAGCCGTATTGTGATCCGCGACAATGCTGCCGGTATTTTGTTGGCGGATTTTCCTCGTGCTTTCAGGCCTGCTCATGTGCCACCAGATACGAGTGGACTATCCGAATTCGGGATGGGGATGAAAAGCGCAGCCTGCTGGTTTGCCAATCACTGGAGCGTTCGAACAAAGGCAATTGGTGAGGATGTTGAGCGCAGTGTACGTTTCAACATAAACTCCATCATCAATGATCGTTTAGAGGAACTCGACATTACCCAACGGGCTGTCTCATCCGAGAGCCATTACACAGAAATTGTTCTGGAGGAACTCTGCCACCCACTCAAGGGAGGTAGAACCATCGGAAAAATTAGAGAGCATCTTGCAAGCATCTATAGAGTATTTTTGCGAGATAAGACATTGCAACTCGTATTCAATGGAGAGCCCCTTGTATATGAGAGTCCTGCCGTGCTTCATGCATCCAGTTACAGGGATCCCTCCGGCCCGTCGCTAACGTGGCAAAAGAATATTGATATGGATTTTGGAGCCGAGCAGCGAGTGACGGGGTTTGCAGCACTTCGTGAAACTGCATCGACCTCGCATGCGGGATTTGCGCTGTTTCGGCGCGACCGTTTAATTGAGGGTAGTGCGGATGATACTTACCGTCCGGCAAAGGTATTCGGCAATAGCAACAGTTATCGCTACCAACGTTTATTTGGTGAGCTTCATCTACAAGGCTTTGAAGTCAGCCATACCAAAGACGGTTTCAGGTGGGAAGAGTATGAGGAAGAATTCCTCGACCTGCTCAAAGAAGAACTGGAGCGAGAGCCGCTTAACCTGATTGATCAAGCAGAGGGTTTTAGGGCGAAGCTTCATCGCAAGACTGTCGAGGAACGTGCTCGCAAGGCAACCGATACGGTCGCGACAGTAATCGAACGGGATTTGCCAGTCGTCTTGGAATTTGATGAGGAACAGCCCGCAGAACCTGCACCAATTCCACCTGCCTTGCTTGCGCCGAGTGTCATGCTTACGGAGCGCATCATTAACGTCAAAACGCATAATAGCCAGTGGCGCCTAACTGTTAGAACAACGCTTGATCCGTCAATCGGAGATTGGCTTAAACTTGGTGAGAGTAAGCGAGTCACTGAAGGAGGGGCAACACTGAATCTGGTTGATGTCCATGTATCGCTCGCCCACCCATTTGTCGTTCGCTTCATTGGTGCGGGCAACGAGAACATAGAGTTATTTATTCGCATGGCTGCCGCATTTGCACTTGCCTTTCGCCTTGGCGACGCAGCAGGCCGTTGTGGATATTTGCACTACCTTAACGATCTTCTTCGAGAGCCATTTTCAAACCCATGAGTGACGCAATCATTACGCGCTTAAGGAGCGTTAAGCCTCCGCTCCGCTGGACGCCCACACAGGGCGATGCCACGTGTGAGTTTCGAGAGAGAAAGCTGAAGCAGGATGATGCTCCAGGCGATGAAGAATTAGATGCGGTTATTTATGAAGCTCAGCAAATTCTTGGGCGTTGCATTAACCCACTTGATACTCCTTCACAAGAAACCGGATTGGTAGTTGGTTATGTGCAGTCTGGTAAAACACTTTCGTTTACAGCAGTAATCGCGCTCGCCAAGGACAATGGATTCGGGCTTGTCGTCTTACTTGCAGGAACTCAGAACCATCTAAAGGGACAATCTGAGGAACGGCTACGAGTTGATCTTGGGATTGAAGGCGGAACATTCGGATGGCGCGAATACCCAAACCCCACTTGTGCTAAGGACCTAAATGCGATTCAAAACAATGTTCGGTCATGGAAGACTAACGCTAGTGTGCGCCGCAAACCGATTCTGATTACCATCCTTAAGCAACACAGCCGACTCAATGAACTGACGAAGCTACTGAAGGAGCTAGACCTTGCTGGAGTACCGACGCTTGTTGTTGACGATGAGGGTGATCAAGCGAGTCCAAACACAAAAGCAAGCAAGAATCGGCTACAGGGCACGGATGATCGAAGCACAACGTATGACCGTATTGTAAAACTTAAGGGCATCATCCCGCACCACACCTATTTGCAGTACACAGCAACACCACAGGCAAACTTGTTAATTGGTATTGCGGATGTTTTAAGTCCATCATTTGCGGAACTCGTGTCCCCCGGCGAAGCCTACATTGGAGGGAGAGATTTCTTTGGTTCGGGTTCGTCATTATGTGTTGACATCCCGCTTGGCGATATTCCCACCGCTAATGCACCATTAAATCAGCCGCCGGACTCGTTGCTGAGCGCACTGCGCTTTTTTCTTTTGGGCGCATCAGCCCACCTTGTCGCCGGCAAGCCTGGAAACCGATCAATGATGGTACACCCATCTCAATTGACGATACCGCACGCGGATTACCAAGTCTGGGTGCAAAACCTAGTTAGCGCATGGCTTCATTTCTTAGGGCTACCCGAGTCCTCAAGTGCGCGTTTGGAATTAGTGGGTAGCTTTACCCCTGAATATGAAAGCTTGGCTAAGTCAACGATGGGACTTCCTCCGTTGAATAATCTCGTGTTGGAAATGACGGAAGTGCTATCAGATATTCGGGTCGTTAAGGTTAATGGAAAAGCCGATGCGGAGAAAAATGTACGCTGGCAAACCTGCCCATACTGGATACTGGTTGGCGGACAGAAGCTTGATCGAGGGTTCACAGTTAAAGGTCTTACGGTGACCTATATGCCTCGCCCCGCCTCGCAAAATGCCGATACCTTGCAACAACGAGCAAGGTTCTTTGGATATAAGAAAGGTTACCAAGGCCTATGCCGAGTCTTTTTGCCAGCCGATGTGCGTGAGATATATGCGAGCTATGTCGAATCGGAGGAGTTCGTTCGTTCCGCACTTGAGAAGCACCGTGGCAAACCCCTCGCTGAATGGAAGCGCGACTTTATCCTCGACCGTGCAATGAGTCCAACACGCACTTCTGTTGTAGGACGCCAAACGCGAAGGATTCTTTCTGATGGTGACTGGTGGGCGCCTGAAGCAATGTACAAATCACCAGAAGCAGTCGTTCATAACAGAATGCTCTTGCGGCAGACAGCGGCGCGTTGGATGAGTAACAATGGCCGCATTGATGCAGCAGACTTTCCTCAGTACAAGGACACACGTAAAACAAAGCATAACTGGCTGGTTGAGTCGGTTTCGGCTGAAGAAATCCAAGACTTTCTGCTCGGATTGCAGATTCGTGACTTTAAGGATTCGATTGAACTCGGCGCTGTGATGATTGCAATGGCCCGATACATCGAAGCGACCAACAACCCTACAGTTGATGTGTTCATGCTCTCTGAATTGGAATGGGAATTCCCAGGAACATCTGGTCGTGCGCTAACAAACAGACGCATAACGAATATATTTGCCGGTAGGCAACCTGACCAAGAGACAGATATTACCAAACTAAATTATGTTGGTGATCGTGCGTTGCGCGCTTCAAGTCGCCCCACCCTGCATCTTCGATTGCTCAAGCTTAAGGAGGAGACAGTACCTGCCGGAGAGTTGCGCCAAGAAATTCCATGGATAGCGGTTCACATGACAGAGCCATATGCAAAAGACTGCATCATTGAAGAGTTGTGAGCGTTTCATCAATGATCCTCTTCGAGTTGTATCTTCAGGTAGAGCAGAGTTCGCAGTCGAGTGCTCTCAAGGCAAAATTATTTCCCGGTCGCCCCAATGACTATATTGCTAAAGGAACGAAGGGTGAACCGACTGTTCTGATCGCTAACAGTGGCGGACGCAACCAAGTTGCCCCCATAGAGTTACGTAATCTTATCGTGGAATATGCCGTTCCAATGGAAGTGCATCACGAGACTGGAGTAACTCAAGGAACATTTATTGTTCTTGCTGCGAATCACAACCGCCCAGACTTATACGAAGCATTTTGCGCAATGGTTGAAGCCGCTGTTTCCGGACTTACTTCAAACCCGACCTCAGAAGAGGTTGAGCATACGGTTCAGGCTCTTATCGAGTTGTTTCGTGCCGCGATTTCACCGCCGAAAAAAACGGTAGTCGGGTTGTGGGGAGAATTGCTGCTGATTGATGCGTCGCCTGATCCGACGGTGGCAATTAGAGCTTGGCACGTAACACCCTTTGATACGCATGACTTCGTTTTCGGCTCGCAAGCTATAGAGGTGAAATCTACGGAGCGAACTGAACGAATTCATGAGTTCAATCATAACCAGTTAGTACATGCCGCTGGCAAAACCGTACTTATTATTTCTGTTTTGTTGCGACGCTCGTCCACAGGATATTCTTGTCAGGATTTTGCTGACGCAATACTTTTGAGGCTATCAGACCAGCAGGCCAGATTGAAACTCCTGCGTGTCATTCATGAGAGTTTGGGTGATGAGATTCAGGAAGCAAACGACATTCGTTTCGATCATAAAGAGGCGCTCAACCTCACAAGACAAGTCCTTGCTGATATGTTGCCAGTTGTTGATGTGCCACCCAATAGTGGCATTTCGAACATCAGATATTCAATAAATATCGATGCGTGCGTGCCTGCGATCACCTTAGGAGAGTTGGACTTTACTCGATTATTTTGTGGCCAACCTGGGTAACTTGCTTTCCCAGCATTCCAGTTGAATCGCCCCGGATTTACAACTCCCAACTTTATAGTTTCCGATAAGCAGATCCAAGTAGCCAACTGATCAAATTTCCTGCGAGCGTCCGCTAAGGCCGAGCAGCCGTCCCTCATACCCGGCACTCTGACTGATTGTTCCTGGCACGAAGTGTTCATGGCGAATTGCAAATCACTGCCGCACCTAGACACACTCCATTACTGGATACACGAACCGTCGCATTTTTCCCCTTGGCCTGCGCTTCTGCCTCGCACCACAAATGCTCAGCATATTGTCGCCATGCTTGTGGTTGACAGCATGCAGTGTCTCCAGCAACCGCAGGTGCTTTTCTTCCTGTTGCTGTTCGGCCATCTGGAACAGATCGAAACTGCCTGATTGACGGACTGCAATATCGCCGGCAATCAGCCCACAGGCACGATAGCGCTGGTTTGGGTCGTAGAGCCTGTCTAATGCCCTGCCCGCCTCGCTCGCCAACAGAAAGTAATCCGCACTTGCGTAGGGCAGTTCTGACGTGACGGCTTGTTTGTCGAACGATTTCAGGGTCAGGAATACCGTCAGTTGTCTGGCGCTCAGCCGCTTGGTGATGAGTTCTTTCGACAAGCGCATGGCGTGGTTGAGCAGATGCGCATGGATAATCTGTCTGTCCTGCGTGACCTCTCCCATCGATGCGGTTCTGGCGACGCTTTTGGGCAGCCTGACTTCGGTCTCGACCTTGTAGATCGGCGTGCCGTTGAGTTCGTGCCACAGGTCGGTGCCGGCCTTGCCAAGTAGGCGCTTTATTTCGCGTTCCGGCATATCCGCAAAATCGGCTGCGGTGTGGATGGCGAACTTGTTGAGCAGCGCCTGGCGGTTGCCGCCGATGCCGGGGATGTCGCGCACGCTGACGTGTCCCAGGAAATCATGGATGCGCCTGCCCGCCACGATGGTGGTGCCATTGGGCTTGTTATATTCGGAGGCCATCTTGGCCAGCGTGCGGGTGACGGAGATTCCAACGGATACGGTGACGGCGACCTCCTGCTGGATCGTGGCACGGATCTCGTCGGCAATGGCCTGATAGGGTTTGCGGTACAGGCTGCGCAGTCCGTTCATCTCCATGAAGCCTTCATCGATGGAGTATTCCTCGACGACCGGGCTATAGCGCCGGAGGATTGAAAACAGTTTGTCGGATATCTGGCCGTAATAGCGGAAGTCGGCGGAAAGGTAGCTCGCTTTTGGCAGCAGCTTTCTGGCTTCCCATACCGGCATGCCGGTGGTGATGCCGGCAGCTTTGGCGTCATAGGTCTTGGCGACCACGCAGGCATCCTGGCTGGACAGCACGCAGATGGGCTGGCCTTTCAGGTCCGGGCGGCGCAGTTGTTCACAGGAGGCGTAGAAACAATCGGCGTCCACATGCGCGATGGCATTGGGCCAGTTGCTGGTGAGCATGATGGGGACGCCGGCTTATGTGTACTTGCGGAATTGCCCAACGACGATGCCGAAGATTTCCATGTCACCCTGGGGACGGATGACGGGGTAGGCCGGGTTGGCGGGGATCAGCACGTATTCGTTCTTTTCCTTGCCGAGGGTCTTCAGGGTGAATTCGTTGTCGATGATGGCGACAACCATGTCGCCCACGTTTGCCATGGCGCGCTTCTCCACTATGACGGTATCGCCCGGCAGGATGCCGGCATCGATCATGGAGTCGCCTTTGACGTTGATCAGTACGGTGCTGGAAGGATGCGAGACCAGATACTCGTCGATGGTCAGCATGTCATGCTGTGCATCTCCTGCCGGGCTGGGGAAACCGGCACGCACGCTGTCGAAGATGGGGCGTTCAAAAAAACGTTTGCCCGGCTTGAGTCGCTTTTCCGGGGTGGATTCCAGATAACCCTGTAGCTTGAGCCTGGCTACCAGCGCCGCCACGGGTGACTTGGACTTGAGGCCGACAATGCCCATGATGGTGGAGTACGGCGGCAATACGCCATTCTCGGCGTAATAGTCCTGAAGCCTGGCCAAGTAGGTTGTGTCGATGTTTTCCATGAGGGCGACAATAATGGAACGAGCGTTCCATTGTCAAGGTGATTCGCTTTTCTCGGGTGGGGATGCCGATTGCCAAACGTGATTACGGGCAATCTCCAAGCAATTCAGGTATGGACTCGCCAACAGCGTTGGAAATCTTTTCCATGTCATCCGCGGAAATATCTGCCCACCCGTGGCAATTACAGGGCGGATGCAACGGAAGCAAATGTTTCTGGAGTCTTGTATTTGCCTAATGGGGCAGGAGCGAGCTGTATGCCGCAGAGAGAAAACGCCACCAAAAACCAATAAACACGCAAGTCTTTGATTTAATGGTCGGGGCGAGAGGATTCGAACCTCCGACCACTTCACCCCCAGCGAAGTGCGCTACCAGGCTGCGCTACGCCCCGAGGGCGCGGATTATAGCAGAGCGGCGCGCGCGATGAAGTGTTTTTGGGGCGCTTCTAAAAATTTAGAGTTCTAAGCAAGACAAGGCGCGAACAAAAAATTGCGACGCAGCATATGTGTGATATGTAAGGAGTAATTTTTTGTGAGCAACGCCGTATTGCGACGAAATCTGGATTTTTAGAAGTGCCCCTTACGCTTCCAGCAGCGCGATGATGTCGCGGATCTCATGGCGCAACGCGGCGACATTCACGGCGCTGGCGGCCACGACGGAGGCGGCAGCGCGTGTCTCTGCCTGATCCGGAGTTTCCAGCCGGTTGCGTGCGCCGCTGATGGTGAAACCCTGTTCGTAGAGCAGTTCGCGGATGCGCCGAATCAGCAGCACTTCATGGTGCTGGTAATAGCGGCGGTTGCCGCTGCGCTTGACCGGTTTGAGCTGGGTGAATTCCTGTTCCCAATAGCGCAGCACGTGCGCCTTGACCCCGCACAATTCGCTGACTTCGCCGATGGTGAAATAGCGCTTGGCGGGGATCGGCGGGAGTTCGGAACTAGGTTTGTGGTTTTCCATGATAGGACTTCTCCACCATGGTCTTCAGTTTCTGGCTGGGGTGAAATGTCACCACGCGGCGCGCGGTGATGGGTATCTCTTCGCCGGTCTTGGGGTTGCGTCCCGGACGTTGCGGCTTGTCGCGCAACTGGAAATTGCCGAAGCCGGAGAGCTTGACGCTGTCGCCATTCTCCAGCTGCGCACGGATTTCCTCGAAGAACGCTTCCACCATATCCTTGGCTTCGCGTTTGTTGAGACCGACTCTGGCAAACAGCAGATCGGCCAGTTCGGCTTTGGTCAATGTCGTTGTCATTTTTCTCCCTTACATGCGCAACTGCGCACCCTGCTGCCGCATCGCGTCGAGCAACAGCGCGATGGCTGTTTCGATTTCGGAATCTGTCAGCGTTTTTTGAGTATCTTGTAACAACACGCGGAATGCAAGGCTTTTTTTGCCTTGCTCCAGCCCCTTGCCGCGATACACATCGAACAGCGCTATCTCCTGAACGCAGGGTACCGAAACCCCGCGCATCGCGTCCAGCAACGCCTGCACGGTCATGCCCTCGTCCACCACCACGGCGAGGTCGCGACGCACCGGCGGGAAGCGCGAGACCTCCGCCGTTTTCGGCACATCGCCCTGCACCAGCGCGCCCTGTTCGAGCTCGAACCAGACCGAGGCTTGCGGCAGCTCGTATTGCTGCTGCCATTGCGGATGCAGTTCGCCGATCCAGCCGACGGCGCGCCCTTCCAGCAGGATGCGCGCGGAACGTCCGGGATGCGAAGCCGGATGGACTTCCGGCTGGAATGTCAGGGTACGCGGCGCGAACAGGGCTTCGATATCGCCCTTCACGTCATAGAAATCCACATTGCGCGCCGTTGCGCCCCATTGCTCCGGCAGCGCTGCGCCATAGGCCAGGCCGCCCAGCCTTTCATGCTGCACATAGCCGTCCGCCCCGACTGCGAAACAGCCGCCGATCTCGAACAGGCGCACGCGCGGCTGCCTGCGCGCGAGGTTGGTGCGCAACGCCGCCAGCAGGCCGCCCAGCAGGCCGCTGCGCATCACGCTCATCTGGCTGGCGATGGGGTTCTGCAAGGCGACGGGCGACGCATTGCCGCACAGGTCGCGCTCCCACGCCGCCTCGACGAAGGAATAGTTGACGGTCTCCTGATAGTCGCGCAGCACCAGCGCCTGGCGCAGCCCGGCAAGAGGACGCTGCGCCTCGGCCTGCGGCAACAGCCCCATCGCCGCCTGGGGGCGTTGCGGCGCGATGTTCTCGTAGCCGTACACCCGTGCCACCTCCTCGATCAGGTCTTCCTCGATGGCGATGTCGAAGCGGTAGCTCGGCGGCGTCACGCTGAATTCGTCGCCGGCCTGCTGCACCTGCATGCCCAGCCGCACCAGCATCCCCGCGATCTCGCCGGCTTGCGGCGCAATCCCCAGCACGCGCTGCACGCGCGCCGCACGCAGCTTCACCGGATGGCGTGCGGGCAATGTTCCGCATGCCTCGGTCACGCTGCCCGCCTGCCCGCCGCAGATGTCGAGGATAAGTTGCGTGGCGCGATCCAGCGCACGCTGGGTGGCGGCGAAATCCACACCGCGCTCGAAACGATGGGAAGAATCCGAGCCGAAACCGAGACGGCGCGATTTGCCGACGATCACGGCAGGCGCGAAGAACGCGCTTTCCAGGAAGATGTCGGTGGTCGTGTCATCCACCGCGCTGTCCGCTCCGCCCATGATCCCCGCCAGCGCGACCGGCCCCTTGCCGTCGGCGATCACCAGCATGTCGTCCTGCAATTCCAGCGTCTGCTCGTTCAGCAGTTTGATGTTTTCTCCGCCGCGCGCGAAGCGCACCTCGATGCCGTCATTCAGCTTGGCAAGGTCGAAGGCGTGCAGCGGCTGCCCCAGTTCCAGCAGCACATAGTTGGTCACATCGACGATGGCGCTGATGCTGCGCAGGCCGCAACGCTCCAGCCGCTGCACCATCCATGCCGGCGTCGCCGCCCGCGCGTTCACGCCCGCGATCACGCGCCCGGTGTAGCGCGGACAGGCGGCAGCCTCCGTCACCTTGACTTTGACAGTGCGCTCGCCGCCCTGTTTGAATACCGTATCGGGCAAGGCTTGCAGCGGCGCGCCGGTGAGCGCGGCGACTTCGCGCGCGATGCCGTACAGCGACAGGCAATCGCTGCGGTTGGGCGTGAGCTTGAGGGTGATCCGGTGGTCGTCCAGGTCGAGATGCTCGCGTATGCTCTGCCCCACTACGGCATCGGCGGCCAGCTCCAGCAGGCCGTCGCTCTCTTCCGCCAGCCCCAGCTCCTTGTCCGAGCACATCATGCCGAAGGACGCGATGCCGCGCACCTTGGCCTGCTTGATCTCGATGCCGGGCAACTTCGCGCCGACCAGCGCGCACGGCGCCTTCATGCCGACGCTCACGTTCTGCGCACCGCACACGATGGACAACGGCTCGGCCTGTCCGACATTCACCGTCAGTACGTTCAGGCGGTCGGCATCGGGATGTTTTTCCTTGCTCAGCACCTGCGCCACCACGACCTTGTCGAAAGCGGGCGCGACCGGCGTCATCTCTTCGACCTCCAGCCCGGCCATGGTCAGCAGGTGCGCCAGCTCCCCGCTGGAGAGCGGTGTATTCACGAAGGTGCGCAGCCAGGATTCGGAGAATTGCATGGTTAATTAAACTGCCTGAGGAATTGCAGATCATTCTCGAAGAACAGCCTGAGGTCGTTCACGCCGTAGCGCAGCATGGCCAGCCGTTCCACGCCCATGCCGAAAGCGAAGCCGATGTATTTTTCGCTGTCGATGCCGACATGCTTGAGCACGTTGGGGTGCACCATGCCGCAGCCGCCTATCTCCAGCCAGCCGCCTTTCCAGCTCATGTCCATCTCGGCGGAAGGCTCGGTGAACGGGAAGAACGAGGGGCGGAAGCGCACCTGCATGTCTTCGGACTCGAAGTAGTTCTGCAGGAAATCCGCGATCACGCCTTTCAGATTGGCGAAGCTCACGCGCTCGCCTATCCACAAACCCTCGACCTGGTGGAACATCGGCGAATGCGTGGCGTCGGAGTCGACGCGATAAACGCGTCCCGGCGCGATGATGCGGATGTCCGGCATTGTCTCCAGATGCTTGTACTTCTCGACATGCACTTGCATGTAGCGGATCTGGATCGGCGAGGTGTGCGTGCGCAGCACGTGCTGTCCATCGATGTAGAACGTGTCGTGCATGGCGCGCGCCGGATGGTCTTCCGGAATGTTCAGCGCAGTGAAGTTGTAGAAGTCGCTCTCGATCTCCGGTCCGGTCGCTACGGCGAAACCGATGGAGTGGAACAATGTCTCGATGCGCTCCAGCGTGCGCGTGACCGGATGCAGACCGCCCGTGCCGGCTCCGCGCCCCGGCAGCGTGACATCCAGCGCTTCCGCCGCCAGCTTGTGCTGCAATGCCTGTTGCTGAATGGCATCGCGCCGCACCTGTAGCGCCGCCTCGATCTGCTGTTTGACCTGATTGATGCGCGCACCGGCGGCAGGACGCTCTTCGGCGGAGAGCTTACCCAACCCCTTCAACAGGCCGGTCAGGCTGCCTTCCTTGCCGAGATAACGCGCCTTGGCATTCTCCAGCGCGACCGCATCTTCTATCGCGGCGAAGCTTTGCAGCGCGTCATCGAGTATTTGTTGTAGTTCTAGCATTGCTCAGTCTTGAAACAAAAAAGGAGGCGTGACGCCTCCTTTTTCGCAAGTCATGAAAATTACGCGCCGAGGCTGGCTTTGGCCTGTCCGACGATCTGCGCGAAGGCAGCCTTGTCGAACACGGCCATGTCGGCCAGCACCTTGCGGTCGATGTCGATCGACGCCTTTTTCAGGCCGTTCATGAACACGCTGTAGGTCAGACCCAGCTCGCGTGCTGCGGCATTGATACGGGCGATCCACAGAGTACGGAACTGGCGCTTCTTCTGGCGACGGTCACGGTAGGCATACTGTCCGGCCTTCATCACCGCCTGCTTGGCGATGCGATAGACGTTCTTGCGGCGACCGCGATAACCCTTGGCTTGTGCCAATACCTTCTTGTGCTTGGCGCGCGCTGTTACTCCACGTTTTACTCTTGGCATGGTCTGCTCCTTATGCGTAAGGCATCATGGCGCGAACCGATGCTGTATTGGTTGCGTGGACTGCGGTCGTGCCGCGCAATTGACGTTTGTTCTTGGTGGTCTTCTTGGTCAGGATATGACGCTTGAACGCTTGCGCGCGCTTGACGCTCCCGCCGGCGCGGATCTTGAAGCGCTTGGCCGCTCCGCTCTTGGTTTTCATCTTGGGCATGACTGCTCCTTAAGTTATGGTGCGAGGTGTTTTCCGGTGGGAAAACTTGATGACCCATACACCACTTTTTATTCGGGGGATATTTACTGCATCGCATTTCGGCTCCCCCGTATCGCCGAAACGCCTGAAACTTATTTCTTGCTTGCCTTCGGTGCCAGCACCATCACCATCTGGCGGCCTTCCATCTTCGGGAACTGCTCGACCACACCGTGCTCGATCAGGTCCGCCCTGACGCGCTCGATCAGGCGCATGCCAATCTCCTGGTGGGCCATCTCGCGACCGCGAAAACGCAGCGTGATCTTGGTCTTGTTGCCGTCCCCAAGGAACTTGATCAGGTTGCGCAACTTGATGTTGTAGTCGCCTTCGTCCGTTCCCGGACGGAACTTGATCTCCTTGATCTGCACCTGCTTCTGCTTGAGCTTCGCTTCGTGCTGCTTCTTGCTCTCGGCATACTTGAACTTGCCGATGTCCATGATGCGGCACACCGGCGGTTCTGCCATTGGCGAAATCTCCACCAAATCCAGCTCTGCTTCGTCTGCCAGCCGCAACGCTTCCGCGATGGGCACGATCCCGAGGGGCTCTTTTTCCACACCAATGAGGCGCACCTGCGGTGCGGTAATCATTTCATTGATGCGCTGCGATTTATCTTGTGCTATTGCAATATCTCCGTTTGGACAATATTAAGCCGTGCTGCCCGACCTGATCTCCGATTCCAGGCGCTGGAGCAAGGCTTCCAGCGTCATCTGTCCGAGGTCTTCACCACTGCGGGTACGCACGGCCACCAGGCTTCCAGCCACTTCCTTGTCGCCGACAATCAGCTGATAAGGCAGTTTCTGCAAGCTATGTTCGCGTATTTTATAGGTAATCTTCTCATTGCGCAAATCCAGTTGCAGCCGCACTCCGGCCTTGCGCAAGGCCTGCGCCAATTGCAGCGCATATTCCTCCTGCGCCTGCGAGATATTCATCAACACCACCTGCACCGGCGCCAGCCACAGCGGGAACGCGCCGGCATGGTGCTCGATCAGGATGCCAATGAAACGCTCCATCGAACCGAGGATGGCGCGATGCAGCATCACCGGTGGTTTGCGGGCGTTGTCCTCGTCCACGAACTCCGCGCCGAGCCTTACCGGCAGGTTGAAATCCAGCTGTATCGTGCCGCATTGCCACAACCGCCCCAGACTGTCCTTCAGCGTGAACTCTACCTTGGGGCCGTAGAACGCGCCCTCGCCGGGTTGAATGTCGTAAGCCAGACCATTTTGCTGCAAGGCGGAGGCCAGCCCAGCCTCGGCCTTATCCCAAGTCTCGTCGGAACCAACCCGTTTCTCCGGGCGTGTAGATAATTTGACCAGTACCTCGTTGAAGCCGAAATCGCGGTACACCTCGTTCAGCATCACGATAAAGCGCGATACCTCCGGTTGCACCTGCTCTTCGGTGCAGAAGATGTGCGCATCGTCCTGGGTAAAGCCGCGCACGCGCATCAGGCCATGCAGCGAACCGGAAGTCTCATTGCGGTGGCAGGAGCCGAATTCGGCCAGGCGCAACGGCAGGTCGCGGTAGCTGTGCAGGCCGTGGTTGTATATCTGCACATGGCCGGGGCAGTTCATCGGCTTCACCGCGTAATCGCGGTTCTCCGAACAGGTGGTGAACATGTTGTCGTGGTAGTTCTCCCAGTGCCCGGATTTCTCCCACAGACTGCGATCCATGATGGTCGGCGTGCGGACTTCCTGATAACCGTGCTCGCGAAACTTCGCGCGCATGTACTGCTCGACCTCCTGCCACAGCGTCCAGCCCTTGGGATGCCAGAACACCATGCCGGGCGACTCATCCTGCATGTGGAACAGCTCCAGCTGCTTGCCGAGCTTGCGGTGGTCGCGCTTCTCGGCCTCCTCAAGCTGATGCAGGTAGGCGTCCAGCTCTTCCTTCTTTGCCCAGGCCGTGCCGTAGATGCGCTGCAACATCTCGTTTTTCGAATCGCCGCGCCAGTAGGCGCCGGCCAATTTCATCAGCTTGAACGCCTTGAGCTTGCCGGTGGATGGCACATGCGGGCCGCGGCACAGGTCGGTGAACTCGCCTTCGCTGTACAGCGACACATCCTGATCCGCCGGGATGGACTCGATGATCTCGGCCTTGTATTGCTCGCCGATATGCTTGAAATAGCTGACCGCTTCGTCGCGCGGCAAAACGCGCCGTGCCACCGGCAGATCCAGTTTGGCGATCTCGCCCATGCGCTTCTCGATCGCCGCCAGGTCTTCCGGCGTGAACGGGCGCTTGTAGGAGAAATCGTAGTAGAAGCCGTTCTCGATCACCGGCCCGATGGTCACCTGCGCGTCGGGGAACAATTCCTTTACCGCGTGCGCCAGCAAGTGCGCCGTCGAATGGCGGATGATCTCCACGCCGTCGGCATCCTTGTCGGTGACGATGGCCAGCGCGGCATCGCTCTCGATCAGGTATGAGGTGTCCACCACCTTGCCGTCCACCTTGCCCGCCAGCGCGGCGCGCGCCAACCCTGCGCCGATACTCGATGCGACATCGGCAACGGTGACGGGCTGCGCAAAGCTGCGCTGCGAACCATCCGGCAAGGTAATGACTGGCATGTTGCTATTCCGAAAACACAAAGTGCGGCATTGCCGCACTCGAAATGTTGGTAGGCACGATTGGACTCGAACCAACGACCCCTACCATGTCAAGGTAGTGCTCTAACCAGCTGAGCTACGCGCCTAAAAGGACGCGCATTGTATCCGAAAGATTTGCGCGCTTCAAACAAAAATCGCGCGCGATCTTGAACGCTTCATCCGGGATTTCCGGATGAAGGTGCGTAGCCACTCCCGGAACCCCACGGCCAGCAAAGTCTGGCGCGGCAAAAAAAACCAAAAAAGCAGGTTGATGGGCGGAAGATTATTGAAGTAACATCACGCCCCGGCGCGCTTGGGGACACACCGGACAGCGCGCAACAGGAACATTTCCAGAACAATCATGATCGAGGCGGGAGACCAGATGCCATTGAAGATAGGAGTGCCGCGGGAGACAGCCGCTGGAGAGAAGCGGGTTGCCACCGTACCTGAGGTCGTCGAGAAACTCATCAAGCTGGGCTTCACGGTCGCGGTGGAATCCAGCGCCGGGGATGCGGCGAATTTCAGCGACGATACCTATCGTGCCGCAGGCGCGGAGATCATCGAGGGCGCCGCCAAATTGTGGGCTGCATCCGACATCGTATTCAAGGTAAGCGTACCGACGACGGAAGAAGTCGGTCTCATGCGCGAAGGCGGCCACTTGATCGGCTTCATCTGGCCCGCGCAGAACCCGGAACTGATGCAGCAACTGGCGGCGAAGAAGGCCACTGTGCTGGCCATCGACTGCCTGCCGCGCATGTTGAGCCGCGCCCAGAAGATGGATGCGTTGACCTCACAGGCTGGCGTCGCCGGCTACCGCGCCGTCATCGAGGCCGCCAATGCCTTCGGTCGTTTCTTCAACGGCCAGATCACGGCTGCGGGCAAGGTTCCGCCGGCCAAGGTATTCATCGCCGGTGCCGGTGTGGCCGGTCTGGCTGCGATCGGTACCGCCGCCGGTCTGGGCGCCATCGTGCGCGCCAACGATACGCGTGCCGAAGTGGCCGACCAGGTCAAGTCGTTGGGCGGCGAATTCGTGAAAGTCGAGTTTGAAGAAGAAGGTTCCGGTGGCGGCGGTTACGCCAAGGTGATGAGCGAGGGCTTCCAGCAGGCGCAGCGCGAGATGTACGCCAAGCAGGCGAAGGAAGTGGACATCATCATCACGACCGCATTGATCCCCGGCAAGCCCGCGCCCAAACTGATCACCGCCGAGATGGTGCAGAGCATGAAGCCGGGCAGCGTCATCGTCGACATGGCGGCAGAGCGCGGCGGCAATTGCGAACTGACTGAGCCCGGTCAGGCGGTGGTCAAGCATGGCGTGACCATCGTCGGTTACTCCGATCTGAATAGTCGTTTGGCCAAGCAGTCTTCCACCCTGTATGCGACTAACCTGTTCCGTCTGAGCGAAGAGCTGTGCAAGACCAAGGACGGCATCATCAACGTCAATATGGACGACGACGCCATTCGCGGCCTGACGGTCATCAAGGATGGCGCGGTCACCTGGCCTGCGCCTGCGCCGAAACTCCCGGCGGCTCCGGCCAAACCGGCCGCAGCCAAAGCGGCCCCTGCACCGGCGCACGGCCACGGCGGCGGCGGTGCTCCCGCATCGGGCGGCAAGACGGCGGTGATCTTCGGAGTCGCCGCGCTGCTGTTCCTGTTCATCGGCGCTTATGCGCCCGCCGCGTTCCTCGGCCATTTCACCGTATTCGTGCTCGCTTGCTTCGTCGGCTACATGGTGGTATGGAACGTCACCCCAGCCCTGCACACGCCGCTGATGAGCGTGACCAATGCGATCAGCAGCATCATCGCCATCGGCGCGCTGGTGCAGATCGCCCCGCCGCTGATGGGAAGCGATGTTGCACGTCCGGATGACTGGATACGCTGGCTGGCGGTGGCCGGCATCGCGCTCACCGCAGTCAATATGTTCGGCGGCTTCGCCGTCACCCAGCGCATGCTGGCGATGTTCCGCAAATAAGGTAAACAATCATGTCTGCAAGCTTGGCAACCGTTTCGTATATCGGCGCGACTATTCTCTTCATCCTCAGCCTCGGCGGCCTCTCCAGCCCGGAAAGCTCGCGGCGCGGCAATCTCTACGGCATGATCGGCATGACCCTCGCCGTGCTGGCGACTGTGTTCGGGCCCCGCGTTACCATGGCCGGCATCCCCTGGATCATCGTTGCGATGGTGGTCGGCGGCAGTGTCGGCATCTACGCCTCCCGCGTGGTGAAGATGACCCAAATGCCCGAGTTGGTCGCATTGATGCACAGCCTGGTCGGCTTGGCCGCCTGCCTGGTCGGATTTGCGAACTACATCGACCCGGCGGCAGCGGTCGGCCTGACCAGCGCCGAGAAAGCCATCCACGAGATCGAGATCTATATCGGCATCCTGATCGGCGCGGTGACTTTCTCCGGCTCCATCATCGCCTTCGGCAAACTGTCGGGCAAGATCGGCGGCAAACCGTTGTTACTGCCGGCACGCCACTGGCTCAACCTTGCCGGCCTGCTGGTCGTCATCTGGTTCGGCGGGGTGTTCCTGCATGCCGAGACCATCTCCTCCGGCATGATCGCGCTGACCGTGATGACCGTGATCGCGCTGCTGTTCGGCATCCACATGGTGATGGCCATCGGCGGCGCCGACATGCCCGTGGTGGTGTCGATGCTGAACAGCTACTCCGGCTGGGCGGCGGCGGCGACCGGCTTCATGCTGAACAACGACCTGCTCATCGTCACCGGCGCGCTGGTGGGTTCCTCCGGCGCCATCCTGTCCTACATCATGTGCCGCGCGATGAACCGCAACTTCATCAGCGTGATCGCGGGCGGCTTCGGCACCGGCGGCGGCACGGTGGTGGCGCCAAGCGGCGACGCACAACCGACCGGCGAAGTGGTGGCGGTCAGCGCCGCCGAGACCGCCGAGCTGCTGCGCGAAGCCAGGAACGTCATCATCGTGCCGGGCTACGGCATGGCGGTGGCACAGGCACAGCACACGGTCTATGAGATCACCCAACACCTGCGCGAGAAAGGCGTCAACGTGCGTTTCGGCATCCACCCGGTCGCCGGACGTATGCCCGGCCACATGAACGTGCTGCTGGCCGAGGCCAAGGTGCCTTACGACATCGTGCTGGAGATGGACGAGCTCAACGAGGACTTCCCGGATACCGACGTCGCCATGGTGATCGGTGCGAACGACATCGTGAACCCCGCCGCGCAGGACGACCCGAACAGCCCCATCGCCGGGATGCCGGTGCTGGAAGTATGGAAGGCCAAGACCTCGATCGTGATGAAGCGCAGCATGGCCTCCGGCTACGCCGGCGTAGACAATCCGCTGTTCTACAAGGAAAACAACCGCATGTTGTTCGGCGACGCCAAGAAGATGCTGGAAGAAGTGTTCGTTGCGCTGAAGTCGTAGCGAAGCGGAATTTCAGTGCAGACATAACGCCCGCTTTGCGGGCGTTATGCTTTATCAGTAGCCGCTCGAAGCCAGATTGTCGAAGCGCGTGTACTCGCCACGGAACGCCAGTTCGACCTTGCCGATCGGCCCGTTGCGCTGCTTGCCGATGATGATCTCGGCCTTGCCCTTGTCCGGTGAATCCGCGTTATAAACTTCGTCGCGGTAGATGAACAAAATCAGGTCGGCATCCTGCTCGATCGCGCCGGATTCGCGCAGGTCGGACATCACCGGGCGCTTGTTGGGGCGCTGCTCCAGGCTGCGGTTGAGCTGCGACAGCGCGACCACCGGCACGTGCAGCTCCTTGGCCAGCGCCTTCAGCGAGCGCGAAATCTCCGATATCTCCGTCGCACGGTTCTCGCTGGCCTTGCCTGCGTTCGAACTCATCAGCTGAATATAGTCCACCACGATCAAACCCAATTCGCCATGCTGCCGGTGCAGGCGCCGCGAGCGGGCGCGCAGTTCCAGCGCAGACAGCGCGGCGCTTTCATCGATAAACAGCGGCGCATCGTTGAGCTTGCCTAACGCATGGGTCAGGCGTCCCCAGTCGTCGTCCTGCAAACGCCCGGTGCGCAGGTCGTGCTGGTTGAGCTTGCCGACCGAGCCCAGCATGCGCATCGCCAATTGCGTGGCGCCCATTTCCATACTGAAGATCGCCACCGGCTTGTTGCTTTCCAGCGCGACGTTCTCGGCGATGTTGATGGAGAAGGCGGTCTTGCCCATGCTCGGGCGCCCGGCCACGATGACCAGGTCTCCCGGTTGCAGACCGGAGGTCATGCGATCCAGATCGGTATAGCCGGTGGCCATGCCGGTGACGTCGCTGTGGTTATCGCGACCGTACAGGGTCTCGATGCGCTCCACCACCTGGGTCAGCAAGGGCGGCATGGGCATGAAGCCCTGTTTGCCTTTCGATCCCGCCTCGGCGATCTCGAATACTTTGCTCTCCGCCTCATCCAGCAGCTGTGCCGCATCGCGTCCGGTCGGATTGTAGGCGCTGCTGGCGATGTCGCTGCCGACCTCCGCCAGTTTGCGCATGATGGAGCGCTCGCGCACGATCTCGCCGTAGCGGCGGATATTGGCGGCGGACGGCACGTTCTGCGCCAAGCTGCCCAGATAGGGCAGGCCGCCGGCCTTGTCCAGCTCCCCGGCGATCTCAAGCGCCTCGGCCACGGTGATCACGTCCACCGGTTTGGCCTGTTCGCTCAAACGGATGATCTGGCGAAAGATCAGGCGGTGGTCCTGGCGGTAAAAATCGCTGTCAAAAACCAGATCGGAAATCTTGTCCAGCGCGTTTGCATCGAGCAGCAGCCCGCCCAGCACCGACTGCTCCGCTTCCACCGAATGCGGGGGCAGTTTGATCTGGTCGAGTTGCGCGTCTGGATCGGAGAAATTCTGCATGGGATCGGGCCGGTTGACTGACGTTAAGCGGCAGGTATTTTACTCCGCCCGCAGGATTTTTCGGAAAACAAAAAAGGACTGTCGCCAGTCCTTTTTTGTGCTGCCTTGATACGGGGAATTACTGTTCGCCGAGCACCGACACGGTGATATCCGCCGCCACATCGGTATGCAGGCCGATGCTGACAGTATGGTCGCCGATCTGCTTGATATGGCCGCCCGCTATGCGCACTTGCGATTTTTCCACATCGAAGCCCTGTGCAGCCAATGCCGCTGCGATGTCGGCATTGGTGACGGAGCCGAACAGCTTGCCGTCCACGCCGGCCTTTTGCACGATCTGCACGGTCAGTCCTGCCAGTTTTTCGGCACGCGCCTGAGCGTCGGCCAGCTTGGCCTTCTCGCCCGCTTCCAGCTCGGCGCGGCGCGCTTCGAATTCCGCCATGTTGGCAGCGGTCGCGCGCTTGGCCTTGCCTTGCGGGATCAGGAAGTTGCGGGCATAGCCGTTCTTGACCTTGACCACATCGCCCAACTGGCCAACGTTGATCACTTTTTCCATCAGAATGATTTGCATGTTCTGCTCCTTAGTGCAGGTCGGTGTATGGCAGCAGGGCCAGGAAGCGCGCGCGTTTGACGGCGGTGCTCAGTTGGCGCTGGTAGCGCGTCTTGGTGCCGGTGATGCGCGCCGGGATCAGCTTGCCGTTCTCGCTGATGAATTCCTTGAGGATGTTCACATCCTTGTAGTCAACTTCGGCGATCTTGTCGACCGTGAAGCGGCAGAACTTGCGGCGCTTGAACAGGTTGTTGCGGGAAGAACGCTTGTTCTTGTCGTCTTTCTTCTTGTCCGATGGACGTGCCATGATTTTTCCTTTATTCCAAAATGATGTCGTTGATATGCAGAACCAGTTGCCGGCTGCGCATGCTCCGCTGGGCGAGGAATCCGCGCACTTTCACGGACTGCCCGACTGCGAAACCGGCGGCCTTCTCGGCCACCCCGGCAAATGCCAGCGCCTCGACTTCGCACTGCACCTGCCGCAAACCCTCCGCTTCGGGCTGTTGAGAGGAATGACGCAAGGTCAGTGCCACTCTCGCCATTCCGGCCGGGGTATAACGCAAACCTTCCAGCGCGATCAGCTCACCGCTGATGACGACCTGGTTCCGCGCCAATGTTTCAGGCGGCGGCAGCTTCTGCAACAGGTGCGGCACTCTCGGTCGGCACGGATCTGGATTTTTCTTCCTTCATCATTGCGGACGGTTCGGTGATCGCAGCCTTGGTCTTGACGGTCAGGTGGCGCAGCACGGCGTCATTGAAGCGGAACGCATGCTCCAGCTCGTCCAGCGTCTCCTGGTCGCATTCGATATTCATGAGCACGTAGTGTGCCTTGTGGATTTTCTGGATCGGGTAAGCCAGCTGGCGGCGTCCCCAGTCTTCCAGGCGATGGACATGTCCACCCTTGGATGTCACCAGCGTGCGATAGCGCTCGATCATCGCGGGCACTTGCTCGCTCTGGTCGGGATGCACGATAAACACGATTTCGTAATGTCGCATTACATCTCCTTGTGGTTTAAAGCCCCCCGTCATGTAGCGCGGTGGAGCAAGGCATGCGAGCCGCCAATCGGCTCACAGGGGCGCGCATTATAGCGAAATACGCTTTTGCGTCAAGGAATCATGCGCTCAGGCCGCTTGCCGGACAAGGGCGCCGGCTCAGACCGCCCGGCGTCCCGCCCGTGATCACTGCCCGACGGAAGGCGGCAGGATCGGCGCTTCGACGAAATGACGCGGCATCCTGCCTGTCAGGCTACTCAGGAAAGCGACGATGTTGGCTATCTCCTCGTCGCTCAATTCCCGGTCGAGCTGCGCCTTCGCCATGATCTTCACTGCCGCTGGCAGGCCGGTCACCGAGCCATCATGGAAGTATGGCGCGGTCATCGCCACATTGCGCAGACCGGGCACCTTGAACACATAGTGGTCGGATTCGTTCCTGGTGACGTCGAAGCGGCCATGATCGACATTCTTGCTGCCGGTCAGCGCCCAGTAGTCCTGATACAGGCCGAATTTCTGGAATTGCGCCCCGCCCACCAGC
The DNA here is from genome assembly GCA_001801105.1 of Gallionellales bacterium GWA2_60_18. The sequence continues at coordinate 34,610 of MGWS01000004.1, forward strand.
ACCCCGTTATGGCAACCGGAACAGCCGACGCTCATGAACGTGCGCAACCCGCCCTGTGCCTGCGTGCTCAAGGCGTTGCGTTTGCCCTTGAGGAAGTCGTCGAACGGTGCCGGCGCCATGAGCGTGCGCTCATAGGCGCCGATAGCCTTGCTCCAGTTCTCCGGCGTCACCGGATCGGCCTGCCCCGGAAAGGCGCGTTCGAACAGCGGGCGGTAACCCGGAATGGCATTGAATTTCTGCAACAGCGCGGCATTGTCCGGCAAACCGAACGCGGCCGGGCCGAGCGGCGATTTCAGCGCCTGTTCCTCGACGGAAGCCCGGTCGCCGCGCCAGTGCACCGGCGCCTGCAACGCAGAATTCAGGATGGTTGGGGAATTGCGCGGATTTTCCTTGCCGCCCACCCCGATCGCCTTGGGCAGGCCGTCGGTGGCATACAACTGCGGCAGATGGCAGCGCACGCAACTCACTGTGCCATCAGCGGAAAAGCGCGGGTCGAAAAACAGCTTGCGCCCCAGCTCCACTTTTTCCGGCGTCAGCGGGTTATCGGCTATTGCAGCGTTGGCGGGTAGCGGCTTGAACTGTTGGCGCGCATCCTTCAACAAGGACCCGGGGTTGCCGGCGAAGGCGGTGCTGGACACCAGCATGGCGGCAGCAAGGATCAGGCGTCTGGTCATGATGATTTCTCCTGTAGCAAGGTGAAAAACATGCAGCCATCCTGACACTGGCCAACAGAGGCTGCAAAACCGGTTTTGCAACATTGCTCGCGAGCATACGACGCCCCTTTTATACGCCTGCCGCCCAATCAAGTCCAGCCGTCCCCGCAGCGCCCACTCATGCCCAAACAGCGCGTCATCCGGGGATTTCGTCCAGCACCCCATCCGCAAATACCAGCGCGCAGCGCACCGGCCTGCCGGCATACACCGTTTGCATCGCCGTCCGGTATTCCTGCATCTGCGCGCGGTAACGTGCGGCATCTTCGCCGCTGCCCAGTTTGTAATCCAGCACCCACACTTCGTCGTCGAATTCCACCAGCCGGTCGATGCGTTTCAGCTCACCCATGGCATTGATGTAGGGCATCTCGTTGCAGGCGCTGCGGTATTGCCGCGCATCGAAGAAGCGCGCAAGTTGCGGTGACGCATGCAGATTCCGGGCCTGTTGCCAGAGCGATCCGATTTCGGCGGAGGGAATGGCCAGGCACTGCTGGAGTGCCGCCATGTCAGCCACGTTTCCATCGCTCAGATGTTGCAGCAGCGCATGCAGCCAGATACCGCGCTGTTGTTGTGCCGTGTTACGGGCGGCGCGCCTTCCGGCGGGAATGATGGCGGGCAAAGCCACTCCCTTTCCTGGCACCGGCTCCTGTTCTTCCCGTACCTGCGCGGCCTGGTGCAGCGGGTTCGGCTGCTCATCCGCCACCGCTGCGATGCGGTCGTACCAGGACGGCGCCTTCTTCTTTTCCTCTTTGTCCCCGCCCCTGCTGTTGCCGCTGACGATGAGCGCCTGTTGCGCGCGGGTCATGGCGACGTAGAGCAGGTTCATCTCCTCGCGGGCCTGTTGCGCGGCCTCAAGCTCGAACAGCGGCGCGCGTTGCTTGCCACGCGAGGACTGGTCGGCATACAGGGAGAAATGCAGCGGCTGCGGCTCATGCGTCGGCCAATCCAGCAACACATCGTTGCTGTCTTTCTTCTTTTGCTCGGCATTCGCATCCAGCAGCCAGACGATGGGGGCTTCCAGCCCTTTCGATTCGTGCACGGTGTAGATGCGCACGGCGTCGCCCGCCGTCCCGAGCTTGCCCTCATCCGGCGCGTCGTCGCTGCTGTCACGCAATTCGCGCAGCTCTTGCAGGAAGCGCGGCAGGCTGGGGTAACGCCCGGCATCCACGCTCAGCGCGATCTCCATGAAAGCGTGCAGGTTGGCGGCGACCTTGGCGCGCATCTCGGGCGGCAGCACGGCGCCGTAGCGCGCCAGCACGTCGCCCTCGGAATAGATGCGGTCTAGCAGGTCGTGCACGGGCAGTTTGTCGGCGAGCGCGAGCCAGTTCTTCAGCAGATGGGTGGCGCGTTGCAGCGCGGACGATGGAAAGTCGAGATGTTGCAGGCGCTGCCACCAGCTGGAAATCCCCCCCAGCCCCCCTTTTGCAAAGGGGGGAGCAACCCCGTAGCCTGCTGCCATCTCTTCCCCGTTCACTGCCTCCTCTCCCCCCTTTAGCAAAGGGGGGCTGGGGGGGATTTGAGCAAGCCGGATCAAATCCGCATCGCTGCACGCGAAGATCGGCGTGCGCAGCACCTGTGCCAGCGCGAGGTCGGCGAAGGGGGTGATGAGGAACAGCAGCAGCGCCTGCACGTCTTCCGCTTCCAGCGTGTCGAGCAGGCCGCCGCGCCGCGAGCTGATGAAGGGGATATGTCTCGCGCGCAGGGCTTCTTCATACACTTGCAGATGGGTGCGGCTGCGCACCAGCACCATGATGTCGCCGTAACTCGCGCGGCGTTGTTTGCCATCCGCGTTCACAACCCAGTCGCTGGCAATGGTTTGCAGCAGGCCGGCGAATTGCCCGGCCTCCTTGTGGCGCGCGCCCTCTTCCGTTTCGGTTCGCGGCGTGGTCAACGGGTCGCGCAGGACAAGCACGGCACTCTCCGCCGCCTCTTTCCCGCTTTGTTCGGCAAACGCCAGCGGCAACACCGCCACATGACCCGGCAAGCCGGTGTGCTCGGCGGTGTGCTGCACGAAATCCACGAAGCCTTGCGGATGCCCGGCAAATACGGCATTGACGGCAGCCAGCACCGCCGGCGCGTTGCGGCGGGTATGGTTGTTGTGCAATTCGTGCGCGGCGAAATATTCACGCAGATATTCGCGCGCCACGCCGAACAGGCGCGCATCGGCACGGCGGAAGCGATAGATGGATTGCTTGGGGTCGCCGACGACGAACACGGTTGGCTGCGAATCGACCGCCACCGCCGCATCGAACCACGCGCGCAGTATCTGCCATTGCAGCGGGTTGGTATCCTGGAACTCGTCCAGCAGCACATGGCGGTAGCGGCTGTCGAGTTTGTATTGCATGGTCTCGGCATGTTCGCTCTGTTGCAGCAGGCGGCACAATTGCCATTCCAGATCGGAGAAGTCCATCTGCTGCTTCTGCTGTTTGAGCGCCTGATAACGTTCCAGGAACATGACGCCGCAATGCAGCACCGCTTCGTTGAGGCGATACGCCTGCTGCCCGGCCAGTATGTCGAAAACTTCCTGAATGCTATCGGCCAATGCATTGCGCGTTGCCTCAAACGCAGTTGCATCCTGCTTCTTGCTGGGCTTGATACGACCATCCATTGCATTCTTCTGAGTCAATATCAAAGAGCCAATCGCGCCGAATCTTGCCTCCGGAGTGCTGTCTGTCCACGACCGCTCCAGTTCGCCCGCTTTGGTTTTTTGAACATCCGTCCCATTGCTGGCGAGTTGTCGCGAAAACGCGAATAGCATCTCTTCGCTGTTGCCGCACATCCCCCAGTCCGCGACCGGATCGAACTCCATGTCCACGGCGAGGTCGGCTCGCAGTTTATCCAGCGCGAACGTCAGCGTGTCTTGCTGACCTTGAGCGTAAGCCCACCACTCGGCGCGCTTACCGAGGAAGTTGAACAACAGCTTGCGCGTGGAGAACAGGCCGCACTCGCCGAACAGCCATTGCATGTGTTGCGCCTCGATGCCATCCGGCTGCTTGCGCATCTGTTCCAGCAACTCTTCCCACGCCTCATCCTGCACGCTGCCCGCCCGTTCCAGCAACGTCGTGCCCTGCATCACGTCGGCGTTCAGCGGCGCGCGCCGCATCACCTGCATGAACCAGCCGTGGAAGGTGCTGATGGTGATGCCGGGTTGCGCCAGCAGTACATCGGCATAAAGACCGCGTGCGCGCCGCACCTGTTCGTCGCTCAAGCTGCCCAAACCGCGCTCGGCGAAGAACCGGCGCACGAACGCATCGTCGCCCAGCGCCAGGTCGCGCAGCCACAGCTGCAAACGCGCCTGCATCTCCTGCGCCGCCTTGCGCGTAAAGGTGATGGCGATGACCTGCGCAGGCTGCGCGCCATCCAGCAACAGGCGCACGATGCGTGATACCAGCAGCCAGGTCTTGCCGCTACCGGCACAGGCTTCGACGACGATGCTGCGTTTGGGGTCGAGGGCGAGGTGGTTGGTCATGACCATTCCCCTTTACGGCATACACCGCGCATCTCGCAATGGGCACATGCCTGGTCGATGCCGTTTGCGGGCAAACCTGCCCCACCGCGTATCTCGTTCATCACATTCACCAGACGCTCGGCATTGAGTTGTGCCAGCAGGGGAACGTCCTGTTTGGGTTCCACCAGTTTCACTTTGCCGTTCTCGATACTGACAAAGGCGGCATCCGCCGCCTCATGGGCATAGGCATAACACGCGAGCTGCACGTCTTCGCCCGGCTCTTTCAGTTTGTCGCGTAGCACCTGATCGCTCTGTGTCTTGTAATCGAGCACCAGTTTCTCTTCTGCTCTGATGTCCATCCGGTCGATGCGCCCGCGCAGGCGGATCCCTTCCAGCTCCCAATCGAATGCGCTCTCTGCCTCAGCATAGTGCCAGCCCTCGGCCTCAATCGCCGCCTGCCACTCCAGATAGGCTGGCAGCGATTTGTACCAGCGCGCCAGCCATGCCCGCGCGGCGAAATCCTGCGCCAGCAGGTCGGCGAACACTTCTTCGCTGATCCGGCGCAAGGCGGCTTCCATCTCCGCCGCGTCCTGCCCGCCCACTTGCGGATAGCGTTCATGGAAGCGGTGCAGGATATCGTGCACACGCTCGCCGTAATCGCGCTTCTCGATGACTTCCTGCACCTCGTCCAGCTCGTTCAGTCGCAGGATGTGGCGCGCATGGAATTGGTAGGGGCAGGCGACCAGCGAGTTGTAGGCGCTGATGGAAACACCCTGCGGCACGGCCACCGATGGCACGCTCGGCGCGGGTTGCGCGGCTTGCGGCAGTTCGACCGTGTGCGCGTCTTCCGCCGCCAGACAAGCATGCAGCTCGCTCTCGCTCAGATCGTCGCCATGTCTTTGCTCATGCTCGTCGCGCAACATTTGCAAATAGGGGCTCAGCAACCCCTGTTCGCCATTCTTTTCCTTCTGCCAGGTAGCCAGCACGCAGTCGTTCATGGCCAGCAGCGCCGACAGGTCGTCGCGCTGGCGTGCGGCGTGAGTGCCGCGTGTCGGCAGGTTCAACGCACCGCGCACCGCATCGTTGAACCAGCGTCCGCCGTCCGCCGCGCCGGGCAGGTGATCGGCATCGCATCCGAGCAGCAGCACGGCATCGAAGGCGCGCCAGCGCGTCGCCGCGAGGTGGGTGAAACGCACCGGACTGTCGATGCCGCTATCGCGGTAGGTCTGCGTATCGAGCTGTTGCGCCAGCCAGCGCCGCCATTCGGCGAAACGGTAGCGCCCCGCGTCTGCCTGCAACTCCTGCTGCCAGCTATCGAGCACGCGCAACAACTGCACGCCCGCGTCATCCTGCTGCAAACCGGCGGCGATACCCAATACATCCAGGCTCTCGCGCAACGCGCCCAACCACTCCGCCAAGGTCTTCTTCCTGTTCTGCTCCAGCAACGCCGCCGCCTGGCGCAGGCGCGCCAGCGGACGATGCAGCGCCACTTCGTGGCCGGCAAGCGCGATGAACGCTTCCAGCCCGGACACCACGCCCCGCTTGCGCAGCAATTGCTCCAGTTGATATACCGCCGACTTGCGTTCGCTCGCCGTCATGTCGGCGAAGATGAACGGCGACTTGAGCAGATCGAGCAGGTCGTGATGGTAGAAATCGCTTTGCAGCGCGGTGAGCCAGCGATCCAGTACCGTGCTCACCGACAGCGTGGCAAAGGTCCAGCCAGTCTCGTCCGCCACCAGTACTTCGGCGCGTTCCAATAACGCTCTCATGCGCCGCGCCACCACGCGGTCCTGGGCGACGATGGCGATGTCGCGCTTGCCTTGTTGCAACCAGCGCCGCACTTGCATGGCGGCGGCGCGGGCTTCCTGCTCCAGGCTGGTGGCCGCAAAGTACCGTGGCGCACCGATCTGTGCCCCCATCTCTCTCAGGTCGAACACCTTCACTACCGCGCGTTGCGCATATTCGTCGAGGAAACGCTGTTCCAGCGCATCCCAATCCGACGCGCGCAGCACGAACAGCGGCTTGTCCGCTTGCGCCGCAAGCTTCGCCAGCCGCTGCTGATAGGCGCGCGCCATGTCCATTTCCGTGTCGCTCTGCATGGCGTGCCACAGTTCGAACACCAGTCGCGCTTCCAGTTGCAACGATTCGTTCCGGCGCGCCCGATACGCCTGTTGCACGATGGCGGCAAAGGCTTCCGCATCGGCTGGCAGCCCGTTCAGCGCTTGCGTCAGCTCGTCGAACAAGGCCAGCAGCTCCTGCGTCATGCCCCACAGGTCGGCATTCTCGAACCATTGCCGCTGGCGCAACTGCTGGTACAGCAAGGCACCGCGCCGGCTGTCGCTGACGACGGGCGCGTCCAGCGGCACGGATTGCGCCCAGTCGTTGAGCGTGAGCATCTGCGGTAGCAACAGGGCCGGACGCTGCGCGGCGCGCATCAGCGCCTGCGCCAGCGGTTGTACGACGTGGTAGTTGGGCAGCAGGATGGCGACGCCGCGCAGGTCGGGCGCGGGATGCGCCCCAAGGATACGTTGCGAGACGCGGTCGAAGATGGCGGCGGAGATGCTCACCGTTTCAGCAGATGAAGTTTGTCTTTCACATCGAGCCATTCATCCGCGTCAGCTGGCGCGTCCTTCTTTTCGACGATGGGTTTCCACAGCTTCGCCAGTTCGGCATTCAGCGCGATGAACTGGCGCTGGTCTTCCGGCACGTCGCTTTCGGCATAGATTGCGCCTGCCGGGCATTCCGGCACACACAACGTGCAGTCGATGCACTCGTCCGGGTCGATCACCAGAAAGTTCGGCCCTTCGCGAAAACAGTCCACCGGGCACACGTCCACGCAATCGGTGTATTTGCATTTGATGCAGCTTTCCGAAACGACATAAGTCATGGCAGACTCCTTCCGGCCAGAGATCGTCCCATTCTAACAGAGCCCGGCAGCACTGTTTGACGCGCGGGCGCCTTCCACGCATCCGTTCCCACATTCGACGACAGCCGCCACGACGCCTGCCCGAAGCAGGATTTTCGACCGGCGCCGACCCCGCCCTGAAAACAGGAAAACACGCACACCTTCACAGTTTCGTTTTTTTTGGTTAGGATGCCACCTGAAATCCGGCAGCACATCCCCAATTCATACGCCTGTTGCATCCCAGAACACATCCAACACACGGAGCGAACCCCACCATGAGCGAACATATCAATTACGTTTCCGACGCCACCTTCGATGCCGAAGTCCTGCAATCCCCGCTGCCTGTGCTGGTGGATTACTGGGCCGAGTGGTGCGGCCCTTGCCGCATGATCGCCCCGATCCTGGACGAGATCGCCCAGGAATACGCAGGCCGGCTGACCGTTGCCAAGCTGAACGTGGACGAGAACCAGCAAACCCCTCAGAAATACGGCATCCGCGGCATTCCGACACTGATGCTGTTCAAGAACGGCAACATCGAAGCCACCAAGGTCGGCGCGGTATCGAAATCCCAATTGACGGCTTTTATTGACAGCCATATCTAAAGCGTTTACTGTCGCACCCGCATCGCCTCCCAGTATCGTCCTCCGGTAGCACAAAACATAAAACGAATACGCTCCAGGCCATGCGGGTGACATCCTTCACCCGGTACTTGCCCCATTCCCTTGTCCATCTCAATCCTCAATCCCGCACCGCTATGCACTTATCCGACCTGAAAACCAAGCACGTCACTGAACTCGTTGAAATGGCCGCAGCCAACCAGATCGAGAACGCCAACCGAATGCGCAAGCAGGACCTAATCTTCGCGTTGCTGAAGAGCCAGGCCAAGAAGGGCGAAAGCATCTTCGGCGATGGAACGCTGGAAATATTGCCGGACGGCTTCGGTTTCCTGCGTTCGCCGGACACCTCGTACTTGGCCGGGCCGGACGATATCTACGTGAGCCCCAGCCAGATCCGCCGCTTCAACCTGCATACTGGCGACTCCATCGACGGCGAGATCCGCACCCCAAAGGACGGCGAACGCTATGTCGCGCTGGTGAAGGTGGACCGGGTCAACGGCGAACCGCCCGAGAACGCGAAGAACAAGATCCTGTTCGAGAACCTGACCCCGCTGTTCCCGAACGTGCCGCTGTGCCTGGAACGCGACATCAAGGCCGAGGAGAACATCACCGGCCGCATCATCGACATCATCGCCCCGATCGGCAAGGGGCAGCGCGGCCTGCTGGTGGCATCGCCGAAGTCCGGCAAGACCGTGATGCTGCAACACATCGCGCATTCCATCGCCTCGAACAGCCCGGATGCGGTGCTGATCGTGCTGCTGATCGACGAACGCCCCGAGGAAGTGACCGAGATGAGTCGCACCGTGCGCGGCGAAGTGGTCGCCTCCACCTTCGACGAACCGGCCAGCCGCCATGTACAGGTCGCCGAAATGGTGCTGGAGAAGGCCAAGCGGTTGGTCGAGCACAAGAAAGACGTCGTCATCCTGCTCGACTCCATCACCCGCCTGGCGCGCGCCTACAACACCGTGGTGCCCTCCTCCGGCAAGGTGCTGACCGGCGGTGTGGACGCCAACGCCCTGCAACGCCCCAAACGCTTTTTCGGCGCGGCGCGCAACATCGAGGAAGGCGGCTCGCTGACCATCATCGCCACCGCACTGGTGGACACCGGCTCGCGCATGGACGATGTGATCTACGAGGAGTTCAAGGGCACCGGCAACATGGAGATCCACCTGGATCGCCGCATGGCCGAAAAGCGCATCTACCCGGCAATCAACGTCAACCGTTCCGGTACGCGCAAGGAAGAACTGCTGATCAAGCAGGACATCCTGCAAAGGATCTGGCTGCTGCGCAAACTGCTCTACCCGATGGACGAGCTCGATGCGATGGAATTCCTGCTCGACAAGATCAAGGCGACCAAGAACAACGCCGAGTTCTTCGACTCCATGAAACGTTAAAAATGGTTTTGACGGGGCCGGATATTTATGTATAATCCGCGCCTTCGCAAAAACCGCTCTAAATCGAGGTTGTTATGTACGCAGTCATTAAAACCGGCGGAAAGCAATACCGCGTTTCTTCCGGCGAAACCCTGAAAATCGAAACCATCCCCGGCGACGTCGGCAGTTCCGTCGTGCTGGACAAGGTGCTGATGGTCGCCGACGGCGACAAGCTGTCCGTGGGCAAGCCCATGCTGGCCGGCGCTTCCGTGAACGCGACCATCGTGTCGCACGGTCGTGGCGACAAGGTTCACATCTTCAAGATGCGCCGCCGCAAGCACTACCGCAAGTCGCAAGGGCATCGTCAAAACTACACCGAGATCCGCATCGACGGCATCTCGGCCTAATTCCGAAGGAGCTGAAACATGGCATCGAAAAAAGGTGGCGGCAGTACCAGTAACGGACGCGACTCACACTCGAAACGACTGGGCGTGAAGAGCTACGGCGGCGAACTGATCAACGCGGGCAGCATCATCGTGCGCCAGCGCGGCACCCAGTTCCACCCCGGCGACAACGTCGGCATGGGCAAGGATCACACACTGTTTGCCAAGATCACCGGCAAAGTGGTATTCGCCATCAAGGGCGCGCAAAAGCGTAGAACAGTTTCCATCGTAGCTGCTTAAAAAGCACTATCTGGAACAAATCAGCCCTATCGCAAGGTAGGGCTTTTTTATTTGTGGTGGACATGGCATGAAGTTTATTGACGAAGCCAAAATCGAGGTTTTTGCGGGCAAAGGCGGCAACGGCATCGCCAGCTTCCGCCGCGAGAAATATATCGAGAAAGGCGGCCCGGACGGCGGCGATGGCGGGCGTGGCGGCAGCGTGTACGCGCTGGCGGATCGCAATATCAATACACTGGTCGATTACCGCTTCACCCGTGCTCATCGCGCCAGAAACGGCGAGTCCGGGCGCGGTTCTGACTGCTACGGCAAAGGCGCAGACGACATCGTGCTGCGCATGCCGGTCGGAACGGTGATTACCGACATCAACAGCGGCGAGGTCATCGCCGATCTCACCCATGACGGCGAGAAAGCCTTGCTGGCGGAAGGCGGCAAGGGCGGTCTGGGTAACATCCATTTCAAGTCCAGCACCAACCGTGCGCCGCGCCAGTGCACGCCCGGCACAGAGGGCGAACAACGCGAATTGCAGCTCGAGCTGAAAGTGCTTGCCGACGTCGGGCTGCTCGGCATGCCCAATGCCGGCAAATCGACCTTCATCCGCGCAGTCTCGGCAGCGCGTCCCAAGGTTGCCGATTATCCGTTCACCACGCTGCATCCCAACCTCGGTGTAGTGCGGGTGTCGCATGAAAAGAGCTTCGTCATCGCCGACATCCCCGGCCTGATCGAGGGCGCGGCAGAGGGTGCCGGGCTGGGACACCAGTTTCTGCGCCATCTGGCGCGCACCCGCCTGTTGCTGCATCTGGTGGATATCGCCCCGATGTACGAAGGCACCGATCCGGTCGCCGAGGCGCATGCGATCCTCAACGAGCTGAAGAAATACGACCAGTCGTTGTACGAGAAGCCGCGCTGGCTGGTGCTGAACAAGCTGGATCTGCTGGAAGATCGCGACGAAAAAGTGACTGCTTTCCTGAAGGAATTCGACGATTTCGACCGCCACTTCGCCATCTCTGCGATCAACGGCGAAGGCTGCAAGGAGCTGACCTATGCCATCATGGAACACTTGCAGGAAATGGCCGCGCACGAGCAACAGGACGCCGCCAGTAGCGCACAGGAAACCGACGCGGATACGATTTAGAATAGCCCCATGAGAACCTTGCTCACTCAATGCAAACGCATCGTCGTCAAGGTCGGCAGCAGCCTGGTGACGAACCAGGGCGCCGGCCTAGACAACGACGCGCTGGCCAATTGGGCGCGCCAGGTTGCCGCGCTCAATGCCTCCGGCCATGAAGTCGTGCTGGTGTCATCCGGCGCGATCGCCGAGGGCATGCAGCGCCTCGGCTGGAATGCACGTCCCGCCTCGATACACGACCTGCAAGCCGCAGCGGCGGTCGGGCAGATGGGTCTGGTGCAGGCATACGAGAGCTGCTTCCGCAAACACGGCCTGCATGCCGCACAGGTATTGCTCACCCATGCCGACCTGGCCAACCGCGAGCGCTACCTGAACGCGCGTACCACGCTGACCACCCTGCTTGCCCTGCGCGTCATCCCGATCATCAACGAAAACGATACGGTGGTGACAGACGAGATCAAGTTCGGCGACAACGACACGCTGGGCGCGCTGGTGACGAACCTGATCGAGGCCGATGCGCTCATCATCCTCACCGACCAGGACGGGCTTTACACCGCGGACCCGCGCAAAGACCCGGATGCCACGCTGGTCAGCGAGGCGCGGGCCGGCGATGCACAACTGGAAACGATGGCGGGCGGCGCCGGCAGCCACATCGGGCGCGGCGGCATGATCACCAAGATACTCGCGGCGAAACGCGCGGCGCGCAGCGGCGCCCATACCGCCATCGCCTCCGGCCACGAGCGCGACGTGCTGTTGCGCCTGTTGCAAGGCGAGAGCCTAGGCACGCTGCTTACCGCCCCGACCCTTCCTCTGGCGGCGCGCAAACAATGGCTGGCCGACCACCTGCAGGTTGCCGGGAAGCTGATTCTGGATGCCGGAGCGATCAAGGCATTGCGTTCGGGAGGCAAGAGCCTGCTACCCATCGGCGTAAGGGGTGTGATCGGCGAATTCGAACGCGGCGCGATGGTGGCCTGCATCGGCGAAGACGGCAGCGACATCGCGCGCGGCCTGACCAACTACAGCGCCGACGAGGCACGGCGCATCGCGCGTCACGCCAGCCATGAGATCGAAGCCCTGCTCGGCTACGGCGGCGACGCCGAGATCATCCACCGGGACAACCTCGTCCTGTTGTAAAACAACAGGACGAGGTTGCGGTGACGGCTAACTTGCGCAGCAAGTTAAACCGCTAGCGGCGGCTGAAACCTCTACACTTTCTGCTTGATGGCGAGCACCGCCTGATTGCGCAGGGTGCGCAGCAAGGACAACTGCTGCTTGGAGATGTTGAGGCTGCTGGCCTCCAGCATATCGGCATAGAACAGGGCGATCGCCTTGTCCTTCACCATCACCGGCAGCAGCATGAAACAGGGTGCATTGACCGAAGAGCGGTACCAGGCAGGTATCTTGTCAATGATATTCGGCGCATGGGTGTTTTCGATCAATATGTCCGCTCCCTTGCTGACCGACAACTGGAATACGTCCGATGTGCTCGCGATGGTAAAGCGGAAGCGCGGGATCACCGCCTCGATATCCGCGCCGAATCCCAGACGGGCGGTCATGGCATTCTGCTTGTTGTCGCGAATCATGATAAGGGCACGGTTGAACCCCATGCCCCGGTACATCGTTTCCAATACCATTTGCAACAATTCGCTCAGGTTGAATTCGCCCACCAGCGAAGTCGTGACATCCTGTATGCCCGCACCAAGAACATCTTCCGGGCTGCGAACCGACAGGTCTTCCTTGCCTTCGGCCTGCTGTTCCACCACCTGATCCAAGGTGGTGACACCATCCGGTTCCGGTTGCTTCGGCTGTTCTTCCCGGTCGGCTTCCTGCGCGTATCCGCTCCATTTCTGCACTTTCCTCAACAACGCGCTTTTGCTGGGACTGATGCCAAAAATGGCTGAACGGCGCGTCATCTCATCCAGCCCCCGATCCAGCGCATTATTCATCTCATGATCGGAGACTGCGATCGCGCCACGGTAGCGCTCGGACAATTCGCGCAAAGCCTGCTCCTTGTTCTCCTCGCTGGCAGAAGCGGCAACCGCACACAGCTCGTTGGCCATATTCACCGTCACGGCCAAATGGTCCAGATCGCTGTGCGGGGCGCTGATCTTCTCGCCGGGAAGCTTGCGCATTCCTGCCAACAGGCGCGGCGAGAAATTCCAGGTCTTTGCCACCCCCGACCCCAGTTCCGGATAAGAGATGCCCAGCACCTTGATGGCCGCATGCTCTTCGCTCGTACCCTGCTCGACCAGCCGGAGGACTTCCTGGCTTTCCTCAAAGAAGTAGAACGTCGCCAGTATCCGCCCCAGATTATGGAACATCGAGCAGACCATCGCCTCTTCCGCGTCGCGGATGTTCTTGCCCACCGATAACTGCGCCGCGACGATGCCGGAGAGGATTGCCGCCACCACCTCGTCCTTGAGCTGCGCCGACTGTGACTTGTTCTTCATGAACTCGAGCAGGATCAGCGTCATCGCGATGTTCCGGATGGTATCGAAACCCATGATCATGACCGCTTTTGAGATGGTGTTGATGCTGCCGCCGAACTGCCCGTAGGAAACGGTATTCACCAGCCTCAATACCTTGTTGGTCAGCGCGAAGTCCTGCAGGATGACGCGCGCCAGCCGCGCAGGACTCTCCGAGTCCGATGACACGATCCGGTTGATCTCGGAAATGACGTTGGACAATGCCGGGAAATCGCTCTTGTTGCGCATGCGGCGCAACAGGAATTCCAGTGTGCTGTGGGCCTTCTGCTCGACTCCACCATCCGTCTTGCGCGCATTGCCGAGATAAACCTGCAACGCCTGCTTCATCGCCGCCGCGTTCTGGTAACGCTCTTCCGACTTCCTGGCTATCGCCTTGAGAATGATGACCTCCATATCTTCATCCACGCGCTCGTTGCGTTCCGAAGGGGCGATCACGTCCTCATGCGCGGCACGGTTAAGCACCGCATAGACGCTCTCGCCATCGAATGCCAGCTCGCCGGTCACCATCTCATACAGCATCACGCCGACCGAATAGATATCCGAGAGGATATCGGCCGGCTTCCCGGAAATACGTTCCGGCGCCATGTAGTGCGGCGTGCCGTCGACAGCGTTGGCGGCAGCCTGTCCCTGCTCGCCGGTTGCCTGCGCCAGACCGAAATCCATCACCATCGGCATGCCATTGCTGCCAAGCATCACATTCGCCGGCTTGATATCCAGATGCATCACGCCCTGGGCATGCGCGTATGACAGCCCGTCAAGCACGCCGCAGGTGATTTCGGCAGCCTCCACAAAAGACAATGTATTCCCGCGCTTGAGCTTTTGCGCAAGGGTCTGCCCCTCGATGTAGGCATAGACCAGATAGGGGCTGCCCTGATACTCGCCGGCATCGTAGAGCGCGACGATATTGGGATGCTGGAGCTTGCTGACGATCCGCGCCTCATGCAGCAGCCGCTCGGTATCCCGCCCCAGATTGCGCAATGTCTTGATGGCGACCTGGCGGCCAAGTTGCGGATCGTGCGCAAGATAGACCGCCCCCTGCCCCCCCTTGCCCAGTTCGCCGACAATCTCGAAACGCCCTATTTTCTGTTCTGCCATGATGGATTTTGTTTGTTTGCTTGATGACACATCAACAAGGAGCGCCGCGCGAACCCCACTTCGCTTCGATTCTTCAAGTCCGACAGGCTGCTAGCTTTCCAGATAATCCACCAGGATGCCGCTGGTATGGCGCAGGCGCTGGCTGATCAACTGGGCGATCTTGAGCAGCATCTTCGCCGCAAGCGCAGGCTTCTCGCGCATGATCTGCATGAACTTCTCCTGCGTCAGGACGGCCAGCATCGAAGTTTCGGCGGCGACCGCCGTGGCGGAACGCGGCTCGCCGTCCACCATCGTCATTTCGCCGATGCTGCGGCCCGGATAGACCGTGGAGACGGTCTTGTCGATATGCAGGTTGTCTTCCTTGTGTATCTCGAGCTTGCCCTTGATCACAATGCACATAAAATCCCCCTTGTCCCCCTCGCGGAACAGGACGGTTCCCGGCCTTGCGCGATAAACCCTGAGGTAACTGGACAGCGACTCTATCTGCGCCCACTCGAAATCATGCAGCATCTGTGCATTCTCGATCATGTCCGCGATGCTGCCATGGGGCGAAGACTTGCCGGTCGGCAACAACTCGAGCGCATCCAGAACCGATTCATTCATACCATTCTTCCCCGGACGGGCTCACGACAACCAGGCGACCGTCACTTTGCCGTCTTGGCGCCATCCTGCCACAGTCCCTATTCTTTTTCTTCGTAGCGCACGGTCGGATTGCCATCCTTCAGCCAGCCGTTGGTGCCAGCGGTGACGTTGTAGACTTTCGCATAATGCGCCGTCTGGTCGAGATAGGCGGTCACCAGTCCGGAACGCCTGCCTGAGCGACAAAGGATAACGACCGGCTGATCCGGCCGAAAAAGCTTGCCGAAGGCATCCATCCACGCGACGACGTCATACGCATCGCCCGCCTTGTTGGTGGGCAGTGTGATCAGGCGGCTCCCTTCGATGATGCCGGTTTGCCGCCACTCATCGGCACGACGGATGTCGACGACCGGCACGCCCGTGGCAATGGCTTGCTTCAATCCGGCATTATCGAGCTCAATGACTTCGGCGCGCGCGAAAGGCGCAAAAAAGAAAGTCAGCGCAAGCAAAAATGTGGCGGCGCGGTTGCTGAACGGCAGTCGATACATGGCAAAACCTCCGTAAATGTGATGTGTCCGTGCAATTAGGCCGCATTATAGGCGAAAGTTCACCACGGTCCGCCTGCCGAAACTGTTTCGGCGCACCCTCCATCTTCGGCTATAATGCACACCGCCCTGCGCCAGACCAATCAGCGTAGCGGTCTCTTTTTCCACCCCGATCCTCTCGATCACTTAATCCGTCTGCCTCGATTGGTGTTGCTCAGACTGGGCAACAGGCCGTCGCAGGAGTTTACCTTGTCCAACGAAAATACTTTCGCCAGCCTGAATCTGGCTCAACCCCTGTTGCGTGCCATCGCCGATGCCGGCTACACGCAACCCACCCCGGTGCAGACACAGGCGATCCCGCTGGTGCTGGCCGGCGGCGACCTGCTGGCCGGCGCGCAGACCGGCACCGGCAAGACCGCCGGCTTCACCCTGCCGATATTGCAGCGGCTGTCCGAAAAGCCCGCCACCAATCCGCGTCCCGGCCGCCCCCGCTGCCTGATCATGACCCCGACGCGCGAACTCGCCGCGCAGGTGGAGGAATCGGTGCAGACCTACGGCAAATACCTGTCGCTGAAATCGACGGTGATGTTCGGCGGCGTGAACATCAATCCGCAGATCAAGACCTTGCGCGGCCAGGTGGACATCCTGGTCGCCACGCCGGGACGGCTGCTCGACCACGTCGGGCAGAAGACGCTGGACTTGTCCGGCGTGGAGATCTTGGTGCTGGACGAAGCCGACCGCATGCTGGACATGGGCTTCATCCGCGACATCAAGAAGATCCTCGCGCTGCTGCCGAAGCAGCGCCAGAACCTGCTGTTTTCGGCGACCTTCTCCGACGAGATCAAGGCGCTTGCCGACGGCCTGCTGCACAACCCCGGTTATGTCGAGGTGGCGCGCCGCAATTCCACTGTGGAGCTGATCGAACAGAGCGTCCATCTGGTGCCGCAAAAGTTGAAGAGCTACCTGCTCGCCCACCTGATCAAGCACCACGACTGGAAACAGGTGCTGGTGTTCACCCGCACCAAGCACGGCGCGAACCGGCTGGCGGAAAAACTGAGCGCGGACGGCATCCCCGCCGCCGCGATCCATGGCAACAAGAGCCAACCGGCACGCACCAAGGCGCTGGCACAATTCAAGGACGGCTCGCTACCGGTGCTGGTCGCCACCGACATCGCCGCGCGCGGTCTGGATATCGACCAGTTGCCGCATGTGGTGAATTTCGAGTTGCCCAATGTGCCGGAAGATTACGTGCACCGCATCGGCCGCACCGGACGCGCCGGCAGCAGCGGCGCGGCGATCTCGCTGGTGGACAGCGAGGAGTTCCCGTTTCTGAAGAGCATCGAGCGGCTGATCAAGCGCGAGATTCCGAAGGTAGCGGTAGACAGTTTCGTGCCGCCAACCAATCTTCCGGCGGAAGCCCCGCGCCCGCCGCGCCCGCAACACGGGCAAAGACGCCACAGCAACACGACCGGAAGCAGCAGCCGCAGCGGCCAGCCTTCACGCGACGGCCAGGCCCGGAAACCGGGCAACCCGCAATCGCGCAATCCGCAACAGCGCGAGCAACCGGCGCGCCATGGCCAGCCGCCACGCAATGCCGCACAACCCGGCAAGCCACGGCAACCGCAGAAGACACCCGCAGCCCAACAGCTCCTGTCCGAGGCGGCGCGCCATCAGGCCCAGCCGCAACCTGCCCTGTTCTCGCCGCGCCCTGCCGTGCGTCGGGGCAAATAACCCGCAAACAGACTACGCCTGCTGCTGCCGCCATTCCCCCTGCGCCAGCCCGTCCAGCGTCCATTCGCCGATGCGGTAGCGGATCAGGCGCAGCGTAGGGAAGCCGACCGCAGCGGTCATGCGCCGCACCTGGCGGTTCTTGCCTTCATGGATGGTAAGCTCCAGCCAGCTGGCCGGGATGTTCTTGCGGAAGCGGATCGGCGGGTCGCGCGGCCACAGGCCGGCAGGTTCGCCCATCAGGTGCGCCTCGGCTGGCCGGGTAGTGAAATCGCCCAGCTTCACCCCCTTGCACAAGGCTTGCAGCGCAGCCTCGTCTGGCACGCCCTCGACTTGCACCCAGTAGGTCTTGGGCAGTTTGTGTTTCGGGTCGGTGATGCGATGCTGCAACCTGCCATCGTCGGTGAGCAGCAATAATCCCTCGCTGTCGGTATCCAGACGTCCCGCCGGGTAAAAGTCGGGGAGCGCGATATAGTCAGCCAGCGTCGGATGCACACCGTCGCGGCTGAACTGGCAAATCACCCCGTAGGGTTTGTTGAACAGCAGAATCTGGCTCATCCCGTACTTCCATCAGGAATAAAAAAAGCCCGGCGCTTTCACGCCGGGCCTTTTACCGAACCAAGACCGATCAAGCGGCCTGGATGTTCGAGGCTTGCTTGCCCTTGGGTCCTTGTACCACTTCAAAGCTGACCTTCTGGCCTTCTTTGAGGGACTTGAAACCACTCATGTTGATTGCGGAAAAGTGCGCGAACAAATCTTCGCTGCCATCATCGGGAGTGATGAAACCAAAACCCTTTGCGTCGTTGAACCATTTAACGGTACCAGTTGCCATGTGATTGCTTCCTTACTAAAAAAACGGGGAAAGTCCCCCGCGAAACTGTTTGAATCATAAGATCGCACACGGCAAAACCAGTACTGCAGATACTTTGAGTCAAACACCAGCGCGCTTTTTACTCCCGTTTAGTTGATATCGTCAAGGGGCTTTGTAAAATATTTTTCAATTAGGCTTGAAAAAGCACCGCTAATCATCAAGTATGGCAGTGAGGGGCAATGCCAGAATGCACGCAATGGGAAGCAAGACGGACAGACATCAGGACAGCACGGTGCTCGCGCCGGAGCGCGCAAAGACAGAACCTCCGCGCATGTTCAAGGTGATCCTGTTCAACGACGATTACACCACGATGGACTTCGTGATTGAGGTGTTGGAGCGTTTTTTTGCGATGAACCGCGAACGCGCGCTGCAAATCATGCTCCAAGTACATAACGAAGGTTCGGCGGTATGCGGCGTTTATTCGCGCGACATCGCCGAAACCAAGGTCAGGCAAGTGTCGGAATTCGCGAAGCAACACGGGCATCCGCTACGATGCAGTATGGAGGAAACATAAAATGATCGCGCAAGAACTGGAAGTCAGCCTGCATCTGGCATTTGTCGAAGCCCGCCAGAAGCGCCATGAATTCATCACGGTCGAGCACCTGCTGCTGGCCATGCTGGACAACGCTTCCGCGGCGCAGGTGCTGCGCGCCTGCGGCGTGAACATCGAGGAACTGCGCCAGGTCGTCGCTACCTTCGTCAATGAGCACACGCCGACCGTCGCAGGCATCGGGGAAGTGGATACGCAGCCCACCGTCGGCTTCCAGCGCGTCATCCAGCGCGCGATCCTGCACGTCCAGTCCACCAACAAGAAGGAAGTCTCAGGCGCGAACATCCTCGCCGCGCTATTCGGCGAAAAGGACTCCCACGCGGTGCACTTCCTCACGGAACGCAGCATCAACCGCCTCGACGTGGTGAACTACATCGCGCACGGTCTCGCCAAGAATGAGGTCGCCAATCCGGCACAACCGCACGGCGATACCGAATCCGAGCAGCAAACCGGCGAGGACAGCATGCTGAAAAGCTATACGCTGGACCTGAATGCGCAAGCCCTGGCCGGCAAGATCGACCCGCTCATCGGGCGCGACCTCGAGCTGGAGCGCGTCATCCAGACGCTGTGCCGCCGCCGCAAGAACAATCCGCTGCTGGTCGGCGAGGCCGGCGTCGGCAAGACCGCGATCGCCGAGGGTCTGGCACGCCGCATCGTCGAAGGGGACGTGCCGGATATCCTCAAGGACGCGCGCGTCTACTCGCTGGACATGGGTGCCCTGCTGGCCGGCACCAAGTATCGCGGCGACTTCGAACAGCGCCTGAAAGCGGTGCTGAAGGAATTGAACAATGCCCCGAACGCAGTCCTGTTCATCGACGAGATACATACCCTGATCGGGGCGGGCGCAGCTTCCGGCGGCACCATGGACGCCTCCAACCTGCTCAAGCCGGCGCTGTCGAACGGCCAGCTGAAGTGCATCGGCGCGACCACCTACAAGGAATACCGCGGCATCTTCGAGAAAGACCACGCACTGTCGCGCCGCTTCCAGAAGGTGGATGTGCCGGAGCCGTCCGTGGAACAGACCATCGCGATCCTGCGCGGCCTGAAGACGCGCTTCGAGGAACATCACAGCGTCAAATACAGCGCGGCGGCGCTCTCCAGCGCGGCGGAACTGTCCTCGCGCTTCATCAACGACCGCCACCTGCCGGACAAGGCCATCGACGTGCTGGACGAGGCCGGCGCGGCCCAGCGCATCCTGCCGAAGTCGAAACAGAAGAAGGTGGTCGGCAAGCACGAGATCGAGGAGATCATCGCCAAGATCGCGCGCATCCCGACGCGCACCGTGTCGCACGACGACCGCAACGCGCTGAAGAACCTCGACCGCGACCTCAAGGCCACCGTATTCGGCCAGGACAAGGCCATCGACGCGCTGGCGCGCGCCATCAAGATGTCGCGCAGCGGCCTCGGCAGCCCGCAGAAACCCATCGGCAGCTTCCTGTTCTCCGGCCCCACCGGCGTCGGCAAGACCGAGGTGGCACGCCAGCTCGCCTATAGCATGGGCATGCCGCTGCACCGTTTCGACATGTCCGAATACATGGAGCGCCATGCCGTGTCGCGCCTGATCGGCGCGCCGCCCGGTTACGTCGGCTTCGAACAGGGCGGCCTGCTCACCGAAGCGATCACCAAGCAGCCGCATTGCGTGCTGCTGCTGGACGAGATCGAAAAGGCGCACCCGGACATCTTCAACATCCTGCTGCAAGTGATGGATCACGGCACGCTCACCGACAATAACGGACGCAAGGCCGACTTCCGCAACGTCGTCATCATCATGACCACCAACGCGGGCGCGGAAGCGTTGAACAAGGTGCAGATCGGTTTCACCAAGACCGCTACGTCCGGCGACGAGATGGCCGACATCAAGCGCATGTTCACGCCGGAGTTCCGCAACCGCCTCGATGCCATCGTCTCGTTCGCGCCGCTGGACCACGAAGTCATCCTGCGCGTGGTGGACAAGTTCCTGATGCAGCTCGAAGAGCAACTGCATGAGAAAAAGGTGGAGGCGGTGTTTACCGACGCGCTCAAGGACTATCTGGCCGAGCACGGCTTCGACCCGAAGATGGGCGCGCGCCCGATGTCGCGCCTGATCCAGGACACCATCCGCAGCGCGCTGGCCGACGAACTGCTGTTCGGCAAGCTGGCGAGCGGCGGCAAGGTCATCGTGGACATGAAGGATGGCAAGGTGGGGCTGGAGTTCGCGGAAGAAGTTGTCCCAGCCTGATCCGACCCGGACAATTTGCCGGGATGCGAGTCGGTGCATAATGATTTTGGCGCGGCGTAGGATGGGTTGAGCGTAGCGATACCCATCGTTATAACCGTCTATTCGTTGGGCATCGCTACGCTCAACCCAACCTACCGAATGCAATCTTTCTCCACTTACCGCGGGCGCTTCGCCCCCTCCCCCACCGGCCCCCTGCATTTCGGCTCTCTCGCTGCCGCCGTCGGCAGCTATCTCGACGCAAGACACCATCACGGCACCTGGCTGGTGCGCATGGAAGACCTTGATGTGCCGCGCTGCGTACCCGGTGCGGCAGAGGACATCCTGCGCACGCTGGACGCCTTCGGCCTGCACAGCGACGAACCCATCCTCTACCAGAGCCAGCGCACGGCGGCTTACGAGGAAGCGCTGCAACGGCTGAAAGACAGCGGCGCGGCCTATCCCTGCTGCTGCACCCGCCGCGAGATCGCCGATTCGGCGCTGCACGGCATCGAAGGCCCGGTCTATCCCGGCACCTGCCGCAACGGCATCCCGACCGGGCGCGAAGGACGCGCGTGGCGCGTGCGCACCGACCTCCCCTCGCCCCTTGGGGGAGAGGGGCTGGGGGAGAGGGGTGATTGTGGAATATCTCTACCCTCTCCCCACCCCTCTCCCTGCAAGGGAGAGGGAGTAGTCGCATTCGACGACGCCCTGCAAGGCCACCTCACCCAGCACCTAGAAACCGACATCGGCGATTTTGTCGTAAAGCGCGCCGACGGCCTGTTCGCCTACCAGCTCGCGGTGGTGGTAGACGATGCCTTTCAGCACATCACCCATGTGGTGCGCGGCGCCGACCTGCTGCATTCCACCCCGCGCCAGCTCTGGCTGCAACGCCTGCTCGGCCTGTCCACGCCGCACTATCTGCACCTGCCCATCGCGGTGAACGCGCAGGGAGAGAAGCTCAGCAAGCAGACCCTCGCCCCGGCGATCACGACCGACGAGGTGGTTGCGACGCTGATCTCGGTGCTGGATTTCCTGCGCCAGCAACCGCCAGCAGAGTTGCTACAGGGAAGTATCGAAGAGGTGTTGGATTGGGCGGCGCATAACTGGCAACCGGAGCGAATGAAGGGATGCCGGCAGCTTCCGGCGATGACAGAAGGCCGCCAACGGTAGTTGACAGGAGGCGGCCAATGGGTGTCCCCTATCGTTCACGCATGGTTGCGCAGTTTTTCAGGCGGCATCATGGATATCGCGAACAAACGTCTGTCCTGTGCCCTGGCTGTCTCCGCGCTGCTGCATCTGGCGCTGGCAATGATCGGCCTGCAGCGGTTCGCCGCAATCGGGACGCCCGGCAATGGAACGCTGACGGTGCATCTCGCCAGCGCATCCACCCCTGCGCAATCGCCGCATGCACGCCCAAGCATCGACATCCTGCCCGATGTCCGCGCGACCTGGTCGCCCGATAGTGAGCAAGGCGAAGCAACCCGCCCCGCCTCGCCGGGCGGTAGCGGCGGAAACGATCGCGGCACGGTCGAAAAGGTCGACTTCAACGACAGTCCCTCCTACATCGGCCAGTACCCCGACCTGCCGCTGCCCTCAAACGACCTGACCATCCCTTACTTGCCGCCGGTGCTGCCCTGGGAAATCTCGCCGCACTATCCCGATGCCGCCTTCGCCGCGAGAACGAAAGGGTATGTGCGGCTGGAACTGCTGATCGACCAAATCGGCGAAGTAGTCTCGGCGCGCGTCATGGAATTGCAACCGCCCGGCGTGTTCGACGACAGCGCCTGGCAGTCCTTCCACAAGGCTCGTTTCGAGCCCGCCTACGAATATGGCCGGCCGGTCGCTTCTCAAGTATCGGTGAAAGTGATCTTCGATCCCGACGACGAACACAAACCGCGACCGCGAGCGACCGCGCTGAAGTGACATGCCGAGTAAAGCTCTGTTGAGACATCGCAGTTTTTTGACTTGCAAACCGCTTGACAACCGTATCTATTCGGATACGATGCGAAACATGAACACGTTTCTGAAATCGGACGAATTTAATAGCTGGCTGGTTGACCTGAAAGATCAGATCGGCAAGGCGCTTGTTATCAAGCGCATCAGGAGTGCCGAAGCCGGGAATTTTGGCGATTGTGAACCGGTAGGCGAAGGAGTTTCCGAGCTGCGGATTCACTACGGCCCCGGCTACCGGGCCTATTTCACCCGTCGCGGAGAGGTGGTCTATTTTCTGTTGCTGGGCGGCGATAAATCCACCCAGAAACGTGATGTCAAGCGTGCCAGAGAAATGGCGCGCACTTTGCCCAAGGAGTGAACCATGACTAAATTTACCCCCTTTGATGCAGCCGATTATCTCGACAATGAAGAAACGATTGCCGCCTATCTCACCGCCGCACTTGAAGACGAAAACCCCGATATATTCCTTGTCGCCGTCAAAGATGTGGCGCGCGCGCGCGGCATGACCCAACTCGCCAAGGATACCGGGCTTGGGCGTGAAAGCCTGTACAAAGCCCTTGCTCCCGGCGCGAAGCCGCGCTATGACACGTTGCTGAAAGTGTTGCGTGCGTTGGGTGTATCGCTGCAAGTCAAAGCCGCACACGTTTGATATGGGCATCGTTGTACGCGAAGTTGCCTGAGCACGCGACCGCGCAGCGGATCGTGCGAGTTGTGCGGGGTGAGCACCCCGTTGCCCACCGATCATTGAACTGCCGCGTGGGCACTTGTGCCCACACAAAACCGCTTTGGATTTTCCATCCCCTGAGCTACTCGGTGGCGGAACAGCATGTAGGTCGGGTTAGCGTAGCGTAACCCGACGGGTGAAATTCAAAACAATCAAAATCAAAACCGTCGGGGGTAGCCCGACAGCTAGCTACTTTCTTTTGCTTCGCCAAAAAGAAAGTAGCCAAAGAAAAGGCGACCCCAGTTTGCCGCCCCCTGCGGGGGTTCCCTCGATTAACTGCAAACAAGCGGGGCTGCGGAACTCGCGCTGCGCGCTCAAACAGTCCTCGCCTACCCCTCCGCTTGTTTGCAGTTAATCGAGGCGGCGCTCAGGGGGAGAAAAGCGAAGTGCCGGTTTTGCAGGGTGGGCAACGAGTTGCCCACCGTCTATTGAGCTGCCGCGTGGGCACTTGTGCCCACCCTACAAATGTTGCGCTCGGTGGCGGATAAGGGGAAAGCAAGTCAAAAGCCAAACCCGAAGTTAGGCGCGAAGCGCCCAACTTCCTCAAAAATAAAACGTGGGCACTCGTGTCCACACAAAACCGCCTTTGACTTACCCTCCCCTGTGCGCCGCCTCGATAGTTCGCAAACAAGCGGAGGTTTAGGCGAGGACTGTCTGAGCGCGCAGCGCGAGTTCCGCAGCCCCGCTTGTTTGCGAACTATCGAGGGAACCCCAAAGGGGCGGCAAACCGGGGTCGCCTTTTCTTTGGTTACTTTCTTTTTGGCGAAGCAAAAGAAAGTGACTTGCCGCCGGGCAACCCCCGGCAACTTTCCACATCTACGAGCGCCATGCTAGGATGCCGGCCATCTTTGGATCAATGGGACAAGAACAATGCACCAGCTTGTACTGCAACCCATTCCAGCATATACGGCGTTTATGACGGCCACTTCACGTTAGCCCTATGCAAGTCACCATCGATCTCACCGGGTTTAGCTATTTGGGGGGCCGTTCTGTCAACGGTTGCCATCGTTTGGGATATTTACAAATGGAAGACAACTGGCCCGGACGTTCAAATGCGGCTTATGACTGGGATGCAGTCGTACAACATTCCAGAATATGAAGGCATGACGCTTATCGTGGCAGTCGCTACAAACCGAGGTGATCGTCCAACAACCATTACCCACCTTGGCTTGGCCTACTACGATGCTTGGTGGAAAGCCATGCTGCGTAAGAAGGCTTCTGCTAACGCATTTATAGCCATCCCCAGCACAACACAGCGAGTGCCGTTTGAGCTAAAGCCGGGTGTCGAATGGAGCGGAATGATCGAGCAGAACAAAGAGCTTGAAGAATGGGCGCGCAATGGTTGGCTATATGTAACCATCTATCACTCGCACGACAGAAAACCAATTCGGTGCCGTGTAGTTCTTGAAGCGCAGAAACCCGAATGAGTGCTCTTCTGCTATATGCCGTAGGGCTAACCCATCATTCCACTGGACGCTGCGCGATAAAGCCGCGCAGCGCCGGTGAATTCAGACGTTAGCCACCATTGATGAGCACACTTCGAGAGTCAGTTGTTCCCGCCCTAGTCGGTGCTGCCTTGAGCGGTCTAGGCGCACTGATACTTAGCATCTACGCCGATTTCCTCCCGGCGTTGCTGCCGGCGCTGCAAGGCGTAACTGCAAAGACCTACGTAAAGATTGTGTTGCTTCTTGTGTTACTTCTCGCGTGTGCAGTTGCCTTGGTAGTCGCCCTATACACAAAATCGAAACCATACCGACCACGCGCACTCTCGGGTAAGGATTTCGGTTTCAGGTGGTCAGCGGAGATCGACTACAGCAATAAGAGGAAAGACGTTGAAATCGAGCTTCAGTGGCTATGCCCAAAGCACAACGTGTTTTTAGGCATCAAGTCAGCAGAAATACCGGAAACCGTGTATTACCGGCTCTGGTGCCAAAAGTGCGATGGCTTTCATGACATGATTTCGGGCGGTGCGCCAGTCTATGTGCAAGAGGCCGAGGAAATCGTAAAACGTAAAATACTCGCCAAGCTGAGGCCGTAGAACAATAGTGGCTAACGCGAGCGCTAGCTAGGCCACCCCCCTCACCGCCCCCGCAATCCCCTCCGCACATTTTTTAACCAACTCCCCATCCTCCCCCTCCACCATCACCCGCAACAACGGCTCGGTGCCCGAAGGCCGCAACAAAACCCGCCCCTTGCCGTCCAGTTCAAGCTCGGCCTTGGTCACCTCGGACTTGACCTCCTGACGTTCCAATAATTCGGTCGCCTTGCCGGTGACTTTTACGTTGATGAGGATTTGCGGGTACATGTGCAGGTCGCCCGCAGCCTCGGCAAGGCTTTGCCCGTTGGCGCGCAGTGCATGCAGCACTTGCAGGGCGGAGACGATGCCGTCGCCGGTGCTGTGTTTGTCGAGGCAGATGATGTGGCCGGAATTCTCGCCGCCGAGTTGCCAGCCTTGCTGTTGCAGCAGTTCCATCACGTAGCGGTCGCCGACTTTGGCGCGCTGGAACGGGATGCCGAGTTTCTGCATCGCGTGCTCGAACGCGAGGTTGGTCATCAGTGTGCCAACCACGCCGCCGTGCAGTGTGCCTTGCGCCTGACGATGCCGGGCGATGATGTAGAGCAACTGGTCGCCGTCGTAGAGTTTGCCTGTGGCATCGGCCATGATGAGGCGGTCGCCGTCGCCGTCCAGCGCGATGCCGAGGTCGGCCTTATTTTCTTGCACGGCCTTTTGCAGGTTCTGCGGTTTGGTCGCGCCGTAGCCGTCGTTGATGTTCATGCCGTCCGGCTGCGCGCCGATGGCGATTACGTCCGCGCCGAGCTCGTGGAACACGTGGCGCGCGATGTGGTAGGTCGCGCCGTGCGCGCTGTCCACTACGATTTTCAGCCCGCGCAGGTCCATCTCGTTGGGGAAGGTGCTCTTGCAGAATTCGATATAGCGCCCGACCGCATCATCGAGGCGCTTGGCCTTGCCGAGCGCGGCCGAAGCATTGGTCTGCATCGGGTTGTCGAGTTCGGCTTCGATGGCGTGCTCGACCGCATCGGGCAGCTTGGTGCCATTGCCGGAGAAGAACTTGATGCCGTTGTCCTCGAACGGGTTGTGCGAGGCCGAGATGACCACGCCCGCCGAGAGGCGCAAGGCGCGCGTCAGGTAGGCCACCGCCGGGGTCGGCACCGGACCGGCCAGATAAACGTCGATGCCCGCCGCGATGAACCCGGCTTCCAGCGCGGACTCCAGCATGTAGCCGGAGATGCGCGTGTCCTTGCCGATCAGCACGCCGGAACGCTCACCCTGCGCATACGCCGCGCCCGCCAGCACCTTGCCCGCCGCGTAGCCCAGCTGCATCACGAACTGCGGGGTGATGGGATGCACTCCCACCTTGCCGCGCACACCGTCGGTGCCGAAATATTTTCTGCTCATCTTATCCCTCGTTTACCGCATTCCAAATCTTCAGCGCATCCACCGTCTCGCGCACATCATGCACGCGCACGATGGATGCTCCCCGCTGCACCGCAATCAACGCAGCAGCCACGCTCCCTGCAACACGGTCACCCACGTCGCGCCCGGTGATTGTACCCAACATGGATTTGCGCGACAGACCGGTGAGGATCGGCACGCCCAATTCACTCAACTTATCCAACTCGCGTAGCAGGGCGAGATTATGCGCCAGGGTCTTGCCAAAGCCAAAGCCGGGATCGACCACGATGCGGTCGCGCGCGATGCCCGCCGCTTCGACTGCGGCGATGCGCACGCGCAGAAAATCGCGCACTTCGGCGACGACATCGGCATATTGCGGTTGTTGCTGCATGGTTCGCGGCATGCCCTGCTTGTGCATCAGGCACACCGCCGCGTCGCTCCCGGCGACCGCTTGCAGCGCGCCGTCCGCCAGCAGGGCGTTGACGTCGTTGACCATGCTCGCGCCCGCCGCCAGCGCGGCGCGCATCACGGCAGGTTTGCAGGTGTCGATGGAGATGGGGACGCTGCTGCCGCGCAGGCCTTCGATGACGGGCAGCACGCGCTCCAGCTCTTGCTGCTCGCCGACCGGCTGTGCGCCGGGACGGGTGGATTCGCCGCCGATGTCGAGGATATCGGCACCATCTTCGATAAGTCGGCACGCGTGTGCGATGGCCGCGGCGGCTGAAGCATGCTGCCCGCCGTCCGAGAACGAATCGGGCGTGACATTGACGATGCCCATCACGAGAGGGCGGGAGAGGTCGAGCTGGAAGTTACCGCAATGAAGCATAAACAGTCGTTAGTCGCTAGTCGTTAGTTGGCGTAGTGCTGCGCAGGTTTTCTTACTAACGACTAGCGACTAACGTCTAACGACTGCTTTTCAGGTTTCCTGCGCCGGCTCGCCGGTTGCCGGAGCGGTCGGTGTGGAATCCTGCGGGGGTTGCGGTGCCTGGGCAGCAGGCGCCGGTTTGGGCGCGCGCGGCGGTTTGCCGGTCATGATGTCCTCGATCTGGTCGGAGTCGAGCGTTTCCCATTCCAGCAAGGCCTTGGCCATGGCTTCGATCTTGTCGCGGTTCTCCTCGATCAGCTTGCGCGCCAGCGCATATTGCTGGTCGATGATGCGGCGTATCTCGGCATCGACCTGCTGCATGGTCGCCTCGGAGATGTTCTTGTGCGTGGTCACCGAACGTCCGAGGAACACTTCGCCTTCGTTTTCGCCGTACACCATGATCCCGAGTGCGTCCGACATGCCCCACTGCGTCACCATCTTGCGCGCCATGTCGGTGGCGCGCTCGAAGTCGTTGGATGCGCCGGTGGTCATCTGGTGCATGAATATCTCTTCGGCGATGCGCCCGCCGAACAGCACCGCGATGGTGGACAGGATGCGCTCCTTGTCCATGCTGTAGCGGTCTTCCGCCGGCAGTTGCATGGTCAGCCCCAGCGCGCGGCCGCGCGGGATGATGGTCACCTTGTGTACCGGATCGGTCTTGGGCAGCAGCTTGGCGACCACCGCATGACCGGACTCGTGGTAGGCGGTGTTGCGGCGCTCTTCTTCCGGCATCACCATGGAGCGGCGTTCCGCGCCCATCATGATCTTGTCCTTGGCCGATTCGAAATCGTCCATATCGACGAAACGCTTGCCGCGCCGCGCGCCGAACAATGCAGCCTCGTTTACCAGGTTGGCCAGATCGGCACCGGACATGCCCGGTGTGCCGCGCGCCAGAATATCGCCCTTTACGTCTGCCGCACACGGCACCTTGCGCATGTGCACCATCAGTATCTGTTCACGCCCGCGGATGTCCGGCAGCGGCACCACCACCTGGCGGTCGAAGCGGCCGGGACGCAGCAGCGCGGGATCGAGCACGTCGGGCCGGTTGGTCGCGGCGATCACGATCACACCGGAAGCGCCCTCGAAACCGTCCATTTCCACCAGCAGCGCATTCAGTGTCTGCTCGCGCTCATCATTACCGCCGCCGAGTCCCGCGCCGCGCTGGCGCCCGACCGCATCGATCTCGTCGATGAACACGATGCAGGGGGAATGCTTCTTGGCCTGTTCGAACATGTCGCGCACGCGCGCCGCGCCGACGCCGACGAACATCTCGACGAAGTCGGAGCCGGAGATGGAAAAGAACGGCACCTTGGCTTCGCCGGCGATGGCCTTGGCCAGCAGGGTCTTGCCGGTACCCGGGCTGCCCACCAGCAGCACACCGCGCGGGATGCGCCCGCCGAGGCTCTGGAACTTGGACGGGTCACGCAGGAAATCGACCAGCTCGGACACTTCTTCCTTGGCCTCATCGCAACCCGCCACGTCGGCGAAAGTGAAGCGCTCCTTGTTCTCGTCCAGCATGCGCGCACGCGACTTGCCGAACGAGAACGCCCCGCCCTTGCCGCCGCCCTGCATCTGGCGCATGAAGAATATCCATACGCCGATCAGCAGCAGCATCGGGAACCAGGATACGAAGATGCTCATCAGGAAGGATTGTTCCTCCTCCGGCTTGGCTTCGACATTCACGCCGTTCTTGAGCAGGTCGGACACCATCCACAGGTCGTTCGGCGCATAGCTGGTGATGCGCTTGCCCTCGCTGGTCGTGGCTTTCAGCGTGCGCCCCTCGATGGTCACCTTGGTGATATGCCCCTGCTGCACCTCTTCGAGGAATTGCGAATAGTCGAGCTGCGCCTGCGCGGTCTGCTGCTGGCGCGCGTTGAACTGGTTGAACACCGTCATCAGCACCAGGGCGACGACCAGCCAGATCGCAATACTTTTAAACATGTTGTTCAAGTTAACTCCTTTACCGGCGCATCACGGCTGCCGGACGGTCATTAGACTATGTATCACCGGATTACTCAAGTTTCCCGCATCCCAACAGATACAACTCGCTGCTGCGGTCGCGCGATGCCTTGGGTTTGCGCGTCACCACTTTGGCGAAGCGGCTGCGCATCAGCTTGAGGAATTCCTCGAATCCCGCGCCCTGGAACACCTTGACGAGAAAACAGCCTTGGGGCGACAGGTGTTCGAGCGCGAATTCCAGCGCCAGTTCCGCCAGATGCATCGCGCGCGCCTGGTCGGCGGAAGCCACGCCGCTCATATTGGGGGCCATGTCGGAAATTACAAGCCCGACCGGCTTGCCATGCAGCAGCTCCTCGAGCTGTTTCAGCACTGCCTCGTCGCGGAAATCGCCCTGGATAAAGTCCACACCGGACAGCGGATCGAGCGGCAACAGGTCGAGCGCGATCACCTTGCCGCCGCGTCCCGCCTTGTGCGCCGCCACCTGCGACCAGCCGCCCGGTGTCGCACCGAGATCCACCACCACCATGCCAGGCTTGAGCAACCTGTCCTTTTCGTCGATCTCCAGCAGCTTGTAGGCGGCACGGGAGCGATATCCCTCCTTCTGCGCCAATTGCACGAAAGGGTCGTTGACATGCTCGCGCATCCACTGTTTGCTGGTCTTTGAAGGCTTCATCGCTTAAAATCCGCGCCTTATAAAATTTTGAAAGCCGTCATGCTATCTCTTACCGTATCCGAACGCCTCGCCCTGAAAGGCCGCGCCCATGCCCTGAATCCGACGGTGATGATAGGCAATGCCGGGTTGACCGAGGCAGTATTGAAAGAGATCGCACAGACGCTCAAGGTTCACGAACTCATCAAGATCCGCGTCATGGCCGAACGCCCGCAGCGCGAAGAGATCATGACCGCCATCTGTACCCAGCTGGATGCGGCTCCGGTGCAGCACATCGGCAAAGTGCTGGTAATCTACCAACCGAACCCTGAAGCGCATCAGATCGAGATCAAGAAGATGCCGCGCCACAAGGGCAAACCGCTGAACAAGCGGCAGCTTGGAAGTCGTTAGCTGCTAGTCGTTAGTCGCTAGTTGATGTTGTCCGCTGCGCGGGTTTAACTACAAACTAACGACTAACGTCTAGCGACTGCCTTAAATATACTGCACATCCACCACTTCATATTCACGCACCCCGCCCGGCGCCTGCACTTCGGCGATGTCGCCGCTGAACTTGCCGATCAGCGCGCGCGCGACCGGCGAGCTGATGGAAATCTTGCGCTCGCGGATGTTCGCCTCGTCGTCCCCGACGATCTGGTAGGTCACGACGTCGCCGTTGATGACATCCTCCAGCACCACGGTCGAGCCGAACACGCAGCGCCCATCCACGCTGAGGGTTCTGGGATCGATGATCTGCGCGCTGCCCAGCTTGGCCTCCAGTTCGACGATGCGCCCCTCGACGAAGCCCTGGCGTTCCTTCGCGGCGTCGTATTCGGCGTTCTCCGACAGGTCGCCCTGCGCGCGCGCCTCGGCAATGGCGGTGATGACCGAAGGCCTGTCCACCGTCTTCAGGCGGTGCAACTCCATGCGCAATAGTTCGGCGCCGTTCACTGTCAATGGGATTTTGCTCATGGTGATGCTTCCTCAGTTGAAACGACGGTGCAGCGATTGCACGTCATATACCTGCAGCTCTTCCAGGTGCTGCATGCCGACGCAGGCGGCGCGCGCGCCGGCCAGCGTGGTGTAATAGGTCACGCGGCTCTGCAACGCGGCATGGCGGATGGAATAGGAATCGCGGATCACCGAAGGCTTGCCGTCCACGGTATTGACGATCAGCCTGACCTCGCCGTTCTTAATCATGTCCACGATGTGCGGGCGGCCCTCGCCGACCTTGTTGACCACCGTGACCTGCACGTCGGCCGCCGCGATCATCGCCGCCGTGCCGCGCGTCGCCAGCACGTTGAAACCGAGCTGCGCGAGCGAGCGCGCCACTTCGACCGCGCCTGGCTTGTCCGCCTCGCGCACGCTGATGAAGACATTGCCGCCCTTCGGCAGCTTCACGCTGGCGGCAAGCTGCGATTTGACGAAGGCTTCGGCAAAGGTGTCGCCCACGCCCATCACTTCGCCGGTGGATTTCATCTCGGGACCGAGCAGCGTATCCACGCCGGGGAATTTGATGAAGGGGAACACCGCCTCCTTCACCGAGTAATACGGCGGGACGATCTCCCGGCTCACGCCCTGCTGCGCCAGCGTCTGCCCCACCATGCAGCGCGCGGCCACCTTGGCCAGCGGCACGCCGGTGGCCTTGGACACGAAAGGCACGGTGCGCGAGGCGCGCGGGTTCACTTCCAGCACATACACCGTCTCGCCCTGTATCGCGAACTGCACGTTCATCAGGCCGACCACGTTGAGTGCCCTGGCCATCGCCACGGTCTGGCGGCGCAGCTCGTCCTGCAATTCCGCCGATAGGCTGTAGGGCGGCAGCGAGCAGGCCGAGTCGCCGGAATGCACACCCGCCTGTTCGATATGTTCCATGATGCCGCCGATGATGACCTGCTTGCCGTCGGACACCGCATCCACGTCCACTTCGATGGCATCGTTCAGGAAGCGGTCGAGCAGGATGGGCATACGCTCCGGATAGATCTTGGCGGCCTCCTCTGCTTCGCGCATGTAGCGTTCGAGGTCGGGCTGCGCGTGGATGATCTCCATGGCGCGGCCGCCCAGCACGTTGGAAGGACGCATCACCAGCGGATAGCCGATCTCGGCAGCCCCGGCGACCGCGTCGGCCACGTTGCTCGCGATGCGGTTGGGCGGCTGCCTGAGGTCCAGTTCGCGCAACATGGCCTGGAAGCGCGCACGGTCTTCCGCGCAGTCGATCATGTCCGGCGTGGTACCGATGATGGGCACGCCGTTCTTCTCCAGCCCGTGCGCCAGTTTCAGCGGCGTCTGGCCGCCATATTGCACGATCACGCCGACGGGCTTTTCGACCGCCACCACTTCCAGCACGTCTTCCAGCGTCAGCGGCTCGAAATACAGGCGGTCGGAGGTGTCGTAGTCGGTGGAGACGGTCTCGGGATTGCAATTGACCATGATGGTCTCGTAGCCGTCCTCGCGCATCGCCAGTGCGGCATGCACGCAGCAATAGTCGAACTCGATGCCCTGCCCGATGCGGTTCGGCCCGCCGCCCAGCACCATGATCTTCCTGTTGTTGGTCGGCAGCGATTCGCATTCTTCCTCGTAGGTCGAATACATGTAGGCGGTGTTGGTCGCGAACTCGGCGGCACAGGTGTCCACGCGCTTGAACACCGGACGCACATTGAGTGCATGGCGGTAGGCGCGCACCGATTCGTCGTCGATACCCAGCAACTTCGCCAGACGCGCATCGGCGAAACCGCTACGCTTCAAGTTGCGCAGTTCGTCCGCGCTCAGGCTTTCCAGCGTGCGTCCGGACAGGGACTGCTCCTGGCGGATGATGTCGGCGATCTGCACCAGAAACCACGGGTCGATCTTGCTGACGTTAAACACTTCTTCGACGCTCATGCCGAGGCGGAAGGCATCGCCTACCGCCCAGATGCGATCCGGTCCGGGATTGCCGAGTTCGTGCAGGAGGGACTCGCGCTCGGCGAACTTTGCATCCAGCCCGTTCACGCCGACCTCAAGGCCGCGCAGCGCCTTCTGGAACGACTCCTGGAAGGTGCGACCGATGGCCATCACCTCGCCCACCGATTTCATCTGCGTGGTCAGTCGATCGTTGGCTTGCGGGAATTTTTCGAATGCGAAGCGCGGAATTTTTGTAACGACATAGTCGATGGTCGGCTCGAACGATGCCGGCGTCGCGCCGCCGGTGATGTCGTTTTTCAGCTCGTCGAGCGTGTAGCCGACGGCCAGTTTGGCCGCGACCTTGGCGATGGGGAAACCGGTGGCCTTGGACGCCAGCGCCGAGGAACGCGATACACGCGGATTCATCTCGATCACCACCATGCGCCCGTCGTCCGGGTTGATGGAGAACTGCACGTTGCTACCGCCGGTATCCACGCCGATCTCGCGCAGCACCGCGATGCTGGCGTCGCGCAGGATCTGGTATTCCTTGTCGGTCAGCGTCTGCGCCGGCGCGACGGTGATCGAGTCGCCGGTATGCACGCCCATCGGATCGAGGTTCTCGATGGAGCAGATGATGATGCAGTTGTCGTTGCGGTCGCGCACGACTTCCATCTCGTATTCTTTCCAGCCGAGCAGCGATTCCTCGATCAGCAATTCCTTGGTTGGCGAAGCTTCCAGACCGCGTTCGCAAATCTCGACGAACTCCTCGCGGTTGTAGGCGATGCCGCCGCCGCTGCCGCCCATGGTGAAGGACGGGCGGATGATGGTGGGGAAACCCATCACCTGCTGCACCTGCAGCGCCTCTTCCATGCTGTGCGCGATGGCGGAACGCGCCGAGGCCAAACCTATCCGCGTCATCGCCTGCTTGAACTTCTCGCGGTCTTCCGCCATGTCGATGGCATCGCGCGACGCGCCGATCATCTCGACGTTGTATTTTTCCAGCACGCCATGCTTGGCCAGATCGAGCGCGCAGTTC
Organism: Gallionellales bacterium GWA2_60_18; assembly: GCA_001801105.1. The sequence continues at coordinate 69,001 of MGWS01000004.1, forward strand.
AGCGCGGTCTGGCCGCCCATCGTCGGCAAAATTGCATCCGGCTTCTCCTTGGCGATGATCTTCTCCACCATCTGCCAGGTGATCGGCTCGATGTAGGTCGCATCCGCCATCTCCGGGTCGGTCATGATGGTGGCCGGATTCGAGTTCACCAGGATGACGCGATAGCCCTCTTCCTTCAGCGCCTTGCAAGCCTGCGCGCCGGAATAGTCGAACTCGCACGCCTGCCCGATGACGATGGGGCCGGCACCGATGATGAGGATGCTTTTTATGTCTGTGCGTTTTGCCATGTTTTTTAGTCGTTAGTTGGTATGGCCGCTACGCGGTTTTTTACTAACGACTAACGTCTAACGACTAGCGACTTTTCATCAAATCAATAAATCTGTCGAACAACCCATCCACGTCATGCGGCCCCGGACTTGCCTCGGGGTGACCCTGGAAACAGAACGCGGGCTTGTCGGTCAGCTCGAAGCCCTGCAGCGTGCCGTCGAACAGCGAGACGTGGGTGACGCGCGCATTCGCCGGCAGCGTCGCCGTATCCACCGCAAAGCCGTGGTTCTGGCTGGTGATCATCACGCGCTTGGTCTGCGTGTCCTGCACCGGATGGTTGGCGCCGCGATGGCCGAACTTCATCTTTACCGTCTTGGCTCCAACGGCCAGGCCCATGATCTGGTGTCCGAGGCAGATGCCGTACAAGGGGATGCCGACCTCGATGAATCTCTTCGTCGCCTCGATCGCGTAATCGCATGGCTCGGGGTCGCCGGGGCCGTTGGACAGAAACACGCCGTCCGGCTGCATCTTCAGCACCTCGTCAGCGCCGGTCTTGGCGGGAACGACAGTGATGCGGCAGCCGCGTTCGGCCAGCATGCGCAGGATGTTGCACTTCACGCCGAAGTCGTAGGCCACTACATGATGCAGTGCTGAGGACTGAGGGCTGAGGACTGAGGTGTCGCCGTAACCGCTGCCGAGTTTCCATTCGGTCTGCGTCCAGTCGTAGGGTTTGTCGCAGCTCACCACCTGCGCCAGATCCATCCCTGCCAGACCGGCAAAACCGCGCGCCGCCTTGAGCGCCGCTTCGACATCGTCGCCACTGGCGATGCAGCCGTTCTGCGCGCCCTTGCTGCGCAGGATGCGCGTCAGCTTGCGCGTGTCGATGCCGGCGATGGCGACGACGTTGTTGGCCTTGAGATATTCGGGCAGGGATTGCGTCGCGCGGAAGTTGCTCACCGTCTGCGACAGGTCGCGGATGACGAGGCCGCTGGCGAACACCTGGCGCGACTCGACATCTTCCGGATTACAACCGACGTTGCCGATGTGCGGATAGGTCAGCGTGACGATCTGCCTGCAGTAGGACGGATCGGTAAGTATCTCCTGGTAGCCCGTCATCGAGGTATTGAACACCACCTCGCCGACGCTGCTGCCCTGCGCACCGATCGAAATGCCGCGAAACACCGTTCCATCGGCTAAGACTAGGATGGCAGGACTTGTTTGCGACACCGGATGCTCCCCTGAACTGGACATAAAGAAGCGGGACGAACCGTGCGTTCATCCCGCTTTTGAATTGGTGTGCATTATAGCGGATTAGAGGGTGGGCATCAATTCTCGTCGCCGGGCGGCTGATCGGGTGGCTTCGCACCGGTACCGCGCAGCGCAAGGACGACGACCAGCACGATGACGATGAGCAACGCCAGTTCGATCAAGAAGAACATCTTCAACGCCGCTCCAAATAAAAAGAGGGGCTTGCGCCCCTCCCGTCACCACTCTATCCGGTCAGCTGCGATGCGCCGCATGCCCGTGCGCCTCGGCGCTTTCCATCCATTTCTTGATGCGGTTGGCGTCACCGATACGGGTGCGTTTGCCCCATGAATCGAGCAATACGATGATCACCGGGCGCTCGTTGATCGTCGCCTCCATCACCAGGCAGCGCCCCGCCTCGCTGATGTAGCCGGTCTTGCTCACGCCGATGTCCCACGACGCGCTCCTGACCAGCGGGTTGGTGTTGACGAAACGCATCTCGCGTCCCCTCCGGCCCGGCACCGAATGCGAGGCCGAGGTGGTGTACTGGTGTATCAGCGCATATTCGCGCGCCGCCGCGACCATCCTGACCAGGTCATGCGCGGTGGAGACATTGTCGCTGCTCAGCCCGGTCGGATCGAGGAAGCGCGTATCCTGCATGCCGAGCTCGACCGCCTTGGCGTTCATCGCGGCGATCGCGGCATCGTATCCGCCCGGATAGGCGCGCGCCAGCGCAGCGGCGGCGCGGTTCTCGGAAGCCATCAGGGCCAGTTTGAGCAGCTCGCCGCGAGTGAGCGTCATACCCACGCGCAGGCGCGACTTGGTACCCTTGAGCCTGTCGATATCGGCGGACTCGATGCGGATCTCCTCATCCATCGGCAACTGCGCATCCAGCACCACCATCGCCGTCATCAGCTTGGTGATCGATGCGATGGGCGCGAGCGTATCGGGATTCTTGGCATACAGCGGGAGTTGCGTCTGCTGGTCGTATATCAATGCGATGGCGGAACGCAGCTTGGGAGTGGCAACGGCGCCGGAACGCGCAGCTTCCTGCTGGAAACTCGCCTTGATCCGGCCCTGCGAATTGGATTTTCCCGCATCGCGCTCGCCGGCATGTGCGGCCAGCGCAGGCACGAGCAACAGGCATAACAGCAAACTTCTGGTCACGTTCCCCCCTCCCGTACAACTTATTGCCGCGAAGCATACATCATTATTCATATAAATCAATAGGCAGGCTTGTTTTTCTCTTCCTGCTTCTGAAGATTCCACATTTGCGCATAAACACCCGCCTGAGCCAGCAATTCGCGGTGGGTGCCGCGCTCGACGATGCGCCCCTTGTCCATCACCAGTATCTGGTCGGCATCCACCACGGTGGACAGCCGGTGCGCGATGACCAGCGTGGTGCGGTTCTGCGCGATGGCGCGCAGCTCCGCCTGGATCGCTTTCTCGGATTTCGAGTCGAGCGCGGAGGTCGCCTCGTCGAAGATCAGCATCGCCGGATGTTTCAGGATGGCGCGCGCGATCGCCACGCGCTGCTTCTCGCCGCCGGAAAGTTTCAGGCCGCGCTCGCCCACGGTCGATTCGTAGCCCTGCGGCAGCGACTCGACGAAGTCATGGATGTGCGCAGCCTGTGCTGCGGCGACCACCTCCTCGCGCGTCGCGTCGGGGCGGCCATAGGCGATGTTGTAGTAGATCGTGTCGTTGAACAGCACGGTATCCTGCGGCACGATACCGATCGCCGCGCGCAGGCTGAGTTGCGTGACAGCGCGGATATCCTGGCCGTTGATCAGGATGCTCCCCTGCTGCACATCGTAGAACCGGAACAGCAGGCGCGACAGCGTGGACTTGCCCGCCCCGCTCGCGCCCACCACCGCCACGGTATGCCCTTCCGGGATGGCAAAACTCACCTCGGACAATATCTGGCGGTCGGGGTTATATGCGAAGCTGACCCCCTCGAATCGCACCTCCGCCCCGCCCACTCGCAGCGGCTGCGCATCCGGCGTATCGGCGACCTCGCGGTTCTCGTGCAACAGCCCGAACATCTTTTCCATGTCCGCCAGCGCGTGGCGTATCTCGCGGTACACGAAACCGAGGAAATGCAGCGGCATGTACAACTGGATCAGGAACACGTTGACCAGCACCAGGTCGCCCACCGTCATCGTGCCTTGCACCACACCGTCGGCCGCCAGCAGCATCAGGACGGTGACGCCGATGGCGACGATGACGTTCTGCCCCGCGTTCAGCAGCGCCAGCGAAGTGGTGTTGCGCACCGCCGCCACCTCCCAGTGCTGCATGTTGTGGTCGTAGCGCTGCGCCTCGTAGCGCTCGTTGCCGAAATACTTGACCGTCTCGTAGTTCAGCAGGCTGTCGATGGCGCGGCTGTTCGCCTTGGAATCGAGGTCGTTCATCGAGCGCCGCACCACCATGCGCCACTCGGTGACAAACAGGGTGAAGGCGACATAGGTCAGCAGCGTGACGAAAGTGATGATCGCGAACCATGCGTCGTACTTGCTGAACAGGATCGCCGCCACCAGCACGATCTCCAGCAGCGTCGGCAGGATGTTGAACAGCATGAAGTTGAGCAGGAAGCCGATGCCGCGCGTGCCGCGCTCGATGTCGCGCGACACCCCGCCGGTCTGCCGGTCGAGATGGAAGCGCAGGCTCAGGCTGTGCAGGTGCTCGAACACCTGCAACGCCACGCGCCGGATCGCGCGCTGCGTGACCTTGGCGAATATCGCATCGCGCAGTTCGCCGAACAGCGAGCTGAACATGCGCAACACCCCATAGCCCACGACCAGGAACACCGGCACGATCAGCACCGCATGCGACCTGTCGAGCGCATCGACGATCTCCTTGAGCACCAGCGGGACAGCCACGTTGGCCAGCTTGGCGAGCACCAGCAGGCTCAGCGCGATGATGACGCGCCACCTGAACTCCAGCAGGTAGGGCAGCAGCGAGCGGAGGGTTTGCCAATCGGCGCGGTTGGCGCTGTTTGGAGATTGGGAACGGGAATGGCGCATGTCAGGCAAGCAAGAATCGGATGGCGATTATAGCCTGCCGCATGTAGGAGACGCAGGGTGGGCACAAAAACGTGCCCACCCTACACTGCTGTTTTTATTCCGGCAGTGCAGGACGCCCGTAGTAATAGCCCTGCGCGTAATCCACGCCGATCTCGGCGAGCATCTTCGCGGTCATTTCGTCCTCGACGAATTCCGCCACGGTCTTCAGGCCGAAGCGGTGCGCCATGCTGTTGATGTGCTCGACCATGATGCGGTCGCGCTCGTCGGCGACGATCTGGCGCACGAAGCTGCCCTCGATCTTCACATAGTCGATTTCCAGGTATTTCAGGTAAATGAACGACGAGAATCCGCTGCCGAAATCGTCCAGCGCGACGCTGAGATTGCTGGTGCGCAGCTCCTCGATCACCGTCCTCACCTGGGTCAGGTTGGGCAGCGCCTCGCGTTCGGTGATCTCCAGCACGATCTTCTCGCAGGGCACGCCCGCACTGCGTATCATGCCCGGAATGCCGCGCACCCACTCGATATCGCTGAAACTGCGCGGGAACAGGTTGAAGAACATCTTGGCCTGCGGGTGTTTCGCGGAGATTGCGGCGTAATGCATCAACCCCTTGCGGAACACCTCGCGATCCAGCTCCTTGGCCATACCGAGTTCCTCCGCCACCTCGATGAACTCGCCGGCCGGAATGATGACCTCGCCGTCGCGGATGCGCACCAGCACCTCGAAGGCCGCCACCTCGTTGGTCTTCATGTCGATGATGGGTTGCAGGAAGGCCTCGATGCGATCCTCGCGGATGGCATTGCGCAGGAAATCGCCCTGCTTGAAGATCGACATCATGCTGCGGTCCTCTTCGGATTCCGCCACCATCACCTGGTTCTTGCCGCGCGTCTTGGCCTTGTACAGCACCACGTCCATGGCCGAATAGATCTGCTCCTCGGTCCTGCCGTCCTCGGGGAAACCGACCATGCTGAAGCTGGCCGTGCAACGCACCTTGCCTACCGGCAACTCGAACTCCCGGTCAATCAGCGACTGGTGCAATTTCCGGGCAACCAGCAGGCCGCTGGCAGCCTCCGTTTCCGGCAGGATGATGGCGAATTCGTCGCCGCCCATGCGCGCCAGCACATCGCCTTTGCGCAAGCCGACGAGGAGCATCGCGGTGAGTTCCTTCAGCACCATGTCGCCGATCGGATGCCCGAAGGTGTCGTTGATGTACTTGAAATTGTCCAGGTCGATCATGATCACCGAGAAGCCGCGCTGGTGGCGGGTCGCGCGGATGATCTCGTACTGCATGAACTCCTGGAACTTGCGCCGGTTGTACAGCCCCGTCAGCGGGTCGCGGATGGACAGCTCCTCCAGCCTGGTGTTGTATTCCTGGATGGTCTTGAGCAGGTGGTTGAAATACTCGGCCAGGCGCTTCAGCTCCTGCAAGCGCGTCGAACTGCTGACGCGATGGCTGAAATCCATGTCCTGCGTCACGTTGCGCATGACGCCGAGCAGGTTGGCGACCGGCACGACCACCAGGTAGCGCAGCTGGAAATACAGCACGATGAAGACCAGGCCGATCACCAGCAGCGTATAGGCAACGACGGTATTGATCACGCTGCTGAAGGAGACTTTCAGGTTGCTGATCGGGAAAGTGATGTCGATCACCCCGTGTACCGCCCCGACACGGGACAGGGTATGGCAGATCAGGCATTCCTCTTTGGCCAGCACCGGGTACAAATAGCGGATGGTGGCCTTGTCCGGAAACAACAGCGCATCCTGCCCGGTGTTCATGGCCAAGGCGATCGCGGTATCTTTTGCCAGCGGAGCCTGCGCCTTGCCGGGGCCGCCGAATAGCTGCACCTCCTCTCCCGCGAACATGGATTGGTTGAGCGCCTCATCATTCTCGATCAGGGCGCTCTCCCCCTCCATCTCGCCGAACTGCTTGGCCACGATCTCGCCGCGGTAGACTTTTATCGTCGTGCCCGGCAATACGCTGTTGAGGCGCTCGATGGTCTCGTTGATCTCCTGCTTGCTCCAGCCCTTGCGCATCGCCGAATAAAGGGTCTGGAACACCAGGTTGGAAGTCTGTTTGGCATCGTCGCGCGCCAGGTCGTGGATGGCGCGGTCGCGCACGACACCGGCGACGACGAAAATAAGCACGAAGGCCATGGCCATCGAGAGGATGGAAAGCAGGATCAGCAGCTTGCCGAGCGTGAGATGGAAAAAGAAATCCGTCAGCTTCTTCTTCATGGCATACCTCTTGTTTGGCACCGTAGGAGCGCCGGAAGGCGCGACATGTTCTTCGCGGCCACAGCCGCTCCTACGAAACACGCGCCATCATACCCCAGCCAGCAGCAAAAGATATTCTCGGCCTGTTGCGGGCATGGCGCGGCTAGACTTTCCACAACGTCCACAGCCCGATGATGACGAACCCGGCGCCGGCGATGTAATGCAGATGCTTCTCGCTGACATAACTGGAGACGACGCTGCCGAGCAGCACGCCGATGGCGGAGGTCGCCACCAGCGCCAGCGAGGCGCCGAAGAACACCGTCCATTTGCTCACCTCCCTGTCGGAAGCGAACAGCATGGTGGCAAGCTGCGTCTTGTCGCCCATCTCCGCGATGAACACCGAGGCAAAAACCACGGCAAATATCTTCCAGTCCATAAGTACCCCAAAAACCGGCCGGGATCGACATCGTCCGATCCGGCCTTCCCGGTCATCCCGCGGTCATTTCAATCCCAACACGTCCTGCATGTCGTACAGTCCCGCCGGATTCGCTTTCAGGAAACGCGCGGCGCGCAGCGCGCCGAGCGCAAAGGTAGCGCGGCTGCTGGCCTTGTGGGTGATCTCGATACGCTCGCCGATGCCCGCGTAGAGCACGGTGTGATCGCCGACGATATCGCCGCCGCGCACCGTGGCAAAACCGATGGTGGAAGGGGCGCGTTCGCCGGTGTGCCCCTCGCGCCCATACACCGCGCATTGCGCCAGATCGCGCCCCAGCGTGCGCGCGATCACCTCGCCCATGCCGAGTGCGGTGCCGGACGGCGCATCGACCTTATGGCGATGATGCGCCTCGATGACCTCGATGTCGTAGCCTTCACTCAACACGCGCGAGGCGGTCTCCAGCAGCTTGAACACCAGGTTCACGCCGACGCTCATGTTGGGCGCGAACACGATGCCGATGTCCTGCGCCGCCGCACCGAGCTGGGCCTTCTGCTGCGCGCTGAGGCCGGTGGTGCCGACCACCATGTTCACGCCCAGCCTGCGGCAGATGTCCAGATGGCGCATGCTGCCTTCCGGGCGGGTGAAGTCGATCAGCACATCCGCGCCGCGCAAAGATGCTTCGGCATCGGCGACGATCCTCGCGCCGCCTTCGACGACGTTGCCCAGCAACGGGCTGCCTTCACATTCCAGCGCCGCATGCAGCGCCAGATCGTCGGCCTGCGCCACGCATTCCAGCAGCGCCTTGCCCATGCGCCCGCCGCTGCCGGCGATGGCGATCCTAATCTTGTCCATATCCGTTTTCCTTATTTCCCAACCTGTTCCGCCACGATCAGCCACGCGCCGCCGGCCTTCTCCAGCTTCAGGGTCTTGCGCACGCTGTCACGATAATGATCGGAACGGTAATCCTGTTTGAACGAAGCCGTAGCATGGCTCTCGTCCTGAATCTCGACGCGGATGTCGCTCAGCACGACCCCGATCGACTTCGGCTTGCTGATGCGATCCAGCCGCTGTTTCTCCCATGCCTCGCGGCTCATGCCTGCGGGACAGTAATCCGGCGCATAGGCGGCGAGGTAGTCGCGCACATTCCTGGCAGACCATGCCACTGCCCAGTCCTGCACGCGCTTTTGCACTTCCGCGGATGGCTCGGCCTGCGCCTCGGGCTGGGCCGGCATTTCGACAGCCGCAACCGGGACGCTCGGCGCAACCACCTCGATCGTCTCCCCGAACTGCGCGGGCTTGCCGTCCTCCTCCGCGCGCACCAGCCGGTCATCTTCGAAATACAGCGCCAGATGCTGCTTCTCGACCAGCTTGCCGCGCTGCGCCAGGCGGTAGGCATAATCCCAGCGGTTACCATGGAACGCATCGTTGATCATCGGCGTGCCCAGCACGAAGCGCACCTGCGCCTTGGTCATGCCCGTCTGCAGTTTTTCGCGCATCTCGGGGGTGACATAGTTCCCCTGACGGATGTCCATCTTGTAGGGCGCCAGCACCGGCACGTTGAGATAGCTGCATGACGACAGCAGGATGGAAAACAGGATCAGTCCGGAGCGCATAAACATTCTCAATTATTCAGGATTCAAGCCGCCGCATGATACCTCATGCGCCCACACCCAGCATCTCCGCCGCATGCTTACGCGTGGTGCCGGTGATCTCCACGCCGCCCAGCATGCGCGCGATCTCCTCGACGCGCCGCTCGCCCGCCAGCACCACGATGCTGCTCAGCGTGATGCCGTCCCGCGTCGCCTTGCTCACCTGCCACTGCTGGTCGGCGGCGGCGGCGACCTGCGGCAGATGGGTCACGCACAGCACCTGATGGCCGCGCCCGAGCTGCTTCAGCATGCGCCCGACGATCTCCGCCACGCGCCCGCCGATGCCGCTGTCCACCTCGTCGAAGATCAGCGTCGGCACGTTGGCGAGCTGCGACACGGCGACCTGGATCGCCAGGCCGATGCGCGACAGTTCGCCGCCCGAAGCGACCTTGGCGAGACTGCGCAGCGGCGTGCCGGGATTGGCCGCGACCTGGAACTCCACCGTCTCCAGCCCGCATGCGCTGCCCTCGGCCAGCGGCGGCAGCGCCACGGCGAACTGCCCGCCCTGCATCGCCAGCGTCTGCATCGCGGCGCTGATCTCGCGCGCCAGCTTGTCTGCGGCAGTCTTGCGCGTTGCCGTCAGTTTCTGCGCCGTTGCCAGATAGCTTTGTCGCGCCGCCTCTTCCTGCCGCTCCAGCGCGGCCAGGTCGGCATCGCCGCCCAGCTCTGCGAGGCGTTGCGCGATACCTTGCATGACCTCGCTCAGCCGCTCCGGCGCGGCGCGGTATTTGCGCGCGGCATCCATCACCGCGCGGATGCGCTGCTCCAGCTGGTTCAGGCGCTGCGGATCATTGTCCAGTCTCTGCTGGTAATGGCGTAGCGCATACACCGCCTCCTGCAGCTCGGCCTGCGCGCTTTCCAGCATCTGCAAGGTATCGCCCAGGCTCGCATCGTGCGCCATACCGTCGCGCAAGCGCGTCGTCAGCGCATTGAGTTGCGCCAGACAGGCATTGTCCGCCTCGCTCATAACCTCGATGCCGAATGCCGCCATCTCCAGCAAGGCGGCGGCGTGGGACAGGCGCGCGTGGTCGGCCTGCGACTCCTGCCACGCCAGCGGATCGAAACCCAGCGCCTCCAGTTCATCGTGCTGGAAGCGCAGCAGCTCGCTCTCGGCGGCCACCGCCTCGGCATTCTCGCTGAGGCTGATGCGGCGGCGGCGCAACGCCTGCCAGTCGCCGTACAGGGACGCGACCTGTTCCGCCTGCGCCACAGCGCCCGCATAGCTGTCCAGCAACACGCGCTGGGCATCGGCGCGCAACAGCGACTGGTGCGCATGCTGGCCGTGGATATCGAGCAGCATGTCGCCCGCCTCGCGCATCTGCTGCAAGGTGGCGCTACGCCCGTTGACGAAGCCGCGCGAACGCCCGCCCGCATCCAGCACCCGGCGCAACAGGCATACGCCCGCGTCGCCCTCCAGCTCCTGCTCGCGCAACCATTCCTGCAACTGCGGCAACGCGGCGATATCGAATTCCGCCGCCACCTCGGCGCGCTCGCAACCGTTGCGCACCATGGCCGCGTCGCCGCGCCCGCCGAGCGCCAGCGTCAAAGCATCGATCAGGATGGATTTGCCCGCGCCGGTCTCGCCGGTGAGCGCGGTGAAGCCGGATGCGAACTCAAGCTCAAGCGATGAGACGATGACGAAATCGCGGATGGAGAGGAACTTCAGCATTTGTCCCGGGGGGAACCGATAGTTGTCACGTCAGCCATGTCGCATGATTTGCGAAAAGAATCCCTCACGCGGAGGCGCGGAGACGCGGGAAAAACAAGACCTGTGCAATCCACCTTTTTCCGTGTCTCCGCGTCTCCGCGTGAAATTTTCCGATTTTGGCCCATCCAGGTTTATAGCATCTGGTTCCAGAGCAACTTCTCGCGCAGCGTATGGTAATAGCTGTGCCCCTCCGGGTGCAGCAGGCAGGCCGGTTCGGGGTGGCGCGTGACGATGATCTTGTCGTGCAGTTGCAGATCGAAATTGGTGTGGCTGTCGAAACGCACACAGATGTCTTCGGTGCGGTGCATCAATATCTCCAGCACCGACGTGCCCTTCACCACGATGGGGCGGTTGCTCAATGAATGCGGGCACACCGGCACCAGTTCCAGCACGTCGAGGCCGGGATGCAGGATCGGCCCGCCGGCGGACATCGCATAGGCGGTAGAGCCGGTCGGCGTCGCCACGATCAGCCCGTCGGCGCGCTGGTTGTAGAGATACTCGCCGTCGATGCGCACCTCGAACTCGATCATGCTGCTGATGTTGCTGCGATGCACCACCACCTCGTTGAACGCCAGCCCGCTGAAAATCTCGGCCCCGTCGCGCAGCACGCTGGCCGACAGCAACAGGCGCTGCTCGACGATGAACTTGCCGTCCAGCATCGCCGCGATACTCTCCAGCATGTTGTCCAGCGTAAGATCGGTGAGGAAGCCGAGCCGCCCCTGATTCACCCCGACCAGCGGCACCTGATGCGGCGACAGGGTGCGCGCGACGTTCAGCATCGAGCCGTCGCCGCCGATCACGATAGCCAGATCCATCGTCCCGGCCATCTCCATAAGCGACATCACCGGATAGGGATTATCCGCAAAATGCTCGGCAGTCAGCCTGCCCACCGTCACATGCAACCCTCTGGACGACAAAAATTCGGCCATGCGCAACAGCGGCTCGGTGATTTCCGGGGCATTGCGCTTGCCGATCAGGGCGATATTCTGAAAGGGGAATTTCATGGGCGCGATTAAAGCATATCGCCCAATGAAAGACAAAAGAAGCTAGGCGGCAAAAGGCTGGACAGGGATGGCGCCAGCTCGGGTACAATTCCCGACACGGCTGCACCGGTCACCACAACAAGCGCGCCAGCGCATATCCGCAGCCCTTCCGGACGGAAGATCGGGGAGAGTAGAAGCGTCGGTATGAACAACATGCTGCGGATTTGCTCGAACAAGCTCCGGGAGGGTAAGAGATATGGATCGCCTGCAACGCATCTACAAGCTGCACCGGGTAATCTCCTCGCGCCGCCATCCGGTTCCCCGCACCACACTGGAACAAGAACTCGAATGTTCGCGCGCCACCGTCAAGCGCATCATTCAGGAAATGAAGCTGTATTTCAACGCGCCGCTCGAATACGACCGCGAACGCAATGGCTACTACTACGACACGCAGGCTGAACAAACTTTCGAACTGCCCGGCGTCTGGTTCAATGAATCCGAACTCCATGCTCTGCTCACCACCCAGCAATTGCTCGAACAACTGCAACCCGGCCTGCTAGACAGCCACCTCAAGCCATTGAAGGATCGCGTCGAGAAACTGCTCGCCGCCGGGCAACACGATTCCAGCGAAATCGCCAAGCGCGTGCGCATCCTGCGCATGGCCGGACGAAACACCTCCGGCGAACACTTCCAAACTGTGGCGGGCGCGCTGCTGCAACGACGGCGCCTCGCCATCCGCTACCACGGGCGCAGCAACGATGAAGAATCGCAACGCGAAATCTCGCCGCAGCGCCTCACCCATTACCGCGACAACTGGTATCTCGACGCTTGGTGCCACCAGCGCAACGCGCTGCGCAGCTTCGCCGTAGATCGGCTGCGCGAAGCCAAAGCACTGGGAAAGCGCGCCAAAGACATCGCCGAGAAAGAACTGGATGCGCACTTCGCCTCAAGCTACGGCATCTTTGCCGGAAAGCCCAATTACACCGCTGTGCTGCATTTCACCCCGCAACGCGCCCGCTGGGTCGCGGAAGAACAATGGCATCCGCAACAACAAGGCCGCATGATCGAAGACGGCGGCTACGAACTGCGCATCCCCTACTCCGACCCGCGCGAGTTGGTGATGGACATACTCAAGCACGGAGCGGAAGTCGAAGTCGTCGCACCGGATGCGCTAAGGCAGTTGGTGATAGAGCAATTGCGAAACGCCCTCGGAAAATATGAAAAAACACCTCCCCTCTCCCGTTCGCGGGAGAGGGTCGGGAAGAGGGTCTGAAAAAATTCCGGACAAGCTCACCTTTTGAGCTTTAGGGTATGAATAATAGGAGCCGTAATCAACCAATGGAGAGCATCATGTCACGGCGCGCATTCCTGAAATCACTCACAGCTCTGGTCGGCGGCTTTGCCCTGCCTGCCGTCGCGCGCGCCACGCCAAGCTTGGGTGCATCGAAAACCTTGCAAATATCACCCGTGGCCGGATTCCAGTACCACCACGGCGAAACCCTCTGGCCGCAACTCTCCATCGGCCAGCCACTGCAACTGGTGCGCGAAGCTGACAACCGCTACGATGACCGCGCTGTTCGAGTGGAGTGGCAAGGCTACAAGCTAGGCTATATCCCAAGGCTAGACAATGCCGCTGTCTCGCAATTGATGGATCGCGGGGAGCGGTTGGAAGCGGTGATTGCACAGTTGGCGGTGAGCCGGAATCCTTGGGAGCGTGTTGGAGTGGAGGTGAGGTGGCAGATGTAACAGGCAATCCCTCCAAGCCAGTCTTGGCCCATGTCCGGCAATTGCCGGACGGATCATGGCTGGAGCACCTACTGGATGAGCATCTGCAGGAGGTCGCTCGACTTGCTGGCGAATTCGCCTCGGCTTTTGACAGCAACGATTGGGCAAAACTGACCGGGCTATGGCACGACCTCGGCAAATTTCGCGAGAAATTCCAGCAGTACATCAAATCCGTCAGTGGCCACGATGCCGAAGCTCACATCGAAGGCGCACCGGGGCGGGTAGATCATTCTACGACGGGTGCAATCCATGCTATCGAAAAACTGGACATGCAAGGGCGCATACTCGCCTACCTGATTGCCGGTCACCATGCCGGATTGTCCGACTGGAACAGCGTGGAAGGCGGACAGTCTTCGCTCTTACAGAGGGTTGACGATGGAAAAAGGAAAGGCTATCTGCAAGAGGCACTGCTCGCAGCGCCGGCAACAGACATCCTCAACCAACCCCGCCCGGTTTCGCTGCCGCCGAACGGCTCACTGGCACTCTGGATCAGGATGCTGTTCTCCTGTCTGGTAGACGCGGACTTCCTCGATACTGAAGCCTTCATGGATGGGCGCAAAAGTAAATTGCGTTCCGGTTATCCCGCGCTACCGGAACTAAAATCTGCATTCGACCGGCACATGGAGGACAAGGCTGCCAAGGCCAAGGATAGCGCCGTCAACCGCATCCGCGCCGACGTGCTGCGCCAGTGTCGCAACAAAGCCGAGCTATCTTCCGGACTGTTCTCCCTCACTGTTCCGACTGGTGGCGGCAAGACGCTTTCCAGCATGGCATTCGCGCTAAATCATGCTGTGCATCACGGCAAGAACCGCGTGATCTACGTCATTCCCTACACCAGCATCTTGGAGCAGACAGCGGAAATCTTCCGCTGCATATTCGGCAACGAAAATGTCATCGAACATCACAGCAATCTCGACCCCAACCGCGAAGATTCGCGTTCGCGGCTGGCAACAGAGAACTGGGATGCGCCCATCATCGTCACCACCAACGTACAGTTTTTCGAATCGCTGTTTGCCTCGCGTACCAGCCGCTGCCGCAAGCTGCACAACATCGTCAACAGCGTGGTGGTGCTTGATGAGGCGCAGTTGCTGCCGCCGGAATTCCTCGCGCCGATTCTGCATGTGATGCAGGACTTGGCGCACAGCTACAAAGTCAGCTTCGTACTTTCCACCGCGACGCAGCCCGCTTTCTCGCCGCGCCCGAAATTCGCCGGTATCAAAGACGTGCGAGAACTGATGGATGACCCTGACCGACTTTATGCCAACCTCAAGCGCGTCGAACCCGAACTGCCTGCCGATTTCGCTACCTCGCGCACCTGGGAATCTATCGCGGACGAATTGCAGCAACACGATTCCGTACTGTGCATCGTCAACTCGCGCAAGGACTGCCGCGAACTGCATGGCTTGATGCCCAAGGACACCGTCCACCTGTCCGCGCTGATGTGCGGGCAACACCGCAGCCAGGTTATCGCCGAGATCAAACAACGCCTGAAAGACGGCATCCCGACGCGCGTAGTCAGTACGCAACTGGTCGAAGCCGGGGTGGACATGGATTTCCCCGTCGTTTATCGCGCGCTGGCTGGACTGGATGCAGTGGCGCAAGCCGCCGGCCGCTGCAACCGCGAAGGCGAACTAAAAGATGCGGAAGGAATTCCTGTCATGGGCCGCGTCGTCGTTTTCGTGCCACCCAAACCCGCCGCCCCCGGCCTGCTGCGCAAGGCGCAAGATACTGGGCGCGAGATCATGAAACTGGCCAAAGAGAACAAAGACGACCCGCTCACCCGCGAACGCTTCGAGAGCTATTTCCAAAGTTACTACTACCGCCTCAACAGTTTGGATACGCTACCAATTAGCATTGTGGACTTGCTGGATATGCATAACATCGGCACAAGTTGCGCCGATGCGGGCAAATGCAAATTCAACTTCCGCACCGCCGCCGAAAAATTCCGGCTGATAGATGAAGAAGGCCAGACCGCCGTCATCGTGCGCTACGGCGAAAGCCCCAAGCTGATTGCCGAACTCGAAGCCAGCCAGAACATGGAGCCGTATCAACGCCGCGCCATATTGCGCAAGCTGCAACGCTACACGGTCAACATCCGTGAACATGAATGCAAGAAGCTGATGGCAAGCAGCGATGTGCAGGAACGCTTCCCCGGCGTTTTCGTGCTGGTATCGGACGGGCTTTACCGCCCGGACATCGGCCTGGTCATGGGCGAGGCGCTGGCTGCCGCAAGCCTAGCTCTATAAAACGGTGTATTATGACCACAATTTCATGACCATGGAGAATGCAATGGAAATTTCAGCCGGAGAATTCAAGGCCAAGTGCCTCAAGTTGATGGATAAC
>MGWS01000005.1 GCA_001801105.1 Gallionellales bacterium GWA2_60_18
GTAAACAGCAGTATTGAATGACCGGTTTCTGGAAGTTGCGATGTCCGCTTAGGGTCGTAAGCGGTAGCTTGGGCTGCCAGATCAATCCTTTTTTTACCGCGTAGAGAATCGCATAACTTCGTTGCCGCAGCATCCCACCCGCCCTATTGGGTAGAATGCGCATCATGCCAATGCTGAAGATCGCTACCTACAACATCCACAAGGGGTTTTCCCGGTTCAACCGCCGTTTCGTGCTGCACGAGCTGCGCGACCGTTTGCGCGAGCTGGATGCCGATGTGGTGTTTTTGCAGGAGGTGCAGGGGGCGCATGCGCACCATGCCGGTCGCCATCCGGACTATCCCGGCGCGCCGCAGCACGAGTTCATCGCGCAGGATATCTGGCCGCACGCCGCCTATGGCAGGAACGCGGTGTATGAGACCGGGCATCACGGCAATGCCATCCTCAGCCGTTTCCCTATCGAGCAGGTTTGCAACAAGGATGTCTCGGCGCATCGGTTCGAGAGCCGCGGGTTGCTGCATTGCGCGATCGGGGTCGGCGCGGTGCGGGTGCATTGCGTGTGCGCGCATTTCGGCCTGTTCGCCAAGGGCAAGCGCGCGCAAACGCGGGCGCTTATCGAGCATGTGCGCGACGAGGTGCCGCCCGATGCGCCGCTCGTCATCGCGGGCGATTTCAACGATTGGCGCAACGAGATGGGGCGTGTCATGGCGGAGGAGCTGGGGATGCGCGATGTGTTCCACATGCATAGCGGCACTCCCGCGCGCAGTTATCCCGCCGGCCTGCCGCTGTTGCGCCTGGACCGCATCTATGTGCGCGGCTTCGATGTGCAACACAGCCATGTGCATGCCGGCGGGATGTGGCGGCGGCTGTCCGATCATGCCGCACTCTCCGCGCAGCTGAAAAGAACATGAAGCGCATCCATCAGGTGGGCGGCGAGCAGCTGATGCTGTTGCAGGACGGCGCGGAGTTTTTCTCGCAACTGTGCGCCGACATCGAGGCCGCGCAGCATTCCATCTATCTCGAGACTTATATCTATGCCGATGACGCAACCGGGCGCATGGTGGCCGATGCGCTGTTGCGCGCGGCGGCGCGCGGTGTGGCGGTGCGCATGCTGCTGGACGGCTACGGTTCGGCGGAGCTGCCGCAGCACTGGATAGACGACCTGCGTACGGCGGGCGTCGAGGTGCAATGGTTCCGGCGCGAGATATCGCCCTTTACCCTGCGCCGCAACCGCTTGCGCCGTTTGCGCCGGTTGCACCGCAAGATGGCGGTGATGGATGGCGAGGTCGCCTTCGTCGGCGGCATCAATATCATCGATGATTCGGCGGGCATGGCAGAGCCGGGTTTGCCGCGCCTCGATTATGCGGTGCGCGTGCAGGGCGGGCTGGCGGGCGAGGTGCATGCGGCGATGCGGCACCTGTGGGTGGTGGTGTCATGGGCGACCCTGCGTCTGCGGATCAGGGGTTTGTACCGGCGTTCCGGCAGGCGGGATGGGCAGCCGGACGGCGGCGCGGCGCTGGTGCTGCGCGATAACGTGCGCCACCGGCGCGACATCGAGCGCGCCTACCTGAAGGCGATCGCTGGGGCGCAACGCGAAATCATCATCGCCAATGCCTATTTCCTGCCCGGGCGGATGTTCCGCCGCGCACTGGTGCATGCGGCGCAACGCGGCGTACGGGTGCAGCTGCTGTTGCAGGGCAGGGTGGAATACCGTTTGCAGCACTATGCGACGCATGCGCTGTATGACCGGCTGCTGGCGGCGGGTATCGAGATATGCGAGTACCAGTCCGGCTTTCTGCATGCCAAGGTCGCCGTGGTGGACGGGGAATGGGCGACGGTGGGTTCCTCCAATATCGATCCGTACAGCCTGCTGCTGGCGCGCGAGGCGAACCTGGTGGTCCGCGACGCCGGTTTTGCCGGGGAGCTGCGCGCGAGCCTGCTGGAAGCCATCGAAAAAGACGCCCTCCGCATCGGCCCCGAATATGGCAGCCAGCGCAGCCGGCTGGGGCGGCTGGTCGCGCGCCTCAGCTATGGCATCGTGCGCCTGCTGGTGGGGCTGACGGGGCAGCGCAGGCCGGGCGGGGCGTGAATCGAACCCAAACCGTAAAATCAGGTTGAACATTTCCGGCGCCTTCTGTAGAATCCGCGCTCTTTTGCAAACAGGTTGGAGTAGAGCTATGGCACGTGTCTGTCAAGTGACGGGAAAAGGCCCGATGGTCGGGAACAATGTTTCCCATGCCAATAACAAAACCAAGCGTCGTTTCTTGCCGAATCTGCAACGGCGCCGTTTCTGGGTCGAAAGCGAGAATCGCTGGGTCAGCTTGCGCTTGAGCAATGCGGCGCTGCGTACCATTGACAAGAACGGCATCGATGCCGTGCTGTTCGAGCTGCGCGCGCGCGGCGAGAACGTCTAAGGGGAATTAGAGATGGCTAAAGGCGCACGCGAAAAGATCAAACTGGAGTCCTCGGCTGGCACCGGGCACTTCTATACCACCAACAAGAACAAGAAGACCACGCCGGGCAAGATCGAGATGAGCAAGTTCGATCCGGTGGTGCGCAAGCACGTCATGTACAAGGAAACCAAGCTGAAGTGATACTTCACAGGCTTCATCAACGGAAACCCCCGCTTTGCCGGGGGTTTTTTATGGGTGAAATATCGAGGTCGCTGAAGCGATAGTCGATTAGAATCCTGTAAATTTTTTCGCATCAGGAGGCTTTTATGTTTCAAACAGTCAAGGGCAGGATATGGTTGCTGGCTGCTATCGGCGCGCTTCTGGCAACGGTCCAGTTCGCCATGGCCTATCGCTCGGCAGTCGAGGTGCGGAAACAATACGCACTGGTCAATGAGGTCGCCAACCAGGTGCAGGGCGTCATCAAGACTTCCTTTAACTATTATCTGGGCGGCAAGGATGCGCGGCAGATGCTGGAAGAGAAGAAGCCCCTGCTTGCAGAGGCGCAGTCGGCTCTGACGGGCGATCGCCTCTTTTCGGGGGAAGTGGTCGGGAAGATAGCAAAAACCGTCGATGAGATGGTGGATGCGGTGTATGGCCCCAAGGGGATCGTCACTGCCATGGAAGAGCACGGCCGCTACAAGACCGGCTTGTATGCCAAGCTTCAGGAAGATGTCCACCACATGGAGGGGGCGCTCGGCTATGGCACTTATGTCTCCAAGGAAAAGCAGCGGGACATCTCGATGAAGCTCAAGTTTGAGCAGCAGAAGTTGCGCCGTACCGAGAAGGATATCGTCATCTATTCCAATGTCTGGTACGAGCGCCCGGTCGATTCATACTGGAAGACCTATGACCAGGTGGTCAGCGATTTCAAGGCCGCGCTCGAAGCGGACAAGATGTTCAACGATGCAGAGCGCGCCGAAGCCTTCAAGCATCTGGATGCCTATGTCGCCGATTTCCGCCGTGTGGCCGAGCTTCAGAACGGCACGCAGGATCAGATCAAGCGGCTGACTGTGCTGTCCAACGAACTCGATGCCGAACTCGCCGAGTTGCGCGGGCAAGCAGATTCCGCCGCCGATACCCAGGCCATGCTTTCGGTGATCGTTCTGGCGCTATGCGTCGGCTTGCTCATGTTCATCGCGTTCCTCATCGTCAAACGGGTCAATATGCGCATCGCCGCGCTCAATGCTTTCATGAAGGAGCTGTCCGAAGGGAGCGGCGATCTTACCCGCCGGCTGGACGAGAGCGGCAAGGACGAGTTCGCCCAGACCGGAAAGCTGTTCAACCTCTTCATGGCGCATCTGCGCGACATGGTCATGCAGATCAAGCAGACCGGCAATCTGCTGGGGGAGAGTGCCGCACAGATCGCCACGGCTTCCGGACAGATCGCTGCGGCATCGCAGCAACAGTCGGACAAGACTTCGGCGGTCTCTGCTGCGATGGAGCAGACCACGGTGTCCATATCCTGTGTCAATGACAACGTGGAAACGGTAAAGGGCAGGGCGGCAGAAACTGTTGCAGCGCTGACGGAAGGAGAAAAGGCCATCGAGCAGACCCGGCGTGGCGCGAGCGTCATGGAACGCTCCGCGGTCTCGGCCAACAGCGCGCTCGATACGCTCATCAAGCATTCCGGCGACATTCGCGCGGTGACCGCTGTGATCAAGGAGATCGCCGAGCAGACCAATCTGCTGGCGCTCAATGCCGCCATCGAGGCGGCGCGTGCCGGCGAACAGGGGCGGGGGTTCGCCGTGGTGGCCGACGAGGTGCGCAAGCTCGCCGAGATGACTTCCAACAAGGTGGTCGAGATCGGCGCGATCATCAGCGCGATCGAGGGCAGCATGAACACCTTCTCGGGCGTCATCGCCGAACAGAAGGGCATGGCAGTGAGCGGCTCGAGCAACGCCGAGGAAGTGACCAGAGTGCTTTCCGGTGTGTTTGAAAGCGTTCGCCAGATCGTCGGCAGCGTCAATGATATTGCCAATGCGATCGGCGAGCAGCGTGTGGCCAGCCAGAACATCGCAGCCAATATCGAGGGGGTGGCGTCGATGACGGAAGAAACGTCCAGGACGGTCGAACAATCGAGAGAGCAGGCGGCGCAGCTTCAGGTGCTTTCCGGCAAGCTTATCGAGGTGGTCGGCCGGTTCCGCGTATAAAACGTCCCCCGTTCCCTTGACGGCCTGCCCCGAGCCGCAGTGCCTGCCGGGACGCGGCGCGGGGGCGCAATTCCGCGATTTAAAAAGAGTTATGCGCCGCGTTGAATTTTGAGGGCGGTGGGTTTTGCGGTATCATCGCGCCCTACGAAAAACTCATGTCCGGGCACCCGCATGACCAAGTACATCTTCATCACCGGCGGCGTTGTTTCTTCCCTGGGGAAGGGCATTGCCGCCGCTTCGCTTGCGGCTATCCTCGAATCGCGCGGCCTCAAGGTGACGATGCTCAAGCTCGACCCCTATATCAACGTCGATCCGGGCACCATGAGCCCGTTCCAGCATGGCGAGGTGTTCGTCACCGAAGACGGCGCCGAGACCGATCTGGACTTGGGGCATTACGAGCGCTTCATCTCGGCCAGGATGCGCAAGGCCAACAATTTCACCACCGGCCAGATCTATGAGAGCGTGATCCGCAAGGAGCGGCGCGGCGAATATCTGGGCAAGACGGTGCAGGTGATCCCGCATATCACCAACGAGATACAGGCCTTCGTCGAGCGCGGCGCGGCTGCCTCGCTCGACGGCAAGGCGGAGGTGGCCATCGTCGAGATCGGCGGTACGGTGGGTGACATCGAGTCGCTGCCGTTCCTCGAGGCGGCGCGCCAGATGGGCTTGCGCATGGGGCGCAGCCAGGTCGCTTATGTCCACCTGACGCTGGTTCCCTACATCGCCACCGCAGGCGAGTTGAAGACCAAGCCGACCCAGCACAGCGTGCAGAAGCTGCGCGAGATCGGTATCTTTCCGACCGCGCTGATATGCCGCGCCGATCGCCGCATCCCGGACGACGAGCGCGCCAAGATATCGCTGTTCGCCAATGTGCGCGAAGACAGCGTGATCTCGATGTGGGATGTGGACAGCATCTACAAGATTCCGCAAATGTTGCATGAGCAGGGGCTGGATCGCATCGTCTGCGCAGAGTTGGCGCTGGATGCGCCGCCCGCCGACTTGTCGGTGTGGAGCAGGCTCGTGGCCGCGCAGCAGAGTCCGCAACACGAGATCACCATCGGCATGGTCGGCAAGTACGTCGATCTGACTGAGTCCTACAAGTCGCTGATCGAGGCGTTGCGCCACGCTGGCATCCATACTTCGACGCGCGTTAACATCGAATACCTGGATTCAGAGGCCATCGAGGGCGAAGGCACGGACAGCCTGAAAAACCTCGACGCCATCCTGGTGCCGGGCGGCTTCGGCAAGCGCGGCACGGAAGGCAAGATCGCCGCGATCCGCTATGCGCGCGAGAACAAGATACCCTATCTCGGTATCTGCCTCGGCATGCAGCTGGCCGTGATCGAATATGCGCGTCATGTCGCGGGCATGAACGACGCGAACAGCACCGAGTTCGACCTTGAAACCGAGCATCCGGTGGTCGCGTTGATCACCGAATGGCTGGACCGCGACGGCAAGGTAGCCAAACGCAGCGCCGATTCGGATATGGGCGGCACCATGCGCCTCGGCTCCCAGCGCTGCCCGGTCAAACCGGGAACCATGGCGCAGAACATCTATGGCGATGAGGTGAACGAGCGCCATCGCCACCGTTATGAGGTGAACAACCATTATGTCCCGGCGCTGGAAAAGGCCGGGTTGGTCATTTCCGCGCGCACCCCTTCCGAAGACCTGCCGGAAATGATGGAGCTGCCACAATCCATCCATCCTTGGTTCTTCGGCGTGCAGTTCCACCCCGAATTCACCTCCACTCCGCGTGCCGGACATCCGCTGTTCAAGGCGTTCGTCGAGGCTGCCCTGCATCGCAAGGGATCGGCATGAAGCTGTGCGGATTCGAAGCGGGTCTGGGCAGTCCGCTGTTCCTGATCGCCGGGCCGTGCGTGATCGAATCCCAACAGATGGCGCTGGACACCGCCGGCCAACTGAAAGAAATCTGCCGCGAACTGAACCTGCCGTTCATCTACAAATCCTCCTACGACAAGGCCAACCGCAGCTCCGGCAAGTCATTCCGCGGTTTCGGGCTGGATGCGGGGTTGAAGATACTGGCCGAGGTGAAGCGGCAGATCGGTGTGCCGGTGCTGACCGATGTACACTCCATCGAGGAGATCGCGCCGGTCGCGGCCGTGGTGGATGTGCTGCAAACACCGGCGTTCCTGTGCCGCCAGACCGATTTCATCCACGCTGTGGCTGCCTCGGGCAAACCGGTGAACATCAAGAAGGGGCAATTCCTGTCGCCGTGGGACATGAAGAACGTGGTAGACAAGGCGCGCGAGGCGGGCGGCACCGACAACATCATGGTGTGCGAGCGCGGCGCGTCGTTCGGCTACAACAACCTGGTGTCCGACATGCGCTCGCTGGCGGTGATGCGTGACACAGGTTGTCCGGTCGTATTCGATGCGACCCATTCGGTGCAGTTGCCGGGCGGGCAGGGAACGGTTTCCGGCGGCCAGCGCGAGTTCGTGCCGGTGCTGGCGCGTGCCGCAGTGGCGGCGGGTGTGGCCGGCCTGTTCATGGAGACCCATCCCAATCCGTCATGCGCATTGTCGGATGGGCCGAACGCCTTCCCGCTCGGCCATCTCGGGGAGTTGCTGGAAACCTTGATGGCGCTGGATGGAATAGTCAAAGGCCGAGGCCTGATCGAAGAAAAGTTTGATTTGAAAAACGTCTAATTAAGAAGGAAAGATCATGAGCGCAATAGTTGATGTGATCGCCCGCGAAATCCTGGATTCGCGCGGCAACCCCACCGTGGAAGCGGACGTGCTGCTGGAATCCGGTGTGATGGGACGCGCTGCCGTGCCATCCGGCGCTTCCACCGGCGAGCGCGAGGCGGTCGAGCTGCGCGACGGCGACAAGCAACGCTATCTGGGCAAGGGCGTACTGGAGGCCGTGGAAAATGTGAATACCGAGATCGCCGAGGCGATCGTCGGGCTGGATGCCGCCGAACAGGCCTTCATCGACCAGACCATGATCGAGCTGGACGGCACCGAGAACAAGTCGCGCCTGGGCGCGAATGCGATCCTCGCCGTGTCGATGGCGGTGGCGCGCGCCGCTGCCGAAGAAAGCGGTTTGCCGCTGTACCGCTATCTGGGCGGTTCCGGCAGGATGGAGATGCCGGTGCCGATGATGAACGTCATCAACGGCGGCGCGCATGCCACCGGCGGCGCAGACATGCAGGAATTCATGATCGTCCCGGTCGGCGCGCCGAGTTTCCGCGAGGCGTTGCGTTACGGCGCCGAAGTGTTCCACAGCCTGAAATCGGTGCTGCACCATCGCGGCCTGCCGACCACGGTCGGCGATGAAGGCGGCTTCGCGCCTGCGCTCGGCTCCAACGAGGGCGCGTTGCAGGTCATCGTCGAAGCGATCGAGGCCGCCGGCTATGTGCCCGGTGCGGATGTCGCGATTGCCATGGATCCGGCCGCTTCCGAGTTCTACAAGGACGGCATGTATCACCTGAAGGCCGACGGGATGGTGCTGAATTCCGTGCAGATGGTCGACCTGTATGCCACCTGGGTGGACAAGTATCCCATCGTCTCCATCGAGGACGGCCTGAGCGAGCGCGATTGGGACGGCTGGAAGATACTGACCGAGCGCCTCGGCAAATCCATCCAACTGGTGGGCGACGATATCTTCGTCACCAACACCAGGATATTCCGCGAAGGCATCAAGCAGGGCATCGCCAATTCCATCCTGATCAAGGTCAATCAGATCGGTACGCTGACCGAGACCTTCGCGGCTATCGAAATGGCCAAGCGCGCCGGCTATACCGCCATCATCTCGCACCGTTCCGGCGAAACGGAAGACTCTTTTATCGCCGACCTCGCAGTCGCCACCAACGTGATGCAAATCAAATCTGGCTCGGCCTCGCGTTCCGACCGCATGGCGAAATACAACCAGCTGTTGCGTATCGAGGAAGACTTGGGCGATACAGCTTCCTATCCGGGGCGCGAGGCGTACTACCAACTGGGCTAGTCTGGTAGGGTGGGCACGTTTTTTGTGCCCACGCGGTCGGCGAAGGTTATTTCCGCGTGGGCACAATAAACGTGCCCACCCTACTCGAGGCGGGGAAATATGCGTCGCGCTGTCACTTTGGTACTGGTCACCCTGCTGCTGCTGTTGCAGTATCCGCTATGGCTGGGCCGAGGCGGGTGGCTGAAGGTGTGGAATCTGAACCAGCAGGTCGAAATGCAGCAGCAGGCCAATCAGCAGACGCAGGCACGCAATGCCTTGCTGGACACCGAAGTGCGCGATCTCAAGCAGGGCACCGAGGCGATCGAGGCGCGCGCACGCAGCGAACTCGGCATGGTCAGGCATGACGAGACATTCTTCCAGTTCATCGGCAGCCAGCCGCCGTCAGCGGTCGTTGTCGCACCCCAGACCGAATCTGCCGGTCATTAGGCATCTCTCTTGCAGGCATCCGTGGCCACCTCCTCTCCGCAACAGATCCTCCGTGAGGTTTTCGGCTACGCATCATTTCGCGGTGCGCAGCAGGTCATCGTCGAGCATGTCGTAGCGGGTGGCGATGCGCTGGTGCTGATGCCCACCGGCGGCGGCAAGTCGCTGTGCTATCAGATACCTTCACTATTGCGGCCCGGAGTCGGCATCGTGGTGTCGCCGTTGATCGCGCTGATGCAGGATCAGGTGGATGCGCTCAAACAGCTCGGCGTGTCCGCCGCTTTCCTCAATTCCAGCCTGGATGCCGATGCGGCACGCGAGGTGACGCGACAGGTGATGCGCGGCGAGTTGAAGCTGTTATACGTCGCGCCGGAACGGTTGATGACGGAAGGTTTTCTGGATCTGTTGGAACGCTTGCACACTGTCGCCCCCTCTCCCCTCGCGGGAGAGGGCTGGGGAGAGGGGGCTACTTCAGGCATCGCCCTGTTCGCCATCGACGAGGCGCACTGCGTATCGCAATGGGGGCACGATTTCCGTCCCGAGTATCGCGCACTGACGGTATTGCATGAGCGCTTCCCCGGCGTGCCGCGCATCGCGCTGACCGCCACCGCCGATGCGCCGACGCGGAGCGAGATCGTCGAACGGCTGCAACTGGAACAGGCGCAGCAGTTCGTCTCCAGCTTTGACCGTCCCAACATCCGCTACCGCGTCACGCAGAAGAACAACGCGCGCCAGCAGTTGCAGGCTTTCCTTGAGACCGAGCATCCGGACGACGCGGGTATCGTGTATTGCCTGTCGCGCAAGAAGGTCGAGGAGACTGCCGCGTGGCTGAAAGAACAGGGCTGGGATGCGTTGCCGTATCACGCCGGACTCGATGCTGCCACGCGCAATAGAAACCAGCGAAGATTCCTGCGCGAGGAGGGCGTCATCATGGTCGCCACCGTCGCGTTCGGCATGGGCATCGACAAGCCCAACGTGCGCTTCGTCGCGCATCTCGACCTGCCCAAGAGCATGGAAGGTTACTATCAGGAAACCGGTCGCGCCGGGCGCGACGGCTTGCCCGCGAATGCGTGGATGGCTTACGGCTTGGGCGATGTGGTATCGATGCGCCAGATGCTGCTGTCCGGCGATGCGCCCGAGGAACGCAAGCGCGTCGAGTTGCAAAAACTCGATGCGCTGCTCGGCTTCTGCGAATCCACCGCCTGCCGCCACCAGACCCTGCTGCGCTATTTTGGCGAGGAACATCCCGGCGCTTGCAACGAATGCGACAACTGCCTGTCGCCGGTAGATACCTGGGATGCCACGCAGGCCGCGCAGATGGCGCTGTCCTGCGTGTATCGCACCGGCCAGCGCTTCGGCGTCGTGCATCTGATCGACGTGTTGCTCGGCAAGGAGACCGCGAAGGTCGGGCAGTTCAATCATCAACAGCTATCCACTTTCGGTATCGGCAAGGAGCTAACGCAACAGCAATGGAGCGGCGTGTATCGCCAGTTGGTCGCCGCCGGATTCATCAACGTGGACATGGAAGGCTACGGCGGATTGAAACTCACCGATGCCGCGCGCCCGGTACTGCGCGGCGAACAGGAAGTGTGGCTGCGCCGCGATGCCGACCCGGTCAAGCGCAAGGCGCAGCGCGCCGAGCGCAATGCCAAATCACGCGAACCTTTCGCCGGTGCGAACGACGATCCGCTATGGCTCGCGCTCAAAGCCAGACGCACCGAGCTGGCGCGCGAACAGGGCGTGCCGCCCTATGTCATCTTCCACGACAGCACGCTGCTGGAAATCCTCAAGTGCCGTCCGCAGACACTGGACGAGATGGCGCAGATCAGCGGAGTGGGGCAGGCCAAGCTGGCGCGCTATGGCGATGCGTTCCTGCAAGCGTTGGCGGAGGTGGCGAATGGGGCGGGATAAGGCCGGGTTGCTCATGCGCAGAATAATATGCCTGTTCGCGCTGGCATTTTCGGCGCAGGTATTTGCCATCGCAGATCCGCGTTGCGGCGTCGATGCTTTCGGCAATGCCGTCTGCATCGACAAGGACGGGGTGGTGACGCCCGCCCCGAAGGAATCGGGGAGCGAGCGGACGGGCAGCAGTGCCCGCGGGGATAGTACCTCGACCGAATCCGGGGACCGTTCCGGGCGCGACGATAAAAATTACCGCATTCGTTGCGGAATCGATCCCTTCGGCAACAAGGTGTGCCGCTGATACGCTGCGGCTTTTACAGGTCGTTGACGGCATTACCTCCCGGTCATCCGCTCCGCCGCCTGCACCGTGTTCGCCACTAGCATGGTGATGGTCATCGGGCCGACGCCGCCGGGCACGGGTGTGATCCAGCCGGCCACTTCCTTGGCAGAATCGAAATCCACATCGCCGCACAGTTTGCCGTCGGGCAGGCGGTTGATGCCGACGTCGATCACCGCCGCACCGGGCTTGATCATGTCGCCGGTGATCATCTTCGCCCTGCCGGTGGCGACCACGAGGATGTCGGCGGCGCGCGTGTAGCTGGCGAGGTTCACGGTCTTTGAGGTGCAGATGGTGACGGTGGCATTGTGCTGCAACAGCATCAGCGCCATCGGTTTGCCGACGATGTTGCTGCGTCCCACTACCACGGCGTGTTTGCCTTCGATGGCGACGCCCGCTTTCTCCAGCAGCTTCATTGCGCCGTAAGGGGTGCAGGGCGCGAAGCGCATGTTGCCGGTGGTCAGCAGGCCGACGTTGACCGGATGGAAGCCATCCACATCTTTGTCCGGGCTGATGGCTTCCAGCACCTTGCTGCTGTCGATGTGTTTGGGCACCGGCAGTTGCACCAGGATGCCGTGTATCTTCGGGTCGGCATTCAGTGCGGCGATCTGCGCCAGCAGCGCGGCTTCGCTGGTGTCGGCGGGCAGGGCGATATGCTCGGAATGCAACCCGAGTTCGGCGCATGCCTTCACCTTGTTGGCGACATAGACCTTGGAGGCGGCATCTTCGCCGACGATGATGACCGCCAGTCCCGGCGTGATGCCGCGCGCTTTCAGCGCATCGGCGCGTACCTTCCATTCGGCGCGCACTTCCTGCGCAATCGCCTTGCCGTCGATGATCTGTGCCACCATGATTCGTCTCCCGTTGAATTAATTGTTTGCGGATTTTTGCTTGTAAAGCTCCAGACCTCTCATGATCTCGGCATGGGCCGCCTCCACGCCTTCCCAGCCCCTGATCTTGACCCACTTGCCCGGCTCCAGCGCCTTGTAGAGCTCGAAGAAATGCTTGATCTGCTCCAGCTTGATCTCGGGCAGATCCTGATAAGTCTTCACATTGTGGTACAGCGGAGTGAGTTTGTCAGTGGGTACGGCGATGATCTTGGCGTCGTCGCCGCCTTCGTCGGTCATCATCAGCACGCCGACCGGGCGGCAGGGGATGATGGCGCCATGCACGATCGGAAGCGGGGTGACCACCAGCACGTCCACCGGGTCGCCATCGTCCGCGATGGTTTCCGGGATGAAGCCGTAGTTGGCCGGGTAGCGCATCAGCGAGCCGATGAAGCGATCCACCACCAGCACTCCCGAGGTTTTGTCCACTTCATATTTGACCGGATCGGCGTGTTTCGGGATTTCGATGATGACGTTGCATTCGTGGGGCAGATTGTCGCCGGGGCGGACATTTAACAGGCTCATTACAATTTCCTTGGGTTTCGTGAAGTTGAAAGCCCGCGATTATAGCCGATGCCGGTCTATGCGCAGAAACAACCAATTGCCAGAGGAGGTGGCCACAAAAGAAAACGGGGCGGAAATTCCGCCCCGTTTTTTGCTCCGGTGATCCGGCTTAAAGCAGCGGTACGATCATCAGCGCGACGATGTTGATGATCTTGATCAGCGGGTTCACCGCCGGGCCTGCCGTGTCCTTGTAAGGATCGCCGACAGTGTCGCCGGTGACGGCGGCCTTGTGCGCTTCCGAACCTTTTCCGCCGAAGTTGCCTTCCTCGATGTATTTCTTGGCGTTATCCCACGCGCCGCCGCCGGTGGTCATCGAGATCGCGACAAAGATGCCGGTGATGATGGTGCCGACCAGCACGCCGCCGAGCGCCTGAGCGCCAAGCGTCAGGCCGACGACCACCGGAACGGCGATGGGCAGCAGCGACGGGACGATCATTTCCTTGATCGCGGCCTTGGTCAGCATGTCCACGCAGGTGCCATATTCCGGTTTGCCGGTACCTTCCATGATGCCGGGGATTTCCTTGAACTGGCGGCGCACTTCGACCACCACTGTTCCGGCGGCGCGGCCCACTGCTTCCATGCCCATCGCGGCGAACAGGTAAGGCACCATGCCGCCGATGAACAGGCCGATGATGACCATATGGTTCGACAGGTCGAAGGACGTGGTCACACCCAGTTTCGCGTCCAGCGCATGGGTGTAGTCGGCGAACAGCACCAGCGCAGCCAGACCGGCAGAGCCGATGGCATAGCCTTTGGTGACGGCTTTGGTGGTGTTGCCCACCGCATCCAGCGCGTCGGTGATGACGCGTACGTCATCCGGTAAGCCGGCCATCTGGGCGATGCCGCCGGCGTTGTCGGTAATCGGGCCATAGGCATCCAGTGCCACGATGATGCCGGCCATCGACAGCATCGAGGTCGCGGCGATGGCGATGCCGTACAGTCCGGCCAAGTCGTAGGCACCCCAGATGGCGATACACACCGCGATCACCGGTGCGGCGGTGGATTTCATCGATACGCCCAGTCCGGCGATGATGTTGGTGCCGTGTCCGGTGGTGGAGGCCTCGGCAATATGGCGCACCGGGGAAAATTCGGTTGCGGTGTAGTACTCGGTGATCCACACCAGCGCGGCGGTCAGTACCAGGCCGATGATGGTCGAGCCGTACAGCGCGCCGACCGAGTAAACGCCGTTATCGCCCATGATCCAGCTGGTGAGCGGGTAGAACGCGATGAGCGCCAGCCCGGCAGAAACTCCCAGGCCGCGATACAACGCGTTCATGATCTTGCCGCCCTCGCGTGCCGTGACGAAGAAGGTGCCGATGATGGAGGCGATGATGGAGAAGCCTCCCAGTACCAGCGGGTAGATCACCGCGTTCGGTCCGGAATTTGCCATCAGCAATCCGCCCAGCAGCATGGTGGCGATGATGGTGACGGCGTAAGTTTCGAACAGGTCGGCTGCCATGCCGGCACAGTCGCCGACGTTGTCGCCGACGTTATCGGCGATCACCGCCGGATTGCGCGGGTCGTCTTCGGGTATGCCGGCTTCAACCTTGCCCACCAGGTCGGCGCCGACATCCGCGCCTTTGGTGAAGATACCGCCGCCGAGACGGGCGAAGATCGAGATCAGCGAACCGCCGAAAGCCAGTCCGACCAGTGCGTGGGTCGCTGCGGCAGTGGATGACCCCGTGCTGACCAGCAAGCTGTAATAACCCGCCACACCGAGCAGCCCCAGTCCCACCACCAACATGCCGGTGATCGCACCGCCCTTGAAGGAGACGTTCAGCGCCGCGTTAAGGCTTTCCTTGGCGGCTTCGGCGGTGCGCACATTGGCGCGCACCGACACATGCATGCCGATGAAACCGGCTGCGCCAGAGAGCAACGCGCCGATCGCAAAACCGATCGCTGTTTGCCAATCCAGCGCGACGAAGATGATGACGAACAGCACCCCGCCAACGATGGCGATGGTGGTGTATTGACGGTTTAGATAGGCAGAAGCGCCTTCCTGCACGGCAGCGGCAATTTCCTGCATACGCGGGCTGCCGGTTGATTTAGCCAGTATCCACTTGATCGAAAATACGCCGTACAGAATCGCTGCTATTGCACATAACAGTGCAAAACCCAAGCCACCAGCCATGATTTCCCCTCCCCAAGTAAAAACCGCCCCTTGTGGAGCGGCGTTAAAAATCAAATATTGAACTCCCCCAGTTTTTTTGCGACGGCTACATTTTTTAATTGTACATATTGCGGCAACCCGTCTTTGTAAGACGGGTAGTCCTCGCCCTTGATGAGCGGGGTCAGGTAGGCGCGGCATTTGGCGGTGATGCCAAAGCCGTCCGGTGTAATGAAGTCGCGCGGCATGAATTTTTCCACGTTGGCGACCTTGGCAAGCGGCGCGACGCCGACCTTCCATTTGTACGGTTTGTCGGACAGGCGTTGCACCGTCGGCATCACGGCGTTCTGTCCCTTGAGCGCAAGCTCCACCGCCGCCTTGCCCAGCGCATAGGCCTGCTCGACGTCGGTCTTCGACGCGATGTGGCGCGCGGCGCGTTGCAGGTAATCGGCGACCGCCCAGTGGAACTTGTAACCGAAGGCCTCCTTTACCATGTTGGCGACCACCGGCGCGGCGCCGCCCAGCTGGGCATGGCCGAAGGCGTCGCGCGTGCCCTGTTCGGCGAGGAACTTGCCGTCGGGATAATGGCAACCCTCCGATACCACCACGGTGCAATAGCCGTGCTGCTTGACCAGCGCATCGACTCTGGTGAGGAATTTTTTCTGGTTGAATTCGATCTCCGGGAACAGAATCACCACCGGGATGACTTGCTCTTCCACCAAGCCGCCCGCAGCGGCGATCCAGCCGGCATGGCGTCCCATCACTTCGAGCACGAACACCTTGGTCGAAGTCTTGGCCATGGAGCGCACGTCAAAGCTGGCTTCCAGCGTGGAGACGGCAACATATTTGGCGACCGAGCCGAAACCGGGGCAGCAGTCGGTGATGGGCAGGTCGTTGTCCACGGTCTTGGGCACATGGATGGCCTGTACCGGGTAACCCATCTTTTCCGATAGTTGCGAGACCTTGTAGCAGGTGTCGGCGGAATCGCCGCCGCCGTTGTAGAAGAAGTAGCCGATGTTGTGCGCCTTGAATACCTCGATCAGGCGCGCGTATTCGCGCTGGTTCTGTTCCAGCGATTTGAGCTTGAAGCGGCAGGAGCCGAATGCGCCGGAAGGCGTGGTGCGCAGTGCAGCGATGGCTTTGGAAGATTCTTTGGAGGTGTCGATCAAATCTTCGGTAAGTGCGCCGATGATGCCGTTGCGTCCGGCATAGACCTTGCCGATCTTGTCCTTGTGTTTGCGCGCCGTCTCGATGACGCCGCAGGCCGAGGCATTGATGACGGCGGTGACGCCGCCGGACTGAGCGTAAAACGCATTTCTCTTGGTCACAATCCCCCCCGGAATTCTTGATGGGCATTCTCTTAACGCGGGCAATCTTACCGTCTTTTTTGTCCAATGGGTGAGCGATTTGGGGACTCTGCCATGAGCCGCGTCAGGTTGGGCATGCGTACGGTTTTCCCATGCGCTACGGCCTAGTCACTCCTGTGTCAGCGCACTCGCACCCGCCGCCGCGATCTGTCCGTCCTGGAACGAGCGCACGCCGCTGATCCCCAGTCCGCCGACGACAATGTCTTCGCGCAGCAGCGGTATGCCGCCTTCCGCAGGGATCACGCCGGGCAGGGCGAGGTGAATCAGCCGTCCGCTCAGCACTGCGTCTTCCGACGCCTTGGTCGGGCGCTGGAAAGCGACCGCGGCATGCGCCTTGGCGATGGCGGTCTCGACGCTGCCGAACTGCGTGTCGTGGCTGCGTTGCAGATAGAGCAGGTGGCCGCCCTCATCCACCACGGCGATGACTACGCGCCAGCCGTTGCGGTTCGCCTCGGCTTCGGCTGCTGCCGCGACGCGCTTGGCATCTTCCAGCGTGAGCACCGGTCTGGTCGCCATGTTCAGGCTTCCAGGGCGCGAAATATCTGGTCGCGGATGTTTTCCACGCTACCGACGCCGGGGATATTGACGCATTTCGGCGCATCGGCAGCGCCGGTCTTTGCCCAAGCCGTGTAGTAATCCACCAGCGGTCTGGTCTGCTCGTGGTAGATGGTCAGGCGCTTGAGCACGGTCTCTTCGGCGTCATCCGGGCGCTGTACCAGGTCTTCGCCGGTGATGTCGTCCTTGCCGGCCACCTTGGGCGGGTTGAACTCGATATGATAGGTGCGCCCCGAGGCCAGATGTACACGGCGGCCGCCCATGCGCTTGACGATCTCGCTGTCGGCCACTTCGATCTCCACTACGTAGTCGATGGGGATACCCGAGTCCTTCATCGCCTGCGCCTGCGGGATGGTGCGCGGGAAGCCGTCGAACAGGAAACCGTTGGCGCAATCCGCCTCCAGGATGCGCTTCTTCACCAAGTTGATGATGATGTCGTCCGAGATCAGGTTACCCGCATCCATCACCTGCTTGGCGGCAAGCCCGAGCGGGGTGCCAGCCTTGATTGCGGCGCGCAATATGTCGCCGGTGGAGATTTGCGGGATATTGAATTTTTCCTTGATGTAGTTGGCCTGGGTGCCCTTGCCCGCGCCCGGCGCGCCTAGCAGTATCAGTCTCATTTGTTTCCCCCTTTATTGGTTTCGCTATCGAAAATCTGCCGTGCTGTATGCAGGTCTTGTTCGGTGTCCACGCCGGCGGGCGGTGCCTCCTCGGCCAGCACCACGCCGATCTTGTAGCCGTGGTACAGCGCGCGCAGCTGTTCCAGCGATTCTGCCTGCTCGATGGCAGCGGGCGCAAGCTGCCCGTAGGTGCGCAGGAAGCCGGCGCGGTAGGCATAGATGCCGATGTGGCGCAGCACGGGTATGTCCTGTGGCAGCGGCTGTTGCGCGGCGAAGGCATCGCGCGGATACGGGATGGGTGCGCGGCTAAAATACAGCGCGTTGCCGTGCTTGTCGAGCACGGTCTTGACGATGTTCGGGTTACGCAGCGCAGCCTCGTCGTGGATGGGATGGCAGGCCGTGGCGATGGCGCATTCCGGATGTTCGTGCAGGTGCTGTGCCACGGCGCGGATCAGTGCGGGCGGCATCAGCGGCTCGTCGCCCTGCACGTTCACCACGATGGTGTCATCCGGCCAGTCCTGCCGGATGACGACTTCGGCGATGCGATCCGTGCCGCTGGCGTGGGTGTCCGCGGTGAGGCAGGCCTTGAAGCCGTGTTCATGCACCACGTTGGCGATGGCATGGTGGTCGGTGGCGATCCATATCTGCTGCGCCCCGCTTTGCGCCGCCTGTTCAGCGACGCGCACCACCATCGGTTTGCCGGCGATATGCAGCAGCGGCTTGCCGGGCAGACGGGTGGAGGCGTGGCGCGCCGGAATGACGACGTGAAAAGCGAGCATCAAAGTTTTTCGGCTTCTTCCGCAGTGAGCTTGCGCGCCTCGTCGGCCAGCATCACCGGGATGCCGTCCTCGATCCGGAAGGCCAGGCGGTCGGCCTTGCAGATCAATTCCTGCTCGGCCTTGTGATAGACCAGCGGGGATTTGCACAGCGGGCAGACGAGGATATCAAGCAGTTTGGTGTCCATGGGAGGCGATCTTTCGCAGTAGGGATTCGGTCAGGTCAGGGGCGATTTGCGCGTCCACGCGCAACACCCAGAAGCGTGCATCGGCAAACGCGGCACATTTTACCGCATCTTTTTCGGTCAGGAGTATCGCGTCGCAATCCCCGAAGGCGAGATCGGACGCAAGATAGGGGTGGTGATCCGGGAAAGGATGCGGCGTGAAGGGGATGCCCATGGCCGCCAGATGCCGGAAGTAGCGTTGCGGATCGCCGATGCCGGCGACAGCGTGATTGCGCAGTGCATGGAAATGTACGGCGGTGACGGTATGGGCGTGATCGAGCAGGTTATGGAAGACCGTCCCGTTCAGGCTCATGGCATATTGGCCGGCGGCAGCTTCGCCGCCGTTCACCACGACGGCGTCCACCGTGCGCAGGCGCGCAACGGGTTCGCGCAGCGGGCCGGCCGGCAGCATCAGACCGTTGCCGAAACCGCGCACACCGTCCACGACGGCGATCTCGACGTCACGGCGCAGACGGTAGTGCTGCAAACCGTCGTCGCACAGCACCACGTCGCAGCGTGGGTGGGAGTGCAATGCGGCCTGCGCGGTGGCGGCGCGATCCCTGCCCACCCAGACCGGGCAGACGTTGCGCCGCGCCATCAGCAACGGCTCATCGCCTGCTTGCCGCGCGTCGCTGTCCGGGGTGACGGGGCGCGGATCTGCGCAGGCACCACCATAGCCGCGGCTGACGATGAGCGGATGGCGTCCGCGCTCGGCGAGCTGTTGTGCCAAGGCAAGCGTGAGCGGGGTCTTGCCGGTTCCGCCGACAGTGATGTTGCCGATGACGACGACCGGCACCGGCAATCTGACGCTTTGCAGTAGTCCGGTGCGGTACAGTAACCGGCGCAGGGCGGCCAGCGGGCGAAACAGCAGGCTGAGCGGGTACAGGACGAGATGCAGCGGGGTGATGCGATACCAGTATCGTTGCAGCCAGTGCACGGCGTTATCGGGACTGTCTCTGCGTGGTGAAGGTGATGCGCTCGTAGCCCGCCAGCCGCGCTGCTTCCATGATATTGATGACGGCCTGATGGGGCGCACGGGCGTCGGCGCTGATGACGATGGTGGGGCTGGTCTGGCCGCCTGCTGCATTCTTCAGCGAAGCAGCCAGGGTCTCCACGCCGGTGAAGGCGATGGCACGGCTATCGATGGCATAGCGTTCCATGGCATCCACGCCGATGCTGATCGGTTTGGCTTCAGTCACGCCGGCTGCACCACCGGCCTGCGGCAGATTGATTTTTAATTCGGAGAACTTGGCGTAGCTGGTGGTCACCATCAGGAAGATCAGGATCACCAGCAGCACGTCTATCATCGGGATCAGGTTGATCTCGGGTTCATCGCGGCGGCGCCTGCGCTGGAAGTTCACGGCCTAATCCCTGCGCTGGCCGTGCACGATCTCTACCAGCTTGATGGCTTGTTGCTCCATTTCGACGGTCAGGCTGTCTACCTGGGCGCGGAAATGGCGGTAGAAGATCATGCTTGGGATCGCCACGATCAGGCCGAAGGCGGTGTTGTACAGGGCGACCGAGATGCCGTGGGCGAGCGTGGCGGGATTGCTGCCTAAAGCCGATTGCGAGCCGAATATCTCGATCATGCCGACCAATGTGCCGAACAATCCCAGCAACGGGCTGATCGATGCGATCGTGCCTAGTGTGGTCAGGTAGTGCGACAGATCCTGCGCGACTGCGCGTCCCGCTTCTTCGATGGAGTCCTTCATCACTTCGGGCGTGCTCTTGATGTTCTTGAGCCCTGCGGCGAAGATGCGTCCCAGTGGCGAACTGGCGGCGAGTCTGGACAGCATGCCGTCGCTGACGCCGCGCTGTTTCATTTCCTTGATGACTTCATCCAGCAGGGCGGGCGGGGAAACGCGGTTTGCGCGCAGGAAGACCATGCGTTCAATGATCAGTCCGAGCGCAACGACCGAAGACAGGATCAGGAACCAGATCGGCCAGCCGGCCGCTTCAACGAGTGCGAACACGCGAATTCTCCAATTGTGCTTAAATGGGCGGAAAGCCGAACGGGACTCATGTGCGTCCCGGATTTTCAAGGCCGCAACTGTAGCGTGTCACACTAGCTTGAGCAACATTTCTCAGGGGTTACTTCAGCAACATTTCGTTAACTTGCCATTTGAAAAGGCTATTTCGGTTTACCCACAAAACCTGTGGATAACTTTGTGGATGATTCAGTGGCATTGCTATTCAAGGTGGCGTCAGACAAGGACTTTTCTTACCTTGCCTATTTTTTATGTTGCGATAATTCTTATACAAAACAATACGTTACTGTAATTTGAAGATTTTGTTGCGTCGTCATGCGACAGAAATGGCGAATTTGCTGGCTTTGTGAATTATTTCAGGTTGTCAATATGCCTTTAGGTCTATTTTTGGAAGAAAAAAACCGCGTCTGGCACATCGCGGAACTCAATTTTGCAATCAAGCAGTTGCTGGAAAACAGCGTTCCTTTGTTATGGGTGCGCGGCGAAATTTCCAATCTGGTGAAGGCAGCCTCCGGCCATTATTATTTTTCTCTGAAGGACGATCAGGCGCAGGTGCGCTGTGTGATGTTCCGGCACAAAAGCCAATTGTTGAGTGCGCCAATCGGCAATGGCCAGCTCGTCGAGGTTCTCGCGGTCGCGACCCTGTATGAGCAACGCGGCGATTTTCAGTTGACTGTAGAGCAGATGCGCCCGGCGGGACTGGGCGTACTGTATGAACAGTTCGAGCGGCTGAAACAATTGCTGGAAAGCCAGGGGCTGTTCGCCGCTTCGCGCAAACGTGCTTTGCCATTTCTTCCGAAAAGCATCGGCATCGTCACTTCGCCTCAGGCCGCTGCGCTGCGCGATGTGCTCACCACTCTGCGCCGGCGGTTGCCAAGTGTGCCGGTAGTGCTGTATCCCACGCCGGTGCAGGGCACGGGCAGCGCGGAGAAGATCGCCGCTGCCATCCAGACCGCCAACCGGCGCGCGGAATGCGACGTGCTGATCGTGTGCCGTGGCGGCGGCAGCATCGAAGACCTGTGGGCGTTCAACGAAGAAGTCGTGGCGCGCGCCATCGCCGCCAGCGCCATTCCTGTCATCAGCGGGGTCGGGCACGAAACCGATTTCACCATCGCCGATTTTGTCGCCGACGAACGCGCGCCGACGCCCACCGCCGCCGCGCAGCGTGCCGTGCCGGATCGGCATGCCTTGCTCAAGGGGTTGTATGGCACGGCGCAACACCTGCAGCGCGCGCAGCGCAACCGGCTGCAGAACGCCATGCAGACGCTGGATTATCTGCAGCGCCGCCTGCTGCATCCGGCACAACAGTTGCAACACCGGGCGCAGCAATTGGAACAACTGCAACGGCGCATGCAGCGTGCTTTTGCTCATGGCGCGCAGCAACGACACTGGTCGTGGCAGTCCATGGCGCAACGCCTGCGCGCGGCAAGCGGCGATTTCGCCCGTCTGCATGACCGGCAGAACAATCTCGCACAGCGTCTGCCCAATGCGATGCGCGCGCTGCACGCCCAGCGCGCAGGACGGGTAGAGAATCTCGCGCAGCACCTCATGCTGCTTGATCCGAAACAGGTGCTGGCGCGCGGCTATAGCCTGGTTCAGGACACTGACGGCGGTGTGGTGTCTGATGCCGACAGGTTGGCTATGGGTGCGGAGCTGCGCATCACCTTTGCGCAAGGATGGGCGCTGGCCAGGGTGGAAGAGAAGGGGTAGAGCTACGCCTAACGTGTCGTGCTGCGGTATCATCGCGCCCTCGCAAATCCGCCATGCTGTCCAATCGTAATGACGTCTGCAAATTTCATTGATCTCCCCCCTTTGCTTGGTGCGCGTGGCACGGTCACGTTGCCCGGCTCGAAGAGCATCTCCAACCGCGTGTTGCTGCTGGCGGCACTGGCCGAAGGCGTCACCGTGGTGCGCGATCTGCTGCATTCCGACGATACAGAACGCATGCTGGACGCCTTGCGCACTTTGGGCGTGAAGGTCGAGTCTTTGGGTGATAACGCTTATCGCGTCACAGGTTGCGGCGGCGATTTCCCGGTCAAGCAAGCCAGGTTGTTCCTCGGTAATGCAGGCACGGCGTTCCGCCCACTGACGGCGGCGCTGGCGCTGTCGGGCGGAAGTTATGAATTGTCCGGCGTGCCGCGCATGCACGAACGCCCTATCGGCGACCTGGTGGATGCGCTGCGTGCGCTCGGCGCGAACGTCGATTACCTGGGTAATGAAAGTTTCCCTCCGCTGGGGATTTTTCCCGCGGCATTGAGTGATACAGCGCGCGTCAGTGTGCGCGGCGACGTGTCCAGCCAGTTCCTTACCGCGCTGCTGATGGCTTTGCCTCTGCTGGAGCGTGAGGTGACGGTGGAGGTGGCGGGTGAGCTGATCTCCAAGCCATATATCGAAATCACACTAGCGATGATGGCGCGCTTCGGGGTGAGGGTAGATCGTTCTGGTTGGTCATATTTCAAGGTGCATGGAGGCAGTAGGTATAAGAGTCCCGGCACGGTTTATGTGGAGGGTGATGCCTCGTCCGCCTCGTATTTTCTTGCGGCCGGTGCCATAGGTGGCGGGCCGGTGCGTGTCGAAGGTGTCGGCAAGACCAGTGTGCAGGGCGACGTACATTTTGCCGAGGCACTGGAAAAGATGAACGCTGTCATCATCATGGGTGACAACTGGATCGAGGCGCGCGCGCCCGCGAGCGGAAGGCTCAAGGCCATCGACCTCGACTGCAACCACATCCCCGATGCGGCGATGACGCTTGCTGTGGCTGCGCTGTTCGCCGACGGCACGACCACACTGCGCAATATCGCCAGCTGGCGCGTCAAGGAGACCGACCGCATCGCGGCGATGGCGACGGAGTTGCGCAAGGTCGGCGCGACGGTGGAAGAGGGCGCGGATTACATTCGCATCACGCCGCCCGTGCAGATCAGGCATGCTGCCATCGATACTTACGACGACCACCGCATGGCGATGTGCTTCTCGCTGGCTGCGTTCGGCGGAGCAGGTGTGCGCATCAACGACCCGGATTGCGTCGCCAAGACCTTTCCCGGTTATTTTGCGGCATTCGCCGGCGTGACGCAGGCGGTGCCGGTCATCGCCATCGACGGCCCCTCCGCTTCCGGCAAGGGCACGGTGGCGCAGCTCGTTGCCGCACAACTGGGCTTCCACTACCTCGATAGTGGCGCACTGTATCGCCTGCTGGCATTGGCGGCGCAGCGCGATGGCATTGCGCTGGAAGACGTGTCCGGGCTGACAGCGCTGGCTGTCCGCATGGAGATATGCTTCGAAGGCGCGGAGGTCTGGCTGGATGGCGCATTGATGGGTGACGAGTTGCGCGGCGAACAGTGCGCGGCGGCAGCTTCCAGGGTGGCGGCCTATCCCGGGGTGCGCGTAGCCTTGATGAACAAGCAACATGCCTTCCGCCGGGCGCCGGGGCTGGTGGCGGACGGGCGCGATATGGCTTCCGTGGTGTTCCCGGATGCAGTGTTGAAGATATTCCTGACCGCCAGTGCCGAGGTGCGCGCCGAGCGCCGTTATAAGCAGTTGAAGGAAAAAGCAATGGATGCTAATATCGCCGCCCTTTTGCAGGATATCCGAGCGCGCGATGAGCGGGATACCCAACGTAGCGTGGCTCCCTTGCAACAGGCACCCGGTGCAAGTCTGCTGGATACCACGGCTTTGAACATCGAGCAGGCGGTACAGGAAGTATTGGCGCGCTATCGGGAGAAAAGCCAGGCCCCATGAGGCTCTCCGTCTCTGGGAATGTTAACCAACCGCCGTGCAAACGGTTTTACTCTGTTAGGTATATCAATGAACGCAACCGCTGAAGCTGTACAAAATCCCGATAGTTTTGCCGCAATGTTTGAAGAAAGCCTGACGCGCAAGGAAATGCGCGCCGGCGAACTGATCACTGCGCAAGTCGTGCGTGTCGACCACAACGTGGTGGTCGTGAATGCCGGACTGAAGTCCGAAAGTTTGATCCCGGTCGAGGAATTCCTCGATGCCAAGGGCGAAATCGAAGTCAAGGCTGGCGATTTCGTCACCGTCGCCATTGAATCGCTGGAGAACGGCTATGGCGAAACCAAGCTGTCGCGCGAGAAAGCCAAGCGTCTGGCCGCATGGCACGATCTGGAATTGGCCATGGAAGAAGGCAGGGTCGTCGAAGGTTTCGTCAGCGGCAAGGTCAAGGGCGGCCTGACCGCGATGGTCAACGGCATCCGCGCGTTCCTGCCGGGCTCGCTGGTGGATATCCGTCCGGTCAAGGATACGACACCGTACGAAAACAAGACCATGGAGCTCAAGGTCATCAAGCTGGACCGCAAGCGCAACAACGTGGTGGTATCGCGCCGTGCCGTGCTGGAAGCCTCGATGGGCGCCGACCGCGAAGCGATCATGGAAAACCTCAAGGAAGGTGCGATCGTCAAGGGCGTGGTCAAGAACATCACCGATTACGGCGCATTCGTCGACCTGGGCGGCATCGATGGCCTGTTGCATATCACCGATCTGGCATGGCGCCGCGTCAAGCATCCGTCCGAAGTGTTGACGGTGGGCGATGAAGTCGAAGCCAAGATACTCAAGTTCGACCAGGAGAAGAACCGCGTCTCGCTCGGCATCAAGCAGATGGGCGATGATCCGTGGGGCGGTCTGGCTCGCCGCTACCCGCAAGGCACGCGCATGTTCGGCAAGGTGACCAACCTGACCGACTACGGCGCCTTCGTGGAGATCGAGCAGGGTATCGAAGGACTGGTGCATGTTTCCGAAATGGACTGGACCAACAAGAACGTGCATCCGTCCAAGGTCGTAGCGCTGGGCGACGAAGTGGAAGTGATGATCCTCGAGATCGACGAGCAGCGCCGCCGCATCTCCCTCGGCATGAAGCAGTGCAAGGCCAATCCATGGGATGACTTTGCACTCAACCACAAGAAGGGCGACAAGGTCAGGGGCGCGATCAAGTCCATCACCGACTTCGGCGTATTCATCGGCCTGGAAGGCGGCATCGACGGTCTGGTGCATCTGTCCGACCTGTCGTGGAGCCAGCCCGGCGAGGAAATGGTGCGCAACTACAAGAAGGGCGATGAAGTCGAGGCCGTGGTATTGGCGATCGACGTCGAGCGCGAACGCATCTCTCTGGGCATCAAGCAGATGGAAGGTGATCCGTTCGGCGGTTTCGTCTCCGGCCACGAAAAGGGTGCAGTGGTCACCGGCACCGTGAAGTCGCTGGATGCGAAGGGCGCGACCATTGCGCTGGAAGGCGATGTGGAGGCCTACCTGAAGGCGTCCGAAGTCTCTGCCGATCGTGTCGAGGACATCCGCAATCATCTGAAGGAAGGTGACAGCGTGACGGCAGTCATCATCAATGTGGACCGCAAGAACCGCGGCATCAACCTGTCGATCAAGGCGCTGAACAAGGCCGAAGAGTCTGCTGCGATGCAGAAATTCTCCGCCGAGAGCACCACCAACGCCGGCACCACCAATCTGGGCGCCTTGTTGAAGGCCAAGATGAGCGGCAGCAAGACCGAAGCCTGAACCGGGAGGATCGTATGACTCGTTCCGATTTGATCGCCAGGCTCGCCGAGTTGCACCCGCAACTGTTGGCCAAGGATGCTGAATTGGCCGTCAAGGTGATTCTGGACACCCTGTCCGCCACGCTGGCGCGTGGTGGGCGCGTCGAGATTCGCGGCTTTGGCAGTTTCGGCCTGAATTACCGTCCGCCGCGTCAGGGACGTAATCCCAAGACCGGCGACAAGGTGAAAGTGCCGGCCAAGTACGTGCCGCATTTCAAGGCGGGCAAGGAACTGAGGGAGCGGGTCTGCAAGCAGGAATCCTGATTCCGGATGTTGGCAGGCAAGATGGCGGCATATCGCAAGGTATCGCCGCCATTTTTTATGCTATCGTTGCAAGGCGCGCGCAATACCGCTGAGCTTGGCGATACGGCGTTCGCCATGTGTTGCAGAGGGCTGGTCGCGACGGTTTTCTTGGGGTGTCTCATGCGTTATTTCAATTGGGTTCTGCGGGCGGCACTGTTTGTTGTGCTGCTTGGCTTCGCCGTGAAAAACGACCAGCCGGTGACGTTGCGCTATTTTTTCGATTACGAGTGGCAGTCTTCGCTGGTGATCGTGCTGCTGCTGTTCTTTTCTGCGGGCGCGGCGGTTGGCGTGATCGCCATGCTGCCCAATGTGCTGTTGCAACGCCGTGAGATCGCACGCCTGAAGCGCGACATCCGGGTCAAAAACAAACTCGCCGATATTGGCGATACGCAGCAACTGCCGATACAACCCTCCTGACAGAGTTAGTCCAGATATGGAATTCCAACCGTGGATGTTGCTGATCTTCCCGTTGTTCTTCGGGATGGGATGGCTGGCCGCGCGCATCGACATCAAGGAATTGCTGTCCGAATCAGGCGCGCTGCCGCAATCCTATTTTCAGGGGTTGAATTTCCTGCTCAACGAGCAGCAGGACAAGGCCATCGAAGCCTTCATCGAGGTGGTCAAGGTCGATCCGCAGACCGTCGAGTTGCACTTCGCGCTGGGGAGCCTGTTCCGCCGCCGCGGCGAGATCGATCGCGCCCTGCGCATGCACCATAATCTGGTGGATCGCGCCGATCTGGACAACGACAAGCGCCAGCAGGCGATCTTCGAATTGGCGCAGGATTACCTCAAGGCCGGCATCCTGGATCGCGCCGAGAGCCTGTTCCGCGAGCTGGAAAACACCACCTATGCCAAGCCGGCACTGGAGTTCCTGCTGGAGCTGTTCCAGAAGGAGCATGACTGGATCAAGGCGATCGGGGTGGCGCAACGGCTGGCTGAAGTGTCGGGCGTGCCATATGGCAAACAGGCCGCGTTTTTCTATTGCGAGCTGGCGCAGGAGGAAGTCGCCGGTGGCGATCAGGATGCGGCACACAAACATTTGCGGCAGGCGCTGGAGAGTCATCCGGCTTCGGTACGTGCCACCATGATGCTGGGCGACATGGCCGCCGGCGAAGGCAGGCTCGACGAGGCTATCGGTCTCTGGAAGAATATCGAAGCGCAGGACGCGCAATATCTGCCGCTGGTGGCGGAGCGCTTGTTGAATGCCTTCCAGAGCATGGGGCGCGAGGCGGAAGCCATCGTCTTGTTGCGCGGGTATCTGCAGAAATATCATTCGCTGGACATGATGAACGTGGTGTTCGACGGCGTGCTGAAGAACGAAGGCCCGGCGGCGGCCTACAAGCTGGTGCGCGACGAGTTGCAGCGCAACCCGACCTTGCTCGGGCTGGACAAGCTGCTCGAAGCGCGGCTACTGGAAGTCCCGCTGGAGCATCGCGCCGATATCGAACTGGTGAAGAATCTGGTGCACAAGCGCACGCGCAACCTGGCGACCTACCACTGCGGCCATTGCGGCTTCAAGGCACGCCAGTTCTACTGGCATTGTCCCGCCTGCCATGCCTGGGACAGCTATCCGCCGCGCCGCACCGAAGAGACAGGGGATGCCATATGAACGATCCGAGGATCATCGTCGCGCTGGACTACCCGGAGGCGGCACCCGCTCTGGCGCTGGCCGAACGGCTGGAACCGGCGACATGCCGCCTGAAGGTCGGCAAGGAGCTGTTCACCGCCGCCGGACCGGCGTTGCTGGAGCAACTGATGCGGCGCGGCTTCGAGATTTTCCTCGACCTGAAATTCCACGACATTCCCAACACCACGGCGCAGGCGTGCAAGGCCGCCGCCGGACTCGGGGTATGGATGGTCAACGTGCATGCGCTCGGCGGGCGCAGGATGCTGGAGGCGGCGCGTGAAGCGGTGTCGCAGGCGGCACAACCGCCCAAGCTGATCGCCGTCACCCTGTTGACCAGCATGGCGCAGCAGGACCTCGACGACATCGGCATAGCGGACACGCCGGCCGGAATGGTGCTGCGGCTGGCGCAACTGGCGCGCGACAGCGGACTGGACGGTGTGGTGTGTTCGGCGCAGGAAGCGGCGCTGTTGCGCGAACATTGCGGCAAGGAATTCTGTCTGGTGACGCCGGGTATCCGCCCGGCACAGGCCGGACTCGACGACCAGTCGCGCGTGATGACACCGCTGGCCGCGCTACAGGCCGGTGCCAGCTATCTGGTGATCGGACGCCCCATCACCCGTGCGGACGACCCGTTGCGTGCCTTGGCGGATATCAACCAGGAGATCGGAGTATTGCGATGACAGCATTGCCTGCATTTGAGAACGCGAAGGTGCTGGTGGTCGGCGATGTGATGCTGGACCGCTACTGGTTCGGCGATGTCAGCCGCATCTCGCCGGAAGCGCCGGTGCCGGTGCTCAAGGTCGAGCGCGTCGAGGAGCGCCCCGGCGGGGCGGCCAACGTGGCGCGCAACATCGGCGCGCTCGGCGCACAGTGCACGCTGCTGTCGGTGGTGGGCGCGGATGAGGCGGGCGATTGCCTGCAACGATTGCTGACCGAGCAGGGCCGGGTGGAAGCTTTGCTGCAACGCGACGATACGATCTCGACCACCATCAAACTGCGCGCCGTGGCGCGTCAGCAACAGCTGTTGCGCATCGACTTCGAGACCCAACCCAGCTATGAAGTGCTGCAAGCCAAACTGGCGGATTTCAGGACGAAGCTGCCACATTGCGATGTAGTGGTGCTGTCGGATTATGGCAAGGGCGGGCTGGCGCACATCGCCGAAATGATCCGGTTGGCGCGCGCGGCGGGCAAGCCGGTGCTGGTCGACCCCAAGGGCGATGACTA
The DNA here is from genome assembly GCA_001801105.1 of Gallionellales bacterium GWA2_60_18. Next base: position 29,026 of record MGWS01000005.1, read on the forward strand.
CGCACGCTATCGCGGTGCGTCCCTGCTCACGCCGAACCGCAGCGAATTCCGCGAAGTGGCCGGTAGCTGGAAGAGTGCGGACGAGTTCGACGCGAAGGCGGAGCGGTTGCGCTGCGAATTGCAGCTCGATACCTTGCTGGTGACGCGCAGCGAGGATGGCATGAGCCTGTATCGCGAAGCTGGCGCGCAACACGAACCGGCGCAGTGCCGCGAAGTATTCGATGTCAGCGGCGCGGGCGACACCGTCATTGCGACGCTGGCGGTGATGCTGGCGAGCGGCGCGGATATGTCGGACGCGATGCGCGTCGCCAATCGCGCCGCCGGCATCGTGGTCGGCAAACTCGGGACGGCGGTGGTGAGCCGGGATGAGATATTGCGGGACATGCAGTAGTAGCTCGTAGGGTGGGCACGTTTTTGTGCCCACGTGGTTAGCGGGGATTATTCCCGCGTGGGCACAAACGTGCCCACCCTACCAACAGTCTTAGGAGAAAACATGTACTACATCGTCACCGGCGCAGCCGGCTTTATCGGTTCCAACCTGGTCAAGGCGCTCAACGAGCGCGGCGCGTTCGACATCATCGCGGTGGACAACCTCGGCAAGGCCGACAAGTTCAAGAATCTGGCGGACTGTGAGATCGCCGATTATCTCGACAAGGCAGACTTCCTGAAAAAGATGCAGGAAGGTTACTTCGACGGGCTGGTCACGGCGATGCTGCATCAGGGAGCCTGTTCCGACACCATGGAGACGGATGGCCGCTACATGATGGAGAACAACTACCGCTATTCGCTGGAGTTGCTGAACTATTGTCAGAACGAGGAAGTGCCGTTCCTATACGCATCGTCCGCCTCGGTATACGGCGGCGGCAGCGTATTCAGGGAGAGCCGCGAACACGAGGCGCCGCTCAATGTGTACGCCTATTCCAAGTTCCTGTTCGACCAGGTGGTGCGCCGCCGCTGGCACAAGCGCAGCGCACAGGTGGTCGGCCTGCGCTATTTCAACGTGTACGGCCAGCGCGAGCAGCACAAGGGGCGCATGGCTTCGGTCGCCTACCATTTGTTCAACCAGTATCGCGCCGAAGGCAAGGTGAAGTTGTTCGAGGGCTGTGACGGCTACGCCGAAGGCGGCCAGCTGCGCGATTTCGTCTCGGTCGAGGACGTGGTCAGAGTGAACATGCATTTCCTCGATAATCCGCACGACTCCGGCATCTTCAATCTCGGCAGCGGGCAGGCGCAGAGCTTCAACGATGTCGCCGTGGCGACTGTCAACGCCCTGCGTGCCGCATCGGGTGAAGCCGCGCTGAACCTCGCCGAGCTGCGCCAGCAGGGCATCATCGAATACATCCCGTTCCCGGAACAGCTGCGCGGCAAGTATCAGAGCTATACCCAGGCAGACATCGGTGCCCTGCGCGAGGCGGGCTATGCCGAGCCATTCCTGACAGTGGAGCAGGGTGTGGCGCGTTATGTCGAACAGTTGCTCAAGGCCGCGGCATGACGATGTATCCGTCTCTCGATGATTTCGTCGGCAACACGCCGTTGGTCAGGCTCAAGCGCATTCCCGGCGACACCTCGAACGTCATTCTTGCGAAGCTGGAAGGCAACAATCCCGCCGGTTCGGTGAAGGATCGCCCCGCGCTGTCCATGATCCGCCACGCGGAACAGCGCGGTACCATCAAGCCCGGCGACACCCTGATCGAGGCGACCTCCGGCAACACCGGCATCGCGTTGGCGATGGCTGCGGCGATGCGCGGCTACCGGATGATCCTGGTGATGCCGGACAATCAGAGTCAGGAGCGGCGCCAGACAATGCGCGCGTTCGGCGCGGAGCTGGTGCTGACGCCGCGGCAGGGCAGCATGGAGCTGGCGCGCGACACGGCGGAGAAACTGCGCGCCGAGGGCAAGGGCATCATCCTCGACCAGTTCGCCAATCCCGACAACCCGCTGGCGCATTATGAAGGTACCGCACCGGAGATTTGGCGCGACACCGGCGGCAGGATTACCCATTTTGTCAGCAGCATGGGAACCACCGGCACCATCATGGGCTGCTCGCGCTTCTTCAAGGAAAAAGATCCCAACATCCAGATCATTGGCGTGCAGCCGGAAGAAGGCGCGCAGATTCCCGGCATCCGCAAGTGGTCGCCGGCCTATCTGCCGAAAATCTATGACGGCAAGAATGTGGATAGTCTGGAATATGTGAGCCAGCGGGATGCGGAGGAAATGACGCGGCGTCTGGCGCGCGAGGAAGGCATCTTCTGCGGTGTCTCGTCCGGCGGAGCGCTGGCGGTGGCGCTGCGCATCTCGCAACGGGTCGAGAATGCGGTGATCGCGTTCATCGTCTGCGACCGCGGCGACCGCTACCTTTCTACCGGGGTGTTCCCTGCTTGAAGTTCCGCCTGCACGATTTTCGGTCTGGATAGTGCCGGGTTCTGTGCGAAATAACGTTTGACCCCTCCCAGGATCGCGTTGGCGATCTTCTCCTGATAATCCTCGTTGTTCAGGCGACGTTCTTCGTCCGGGTTGCTGATGAAGGCTGTCTCCACCAGGATGGATGGGATGTCCGGCGATTTCAGCACGGCGAACCCGGCTTGTTCGACTTGGCCGCGATGCAGGTCGTTGATGCTGCCCAACTCGTTCAGCACATGCTTGGCGAGTTTCATGCTGTCATTGATGGTGGCGGTTTGCGACAGGTCGAGCAGGGTGCGCGCCAGGTAGGGGTCTTTCACCGCGATGTTCACGCCGCCGATCAAGTCCGCTTCGTTTTCCTTTTTCGCCAGCCAGCGCGCTGCCGTACTGGTGGCGCCGCGCTCGGACAGCGCGAATACCGATGAGCCGCGTGCATTCGGCTTGATGAAAGCGTCGGCATGGATGGAGACGAACAGGTCTGCCTTGACCTTGCGCGCCTTGGCGACCCGCCCGCCGAGCGGGATGAAATAGTCGCCTTCGCGGATCAGTACGCCGCGCATGCCAGATGTGTCGTCCATGAGGGATTTGAGCTTGCGTGCGATTGCCAGCGTCACGTTTTTCTCATGCGAGCCACGCCTGCCGCGTGCCCCCGGATCTTCGCCGCCGTGCCCTGCATCGATGGCGATGATCAGGGGGCGCACGCTGAGTTCCGGTTGGGCGGAGTTCGCATGTGGAGGCGGTTTGGCGTTGTCGCCGGTGCTCAGGCTTTGTGACTGGGTCAGCTTCGGCGGAGTTTCGGCAGAAAGCTCCGTAGGAGCCGGCTTGATTGCGGCGGGGGCGCCGGCTGTTTCCTGGCCGGTGCTCCTGGTTGGTTCGAGCAAAGCCATCAGCGGATCGATCGGCTGGGCCGGGTAGATGTCCAGCACCAGGCGATGGCCGTATTCGCCGACCGGCTTGAGGTCGAACAATTGCGGCCTGACTTCGCTTTTCAGGTCCAGCACCAGCCGCATCACGCCCGGCTTGAAACGACCTACCCGTACACTGCTGACATAGGGGTCATCGCTGCTGATCCTGCCGGCGAGCTGGTTGAGCGCTTCGCCGGATTCAACCTCTTCCAGGTCGATCACCAGTCGTTCCGGGTCTTTCAGCGAGAACATGGTGTGACGAATGGGCTGCCTGGCTTCCAGCGTCAGGCGCGTGTAGTCCTGCGCCGGCCAGACACGTGCCGAGCCGATGGCGATGGCGGCATGCGCCTGTGGCAGCCACAGCAGCAACGACAGCGTCCAGAACGTTACAGATTTTCCAAACATCGTTTGCCCATCTCGGTGTTGGCTTGAATCTCCACCTCGCGTCCCTGTGGCGGAATGGTGAAACAAACCTCTATATCGGCTGGCGGAATCAATCCATGAGCCTTCTCCGGCCATTCTATGAAGAAAATGTTATGCCCGTCGAATTCATCGCGGAATCCGGCCGATTCCCATTCTTCATCATGGTGCAGACGGTACAGGTCGAAGTGGCGCAAATCCAGCCCGGCTGCATGATACGGCTCCAGCAGCGTGTAGGTCGGGCTTTTCACGCGACCTGTATATCCCAGAGCATTCAGGACGCCACGCACCAGCGTGGTCTTGCCTGCGCCGAGGTCGCCGCGCAGATAGATCACTATGCCGGGTTCGAGGCAACCGGCGAGGCGCTGCGCGAGTGCGAGCGTGGCGCTCTCGTCGGCGAGAGCCATGCGGATTCGGCTATCATCGGAGCTATGCAAGATGAAACTCCACAACGGGTTGATTACACAGCGCTCACCGCACAGATACGCGTGTGGGCAGAAGAGCTCGGTTTCCAGTACGCCGGTATCAGCGACACCGACTTGTCGGCGGCGGAAAACGGCCTGCTGGAATGGCTGGCGCAAGGGTTGTGCGGCGAGATGGATTATATGGCAAGTCACGGGACGAAACGCAGCCGTCCGGATGAACTGATGCCGGGCACGTTGCGGGTGATCTCGTTGCGTATGGATTATGCCCCGCCCGCTGCGCGCGACAGCCGGCAAGTGCTGGCAGAGGGCGAGCGTGCCTTTATCTCGCGCTATGCGCTGGGGCGTGATTACCACAAGGTGTTGCGCCACCGGCTTGCGCAATTGGCGGACAGGATACGCGCCGAAGTGGCGGGATTCGACGGGCGCGTGTTCACCGACAGTGCCCCGGTGATGGAAGTCGAACTGGCGCGCAAGGCTGGGCTGGGCTGGCGCGGCAAGCACACGCTGCTGCTATCGCGTGAACATGGCTCGTGGTTCTTCCTCGGCGAGATATACGTCAATCTGCCGTTGCCGGTGGATGCACCGCAACAAGAGCATTGCGGTTCTTGCGCACGCTGTCTCGATGCGTGTCCGACCCGGGCCATCGTCGCGCCTTATCGTGTGGATGCGCGTCGCTGCATTTCCTATCTCACCATAGAGTTCAAGGGCAGCATGCCAATCGAACTACGTCCGCTGATCGGCAACCGCATTTACGGCTGTGATGACTGCCAGTTGGCATGTCCGTGGAACGGCTTCGCGCAATCCAGCATCGAGCCTGACTTTGCTGTGCGCCACGGTTTGGATGACATCGCGCTGGCGGAGTTGTTTGCTTGGGATGAGGCGGCGTTCAAGGCGAAGCTGGCAGGCAGCGCAATCTACCGCATCGGCTATGAACAATGGCTGCGCAACATCGCTGTTGCATTGGGTAATGCGCCGAGCAATGTGATCATTGAGGCATCGTTGCAAGCCCGCGCGGATCATCCCTCCGCGCTGGTGCGCGAGCATGTGGCATGGGCGCTGATGCGACAGGGCAGTCAGTAAACGAAGCGTCCGCGCAGATCTTCCAGATTCAGCTCGCGGAGGATGCTTTCCAGCCGCTCACGCGCGTTCTTGCGTGGTACACCGCTGTAGCGGGCGATGATGAGTTCGTTCTTCATCGAGTGTTCCCACCCGACCAGCTCGGTTACCGTTACCTGATAGCCGTGCGATTCCAACAGCAGGCAGCGCAACACGTTGGTGAGGTGGCTGCCGAATTCGCGGGCGTGGAGGGGGTGTCGCCAAATTTCGGAGAGCGGCGTTTTGCCGAAGGATTGGTTTTTGTGCCTGTTCAGTACGCTGGCGACCTCGGCCTGGCAGCAGGGAACCAGTACGATGGATCTCGCGTGTTTGTGCAGGGCAAATCGGATGGCGTCATCGGTGGCCGTATTACATGCATGCAGTGCGGTAATGATATCGATGCGTTGCGGCAACTGCGCTGAACAGATGGACTCCTCCACCGACAGGTTGAGGAACGACATGCGTTCGAAGTCGAGCCTGTGGGCGAGTGCGCGCGATTTTTCGACCAGTTCTTCGCGCGTTTCAATGCCGTAGATATGACCGGCTCCGCGCGTTTTCAGGAACAGGTCATAGAGAATGAAGCCAAGATAGGACTTGCCGGCGCCGTGATCTGCCAGCGTGATGCCGCCGGTCTGATCGAGCGATTCCGTCAGCAAGGGTTCAATGAAGTGGTAAAGGTGGTAGACCTGCTTCAGCTTGCGACGGCTATCTTGGTTGAGCTTGCCGTCGCGCGTGAGGATGTGCAGCTCCTTGAGCAGATCGATGGATTGTCCGGGTTTGATTTCAGGGGTGGTATTCATGGTATCGCTGCACTTTAGCCGAATTCAGGCGCCGTCTCCAGTGCTGCGCATGCATGGTGTCTGAAAGGTTGCACTGGCCGGCAACAGCCGGGTGTCCAAGGCGGGAAAATAAAAACGCACATAATGTTTGACGAGGTATGGATGCTTTGCTATAGTTCGCCTTCTTCGCTGACGCGGGGTGGAGCAGCTCGGTAGCTCGTCGGGCTCATAACCCGAAGGTCATAGGTTCAAATCCTGTCCCCGCAACCCA
>MGWS01000006.1:0-7757 GCA_001801105.1 Gallionellales bacterium GWA2_60_18
TGGAAATTTCAGCCGGAGAATTCAAGGCCAAGTGCCTCAAGTTGATGGATAACGTGGCGCGCACCCACGAGCCGCTGGTCATCACCAAACACGGCAAGCCCGTCGCCATGATGGTGCCGGTGATGCCGGAACCTGCCACGCCGCTGTTCGGCTACATGGCTGGCACCGCGAGCGTGCGCGGCGACATCGTCGCGCCGCTCGATGTGGAATGGGAAGCGGAGAGCGAAGCATGACATCCGCAGCCCCTCTCCTGTTGCTGGACACCCACGTCTGGCTCTGGTTTGCCTTGGGCGATGCCGGACACCTCGCCGCTCCGGTGCGCAAAAAAATCGAGGCCGCTGCGCATGGGGGAAAGCTTGCCGTTTCGGCCATTTCGGTGTGGGAAATCGGCATGCTGGAAGCCAAGGGGCGCATCATCCTCGGCTCGCCCTGCGAAAAATGGGTGGCAACCGCGCTGGCTTTGCCCGGCTTGCGCCTGATCGGGCTGGAACCGGAAATCGCCGTTGCCAGCTCCCGCTTGCCGGGCGAAATGCACGGCGACCCGGCAGACCGCATCCTGGCGGCCACGGCCAGAGAACGCGATGCCGTGCTAGCGACAGCGGACGAACGCTTGGTGGAGTACGGCAAGGCTGGGTTTATGCGGGTATTGGATACGAGGTAAAAAATGAAGAGAACCTATTGCCTTGAAGTCAGCGGCGATTTTGCCTGCTTTACCCGCCCTGAAATGAAGGTCGAGCGAGTGAGCTACGACGTGATGACGCCGTCGTCCGCCCGCGCGGTGTTCGAATCCATCCTGTGGAAACCGGCCATCCGCTGGCACGTCAGCAAGATAGAAGTAATCAAGCCGATCCGCTGGGTTTCCATACGGCGCAACGAAGTCGGTGCAGTCGTCTCGGTGCGCAATGCGCAGGAGGCGATGAACAAAGGCAGCGGGACGCTCGGCCTGAATATCGAAGATGAACGCCAGCAACGCGCCGGACTTTTTCTGCGCGACGTGGCCTATCGCATCCATGCGCATTTCGAGTTGCTGCCCAATGCCGGGGAGAACAACAGCATGGGCAAGTTCCTCGACATGTTCGAGCGCCGCGCCGAAAAGGGGCAATGCGTGAACCAGCCCTATCTCGGCTGCCGCGAGTTCGCCTGCAATTTCCGTCTGATCGACACCACGCAGCCCCAAGCAGCGCCCATTGCGGAAACCCGCGATCTTGGCTGGATGCTGCACGACATGGATTACTCCAAACCCACCGATCCGCAGCCGCGCTTCTTCCGGGCACAACTGGAAAGCGGCGTACTGCGCATCCCGGCGTGGGATAGCGAGGAGGTGCGAGGATGATCCTGCAAGCGCTCAACGAGTATTACCAACGCAAAACCCGCATGCCGAACAGCGATCTTGCGCCGCCGGGTTTCGAGCACAAGGCTATTCCCTTCCTCGTGGTGCTGACGGCAAAAGGCGAGTTTGCCGGGCTGGATGACACGCGGGAGGGTGAAGGCAAGAAGAAGGTCGCCAAGACTTACCTTGTGCCTCAATCAGTAAAACGCGCAGTCAATATCTTGCCGAATTTATTGTGGGATAACTCTGGCTATGTGTTCGGCATCGACAGTAAAGGCAAGCCGGAGCGTGCCCGCGAACAGCATCTGGCGTTCGTCGAGGCTATCCGTTCACGTTTCGTCCAGTCCGACGATGCGGGCATCCGCGCCGCGCTGACTTTCCTAGAACGCGGCGACTTTACCAGAGTGTTCGAACATCAGTTGTGGGCGGAGATTCTGGAAAGCGGCGCCAACCTGACATTCCGGCTCGAAGGAGATGCCTGCCCAGTATGCGAGCGCGAAGCAGTGACGGATGCGCTGACCGCCGCCGATGCGGAAGGCACCGGCGAGACATCACTGTGCTTGGTGTCGGGCGAAGCGGACGTGATTGGGCGCCTGCATCCTTCCATCAAAGGCGTGTGGGGTACGCAGGCGGTAGGTGCCAACATCGTCTCGTTCAATCTTGATGCATTCAGTTCCTATGGCAAATCACAGGGAGCCAATGCACCGGTAGGAAAGCGAGCCGTTTTTGCCTACACCACCGCGCTCAACCATCTGCTGGCAAAAGGCTCTAAGCAACGCATCCAGGTCGGCGATGCTTCGACGGTGTTCTGGGCCGCGACGCCGGGGCATCCGATCGAAGAGCTGTTCCCCGGCTTCTTCGGCGAGCCCTCCAAGGACAATCCCGACCTCGGCATGGGTGCTGTCGCCACCTTATTGAACGCGCCGAAAACAGGCGCGGGCAGTTTCGAGGAAGACGGCACCCGTTTCTACGTGCTGGGCCTTGCGCCCAATGCCGCCCGTATCGCCGTGCGCTTCTGGCATGTCAAAACCGTTGGCGAACTGGCCGTCAACATCCGCCGCCATTTCGACAACCTCAACATTGCCCATGCGCCACACGAACCGGAAACGCTCTCGCTGTTCCGCCTGCTTGTGTCCACGGCAACGCTGGGAAAGGCGGAAAACATCCCGCCCAATCTCGGCGGCGACGTCATGCGCAGCGTGATCGAGAACCTGCCCTACCCGCAAACCCTACTGTCCGGTGCGATACGCCGCATCCGCGCCGAACAGGAAGTTACTTACCCGCGCGCCGCGATCATCAAGGCGTGCATCAACCGTTACTCTGGAAAGGAGGAACTCAAGGTGTCACTGGACGAAAACAATACGAATACCGCTTACCGGCTGGGTCGGCTGTTTGCGATGCTGGAGCGCGTACAGGAGCGCGCCAGCCCCAACATCAACGCAACGATCCGCGACCGCTATTACGGCGCGGCATCGAGCACACCCGTCACGGTTTTTTCGACGCTGCTCAAGTTGAAGAACCATCACCTCGCCAAACTGGATAACAAAGGCGAAGCAGTCAATTACGAGAAGCTGCTCGGGCAAATCATGGACGGCATCGCCGATTTCCCCGCGCACCTCGACCTGCAAAATCAGGGGCGCTTTGCCATCGGTTACTACCACCAGCGGCAAGCCTTCTTCACCAAATCCGAATCCACCAACAAGGGAGAGTAATCATCATGGCACTGAACAATCGTTACGACTTCGTTTTGCTTTTCGACGTGAAAGACGGCAATCCCAACGGCGACCCCGATGCGGGCAACCTGCCGCGTGTGGATGCGGAAACCGGGCGCGGGCTGGTGACGGACGTGAGCCTCAAGCGCAAGGTGCGCAACTTCGTCGGCCTCGTCAAAGGCGAGCAGCCGCCGTTCGACATCTATGTCAAAGAAAAAGCGATCCTTACTCAGCAACAGGAAAAAGCGTATCTGGCATTAGGACTTGATCCGAAAGGTAAGGATGGAAAAAGAAAAGGCGGCGACGATGTCGAAATCGCAAAGAAATGGATGTGCCAGAACTTCTATGACATCAGAACATTCGGCGCCGTGATGGGCTTGAAAGAAGCAAATTGCGGTCAGGTTCGCGGCCCTGTGCAATTGACATTCGCCCGTTCTGTCGATCCGGTTGTGGCACAGGAACACTCCATCACCCGCATGGCAGTCGCCACTGCGGCGGAAGCCGAAAAGCAGGATGGCGACAACCGCACCATGGGCCGCAAATTCACCATCCCCTACGGCCTCTACGTCGCCCACGGCTTCGTCTCCGCCCACCTCGCCAACCAGACCGGATTCGGCGAGGAAGACCTCGAACTGCTGTGGCAATCGCTCGCACAAATGTTCGAGCACGACCGCTCCGCCGCGCGCGGTGAAATGGCGACGCGCGGGCTGTATGTGTTCAAGCATGAAAGCCAGTTAGGCAATGCTCCGGCGCATAGCCTGTTCGCCCGGGTCCAGCCCAAGCTCAAGGATGGCGCTTCAGTCCCGCGCGATTTCAACGATTACTCGGTGACGGTAGATGAAGCCGAATTGCCCCAAGGCGTGACGCTACAGAAGATCGTCGGCTGAACTCAGCGCCGCCTGGCCCAGTAGGCCGGGCGGCGGCTTTGATGGGCGATGGCTATTACTCTGATGGTTGATTCCTGAATTCGGAAGATCAATGTGTATGGAAAGCGCTTGAAATACAGACGAACCGTTCCATGCTGTCCTGGAACTCCGACACCGGGCTGTTCTGTTGCCAGCTTGGTGACGCGCCGCATTTCCTGGACAAAAGCGTGGCAGGGAGAGGCTCCGCCATTATCCCGATACCAGCGAGTCGCTTCTTCTGCTTCGGCCAGCGCCTCTGGATTGAACGAGAGGCGCACCAATCAACGCGCGTTTTCGATGATGGCGTCGAGCCGGGCAAATACTTCTTCTGCTGGAATCCAGACCGTTTTCCCGGCATCCATGTCCGCCACGCGTCGGGCGGTTTCTTCGTCCCACGCCTTAGCGATGGCTTCCGGCGTATCTTCCGGCTCGCTTTCGAGGCTAACGATCAAACGGTGGATCAACTCGCCCCGCTCTTTCGGCGAGAGTTGCAATGCTTGGTTTTCCAGTTCTTCCAACATGGCGCCCATGATGCCCTCCGTTAACGTGGTTGATGCGAACGAATGATAGCACTGCCGCCATGAACGAAACAGATGGCCCCATCATGCTTTCCGCGCTCCAGCACTGGAGCTATTGCCCCCGCCAGTGCGCTTTAATCCATCTGGAGCAAGCCTTCGACGAAAACGTCCACACCATGCGCGGCAATGCGGCGCATGAGCGGGTGGATGATCCGGGATTTGAGACGTTCGAGGGCGTGCGTAGCGAACGTGCATTGCCGGTGTGGTCTGATCGTCTCGGGCTGGTGGGCAAATGCGATGTAGTTGAGTTTCATCCCGATGGAAAAATCTATCCGGTGGAATACAAGCACGGCAGGAAAAAGCTACAAGTACACGATGATCTACAACTCGCCGCGCAGGCCATGTGCCTGGAAGAAATGTTCGGCAAGACCATCTCGAATGGTGCGATTTATCACCACACTTCGCGCCGCCGTCGCGAGGTCGCCATCACGCCGGAATTGCGTCAGCAAGTGGAAGACACCGTCGCAGCCATCCGCGCCATGCTGGTTTCCGGCAAGCTACCGCCACCGATGAACGATGCGCGCTGCAAGGAATGTTCGCTGAATGATATTTGCCAGCCGCAGGCGATGGCGCTTTGTTCCGCACATACCGCCCTTGAGCAAACGCTCTACGACCCGGAGGACTGATGGCGCGCCAGATACTTAACACCCTCTACGTGATGACTCCCCTCAGCTATCTCCATCTGGAGAACGACACCTTGCGCGTGGATGTGGAGCGCGTGAAGAAACTGCAAGTGCCGCTACATCATCTGGGCAGCGTGGTGTGTCTGGGCAACATCATGGTCTCGCCCGCGCTCATGCACCGTTGTGCGGACGATGGCATCAGCTTGGTGCTGCTGGATGGCAACGGGCGTTTCAAGGCACGGCTGGAAGGCGCGATTTCCGGCAACATCCTGCTGCGGCAAGCGCAGCATCGGCAAGCGGGGGATGCCGCTTTCGCGCTGAATATATCCCGCGCCATGATCGCCGGAAAATTGCGCAATGCGCGCCAAGTTTTGCTGCGCGGCGCGCGCGAGGCGGCGGATGAAACGGATGCCAAGACGCTCACCGCCGCTGCGACCGCACTGCGCGCTTCCGTGCGCAACCTGCCGCAGGCAGCCGATCTCGACAGCGTGCGCGGCATCGAAGGCGATGCGGCAAAAGTATATTTCTCCGCCATGAACGGCATTATCCGCCGCGATGCGCGCTGCACCTTCGCCATGGATGGCCGCACCCGCCGCCCGCCGCGCGACCGCATCAACGCTCTGCTCTCATTTCTTTATTCCATGCTGATGAACGACTGCCGCTCCGCGCTGGAATCCGTCGGCCTCGATCCGCAACTCGGCTTCCTGCACGCCGTGCGCCCCGGACGCGCCGCGCTGGCGCTGGACTTGATGGAAGAATTCCGCGCCATCATGGCGGATAGGCTGGTGCTCACCCTCATCAATCGCGGGCAAATCGGCAAGAATGATTTTGTGGAACGAGAAGGCGGCGCGGTGCTGCTCGAAGGCGATGCAAGACGTGCCGTCGTGGTTGCCTATCAAGAGCGCAAACAGGAAGAAATCACCCATCCCCTGCTGGAAACCAAAATGCCCATCGGCCTCTTGCCGCAAATTCAAGCGCGCCTGCTGGCAAGACACATACGCGGCGAAACCGAAACCTACCTCCCCTTCTTGGCGCGCTGACATGCTCATCATCGTCGCCTACGACGTATCCACCGAAACCAAAGAAGGCCGCCGCCGCTTGCGACGCGTGGCAAAAGTTTGCGAAAGCATCGGCCAGCGCGTACAGAATTCCGTATTCGAATGCCGCGTCAACCAGATGCAATACGAACAACTTGAACGCGACCTCCTCGCCGAAATAAACGAAAAAGAAGACTGCTTGCGTTTATATCGCCTCACCGAACCGGTAGAATTGCACATCAAAGAACATGGCCATTTCCGCGCCGTCAATTTTGAAGGGCCACTGGTAATATGACCATGCGCGAACCGCAAGCAACAACACAAACCCAGCAGGTTCGCGCCTCACGTAACACATTGTGCGGAATTGATTTATTTCTCCGCCACAAGAATTGTGCGGGTCTCGAAAAAGCAATTTTTTCGAGGTTCGCGCAAAGTTCGCCATTAAACGTTGCAAGTCATGGCGTTAAATGCGAACTGTAGCGCCCGCGCCTCGGCGCGGGCGAGGATTGAAACCAGCAATTCGGCTACACCAGCAACCCGCCCGCCGGGTAGCGCCCGCGCCTCGGCGCGGGCGAGGATTGAAACGGCCACCCACGCGACGTGGTAGGCATAGCAACCCGTAGCGCCCGCGCCTCGGCGCGGGCGAGGATTGAAACGAAAAGTAGGTGGTGTCTACCAAAATCCTCGACCGTAGCGCCCGCGCCTCGGCGCGGGCGAGGATTGAAACACAGCACTCCCTCAACCTGCGGATACTTGGCTGCGTAGCGCCCGCGCCTCGGCGCGGGCGAGGATTGAAACGTCGAGATGATGGGCGGCATGAAAAACGTACTAATGTAGCGCCCGCGCCTCGGCGCGGGCGAGGATTGAAACGAGTCAAGAAAATGGAGATTTCCCGCTGGGTCTTGTAGCGCCCGCGCCTCGGCGCGGGCGAGGATTGAAACCCGGCAAATCCAACCGCAACCAGCCGACCTTGCTGTAGCGCCCGCGCCTCGGCGCGGGCGAGGATTGAAACATCAAGTTGGTGAAGAGCTGCGTGCGGTGATCGCCGGTAGCGCCCGCGCCTCGGCGCGGGCGAGGATTGAAACCTGACCGTTACATTTACTTCGCTCAGCGCGACCGCGTAGCGCCCGCGCCTCGGCGCGGGCGAGGATTGAAACTTTATATCGGCGGCTTGCGCGCGCGGTGCGAACAGTAGCGCCCGCGCCTCGGCGCGGGCGAGGATTGAAACTCAACGCGGGGGGGACAATCGAGCTCGCTGCTGTGTAGCGCCCGCGCCTCGGCGCGGGCGAGGATTGAAACAGCCACGCATACAGCTCGCACGGACTCGGCGGGGGTAGCGCCCGCGCCTCGGCGCGGGCGAGGATTGAAACAACCGCTGGCACTTGTATCAAAAGACCCACGGCTGTAGCGCCCGCGCCTCGGCGCGGGCGAGGATTGAAACTCTCGGCTATGGGCAAACGTCGCAGCCGGTAACCCTGTAGCGCCCGCGCCTCGGCGCGGGCGAGGATTGAAACATAATGAGGCATTTTGTTTCTCCTTTAACGTAGTTGTAGCGCCCGCGCCTCGGCGCGG
>MGWS01000006.1:7793-41436 GCA_001801105.1 Gallionellales bacterium GWA2_60_18
TTGAAACGGCAAGTGACCCGCCAGCGGGCAGCACGCGCACGGTAGCGCCCGCGCCTCGGCGCGGGCGAGGATTGAAACAAGCAGTTGGACGGCTTACGCGTAGGCTTGAAAAAAGTAGCGCCCGCGCCTCGGCGCGGGCGAGGATTGAAACCCCACACCGTCTGGATCCTCCTTGCTGGTCACCTGTAGCGCCCGCGCCTCGGCGCGGGCGAGGATTGAAACCCACGCCGCTCGATCAGACAGTCGATATTTCTGGGTAGCGCCCGCGCCTCGGCGCGGGCGAGGATTGAAACAATTGTCCCCGCGTTGAGAAGCGCCAGCACCGCGGTAGCGCCCGCGCCTCGGCGCGGGCGAGGATTGAAACCGAACCTCCGCTGCGTGGTTGAAGGCAAGTTGGTTGTAGCGCCCGCGCCTCGGCGCGGGCGAGGATTGAAACAGTAATCTTGCTCCTTGCCCTTTGCCGTGCTGCCGTAGCGCCCGCGCCTCGGCGCGGGCGAGGATTGAAACACTTTTCCGCTTGACAGCTTCTTTACTGTTCTATGTAGCGCCCGCGCCTCGGCGCGGGCGAGGATTGAAACATCGACGGGGGCTCCGTGATACGCCCCGCCTGCCGTAGCGCCCGCGCCTCGGCGCGGGCGAGGATTGAAACTTTTTCACAGTGCCCCGGTTCCAGCTTATCAATCGTAGCGCCCGCGCCTCGGCGCGGGCGAGGATTGAAACCAAACTCCGTCAGCCGGAACTATCTTGCTGCGGTGTAGCGCCCGCGCCTCGGCGCGGGCGAGGATTGAAACCTAACATTGGCAACTGGATTTGCGTCGCACAATCGTAGTGCCCGCCCCCGGCAGGAAAACTTCACCCCACGAATTCCATCTCCGCCATCAGCACGTGATGATCGGAGGCCTTGGTCGGGGTGACGGCATGGCGCACCGGGCGCAGGTGGCGGTTATACAGGATGTGGTCGAGGATGTAGGGGCGCCTGCGCCAGGTGATCTCTCCCGTCTGTACAGTTTGGTAACCGGCTTCGGCGACTTGGGCGACCAGCGATTCGTGTTTGCTAACGTTGAAGTCGCCGCCCAGCACGGTCGGCCCTTGCGAGCGGCGCAGGTGTTCGACCACCAGGCGGCGCTGTTCGATGTGTTGCTCGCTCGACGAGTTGAGCATGAAGAAGGCCAGCAGGTGGGTGTTGAACAGTTGGAGTTCGTGACCCGCGATGGTGGTCTTGGCACCGATGAGCAGGCGGTCGGTGGGGGTCGTTTCTTCGCCCTGGAATTCGAACCTGACCGGCGGGGACGGCAGGTCGAAACGGGACGTGTCGCGCAGCGGGGTCTTCGAGAAGATGGCCAGTCCGATGCCGAAGGGCAGTTCGCGCGGATCGGCTTTGGGGTAGGCGAAATAGCCGTGGTATCCGGCAAGCGCGGCGGCGATCCGCGTGTAGTTGGGCGGCGGCTCGATCTGCGCGCCGCCGGGCTGCGCGAACTCGACTTCCTGCAGCAGCACGATATCGGCGTTGTGGCTGCGGATCTCCGCGATGGTCGCATCCAGATCGACGGGCGCGCCGTCCGGGTCGGCATCGTCCCATACCTGGCCGAACTGCATGTTGAATTGGATGACCTTGAAGGTGCTCATGGCTATCTGGCCGCCTCGTCAGTTTTCGGCATGATAGCGCTTTGGTCGTGTTCGCGCACCCTGAACCATGCCGCATACAGCGCCGGCAGGAACAGGCAGGTGAGCAAGGTGGCGAACACCAGCCCGCCCATGATGGACACCGCCATCGGTCCCCAGAACACCTGGCGCGTCAGCGGAATCATCGCAAGGATCGCGGCAGCGGCGGTGAGCATGATCGGGCGAAAGCGGCGCACGGTAGCGCCAATGATGGCCTCCCAACGGGTCTTGCCCTCATCCTCGTCCTGGCGAATCTGATCTATCAGAATCACCGAATTGCGCATGATCATCCCGGCCAGCGCGATGAAGCCGAGGTTAGCGACGAAACCGAACGGCACCTGGAACACCAGCAGTGCGAACGTGACGCCGATCAACCCCAGCGGCGCGGTGAGCAGCACCATCACGGTACGGCTGATGCTCTGCAACTGGATCATCAGCAATGTGATCACCCCAACCAGCATCAGTGGCACCACGGCGGCGATGGCGGTCTCGCCCTTGGCGGATTCCTCGATGCTGCCGCCCATCTCGATGCGGTAGCCGGATGGCAGCTTTGCGCGCAGCTCGTCGAATTGTTTATTCATCTGCACCGACACAGTCGCGGGCTGCACCTTGTCCGCCATGTCGGCGCGCACCGTCAGGGTCGGCAGACGGTTGCGCCGCCAGATGATGCCCTCCTCCAGTACCGGCACCAACTTCGCCACTTGAGCCAGCGGCACGTGACGCCCGCCCGCGAGCGGGATGTCAAGGTCGGGCAGGCGATCCAGCGAACGGCTGTCGCTGTCTGCGCCACCGCGCCACACCACATCGATCAATTGGTCGCCCTCGCGGTATTGCGTCAGCGCCACGCCGTTGAGCCAGCCCTGCAGCGCCTGCGCGACTTCCTGACTGGAAGTGCCGAGGCGGCGCGCCTTGTCCTGATCCACTTCGACGCGCACACTCTTGACCTTCTCGTTCCAGTTGAAATTGACGTTCTGCAAATGTACGTTGGCGCGCATCGCCGCCGCGACCTGCTCGGAAATCTCGCGGATCTTGCCGAGGTCGTCGCCCAGCACGCGGAACTGCACCGGGTAGCCGATGGGCGGGCCGTTCTCGAGACGCACCACGCGCACGCGCAGGTGCGAGTAATCGTCGGCGGCGAAGCGTTGCTCCAGACGCTGCTTGAGGTCTTCGCGCGCTTGCAGGTCTTTGGTGACGATGATGAACTGGCCGAAGTTGTCGGCGAACAGTTGCTGGTCGAGCGACAGGAAGAAGCGCGGCGCGCCGTTGCCGACATAAGACGAGTAGTAGTCCACCGCCTTGTCGTCCTTGAGCAGTTGCTCGATGCGCTGCACCTCATGCCCGGTCGCCTTGAGCGAAGCGCCCTGCGGCAGCCATACGTCCACCATCAGCTCCAGTCGGCTGGCGGAAGGGAAGAACTGCTTCTGCACGAATTTGCCGAACGCGGCGACCGACAGGATGAACATCAGCACCGTGGCGAGGATGACCTTCCAGCGGTTGCGCAGACACCATTCCACCAGCGCACGGAAACGCCGGTAGAACGGCGTGCCGTAGATGTCCTCGCCGTGGCGTTGCGCTTTGGCGACGAGTTTTTTCGGGTCGAGCAGTTTGTAGCCGAGATAGGGCGTGAACACCACCGCGACGATCCACGAAGTTAGCAGCGCGATAGTGACGACCTGAAAGATGGAGATGGTGTATTCGCTCGCCGCCGACTTGGAAAAGCCGACCGGCGTGAACGCGGCAGCGGTGATCAGCGTGCCGGTGAGCATCGGAAACGCGGTCGAGGTGTAGGCGAAGGTGGCCGCCTTGAAGCGATCCCAACCCTGCTCCATCTTCACCACCATCATCTCTACTGCGATGATGGCATCGTCCACCAGCAGGCCGAGCGCGATCACCAGTGCACCCAGCGAGATGCGTTGCAGGTCGATGCCGAACACTTTCATCAGGAAAAAAGTGATCGCCAGCACCAGCGGGATGGACAGCGCCACCACGGTGCCGGTGCGCCAACCCAGGCTGAGGAACGACACCGCCAGCACAATCAGGATCGCCTCAGTGAGCGAGTTTTCGAACAGGCGGATCGAGCCCCTGACCACTGCCGGCTGGTCGGCCACCACGTGCACCTCGATGCCCGCGGGCAGCCCGGCGGAGATGCCATTCATCGCCTGTTTGAGGTTGTCGCCGAGATCGATCACGTTGCCGCCCTTGTCCATCACCACGCCGATGCCGATGGCGGACTGCCCCGCGACGCGCATCTGCGGCGCGGGCGGATCGGCCAGGCCGCGGCTGACCGTGGCGATATCGCCGACGCGCAAATGCTGGCCGTTCACCAGCAGGTCGGCAGCGCGCACCCGCTCCACGCTGTCGAAAGCGCCGCCGACGCGCAGCCTGATCCGGTCGCTCTCCGTCTCCACGAATCCGGCCGGGCTCACCGCGTTCTGCTTTTGCAGCGCCTCGGCGATCTGCGGCACGCTGATGCCCAGGCTGGCGAGCCGGTTCGGCGACACGTCGAGGTAGATCTTCTCATCCTGCACGCCGATCAGCTCGACGCGCTTCACGTCCGGCACGCGCTTCAATTCCAGCGCGATGCGATCGGCATGGCGGCGCAACGCGGCAATATCGAAACCGTCACCGGTCAGCGCGAACACATTAATCTGCACGTCGCCGAACTCGTCGTTGGGGAACGGCCCCTGTACGCCTTGCGGCAGCGTGTGGCGGATGTCGTCGAGCTTCTTGCGCACCTGCCGCCAGGCCTCGGGCACCTCGGGCTTGGGCGTGTAGTCTTTCAGGACGATGAAGACCAGCGACTCGCCCGGCTTAGAGGCGGATTGCAACACATCTACCCAGGGTGTCTCCTGCAATTTCTTCTCGATGCGTTCGGTCAGCTCGCGCTCCACCTCCTGCGCCGTCGCACCCGGCCACAGCGTGCGCACCACCATCACCTTGAAGGTGAAGTCCGGGTCTTCGGCGCGACCGAGCTTGAAGTAGGAGAGCACGCCCGCCGCCATCAGCACGACGATGAGATACAGCACCATCTGCTGGTGCGTCAGCGCCCAGGACGAGAGATTGGGGAAACGTTTCATTTGCTGCGTTCGCTCTCGACGATACGAACCTTTTCGCCCGCGCTGAGCTTGTGCACCCCGGCGCTGACGATGCGCTCGCCCGCCACCAGCCCTTCGGCAATCACCGCGCCGTCATCCCGGTAGGCCGAGATGCGGACCGGGCGCAGGCTGAGGCTGCGGTCGGCGGCGACGATCCACACGGCAGACTTGTCACCCTGCTGGAAGATCGCCGACAGCGGAACGATGAAGCCAACCTGCCCTTCTCCGCCACCGAAGCGCACCCGCGCCGTCATGCCCAGCGCGGCCCGCGCATCCGCATCGCTCAGCGCGACGCGTGCCGGATAGGTGCGGCTGGCCGGATCGGCCGCCGGCGCCAGCTCGCGCAAGCGTCCTGTGAAACGTCCGGTTCCGACCTCGACCTCGGCAGGTGCGCCGATTGCAAGATCGGCGAACTGCGTCTCGGGTATCGCGATCGCGATCTCGCGCTCGCCGTCCCGGGCCAGGCGCAGCACCGGCTGCCCGGCACTCACCACCTGTCCGGCTTCCGCCAGGGTCGCCGTCACCACCGCCGCATGGTCTGCGCGCAAGGTGGTGTAGGCGGACTGATTGCGCGCCAAGCTGGCCTGCGCGGCAGCGGCCTTGAGCGCGGTCTCTTTGGCATCCAGTGCCGATTGGCTGACGAAGCCCTTGTCGCGCAGTTCGCGATAGCGCTTCGCTTCCGCCTCGGCCAATTGATATTGCGCGTCTGCCGAACTTGCCTGCAAGCCCGCATCAGCCGGGTCGATGCGCGCCAGCGCCTGCCCGGCTTTCACGCGCGCGCCCGCGTCCACCATGCGCTCGACGATCTTGCCGCCGATGCGAAAACCCGGGACGCTCTCATAGCGCGCCCTGACCTCGCCGCTATAGACATGTCCGGCGATACCGGCGGACTCACCCACGACAGCCGTCAGTACCGCCTGCTCGACTCTGGCGAGCGGCGCGTTTTCCTGATGACAGGCGGCGAGAACAAGAACCAGAGCAAGGGGCAATGCGGCGTAATTCATAAAAGTTGATGTTCTGACAAGGAACGGCAATGTAGTTTTCAAACACTTGTTTGTCAAACCTGCCGCCAACTCTGCAAATGCGGCGAAACCACCGCAACAGGACGCCGATGGTAGAATCATCCCATGCTCAACGAACGCGCGCAGATCCTGCTCAAGACTCTGGTGGAACGCTACATCAGCGACGGCCAACCGGTCGGTTCGCGCGCCTTGCAACAATATTCCGGGTTGGAAGTCAGCTCGGCGACCATTCGCAACGTGATGGCCGACCTTGAAGACATCGGCCTGGTCAGCAGCCCGCACACCTCTGCCGGGCGCATTCCGACCGGCATGGCCTACCGGCTGTTCATCGACACGATGCTGGTCACCAAACCGCTGGACAGCCTGCGCATGCAGCAGATGGAACACCAGTTGCAGCCGGACAACCCGTCGCGGCTGATCGCGCAGGCTTCCAGCATGCTGTCCGATCTGACGCAATTCGCCGGCGTGGTGGCTACCGCGAAACGCGATGTCGTCACCGTGCGCCAGATCGAATTCCTGCGCCTCGGCGAGAAGCGCGTGCTGCTCATCATCGTGATGCCGGACGGCGAGGTGGAGAACCGCGTGCTGCTGACGGAAAATGACTATACCCAGTCGCAGCTCGTCGAAGCGGGCAACTTCCTCAATCAGAACTACATCGGTTGCAGCTTTTCGCAGATTCGCGAAAAGTTGCGCGGCGAATTGCGCCAGCTGCATCAGGACATGAGCTCGCTGATGGCGGCGGCACTCGCCGCAGGCGACGAAGCGGCGGCCAGGAAATCCGGGGATTACGTCATCAGCGGCGAACATAAACTGCTGCATGTGCATGACCTGTCCACCGACATGAACCGGCTGCGCGGCCTGTTCAACCTGTTCGAGCAGAAGACCGGCCTGCTGCAACTGCTGGAAGAAGGGCGCAAGGGACAAGGCATCCACATCTTCGTCGGTGCCGAATCCGGCTTGGCTTCGCTGGAAGAATGCAGCGTTATCACCGCGCCCTATTCCGCCGATGGCAAAGTGGTCGGCACCCTTGCCGTGGTCGGCCCGAAGCGCATGGACTACCAGCGTGTGGTTCCGATCGTGGACATCACCGCAAGGCTGCTGGGCAACGCGCTGTCGCAGAACTGAGGGATATCATGAGCTACCTGCCCGAACCCGCATTCACCCACGGCACGCCGGAGAAGACCGGCATCCTGCTGGTTAACCTCGGCACGCCGGATGCGCCGACGGTGCCAGCGGTGCGCGCCTATCTGAAGGAATTTTTGAGCGACCCGCGCGTGGTGGAGATGCCGCGCGCGATCTGGTGGCTGATCCTCAACGGCATCATCCTCAACACGCGCCCGAAAAAATCTGCTGCAAAGTACGCCTCGGTGTGGCTACCCGAAGGCTCGCCGTTGCGCGTCTACACCGCGAAGCAGGCTGTGCTGTTGCAAGGCTATCTCGGCGAACGCGTCAAAGCGCCGTTCGTGGTGGACTACGCGATGCGTTACGGCAACCCGTCGATTCCCGCCGTGCTGCGCAAACTCAAGGAGCAGAACTGCCAGCGCATCCTGGTCGTGCCGATGTATCCGCAATATGCCGCCAGCACCACAGCAACCGTCACCGACATCGTGTACGGCGAATTGCAGAAGATGCGCAACACACCCGCTATCCGCACCATCAAACACTTCCACGACCATCCCGGTTATATCAGGGCACTGGCAAACAGCATCAATGACTACTGGATGAAGCATGGCCGCCCCGAAAAGCTGGTGATGAGCTTTCACGGCTTGCCGCGCAACACGCTCGACCTGGGCGACCCCTACCACTGCGAGTGCCACAAGACCGGTCGCCTGCTGGCGCAGCAACTGGGACTGAAGACGGATCAATATATCGTCAGCTTCCAGTCACGCTTCGGCAAGGCGGAATGGCTCAAGCCCTACACCGCCGCGACGCTGAAAGAACTCGGCAAAAAAAAGACTGCGCGCGTGGATGTCGTCTGCCCCGGCTTCGTCGCCGACTGCCTGGAAACACTGGAAGAGATCGCGCTGGATGTGCGCGAAGATTTTTTACATGCTGGTGGCGGCGAGTATCACTACATCCCCTGCCTCAACGAACGCGATGACTGGCTGCACGCGCTGACCGACATCGTGCAGGACAACCTGCACGGCTGGCTGGACAAACCGGATGCGGCAGAACTTGAACAAGGTCGTCTGCGCGCACTGGCGATGGGTGCTGACAAATAGTTCATGGCCACATTCACACCCACTATGAACCTGCAAGCAATCGAACATATCCATGCGCTTTGGGACGGATTGGCAGACTTTGATGCCGCGCGCCCCGATGAGGCGCTCACCCACCTTATGGAGGGGCTGTGCGCCTTGGCGGGAGCTTGGAACATCACTTGGATGGGGACGGCGCGCCTAGATGCGACTTTCCCCGGAGATCCGGTGAAGGGCTGGCGGCCGCGCATCATCCGCCATATGCACTCCTCGCCGCCACTGGATGATGCCGTACACGAGCAGGTGGAAAAACTGGAACAGGGGGTAGTGGATATCACCACCATCCGCAACGTCGAAGGTGCAGGCACTTTTCGCGCCAACCGGCTGCGCGATATGGTCGGCCCCGAGTGGTTCGAATCGCTTTACTATCGCGCCTACTATCAGAATGTCGGTACAGCGGATACCGTCTGGGTGGCATTCCCGGTAAACGAGGACGCCGAATCCTGGTTCGGCATACACCGCGCGCTGAACTGCCCCCCTTTTACTGAAACCGAACGGGATACCATCGCCTACGCCCTGCGCGGCATCAAGTGGTTTCATCGGCAGCTTATGCTCTCCCATGGTCTGCTGCTGGCCGCGACACCCATGACGCAAGCCGAGCGGCGGGTATTGCATCTGCTGCTGAGCGGGCGCTCCGAGAAACTGATTGCTGCCGAACTGGGGCGGAGCTACCACACGGTCCATGAATGCGTCACCGCGATCTTCCGCAAGTTCGGCGTGAACAACCGGGCCGCGCTGATGGCCTTATGGCTGGGACAGTCCGCCTGATTTCTCTTTCCACCTGATTAGGGGGGTATCGCAATACCGTACTCACAGGCATAGTTGACCATTATCAATTCAATAGCCCTTCTCTAAAGGGCGAGTATGGATTATCGGGGAAATGGTGGCATGACAAAAATCAGGTATTGGCGATATATCGGGCTATGCGGATTCGCGGCATCCTCTTTTAGTGCGATAGCGCAGGAGCAGACACCCGGCAACCCAAGCCCAAAATGGGGCGCGCACGTCGATGTCGAAGCCAAACTCGGCAGCAAGCGTAGCCTCGGTGAAGCCGATCTGTTCCTGCCCATTGCGCAGGATGGAAGCACGCTCTACTTCGCCAACCTGCGCGGACGTTTCGACGACAACTCCAGCAACGAAGGTAATTTCGGCTTCGGCGCTCGCCGCATGCAGCCCAGTGGCTGGAACCTCGGTGCTTACGGTTATTTCGATCACCGCCGTACCGATATCGGCAACACCTTCAACCAAGCAACGCTGGGCGCGGAAGCTCTCGGCCGCGACTGGGATTTCCGCGCCAACGGCTACCTGCCCCTCGGCACGAAAGCGCGCGAGCTCGGCACCGCCAGCACTGCCGCCATCTCGGGCGCCGCCGTCCAGGTCACCACCACCACGCGCGAAGAGCGCGCCCTCAAGGGCTTCGACGCCGAAGTCGGCTGGCGCACGCCGTTGTTCGATTCCGAGGCCCATCGCCAGTTGCGGCTCTACCTCGGCGGCTATCGCTTCAGTGATGCCGGCGTGACGGTGGAAGGCCCCCGTCTGCGCGCCGAACTGGCCATGGAAGAACTTTCCCGGTTCGGCAAGGGCGCGGGGCTGTTCCTGAGCGCGGAAGCACAGGACGATAACACCCGCGGTAGCCAAACCTTCCTCTCCCTGCGCCTGCGCATCCCGCTCGGTGGCGAAGTGGAAACGCATCGCCTCTCCGTTCAGGAACGGCGCATGACTGCGCCGGTGATGCGCGACGTGGATATCGTCACGCAAAGCCGCGTCGCCTCGACGCTGGTGGAGACCGCCACCCAGACGTCCGGCGGCCAGACCTTCACGGTCCTCAACAGCGCCACCACCACGGGGGCGGCGCTGCCCGGCGCCGTAGCCGCAGCCGGAGCCGGCAGCACGGTGATTCTGTCGGGCACCTTCAACACCGCCGCCGCAACAATCTCCCTGCAGGCCAACCAGACCTTGACGGGCACCAGCTCCGTGCGCACTGCGTCGGGCCATGTCGCGACCCTGAACACCGGGGCGGCGGTCCATGCCACGAATGCGACCGACACCGTCATAGTCAATTCCAACGGAACGCTGTCGGGGCTGACAATCACCAATACCTATAGCGGCGGCGGCGGCGGACGAGCCGTCCAGGTTGCCGGTGGCGCCGGTGGCGTGACCATTGCGAACAACACGCTCTCGGTGAGCCAAAGCGGTGCCAATGGGGCGGTGGCCCTGCTGTTCGGCAACGGCACCAGCGGAACGATAAGCGGCAATACCATCACCGCGACCGGCAGCGGCGGCGCCACCACCATGACGGCTCTCGGAATGAACGGCGGTGGTGGCATAACGGTCACCGTGACGGGCAACAGCATGAGCGCCTCGGGCGGCGGAACTGCCAACAATATGGCATGGGTGACCGGTGCCACCATCAATGCCGGCTCGACCGGCAATACGCGCGGCAGCGGCGCTTGTAATGGTGCGCCGGCCAGCGGCTCTATCGTCTTCACCGACCTCAGCACCTGTCCGTAGGCGCCGTCCTATAGCTCGGCGATGGATGTTCGCCTTCCGCCCGCGCCCGTTTCGCTGATTCGCACCGACCACGCGACCACGGACGCCGACGATGGGGTCAAAGAAGTGATGGGCATACTCCTGCGATTCACAGATTGAGCATATCCCTTGGGTACACAGTCAAGATCGGTACTTATGTTGTCCGCTTGCCAGGCAACAACACTCTGTCGGGACTCACGATTACCTGAACACAGAATGCTTCGTTTTTTGAGGCTGTCCATTTGGACGACACCGCCGGCAACATAACGGTCAGCAACAATACGATCACTGCCGCGCAAACAAGCAACAATTACGCGGTAGGCCTCAAGGGTTTATCCATCACCAATCTTGTGGTGAGCGGCAACACCATTACGGTGACGGGTAATGGCGCAGGGGACATTAGGGCTTTATCTTTCGCAGGCTCAACGGCAGTGACGGTGAGCGGGAACACGCTGAGCGCGTCCGGCGGCACGACCAACCGCGCGGTGTATGTGGGTAGCTCCACGATCAACGCCGGTTCTACCGGCAACACGAACAGTGCGGGCGTCTGCACCAACGGCGGCGGCAATACCGGCTCGGTTGTCTTCACCAACGCTGCCACCTGCCCATAGACACCGCCAGCGCCTGTCGCGATTGGCGCATCGTTCCTGACGAAGCGCCAGATTGTTTCTGTGCGCCACACTCGTCTGCCCTCCTGTACTACATCAGGATGTTTTGGGTCTGCGCTGCTCCGGGCGCAGACGCGATGCGAGCAGTTCGTCCGCGCTGTCGCCATCCACCATATTGCCGTCCGCATCCACCAGCGGCTGCTCGAAATCGTTCCAGCCGCGCACGCCGGTCTTGAGCGAGACCACGTTGCCATAACCCATCTGCTGCATCACATCGGCGGCCAGCACCGAGCGCTTGCCCGAGCGGCAGATCACCACGATCTCCCGTTCGCGCCCGGCTGCCAGCAGCGGCATGGTCTCGTCGTAATCCCATTCGCAGGATTGCTCCAGCACGCCGCGCGGCACATTGATCGAGCCGGGGATATGCAGCAGCGCGAACTCCGCCGCTTCGCGCACGTCGAGCAACACCGGCGCATCGCCCGCCGCAAGACGCCGGCTCATATCCCACGGCATGATCTCCTTCACGCGGGTGAGCGCATCGGCGACAAGGTCGTCATATCGTTTCATCCTGAATCATCCATTAACCGGAAAATCTCGTAGGGGCACGGCGTGCCGTGCCTGAAACCAACCTGTCGCACCCTACGCGGGCACGGCACGCCGTGCCCCTACATCTGGACAAGCCGGATTCATACCAATCTCGCCCTACCGTATCCATACCGTCTTTGCGTTCACGAATTCGTGCATCCCCAACCGGGACAGCTCGCGCCCGTAGCCCGAGGCCTTCACGCCGCCGAACGGCAGGCGCGGGTCGGATTTGACCATGCCGTTGATGAAGGTGCAGCCGGCCTGTATCTGTGTCGCCAGGCGTTCGGCGCGCGCCGTATCGCTGCTCCAGATCGAGGCGCCGAGGCCGAAGCGGGTCTCGTTGGCGAGGCGCAACGCGTCGTCTTCGTCTGCGGCACGGATGATGGCCGCCACCGGGCCGAACAGCTCCTCATGTCCGGCACACATGCCGGCGGTGACGCGATCCAGGATGGAGGGCTGATAGAAGAATCCCGCCCCTCCGAGCGGCTTGCATCCGGTCACCGCCTGCGCGCCCTGTGCGATCGAATCGCTGATCTGGCGATGCAATCCGTCGCGCAAGTCGGCGCGCGCCATTGGACCGATTTGGGTGGCCTCGTCCATCGGGTCGCCGAGCTTGAGCGCCTCCACTTTAATTTTGAGCTGCCGCAAAAATTCATCCCCGATCTGCGGCACGACGATGAAACGTTTGGCGGCGATGCAGGACTGCCCGCAATTGAGGAAGCGCGAGGCGACCGCCATGTCGACGGTGTGTTCCATATCCGCATCGTGCAGCACGATGAAAGGATCGGAGCCGCCCAGTTCCAGCACGCATTTCTTCAGGTGCTGTCCGGCGAGCGCAGCGACCTTGCGCCCGGCGGCTTCCGAGCCGGTGAGTGTGACCGCATGCACATGCGGGCTGGCGATGGCATCAGCCGCCAGCTCGACCTCTATCATCAGGTTGGTGAACACGCCCTCCGGCAGGCCGCAATCGCGCCACAGCGATTCGATGGCGAGCGCGCACTGCGGCACGTTGGGCGCATGTTTCAGCGCCAGCGCGTTGCCCGCCATCAGCGCCGGGGCGGCGGCGCGGAACACCTGCCAGAACGGGAAATTCCACGGCATGATGGCCAGCACCACACCGAGCGGCTGATGCGCGACATAGCTCTTGCCGGCGTCCGACTTCACCGGATCGGCACGCATGAACTCCTCGCCGTGTTGCGCATAGTAGTCGCAGGCCGTGGCGCATTTTTCCACCTCGGCGCGCGCCTCGCGCAACGGCTTGCCCATTTCCAGCGTGATGAGGGTTGCGTAGTGGTCGCGTTGCGCCAGCAGCTGTTGCGCCGCTTTGCGCAGCACTTCGGCACGCCTGGCAAAAGACGTTTGCGCCCATGCCTGCTGCGCACCATGGGCTTGTTCCAGCGCCAGCTCCAGGCGCCGTGCATCCCGGCTGGCGTAGGTCTGAATCAGTTGGTTGGTGGCCGGATTAAGGCTTGCATACGGCATGAAGGGCACCTCTAGAAATCCAAATTTCGTCGCAATGCTACGTTGCTCACAAAAAATTACTCCTTACATATCACACATATGCTGCGTCGCAATTTTTTATGCGCGCCTTGCCCTGCTTAGAACTTTGAATTTTTAGAGGCGCCCTGAAGCACCTCCCTGACGCAGGGAATCACAGCTTGATGAAATGCTCGCGGTAATGGCGCATCTCGGCGATGGACTCGTAGATATCCGCCAGCGCCTCGTGCTTACCGTGTTTCTTCAAGCCCTGCGCCACCTCCGGCTTCCAGCGTTTGACCAGCTCCTTGAGCGTGCTGACGTCGAGGTTGCGGTAGTGGAAATAGTCTTCCAGCTTCGGCATCCAGCGCGCCATGAAGCGGCGATCCTGGCAGATGGAGTTGCCGCACATCGGCGAAGTCCGTGCCGGCACATATTCCCTGAGGAATTCCAGCATCTGCGCCTCGGCCATCGCTTCGTCCAGCGTCGAGGCCTTGACCTTGTCGATCAGGCCGGATTTGCCGTGGGTGGACTTGTTCCACGAATCCATCGCGTCCAGCACGCTGTCCGGCTGATGCACCACCAGCACCGGCGACTCGGCGACAGTCTCCAGATGGCTGTCGGTGATGACGATGGCGGCTTCGATGATGCGGTCGGTGTCCGGTGAAAGTCCGGTCATTTCCATGTCTATCCAGACAAGGTGGTTCTGGTTCTGTGCCATAATTCGCGCGCCTAAATTTGAACGGTAAGGCGCGTATTGTGTCATAAGCGCATCCCTTGCGAATACCCGAATCCCCCATGAGCGCAACCCAATTCACCTTTATTTTCATCGCCGCACTGGTGCTGACCACGCTGGCCAGACTGTGGCTGGCGCGCCGCCACCTGGCGCATATCGCCGCGCACCGCGATGCGGTGCCGGAGGCGTTCCGCGAAAAGATCCCGCTGGCCGACCACCGCAAGGCCGCCGACTACACCTCGGCCAAGACGCGCCTCGACATGCTCGGCACGCTGTTCGACGCCGCATTGCTGCTCGGCTTCACCGTGGCGGGCGGCATCCAGTTCATTGCCGGCCTGTGCAATGGCTGGTTCGATGCGCCGCTCGCGCAGGGCGCGGCGACCATCGTCGCGGTGCTGCTACTCTCCGGACTGCTGGAGGCGCCGTTCGGCCTGTACCGCACCTTCGTCATCGAACAGCGCTTCGGCTTCAACAAGATGACCCTTGCGCTGTATCTCAAGGACGCAGCGAAGGGCCTGCTGGTCGGCGCGGCGCTCGGCCTGCCGCTGCTGGTCGGCGTACTGTGGCTGATGGAACGCATGGGCGGGAACTGGTGGCTGTATGTGTGGGGCGTGTGGATGGCGTTCAATCTGTTGGTGCTGTTCATCTATCCCGCATACATCGCGCCGCTGTTCAACAAGTTCACCCCGCTGCAGGACGCGGCGCTGAAGGCGCGCATCGAGGCGCTGCTGGCCAAGTGCGGCTTCGCGTCCGGCGGCCTGTTCGTGATGGACGGCAGCACCCGCAGCGCGCACGGCAACGCCTATTTCACCGGCTTCGGCAAGACCAAACGCATCGTGTTCTTCGACACGCTGCTGGCGCGCCTGAGCGGCAACGAGGTCGAAGCGGTGCTGGCGCACGAGCTCGGCCACTTCAAGCGCCGCCATGTGTTGAAACGCATCGCCGCAAGTTTCGCCGTGAGCCTCGGCTTCCTGTGGCTGCTGGGCCAGTTGATGCAGGCTGCATGGTTCTACGAAGGGCTCGGCGTGACCACACCCTCCGCCGCGCTCGCACTGCTGCTGTTCTTCATGATCCTGCCGGTGTTCAGCTTCCTGCTGCATCCGCTGCTGGCGGCCTGGTCGCGCAAGCACGAGTTCGAGGCCGACGCTTATGCCGCGCAGCAGACCGATGCATCCGATATGGTGAGCGCGCTGGTCAAGCTGTATCAGGATAATGCGGCAACGCTTACCCCCGACCCGCTATACTCCGATTTCTACGATTCGCATCCGCCCGCGATGGCGCGCATCGCACATTTGCAGACTTTATAGGAGACCGACATGAAAATCTTGCTCACCGTTATCCTGCTCGGCATCGCGACCGCCGCATCCGCCAATCCGTTCCCGAAAGGCGACGCCGCAACCGGCAAGAAGCTGTTCGACCAGTACCAGTGCAACAGTTGCCACGACACCATCATGGGCGGCGACGGCAACGCCATCTTCACCCGCCCCGACCGCAAGGTGGACAGCCCGGAAAAGATGGATGCGCAGATGCGCATGTGTTCCGGCGCCATCCGCAAAGAGCTCAGCGTGCAGGAGAAACAGGATATCTCCGCCTACCTGAACCGCGAGTACTACCATTTCAAGTGAGATGAACATGGCTACCGTATGCGATCTCACCAACAAGCAATGCAAGCCCTGTGAAGGCGGCGTACCGCCGCTCACGCAAGCCGAGGCCGACACCCTGATGAAACAACTCGATGGCTGGCAACAACATGGTCAGGTGATAGCCAAGACCTATCCTTTCAAGGATTATTACCGAACCATTGCGTTCGTCAACGCCGTCGCCTGGGTGTCGCATCAGGAAGGCCATCACCCCAACCTCACCGTGACCTACAACAGTTGCCGGGTTGAATACAGCACCCACGCCATCGGCGGCCTGTCGGAAAACGATTTCATCTGCGCCGCGAAAGTGGACGCGCTGCTCAAGTCTTGAGCGAAGTCCTGCAAGGGCAGATCATTGCCGCCTTTGGTCGGCGCTATCTGGCGGAACTGCCCGATGGCGAAATTCTGGAATGCATGCCACGCGGCAAGAAGAGCGAAGTGGTCTGCGGCGACCTGGTAGAAATCAAACGCACCGCAGATGCCTCAACGGAAAACGGCGCGCAAGGCGTGATCGAACGCATCGCGCCGCGCCGTTCGCTGCTGCACCGCTCCGACGCCTTCCGCGAAAAACTCATCGCCGCCAACGTGACGCAGATCGTCATCGTGGTCGCCGCCGAACCGTCGTTCAGCGACGAGCTGCTGGCGCGCTGTCTGGTCGCCGCCTATGACCAGCGGCTGGACGTACTGATCGTGCTGAATAAATGCGACCTCACCGAAGCTGCGGACGCAGCACGTCAAAGGCTGGCACCCTATTCCGCCATCGGCTACCGCGTACTGGAATTGAGCGCAAAGCAGGATGTCTCCGCGCTACGTCCGCTGTTGCAAGACCACATCAGCGTACTGGTCGGCCAATCCGGCATGGGCAAATCGACGCTCATCAATGCGCTGCTGCCCGACGCACAGGCTGCCACGCGCGAGATCTCCACCGTACTGGATTCAGGCAAGCACACCACCACCCATGCGCGGCTGTACCGTCTGGATAAAGGCAGCGCACTGATCGATTGCCCCGGCGTGCAGGCGTTCGGCCTGCACCACCTGAGCTTCGGCGGGATCGAACAGGGGTTCGTCGAATTCGCACCCTATCTCGGCCAATGCCGCTTCCGCGACTGCCGGCATCTGCACGAACCGGGCTGTGCGATACGCAACGCGGTAGCGGAAGGAAAGATCGATGCGCGCAGGCTGGAGCTGTTTCAGCAGATCGCCGCGCACAAGGCATAGAGCTTCCGGGTGCAATGCCGGGTTGTATTAACCGATCAGGCTCGCCAGCGTCAGCAGCAACAGCAGGATCAGCCAGAACACCACTGCGCGCCAGACCAGACCGATGGTGCTCTGCATGAAATCGGCGTCGGCATCGTCGCCGACACCCAATTCCGGGCGATCCAGTGGCATGCCGCCCTGCGGGATCGGCATGCCGAGACGCACGCCCAGTGCCCCCGCGCCGCCGGCCAGCAGGATACCCTGTTCCGGATCGGGCCAGCCCGCCGCCTGGGTGCGCCAGCAATAGACGGTGTCCTCGAAATCCCCGACGATGGCAAAGGTGGCGGTAGTCAGGCGCACCGGCAGCCATTCCAGCGTGTGGAACGCCTGCCGTGCGAAGCCGCCGAACTTGCTGCCGGGGAATTCACCCAGTTCCGCTTCGTCCTCGTCGCCCCAGCGGGCGTGCAGAAATTGTCCGATGCGGTACAGCAACGCGCCCGCTGCGCCGCCCAGCCCCAATGCGCTGAACAGCACGAACCAGACGATCACGCCGAAGACATTGCGGTGCGAGGCGAGCAGCGCCTGTTCGATGGCGAGGCGCGCGACCTCTTCGGCATTCAACTCGTGCGCAGATTCGCCGCGCCAATCCGACAGCAACCCGCGTGCCTCGTCCAGTCTGCCATCGCGCAGCGCCTGGTGGATATCGGTGAAGTAGTGGCTGAACTGACGGAAACCCATGGTGAGGTACAACACCAGCACATTGAAGGCCCATGCTAATGCCGGGTGCATGAGATACAGTGTCCAGAACAGCACCGCCGCGCCGGACAGCAACGGCAATACCGCCAGCAGCCAGGCGATCTTGCCGTGCCGGTGTTCGCCCGCATTGAAGTTGCGCCGAAAAAAACCGACATAGCCGGACAGCCAGCCATACAGGTGCTTGCGCGAGGCGAGCGGATGGAATTGCTCCAGCAACAGCGCGGCGATCAGGGCAAGCAGGCTCATGGTGTAGGGGCACGGCGTGCCGTGCCCGAAAAACGGCATGCCCTATATACGGGCACGGCACGTCGTGCCCCTACGAGGGATTTCCCGGTTAATGGGTTATCAAGATCAATACGTTCTTTCATCGGTCCACAGGTCCGGCGTGAACCGTATCACACGATTGCGTCCGCTGTCCTTGGCCTTATACAGCGCCACATCGGCATATTTGACGGTCTGCCAGAAGGTGTCGCTGTCGGTCGGGAACACCGCGACGCCGATGGAGATGGTCTTCTGCAACATCGCGCCGGTCAGCTGGATCTTGAGTTCCTCAACCGCGGTACGGATCTTCTCCGAAACCACGACCGCCCCGTCGCCATCGGTGTCCAGCAGGATGATCAGGAATTCCTCGCCGCCATAACGGATCACCATGTCCGAGGTGCGCACGGACTGCACCATCACTTTGGATATCGTCTTGAGCACCGTATCGCCGGCGTCATGCCCATAGGTATCGTTGACCATCTTGAAGTAGTCGAGGTCGAGCATCAGGATGCTCATCTGGCTCTTGCGCCGTTGCGTGGCGGCCACCAGCGTCTCGACATATTCCTCGAGGAAGCGCCGGTTGTGCAACCCGGTCATGGCGTCGCGCAGATTGGCTTCGCGCAGGGTATCCATCAGGCGTTTCGCCTCGATCACCGGCGCGGCTTCGCGCAAATAGACGTTCATGTAGGGGATGATCTCGCTCATGCGCGCGCTATCCTCTTGCTTGACCACCAGTTGCAGCACGCTGCCGACCTGTCCGGACTGGATGACCGGGAAACACACGTGGCAATACTTCTGCCCGTCCTCTGGCGGCCGGAATGCCTTGCAGATTCCGGGAGTCTCGACGGAGTCGATCAAATGGCCGGTGCGCCGCGCCCGGCATGTCTCGGGACGTATCAGAATCTGCGGGTCGCACCAGTGGCAGGAGGCGCCGAATTCGCCGTTCACCGCAATGGGGATCATCTGTTTCTTGCTGGTCTGCACTTCATAGATCGAGAAACTGCTGATGCCGAAACGTTCCTGCACCACGGTCGCAAGGCGTTGGTAGATTTCCGTCCTGGATTCGTCCTCTTCGATCGCCTGTTTGAACTGCGACGCATCGATCAGCCCCTGCACCATGGCTATCGTGGAATTCAGCAGGTTGCCCTGCTCCTCGCTCGGTTTGTGTTTGAGCAGTTGCGACACGTCCGCACGTATGGTGCTAAGCCCCTTGTGCAGGAACTGCATCAGCTTGTTCACGTCCACCGCGACCTGCCCGATCTCGTCCCTGGTGCGCTGCTGGATATTGGCATGGAAATCGCCGTTGATCGCGTGGCTCACCGCCTCCTGAACGTCGTTGGCCGTGGTGACCATCGGCTTGATCAGACGGCGGAAGAAAACCAGCATCAGCACCATGAAGAAGGCGACCGCCGCCACCATGATGGCCGAAACGAATATCGCGTTATCCTTGAGATGCCCGATGGACATGGTGACCGTCACTGCGCCCAGCACCGCGCCCTCGGCCACATCGTGGCACTGCATGCAGACCGGATTGCCCTTGCGCGTGGCGACAAACGGGATAGTGCCGCGAAACACGGGGCCGTTCGCCTCATCCAGCACGACAAAATAGGGCTGCCCATCCTGCAGCACCTTGGACTCAATCTCGTCTGCCGCACTTTCCTGTTCGAAGCCCTTGCCGAACTGGCGCATCACGTTCTCGCCGCGCGCCACATGCACCGATCTCAGACCCTCCACCTCGCCCAGCCGGCGCAGCAACCCCTCGCGTTTGTCGATGACGCCGTTGACCATATCCTCGGTCAGGCTGACGCGGATGATTTCAGCCGCAGAGCGGATGTGGGCCTTTGCGGAAATGATGGAGAACTGCCGGAATGAAAGCAGGCTGACGATGATCAGCACGACGATCATGACCGTGGCCAGTCCCACTGAAAACAGAGTGATCTTCTTGTTGAGTTTCATGCTCTCTCCCGGCACCGCAGATTCCTCTCGCGCAAGCCCGTTGCGCAACGGAGGATTTTATTGAGGGCGAAGCATACCCTTGAACCCCCAAAGGCTGCAATCGCGCGGGAGCGAAAAGCGGCACGGCGCAACCGGAGCCGCCCAGCACACCGGACGAGTTGCAGGTCGGGTTAGCGCAACGTAACCCGACCTGCGTGAACTGCCGGAAGCCCCGGTTTTCCGGGAGCGCGCTCTATCTCAGCAGATCATCCCGGCGGCCACCGTGTTGTTGCTGGCCTCGTCGATCACGATGAAGCTGCCGGTGGCGCGGTCGGTGGCGTAGCTGTCGAACACCAGCGGCTGCTGTATTTTGAGCGCCACGCGCGCGATGTCGTTCATGTTGAGCTTGTCGCTCGCATGCTGTTCCAGCGTGTTCACGTCCACGCGATAGTCCAGCCGCGAGAACAGGCACTTCGCCATGCGCGTGGTGTGCTTGACGAGGTATTTGCGGCTCTTGTCCAGCGGCGACTCGGACAGCCAGCACAGCATCGCCTCGAACTCCTTTTCCACCTTGGGCGCGGCATTGCCGCGCACGAACATGTCGCCGCGCGAGATGTCGATCTCGTCTGCCAGCGTGAGGGTCACGGACTGCGGTGCATAGGCGGTTTGCAGCTTGCCGTCGTAGGTGACGATCTCTTTGACCCTGGTGGTGCGACCGGATGGCAGGATGGCGATCTCGTCGCCCACGGATATCTCGCCAGCCTCGATGCGCCCCATGAAGCCCCTGAAATCGTGGTATTCCTCGGTCTGCGGGCGGCATACCCACTGCACCGGGAAGCGGAAGTCGCTGGTATTCACGTCGTGATCGATCTCGACCGTCTCCAGCAGCTCCAGCAGGGCCGGGCCTTTGTACCAATCCAGCCTGTTGCCCCTGTCCACCACCATGTCGCCGTCCAGCGCGGAGAGCGGGATGCAATGCACATCGTGCAGCCCCAGCTGTGCGGCGAAGGCCTTGTACTCGGCCACGATCTCGTCGAAGCGCGCCTGCGAGTAATCGACCATGTCCATCTTGTTCACCGCCAGCACCACATGCGGCACGCCGAGCAGGCTGGCGAGGTAGCTGTGGCGGCGCGTCTGCGTCAGCACGCCCTTGCGCGCATCGATCAGGATGACCACCAGATTGGCGGTGGACGCCGCCGTCACCATGTTGCGCGTGTACTGCTCATGCCCCGGCGTGTCGCCGATGATGAACTTGCGCCTGGGCGTGGCGAAATAGCGGTACGCCACGTCGATGGTGATGCCCTGCTCGCGTTCGGCCTGCAAGCCATCGGTCAGCAATGACAGGTCGACCGCTGCCATGCCGCGCTTCTCGCTGGTTTTCGAGATGGCTGAGAACTGGTCTTCGAAGATGGACTTCGAGTCGTGCAGCAGGCGGCCGATCAAGGTGCTCTTGCCGTCGTCCACGCTGCCGGCGGTGATAAAACGTAACAGTTGTGTGGTGGTATCCATTAAAAATAGCCCTCCTTCTTTCTCAGTTCCATCGAGGCATCCGAGGTCTGGTCATCCATGCGCGTCGCGCCGCGTTCGGTGATGCGCGTGGCCGAGGTCTCCGCGATGATCTCTTCCACCGTGCGCGCGCTGGATTCCACCGGCGCGGTGCAGGTCATGTCGCCGACGGTGCGGAAGCGCACCGGCAGCACCTCCACTTTTTCGCCAGGCTTGGGTTGCACCAGATGCGAAACCGGGATCACCGAATTGCCGCGCCGGATCACCTCGCGTTCGTGCGCAAAATAGATCTCCGGGATATGCAGTTTTTCACGTCCGATGTATTCCCAGATGTCCGCCTCGGTCCAGTTGCTGATCGGGAACACGCGGATGTTCTCGCCGTTGTGGACGCGCGTGTTGTAGATGTCCCACAGCTCCGGGCGCTGGTTCTTCGGGTCCCATTGGCCGAACTCGTCGCGGAACGAGAAGATGCGTTCCTTGGCGCGCGCTTTTTCCTCGTCGCGTCGCGCACCGCCCATGCAGGCGTCGAAGCCGAATTCGGCGATGGTCTCCAGCAGCGTCACGGACTGGTACGGATTGCGCGGCTTGCTCTCGTCCTTGATGACGATGGTGCCGCGCTTGATCGAATCCTCCAGCGAACGCACGATCAGCCGCTCGCCCAGATCGGCGGCCAGCTTGTCGCGGCAGGCGATCACTTCGGGGAAGTTGTGCTCGGTGTCGATGTGCACCAGCGGGAACGGGAACTTCGCCGGACGGAACGCCTTTTCCGCCAGGCGCAACATCACGATGGAATCCTTGCCGCCGGAGAACAGCAGCGCCGGATTTTTGCACTCCGCCGCGACCTCGCGCATGATATGGATGGATTCGCTCTCGAGCGCATCCAGATGGGTGAACGTATGTTTTTTCATGTTATTTTCGACCAGTTTCATTTTCCATTTCCCCGCCATCTCGCGTTCTACGCCGCGGCCTTCTGCTTCGCGTCCGCCGCGCTCCCGACGATGCGTCCGCGGCTCGCCTTGAGCGATGTGTCGCTCGCATGCAGACCGCACTCCTTGTCTTCGGGGTTTTGGTTACGGCTAACGTCGGGCGCTTCGCTTCCGACATTACCCTCCACCGAAACCCGGAGAGCAACCGGGCTTTGCCCGGTAGCGGATTGCACATGCAATCCGCATTCCTTGCTCTCCGGGTTTTCCCACCACCAGCGTCCGGCGCGGATATCCTCGCCCGGCGTGATGGAGCGCGTGCAGGGCGCGCAGCCCAGGCTGGGGTAGAACCGGTCGTGCAGTTTGTTGTAGGGTACATCGTATTGGCGGATGTACGCCCACACGTCCTTGTTCGACCAATCCAGCAGCGGGTTGAATTTCTGCAAGCCGTTGTCCGCGTCGAACGAGGAAATCTCCAGTGTACCGCGCGTCACCGCCTGGTCACGGCGCATGCCGGTGACCCATGCGCCCTTGCCTGCCAGGGCGCGGCGTAGCGGCTCCACTTTGCGCACGAAGCAGCAGCCCTTGCGGTTCTCGACGCTGTCGTAAAACCCGTTGATGCCGTGCCGCGTGACATACTCCTCGACCAGCGCGCTGTCCGGAAAGTATATCTTCAGCGGTATGCCGTAATGTTTGTGCACTTCCTGCATCAGGTCATAGGTTTCCTGCGGCAGGCGTCCGGTATCGATGCTGAATATCCCGATATCCAGCCGGTGCCTGGCGATCAGGTCGGTGAGCACCATGTCTTCCGCGCCCAGGCTGTTGGCAAACACTACCGGGGCGAATTCACGCACGGCCTGCTGCAATACCGCGATGGCCGCTTCGGCTTTCCTTGTCAGGTCGTCATTCATTTTGGCAATGCCTCCCTCAGATCCAGCTGTCCATCCTTCCCGGTGGCGAATGCCGCCGCCTTGACCGTCCATGCATCCACCCTCGCGCTGGCCGCGGCAAGCGCATCGTTGTCGATCTCTCCGCTGTTCGCCAGTTCCCGCGCGGCACGGGCGAACTCGGCAGCGATCTCTTCCGGCGCCAGCAGGTTGAGCTGCGCGGCCAGCTTGGCCAGATCGTCCTGGCGCGCGCCGCCCAGCAGCTGCGCCACGCCGGAACCCAGCAGGCGCAGGATGGATTCGTTGCACTGCGCCGCTTCGGCATACTTGCGCTGGAACACCAGTGCGTTGCGGTATTCGCGCTCATGCGCCGCCTCGAAAAAGTTCGCGCCTATCAGCACCTGCGACGCGCCCGCGCATTCGCCGCCGCCCAGGTTGACCACGCGGAAGTCGCTGCTGCTGCCGTGGTCGCGCATGACCGCCGCAACATCGGCCGGCTTCACCTCGGCGAGGTCGACAAGCAATTCATTGAAATAGTCCGGCTGCTGCGCGCGCGCCCAGGCGAAGAAGCTCTCCACACCGCTGTCATCGTGGGCCTGTTCCACCCGCGCGATCGCCTGTTCGATGCGCGCCGCCGGAACCGCGGGTCCCTTCAGCGCCAGCGCGCCGCCGCCCATGCCGTTGCCGCCCAGGTACATCTGGTAGTGCGGCACCAGCTTGCCGTGCAGCCGCTTGCCTTCGCCGTAGATGCCGATGTCGCCGGTCTCCGGTTGCGCACAGCCGTTGTGGCAGCCCGATACGCGGATGCGCAAGTCCTTCGCGCCGCCCGATAGCTTGGGCGCCGCGATGGTGCTGGAGGTGATGCCCAGACGGCAGGTGGCGGTGCCGGGGCAGGCCACCACGTTGTCGCCTGCGGCAGGCTCGCGCAGGCCGAGCGCTGCCAGGACGGCACGCATGACGGGTATGCTTTCCTGCGCCACATTCGGGATCGCCAGGTTCTGATCCTGCGTGGTGTGGATCTCGTCCAGATTGTGCGCGCGCAGCAAGGCGGCGACGCCGTGCATCTGCGCCGCCGTGAAGTCGCCTATGGGCAAGGCCACCGGCAGCACGAACTTCCCCGGCTGGTGTTGCGCGAACAGCCTGCGCGGCGCGCCGGAACCCGGAATCTCGCTGCCGCTTTGTTCGCGCCACTCGCCCCTGGGGTAGGCGCTTTCCGCCAGCGCTTCCCTGGTGCGGGCGAATTCTTCGCGGTATTTCTCCAGAAAACCCTCCGCGCCGAAACGCTCGACCAGGAACTTGATGCGCGACTTCGCGCGCTTGGTGCGGTCCGAATACCTGTTGTGCAGCGCGACCAGCGCCTCCAGCGAAAACAGCAGTTCGCTTTCCGGGATGAACTCCTCCACCACGATGGCCTCGCGCGGCTTGTGCCCGAGACCGCCGCCGGCCTTCACCATGAAGCCGTGCTTGCCGTCCTTTTTTACCGCCACTACCCCGGCGTCATGCAGCAGCGATTGCGCGCAATCGGCCTCGCAGGCGGAGAAGCTGATCTTGAATTTGCGCGGCAACTGCTGGTTGAGCGGGTTGCGCATGAAGTGCAGCGTCGCGCCATCCAGGTGCACGCCGACGTCCACATGCTCGCGCGGGCACACCCCGGACAGGCCGCATGCCGTCATGTTGCGCACCGCGTTGCCGCAGGCCTCGCGCGTGGTCAGCCCGGATTGCGCCAGGCGGCGCAATGCATCGGGCGATTTGCCCAACGGCACGAAATGGATCTGGACGGACTGTCGCGTGGTGACATGGGCAATGCCGCGCTGCGAATAAGTCTCCGCCACATCAGCCAGGGCATCCAGCTGGCCGGGCGTCAGCCGCCCGCCCGGTATCTTGACGCGCACCATGTTCACGCCTTCCTGGCGCTGGCCGTACACGCCCTGTTGCAGGCGGACGGAGGTGAAGCGGTCGGCGTCCATATGGCCGCCAAGAAAGTCCTGCATCGCTTGTTCGAAGCGGTCTATCTCTTCCAGGTCGGACAGGTTGCGGTTATTCAGGCTCATTTCAATTTTCCTTTGGTACGGATCAATGCAAAACCAGGCGGGTGCCGATGATCAGCAGCATCACTGCCAGGATCGGGCGCAATACTTTTTCCGGGACTTTCGCGGAGAGGTGGCTGCCGATGTAGATGCCCGGCAAGGAACCCAGCAACAGGCTGCCCAGCAGCACCAGATCGACCGTGCCCAACGCCAGGTGTCCCATGCCAGCCACGGCGGTGAGCGGCACGGCATGGGCGATGTCGGTACCCACCACCTTGACCGCCGGCAGGCGCGGATACAGGAACAGCAGCGCCACCGTGCCCAGCACCCCGGCACCGATGGATGAGACCGTCACCAACGCGCCGACCACCGCACCCGTCACGATAGTCGCGGCAGGCAGGTGATGATGGTGCAGTTCGTATACAGTGCCGTCCTCGCGCTGCGCGATCTTTTTGATCCAGTCCTTCAGCAGCAGCGCAGCTGCGGTCAGCAGCAAGGCGACGCTCAGCACGCCGGTCACCAGCCCCTTCAGGGTCTTTTCGTCCAGCGCGAGGAATTTGAACAGGGCGATGGTCAGCAGCGCGGCGGGCAGACTGCCCAGGCTCAGCAGGCCCACGATCTTCCAGTCCACAGTGCCGTTGCGGCCATGCACCCAGCCGCCCAGCGCCTTGGTGATCGAGGCATACAGCAGGTCGGTTCCGACTGCGGTCGCAGGCGAGATGCCGAAGAACAGCACCAGCAGCGGGGTCATCAACGACCCGCCGCCGACGCCGGTCACCCCGACGATCAACCCGACCAGAAAACCGGAAACCGTATAAAGCCAATCCATATCCACCTCACTCGAATGAGGCGCATTCTAGGCGGGCAGCCTTATATTGCTAAATACTTTTATGTTAGTATCTTATAACCTATTGCCATATACGGAGCGGCATCATGAATCTGCAGCAGTTAAGATATCTGAACGAAATCGTGCGTTGCGGGCTGAACATATCGGATGCCGCCAACGCGCTGTACACCTCGCAGCCCGGCGTGAGCAAGCAGATCAAGCTGCTGGAGGAGGAGCTCGGCACCGATATCTTCGTGCGCAACGGCAAGCGCATCACCGCAATCACCGGGCCGGGCAAGGCCATCCTGGAAATCGCCCAGCGCATGCTGCACGACGCGAACAACCTCAGACAGGTCGGAGAAGAATTCCGGAGCCAGGACAGCGGCCAGCTGACTCTCGCCACCACGCATACCCAGGCACGCTACGCCCTACCGCCCGTGGTCAAGCAGTTCATCAAGCGCTATCCGAAAGTGAAGCTTGGATTGCATCAGGGCAATCCCACGCAGATCGCCGAGCAGGTGCTTAACGGGGAGGCCGATGTCGCCATTGCCACCGAAAGCCTGGCGCTCTATGACGAGCTCGTCACCCTGCCGTGTTATGAATGGCATCACTGCGTGGTCGTGCCGCCCAAACACCCGCTGCTGGAGGAAAAGAAACTGACGCTGGCGAATATCGCGCAATATCCCATCGTCACCTACGATTTCGCCTTCAGCGGACGCGGCAAGATCAACGAGGCGTTCGGGAAGGCCGGCATCGCGCCGAACATCGCGCTCACCGCGATCGACGCCGACGTGATCAAGACCTATGTGGAACTGGGGCTGGGGGTCGGCATCGTGGCGCAGATGGCTTTCGTCCCGGAACGCGACCGCCATCTGCGCATGCTGGATGCCGCGCACCTGTTCAAGCCGAACACCACGCGCATCGCCATCCGCAGGAACGAATACCTGCGCGGCTACACCTACGACTTCATCGAGCTGTTCGCGCCGCATCTCACGCGCGACGTGGTGGAAAAAGCGATGCACGTCCCGCATCTGCACAAGTAGCTCCTCCGATGCCGCCGAAAAGTTGCAGATACTGTCTGACGCAGATGGCGCAGGCTGCCCCGAATAACGAATTGTCTGCGCCCTCCGCGTTTCCCTCTCCCCAACCCTCTCCCACCTTGCGGGCGAGGGAGCGAACGAATCGCTACGCGAGATTCACTCTGATTGCGCTGCTGGCAAGCGTATTGACGGCCTGCGTTCCCGCCCTTCCTCCGCCGATAGCGGCAGAAAACGCGTCGGTGCCGGCGGACTTTCCCGCAGCCCGTTACCGTCAGGCAGCGGCTCTCGGCAAAAAGATCCTGCGTGTGGATACAGCCCGTTCGTCCATCGTCATCGAAGTGCATCGCGCCGGCCCGCTCGCCCGGCTGGGGCATGACCATGTGGTCGCCAGCCACGATGTGGGCGGTTATGTCTCCGGGACGGAAGGGGTGGCTGACCTCTACGTCCCGCTCGAACGGCTGGCCGTGGACGAACCGGAGTTGCGCCATGAAGCGGGACTCGACACCCAGCCGTCAGCGGAAGATATCGCCGGCACCCGCCGCAACATGCTGAACCGGACGCTGGATGCCGGGCATTTTCCCTACGCGCTGGTACACGTCACGCAGGCAACAGCCGGCAGCCCGGCCTTGAACGTATCGGTCACCCTGCATGGCATGACCCGCACCTACGAAGTTCCGGCGCGGATCGAAGCCGTCGCGGGCGGACTCATCATCGACGGCAGGATATCGCTCAACCAGACCGATTTCGGCATCACCCCGCTCGCGGTGCTCGGCGGCGCGCTGCAAGTGCAGGATCGGCTGGATTTGCGCTTTCACATTCTCGCAAACAGCGATTGAGCTGTAGCATGACCGTGCTGCGTTTCCTTGCAGCGCGTGAACAAGAAAATCTGCGTCATTACCCGGTCAACTCACCGCCCGCCTGGAAAAATCCTTCAGCCTGAAACCCAGCACGAACAGTGCAGCAAAATACGCCACGAGGCCGCCCGCGACCAGTGCGGACAGGCGCAGGATGCGCGACCAGCCGGAGCTTTCCAGCCAGCTTTGTTCGCTGCCCATGCCGAACCAGAGCACCAGCCCCAGCGCGAGCAAGGCGAGACACACCCTGGCAAAGAACCCCGCCCAGCCCGGTTCGCAGCGATAGATGCCGCGCTTCTTCAGGAAATGGAACAGGATGGCGGAATTGAGGCAGGCGCCAAGGCCGATGGACAATGCCAACCCGGCATGGTGCAGTTGCAGGCCGAACACGAACAGCACGTTCATGGCCTGCGTGGCCAGCAGGGTGACGATGCCGATCTTTACCGGCGTCCGGATATCCTGCTTCGCATAAAAACCCGGCGCGAGGATCTTCACCAGGATCAGGCCGATCAAGCCGACGCTGTAGCCCACCAGTGCGTTGCGCGACATCAGCGCATCGTGCGCGGTGAATGCGCCATGCTGGAAGAAGGTCGCCAGCAGCGGCACGGCGATCATGCCCAGCGCCAGCGCGGCGGGCAGCGCCAGCAGCACGGTCAGGCGCAACCCCCAGTCCAGCAGCCTGGAATATTCGGCCAGGTCGCCGCTGGCATGCAGCCGGGAGAGCGAGGGCAGCAGGATGGTGCCCAGCGCCACGCCCAGCAGCCCGGTGGGGAACTCCATCAGGCGGTCGGCGTAATACAGCCAGGAAACGCTGCCCGCCACCAGGAACGAGGCGAAGATGGTGTTGAGGATCAAGCTGATCTGCGCGATGGAAACGCCGAACACCGCCGGGCCCATCTGTTTGATGACGCGCCACATGCCCTCATCCTTCAGGCTGAAACGCCATCTCGGCAGCATGCCGATCTTCTTCAGGAAGGGAATCTGGAAGGCAAGCTGTACCACACCCGCGACGAACACCGCCCAGGCCAGCGCCAGGATGGGCGGATCGCAATATGGCGCCAGCCACAGCGCGCCGCCGATGAAGCACAGGTTGAGCAGGACGGGCGCGAACGCCGGCACCCAGAACTTGTTGTAGGTGTTGAGGATGCCCGCCGCGACCGCCACCAGCGAGATGAAGAAGATGTAGGGCGAAGTGATGCGCAGCAACTGCACGGTGAGGTCGAACTTCTCCGCATCCTGCGCGAAACCCGGCGCGCTGATATAGACCAGCACGGGCGCGGCGACGATGCCGATCAGCGTGACGATGAACAGGATGATCGCCAGCATGGTGCTGACGTGATCCACCAGCAGCTTGGTCTCGTCGTGCCCGCGCCGGCTCTTGTATTCGCCGAAGATCGGCACGAACGCCTGCGAGAACGCGCCTTCGGCGAACAGGCGGCGCAGCAGGTTGGGCAGCTTGAATGCCACGAAAAACGCGTCCGTCGCCGCCCCCGCACCGAAGATGCGCGCGATCAGCACGTCGCGCGCAAAGGCCAGGATGCGCGAGAGCAGGGTCAGGCTGCTGATGGTGGCGAGTGCCTTGAGGAGATTCATGCCGGTCATATAGGGCTGCGAACGGCGTGCATCATATCATCCGGACACACGGCAAATCCGGAGACAGCCCTGCTCGACCCACGCGACGTTTCATGTACAATACCACCTCTCCGGAGATGGACAATTCCGGGCTTAGAATCTGAAGTTCCGATGACTCCGCGCCTTCAGGCTCGCAGGCGGGGTCGAGCCAGACAACAGACACAAGGGGAAGTGTAATGCGTTTTTCGGATATCAAATTACAGTGGAAGATGATGCTGGTGGTCGCAGTGATTTTCCTGCCAGCCATGGCTGGAGGCACCCTTTACTTTTTCAATCAGATCTATTCGCTGCAAGTAAAGTCCTCTCTCGGCGGACTAATGAACTTCGTCGATGCCAAGCAACAAGGCGTGATCCGCTTCATCGGCCAGAACGAGAAGTTCGCCAAGCAGATGGCTTCGCTGGCGACCGACACCGATCCCGTTATTGTCCGCAAACATTTCGCCAAAGTAGTCGAGACCGACGTATTCAAGCAGGCAGACCATCCGTTCAAGGATGAGATCGCTTCCGGCAAGCGCAAGATCGATACCTGGCGCGCCTATCATGCGATCGACCTGGTGAAGGACGGCAAGATCGCCGTGTCGTCCGATCCCGCCCGCGAAGGCCGCGACTGGACGCAGAAGATCGACACCAAACACGGCTATTCCGACGTCTGGAAGGACGGCGACACCCCGGTACTGAGCTTCGCGGCAGAGGCCGGCGCCAGCGGCACGATCTATGTGCATGCGGACGCGCGCATGCTGACGCTGATCGTCAACGGCGAGATCGGCAACCTGGAAGGCGACATGGGCACCTTCTATCTGGCCGGCGTGGGCGCGACTTTCGACTATTACATCGTCAACAAGGACAATGTGATGATCACCTCATCGCGCCGCCATGACAATGCCATCCTCAATACCAAGGGCAGTGAATTCCCGTGGCAGGCGACGCAACAGGACCGGGCGGCCAACATCGTCTGCTCCAGCGCCGGCACCTATACTACCAACGCCCAATGCACTACCGGTTGCCGTGAAGCTATGGGCTTCTACCCCGGCACCAACGGCAAGACCATGATGGGTGCCTCGATGCCGTTCTACGATTCCGGCTGGACCATCGTGGTCGAGCAGGAAAAAGACGAGATGATGGGCCCGTTCTTTACCCTGGGATACACCATCCTGATACTGGGTAGCGCGGTCGGGCTGGGCGCATTCCTGCTGTTCAGCTATGTGGCGCGTAAGCACATCGTCAACCCGCTGAAGAAACTCACC
Source organism: Gallionellales bacterium GWA2_60_18 (assembly GCA_001801105.1). The sequence continues at coordinate 38,493 of MGWS01000006.1, forward strand.
ACCGCCATCGAAAGCATGTCGCGCAGCACGGGCGATTTCGACCTGACCGTTAAATACGATACCAAAACCAAGGAGGAACTGGGAGCGATCTCGCGCGCCTTCGACCATCTGATCACCTCCTTCGGGCATACGGTAGAAGGCATACGAAAGACGACTGAAACACTGAGCTCCACGATCGAGGAAGTCGAGGAGACAGGCACCAAGGTCAGCGCGGGCTCACATGCGCAATCCGATGCAGCCGCCTCTACCGCCGCCGCAGTGGAGCAGATATCGGTGACCACCACCCAGATCGCCGATCTGGCGCGTGAAACGAACACCCTTGCAGAACGCGACCTGAATTTGTCCAACAATGGCCGCGGCGTTGCCGAAAAGACGGCACAGGACATGGCGCGCGTTGCCGACCTGGTCGCACAATCTTCGCAAGCGGTGACCCAACTGAACCAGAAATCGGAACATATCGGCGGCATCGTCAAAGTCATCAAGGAGATCGCCGACCAGACTAACCTGCTGGCATTGAACGCCGCCATCGAGGCGGCGCGCGCCGGCGAACAGGGCCGCGGCTTCGCGGTGGTCGCGGACGAGGTGCGCAAGCTGGCCGAACGCACCGGCAAGGCGACCACCGAGATTCAGGAACTGATTGACGGCATGCGCGTCGAGGTGGAACACACTGCACAGTCTATGAATACCACACGTGAGGAAACCACCCGCAGCCTCGATCTGGTCGGGCGCGTCCGCGATGCGCTGGAGGAGATCGGACACGGCGCCAAGGAGACTGCGGCCAAGGTGAGTGACATCGCTGCCGCCACCCACGAGCAGGACGCCGCCATCCAGAACATCGCGCAGAACGTGGAAAACATCTCCTCGATGGCGGAAAAGAACACTTCCGCGACCGAGCGCGCGACCGAGCTGGCGCATGCACTGCGTTCGCTGGGCGAGCAACTGCAGCAAGGGGTTGCCCGCTTCAAGCTGTGATACCGGTAACCGGCGGCCTGCAACGCCCAGACGGGGCAGGCCGCCACCGGTTGCATAGCCGGAGGATGGTGAAGCAAAAAAATTTGCAAAAGCCGGGGGGAGCCACTAGAATGCGCGCCTTTCGTCGTACCGAATTTTTCAAGGAGTAGTCATGGCAAATAGCGCACAAGCCCGCAAGCGTGCCCGTCAGGCAGTCAAACAGAATGCGCACAACACCAGCCTGCGCTCGGAATTGCGCACTGCGATCAAGAAGGTGACCAAGGCGATCGAGGCCGGCGACAAGGCTGCGGCACAGGTCGTTTATCAGTCTTCGGTCAGCACCGTGGACAGCATCGCCGACAAGAAGATCATCCACAAGAACAAGGCCGCCCGCCACAAGAGCCGTCTGTCTGCGGCGATCAAGGCGATGGCGTAAACACCACCGTTTCCGATTTACCGCAATCAAGCCGGCAGCGATGTCGGCTTGTTTGCTTTGCAGGGTCGTTTGGCAGGATAATGCCGGCCTGCAAATAACTCCACGGCGGATGTCTCCGCCGTCTTGTTTTTTAGAGGTCTGTATGTCGCATGTGATGAATACCTATGCCCGCCTCCCCGTCGCCTTTTCACACGGCGAGGGCGCGTGGTTGTGGGATGCCGAAGGCAATCGCTACCTGGACGGACTGGCCGGCATCGCCGTGAACACTCTCGGACATGCGCATCCGCGCTTCACCGCCGCGCTGAATGCCCAGATCGGCAAGCTGATCCATTGCTCCAACGTCTATCAGATGCCATTACAGGAGCAACTGGCCGGCAAGTTATGCGCCCTGTCCGGCATGCAGGAGGCGTTCTTCTGCAATTCCGGCTGTGAGGCCAACGAGGCCGCGATCAAGCTGGCGCGTTTGTATGGCCACAACAAGGGCATCGAGATGCCCAACATCATCGTAATGGAAAAAGCGTTCCACGGGCGCACGCTGGCCACGCTCTCCGCCACCGGCAGCCGCAAGGTGCAGGCAGGCTTCGAGCCTCTGGTCGGCGGCTTTGTGCGCGTGCCTTACAACGATATGGATGCGATCCGCCACGTTGCCCAACACAACAACAACGTCGTCGCCGTGCTGGTCGAACCGATCCAGGGCGAAGGCGGTATCCGCACGACGGACATCGAATACCTGCAACAGTTGCGCGCCATCTGCGACGAGCGTAACTGGCTGCTGATGCTGGACGAGGTGCAATGCGGCATGGGCCGCACCGGCAAATGGTTCGCGTTCCAGCATGGAGAAATCCTGCCGGACGTGATGACACTGGCCAAAGGTCTGGGTTCGGGTGTGCCGGTCGGCACCTGCCTGGCGGCGGGGAAGGCCAGTGGCGTCTTCCAGCCGGGCAACCACGGCTCGACCTTCGGCGGCAACCCGCTGGCCTGCACGGCCGCGCTGGCCACGCTGGACATCATGGAACAGGATCATCTGCTGGCGCATGCCGAAAACCTCGGCCGGTTCATCCGCGACGGCCTCGCCGCCGGGCTGCAAGGCGCGAACGGCATCAGGGAGATACGCGGCCAGGGCCTGATGATCGGCATCGAGCTGGACAAGCCGTGCGGCGAACTGGTGAAACAGGCGCTTGCCAGGGGGCTGCTGATCAACGTCACTGCCGATAATGTGGTTCGGCTGTTGCCGCCGCTCGTCATGTCGCAGGACGAGGCGCAGCAGCTGCTGGACATCCTGTGTCCGCTGATCAAAGACTTCATGCAATCCTGAGCGGAAACACCATGACAGCCCGCATAAAACACTTTTTGCAGTTCAGGGACTTCGCCCGCGAAGAGTTCGAATACCTGTTCAAACGCACCCGCATCATCAAGGAGCGTTTCAAGCGCTACGAAAAATACTGGCCGCTGGAAGACCGCACGCTGGTGATGATCTTCGAGAAGGCCAGCACGCGCACGCGCCTGTCGTTCGAGGCGGGTATGCACCAGCTCGGCGGCTCGGCGATCTACCTGAAC
>MGWS01000006.1:41487-144052 GCA_001801105.1 Gallionellales bacterium GWA2_60_18
AGGTGCTGGCCGACATCTATACCTACATCGAACAGCGTGGCAGCATCACCGGCAAGACCGTGGCGTGGATCGGCGACTCCAACAACATGTGCAACACCTGGCTGCAGGCCGCCGAGATACTGAACTTTAACGTGCATGTCTCCACCCCGCCCGGCTACGAGGTCGAGCCGGAACGTGCCGGGCTGTTCGGCGAAGATCATTACGAAGAATTTGCCGACCCGATGGAAGCCGCGCGCGGCTCCGATCTGGTGACCACCGACGTGTGGACCAGCATGGGTTACGAGGCGGAGAACGAAGAACGCCTGAGGGCCTTCGCCGACTGGCAGGTGGATAGCGACATGATGCGCGCCGCCGCACCCGATGCCGTATTCATGCACTGCCTGCCCGCGCACCGTGGCGAGGAAGTCTCCGCCGAAGTCATCGACGGCCCGCAATCCGTGGTGTGGGATGAGGCGGAGAATAGGCTGCATGTACAAAAAGCCCTAATGGAATACCTATTGCTGGGGAAATTAAGCAACTAAGCCGCACGTTAATGCAGCCTGTTTCGGCGCAGGCTAACTTGCGCAGCAAGCTAAGCCGCGAAGCGGCGGCCGGAGCCAAAATCGCCTCCGGCAAACGAACAAATCAAAACTAAACGAGAAACAAATCATGAGCAACATCAAAAAAGCCGTCCTCGCCTACTCCGGCGGACTCGACACCTCGGTCATCCTGAAATGGCTGCAAGATACCTACCAGTGCGAGGTGGTGACCTTCACCGCCGACCTCGGCCAGGGCGAGGAGCTGGGGCCCGCGCGCCAGAAGGCGCTGAAGTTCGGCATCAAGCCGGAGCAGATATTCATCGACGACCTGCGCGAGGAGTTCGTGCGCGACTTCGTGTTCCCGATGTTCCGTGCCAACACCGTGTACGAGGGCGAATACCTGCTCGGCACCTCGATCGCACGCCCGCTGATCGCCAAGCGCCTGATCGAGATCGCCGCCATGACCGGCGCGCAGGCCATCTCGCACGGCGCGACCGGCAAGGGCAACGACCAAGTGCGTTTCGAGTTGGGCGCTTACGCGCTGAACCCCAACATCAAGATCATCGCGCCGTGGCGCGAGTGGGATTTGCTGTCACGCGAAAAGCTGATGGCCTATGCCGAACAACACAACATCCCGGTGGACATGAAGCACAAGCAGGGCGGTTCGCCCTACTCCATGGATGCCAACCTGCTGCACATCAGCTACGAAGGCCGCCATCTGGAAGATCCCGCCGCCGAAGCCGAGGAAAGCATGTGGCGCTGGACGGTGTCGCCGGAAAAGGCGCCCGATGCGGCAGAATATCTCGACCTCGAATTCGCCAACGGCGACATCGTGGCGTTGAACGGCATCAAGCTGACGCCCGCACAGGTACTGACCAAACTGAACGAACTCGGCGGCAAGCACGGCATCGGCCGCCTCGACCTGGTGGAGAACCGCTACGTCGGCATGAAGTCGCGCGGCTGTTACGAGACCCCCGGCGGCACCATCATGCTCAAGGCGCACCGCGCCATCGAATCCATCACGCTGGACCGTGAAGTCGCCCACCTCAAGGATGACCTGATGCCGCGCTACGCCTCGATGATCTACAACGGCTACTGGTGGAGTCCGGAACGCAAGGCCTTGCAGACCCTGATCGACCATACGCAAAGCTGCGTGAACGGCTGGGTGCGCGTCAAGCTGTACAAGGGCAACGTCATCGTCGTCGGACGCGACTCCAAGACCGACTCGCTGTTCGACCCGACCATCGCCACCTTCGAGGACGACAAGGGCGCCTACGACCAGAAGGATGCGGGCGGCTTCATCAAGCTCAATGCCCTGCGCATGCGCATCGCGGCCAACCTGCACAAGAAGTAGGAGCGCGGCGCCCTGCGTCGACATGGAGAAAAGATGATCCACGAACTGAGCGGCGACATTTTATTAAGCGGCGCCAAGGCCATCGCACAGGGCGTCGCGCCCAACGATGACTTTCATCACGGCCTCGCATTGCAGCTGCGCGAACGCATGCCGGCACTGTATAAGGATTTCCGCCATTTCTGCCAGACCAGCCACCCCAAGCCGGGCGGCTTGTGGACCTGGGTGAGCAGTGATGGCCACTTCATCGTCAATTTATTCACGCAAGAATCTGCCTACGCGCATGGCAGCAAACCCGGACACGCCTCGCTCAGCAATGTGAACCACGCGCTGCATGCCCTGCGCGCCTTCGTACAGAAGGAGCAGGTCGGCAGCCTCGCCCTGCCCCGCCTTGCCTGCGGCATGAACGGCCTGGACTGGAACGAGGTCAAACCCGTGATCGAACGGCAGTTGGGCGATCTCGGTATCCCGGTGTATGTGTACACCCATTATCAAAAAGGCGTAAAAGCCGACGAACCAAAGTGAAAGGAAGCGGTACGATGTCAGACAGATTCGATAACGTCAGCGTGGGCAAGAAGGCCAATGTATTCTTCGACGGCAAATGCGTATCGCATTCGGTGTTCTTCCCGGATGGCACACGCAAGACCTGCGGCGTCATCATGCCGGGCAGCCAGCTCACCTTCAATGTCGGCGCGCCGGAACTGATGGAGATCACCAGCGGCACCTGCGACGTGAAGATCGCGGGCGAACCCGCGTTCAAGAGTTACACTGCCGACAGCAGCTTCAAGGTGGCCGAGAACGGCAGCTTCGAGATTCATGCCAAGGATGAAGTGAACTACGTTTGCAGCTTTGGTTAACTAGCGGGTAGCTTGTGGCCGGTAGCTGGTAGCGAAATCCGCTTTTGCTACCAGCCACAAGCCACAAGCTCCCGGCTTAACGGAGAAAAACATGCCCTCTTTCGACATCGTTTCCGAAGTAGAGAAGACTGAAGTCAAGAACGCGCTCGAGCAAACCAACAAGGAAGTCGGCACCCGTTTCGATTTCAAAGGCAGCAATGCGCGCGTCGAACAGGCCGAACTGGTGCTCACGGTGTTTGCCGATAACGAATTCCAGCTGGGACAGGTTCAGGACATCCTCAACGGCAAGCTGGCCAAACGCGGCGTGGACATCCGTAGCCTCGACATCAGCGACAAGATCGAGAAGGTCAGCGGCAACAAGGTCAAGCGCAACTGCACCGTGAAGGTGGGCGTGGAGATCGAGCTGGCGAAGAAGATCGTCAAGCTGATCAAGGACAGCAAGCTCAAGGTGCAGGCCAGTATCCAGGGCGACACCGTGCGCGTGACCGGCAAGAACCGCGACGACCTTCAGGATGCCATCGCCTTTGTCAAGAAATCAATCACCGATTTCCCGCTGCAATACCAGAATTTCCGCGACTGATCTCCCATTGCAGGCCGGGTCTGGCTGGGGGACAATATCCCCCCTGCAACTCTTTTCCGGGAGGCCGATCATGCAACGCATCAGCAAGCAAACCATCCACATCCTGGCACTCGCTTTCTCAGCAATCCTGGCCAGCGGCACGGCACTGGCCGACAAGCCGTCCTGGGCGGGCGGCGATAAATCCGCGAAACCACAACAGAAACGCGACGCAGGCGGCATAGGGATCAGCCTGCATTTCAACGACAATCAACGAACCGTCATCCGCGATTACTTCGGCAAGCAATCCCGTGCCGGACGCTGTCCGCCCGGCTTGGCCAAGAAAAACAATGGCTGCCTGCCGCCGGGACAGGCGAAGAAATGGGCTGTCGGCCAAGTGCTCCCGCGCGATGTGATCATCTACGACTTGCCTTCCAGGCTCACCGTGCAATTGGGCATACCGCCCGCCGGGCATCGTTATGTGCGCGTCGCGGCAGATATCCTGCTGATTGCGGTCGGCACCAGCATGGTCGTGGACGCGATCGAAGATCTGGGAAAAATGTAAGGCATGGGGCCGGCTGAAAGCCGGACGCACACAGCCAGCCGCAGCGACGCCGAACAGCACCCGTTAGCGGGAGAATACGCTGTACGGGGCCTGCCAACCGGGAGTGGAAACATGAAGAACGCACTGATCCTGTTCGCCGACGGCAGCGAGGAACTGGAAGCCGTCACCGTCATCAACATCCTGCGCCGCGGCGGCGTCACCGTCACCGTGGCGGGTTTGCACGCCGGCCCCTTGCGCGGCAGCCGCGGCACCGTACTGTTGCCGGACACCACGCTGGACGAGGCGCTGGCGCACGATTACGACATGGTGGTGCTGCCCGGCGGCCAGCCCGGCACCGGCCACCTCAAGAGCGATGCGCGCGTCCTCGACCTGGTGCACCGGATGAACGAGGCAGGCAAGCAGGTCGCCGCGATCTGTGCCGCGCCTTCGGTGCTGGCCGTTGTCGGCCTGCTCGACGGCAAGCGCGCCACTTGCTACCCCGGTTCGCTCGATGGCTTCCGCAACGTGCAGGTGGAGACGCGGGCGGTGGTGGAAGACGGCAATATCATCACTTCGCGCGGCCCCGGCACGGCCATGGACTTCGCGCTGACCCTGCTGGAACGGCTGGCCGGCAAAGCCAAGCGCAACGACGTCGAGGCCGATCTGGTGCGTTGAACCTAGAAACCTCAGTTGACCGCTCCCTATACTACGCAATCAAATGATTATGAAAATATTTCGCCACTTATCCACGCTCACCCATCGGGTGAGTCGCTACGAAGCGTATTGCACGTCCCTCGCGGCGCATGGCGGCGTTGCTCCTCCTCGGAATGGAACAACCATTCCTCGTCGTCGCGCCTTGCCCTACACCACGATGAACGTACACTACGCTTCGTCCAACTGAAGTTTCTAGGTTGAATTGCACACCCTGTTCGCCAAACTCCCTCCCGCCGTCACCGCCCTGCTGCTGCAACTCATCGCCATCGCGCTCGCTGGCGCGAGCCTGCGCATAGCGGGCATGCAAGCTCCTCCGCTGGCCTTCGCCATGCTGTGCGGCGCATATGCCGCAACGCTCAGCCACTTCGCCGGACTGGCGGGCTGGTGGCTGGCGATCCAGTTGGCATTCGTTCCCGCACTGGTACTGATGCTGGCGCTCGATATCGCCTCCGGCCTTTACCTCGCCGCCTTCCTCGTGCTGTTGGTGGTGTACTGGAGCACCTTCCGCACCCAGGTGCCGCTCTATCTTTCCAGCAACAAGGTGTGGCGCGCGCTGGAAACACTACTCCCCTCCCCCGCTTGCGGGGGAGAGGGTGTGCCGGATTTCCGATTCATCGATCTGGGCTCGGGGCTGGGCGGCGTGCTGACGCATCTCGCCCGTATCCGTCCGGACGGCCATTACCGCGGAGTGGAGTCCGCGCCGCTGCCATTCCTGTGGAGCTGGCTGCGCATCCGGCTGGGCGGATACCGCAATTGCGGGGTGCTCTGGGGCAGCCTGTGGGACTGCGACCTCGCGCAGCATGACATAGTGTTCGCCTACCTCTCGCCGGTGCCGATGGGGCGCCTGTGGCGCAAAGCGCGCGCCGAGATGCGTCCCGGAACGGTGTTCATCAGCAGCACCTTCGCCGTGCCGGAACAGGCGCCGCACGAGACCGTGCAGGTGGATGACCTGCACCGCTCCACCCTGCTGATCTGGCGTATGTGATCAGCTCATGAAATACCGCAACGCGGCGGCATCGAACGGCCAGCCCAACTCCGCGCCGCTGTCGGCGCGGAGCAGCACCGGGATGCGCGTGCCGTATCTCTCCAGCAACTCATCGTCTTCGGCGATATCCACATGCTGCACCGCGATCCCGGCCTCACGCAGGATCGCTTCGGCGTCCTCGCACAGGTGGCAGCAGGAAGTGCCGTAAAGGACCAGAGGGAACATCGCTCAATGCAGGTCGATGATGCGCCAGCCGTTCTGTTCGGCATGCGCGCGTAGCGTGGCGTCCGGATTTGCCGCGACAGGACGCTTCACTTTGCGCAGTAGCGGCAGGTCGTTGTGCGAATCGCTGTAGAAGGTGCTGTCGGCGAAGCTATCCAGGTTCCAGCCATGTGCGGCCAGCCAGTTTTCCAGACGTATGATCTTGCCTTCGCGGAAGCACGGCACATCCGCCACGTCCCCGGTGAATTCGCCGTCCCTGTGTTCCGGCTCGGTGGCCAGCAGGTGCTCAATGCCGAATTCGCGTGCGATCGGCGCGGTGACGAAGCTGTTGGTCGCGGTGATGATGACGCACACATCGTCCGCCGCGCGGTGCCGTTGCACCAGAGCGCGCGCCTGCGGGGTGATCATCGGTAGCACGCTTTCGCGCATGAATTGTCGGTGCCACTCGTCCAGCGTCTTGCGCGAATGGCGCGACAGCGGTTTCAACTGGAAATCCAGGAACTCGTGGATGTCCAGCGTGCCGGCCTTGTATTGCTCATAGAAGGCGAGGTTCTTCACCTCGAACAATTCGCGGTCGAGCACGCCGATGCGGATCAGGAATTGCGACCACTCGAAATCGCTGTCGCCATTCAACAGCGTGTTGTCCAGATCGAACAAGGCAAGGTTCACTTCAACTCCATTTCTCGTTGTAAATTCTGTAGGGTGGGCACGTTTTTTGTGCCCACCCTACGTAGCTCGTTGCAGTATCTCTTTCAGCAGCGGTACCGACGGCGCACGATGCAGGCGCAGCGAGCGCTCGTCCAGCGCATCCAGCACCGCCATCAGGCTGGGCAGGTCGCGCCGCCCATGGCGCAGCAGATATTGAGTCACTTCCGGCGGCAGCACGAAACCGCGCGACTGCGCATGCTGCGCCAGTGCCTGCGCCTTCTCTGCATCGCTCAGGCCATGCACCTGATACACCAGCCCCCAGCCCAAACGGGTGCGCAGGTCGTCGCGCAGATCCAGATGCAGCGGAGATGCCTTGCCGCTCACCAGCAACATTCCGCCACCCTCACGCATCGCGTTGTACAGATTGAACAACTCGACCTGTGCCGCGTCGTCGAGCAGTTCGACATCATCCAGCGCCACGACCTCCACCATCGGCGGCACTTGGCCGCGCGCATAGACCGCGCAACGTTCTTCTGCCAGCGCCGCGCTGACACAGGCTTGCAGCAGGTGGCTCTTGCCGCCGCCGCTCTCGCCCCAGAGATAGAAACAGCGCTCGCCGTCGCCCGCCAGAGCGCGGCTCATGGCCGCCAACAGTTCAAGGTTGCGCCCCGCCACGAAATTGCCCAGGGTCGGCTGCCAGCCGGGTGTGATATCGAGCAGCAGCTGGTTCATGGTCTGCGGCACGGCATTCCGGACAGGGATCGCATTCGGGTATGGCACGAGGAGCGGGATGGGGGCATTTCGGGTAAAATTCGCGGCAAAAATGAGCTGCACTTTACCTTTTAGAAAGCGAGAACTCAACTTGAGCCAGAACAATTCCCTCTCCTACCGCGATGCCGGTGTCGATATCGATGCCGGCGACCGCCTGATCGAGAACATCAAACCCTACGCCAAGCGCACCATGCGGCCCGAAGTGCTTTCCGGCATCGGCGGCTTCGGCGGCCTGGTGGAGATATCGAAGAAATACAAGGAGCCGGTACTGGTGTCCGGCACCGACGGCGTGGGAACCAAGCTGAAACTGGCGTTCGAACTCAACCGCCATGACACCGTCGGCATCGACCTCGTCGCCATGAGCGTGAACGACATCCTGGTGCAGGGTGCCGAGCCGCTGTTCTTCCTCGACTATTTCGCCTGCGGCAAGCTCGACGTGGATGCCGCCACCGAAGTCATCAAAGGCATCGCTTACGGTTGCGAGCAATCCGGTTGCGCGCTGATCGGCGGCGAGACGGCCGAGATGCCCGGCATGTATCCGGTCGGCGAATACGATCTCGCCGGCTTCGCCGTCGGTGTGGTGGAGAAATCGAACATCATCACCGGCGAGCACATCGTCCCCGGCGACGTGGTGCTGGGCCTCGCTTCCAACGGCGCGCACTCCAACGGCTATTCGCTGGTGCGCAAGATCATCGAACGCAGCGAATCCGACCTCGACGCGAAGTTCGACGGCGAGCGCACGCTGGCCGACTGCATCATGGCGCCGACGCGTTTGTACGTGAAGCCACTGCTGGCGCTGATGCAGCAGATCACCGTGAAGGGCATGGCGCACATCACCGGCGGCGGCATCACCGAAAACGTGCCGCGCGTGCTGCCCGCCAACGTCGTCGCCGATATCGACAGCCGCAGCTGGCAGATGCCCAAGCTGTTCCACTGGCTGCGCGAGCAGGGCAACGTCGCTGCGCAGGAGATGTACCGCACCTTCAACTGCGGCATCGGTATGGTGGTGATCGTCGCTGCAACGGATGCCGATGCGGCGATCAGTCAACTGCAAGCGGCAGGCGAGAACGTCTCGCAGATCGGCGTGATCCGCGCAAGGAACGGCGACGAGCACCAGACCCAGGTTGCCTGATGAAATCCATCGTCATCCTGATCTCGGGGCGCGGCAGCAACATGCAAGCGCTGCTGGAGGCGAAGTTGCCTTGCCGCGTTGCGGCGGTGATCAGTAATAAGGCCGATGCGAGCGGGCTGGACGTCGCGCGGCGATATGGCATCCCCACCGCCGTGCTGTCGCACCGCGACCATCCGGATCGTGCCAGCTTCGACGCCGCTCTGGCGCAGGTCATCGACAGCTTCCAGCCCGATTTCGTGGTGCTGGCCGGTTTCATGCGCATCCTCACCGAGGATTTCGTCAATCGCTACCATGGCCGGCTAGTCAACATCCATCCCTCGCTGCTGCCGGCCTACGGCGGCCTCGACACCCATGCGCGAGCGCTGCACGACGGCGTGAAGATCCACGGCTGCACGGTGCATTTCGTCACGCCCGATCTCGACCACGGCCCGATCATCATTCAGGCGGCCGTGCCGGTGCTGTGCCATGACACCGAACAAACATTGGCGGCACGCGTGCTGCATGAAGAACATCGCATCTATCCGCAGGCCATCCGCTGGCTGTGCAACGACCAGATTGAACTGCGCGCCGATGGCCGGGTCTTATGCCGTGACCGCAAACAACACGGCCACGCCTTGATCTCACCCGGTCTGGAATAGTCATGAATCGCCTGGCACCTGTCCTGTACGCATGGTTGCTGCTGTGCGTTGCACCTCCTGTCCTCGCCGCCGCGCCGAGCGGCGTGCAAGCGACTTACGACGTCTACCGGGATGGTCTCAAGGTCGGGCAGATCGAGGAAACCTACACGCGCGACCATGAGCGCTACACACTGTCCAGCACCACCACGCCGACCGGACTATTGGCAGTATTCAGGCCGGAAAAGATCTTCATCGAAAGCGCGGGGCTGATCGGCCAGCAGGGATTGCAGCCGGAACGCTTCAGCCACCGGCGCGAGCGCGACGAGAACAAGGACAGCCGTGCGGAATTCGACTGGAAGGAGCGGCATCTCGCCCTGACGCAGCAGGCGCAGCGCATCCTCCTCGAACTGCCGGACGGCACGCAGGATCGCCTGAGCGCGATGTACCAGTTCATGTTCCTGCCGCTACAAAAAGCTGCGGCGCTGGATTTTGCCATGACCAACGGCAGCAAGCTGGATCATTACCATTACGCCATTTCCCGCGGCCAGAAGCTCAAGACGCCCGCAGGCGAATTCCGGACACTGTATCTGGACAATCAGGCCGGAGCGGGCGAGAACCGCACCGAAATCTGGCTCGCCGTGCAACACCACAACCTGCCGTGCAAAATGGTCATCACCGATGCGGACGGCGAGCAACTCACCCAGGTATTGAGCAGACTCATCGTCGTGCCGTGATCTCCCTGCCCCGCACTTCCGCCGGAAGGATCGCACTTGCCATCGGGCTGTCGCTGCTGGCGCACGCGCTCATGCTGCTTGCGCCGATGGCCGGATTGCCGGAGATCGGAACTCCCATCCCGCCGCTCTCCGCCCGGCTGGAATCCCTGCCGCAATCGCTTCCGAAACCGGTGCCGGGCAACCTGCCCAAGCCCGTGCCGAAGCCTGTGCGCAAACCGGAAAATACGCCGACCCAGCCTGCCGCTACGGAAGCCGCCGAAACCACTGGAGCCGCTGAAACAACCACCACAGAAACTGCGGATGAATCAGCTCCGGCGCATCCGCTACCCAGACATGCACAACTCATCTTCTTCGCTTACAGCGGCGAGGGCGGCATGAAGATCGGCGAGGCGGTACACCGGCTGAATATCGAAGAAGGCCGATACACCCTCACTGCAATAACGCGAACCACCGGGCTGGCCGGCTTATTCAGGAGCTACCAGCTCGCCCAGACCAGCACCGGCATCACCGGCGACCCGGGGTTGCAGCCGCTCAGATTCATCGAAGAGAAGCAGCAATCCGGGAATAGTCAGCGCCTGGAAGCGGAGTTCGACTGGCCGGCGCGCATGCTCCGCTTCTCGCAAGGCGGCGAAACGCCCCTGCCGGAACAGGCGCAGGACATCCTGAGCTTTCTTTATCAGGTTTCGCAGCTGCCAGCTAACCGCACAAGCATCCCTCTCGCCATCAGCAACGGCAGGAAACTGGAGCATTACGAGCTGGAGATCGGCGCGGAAGAAGTGATCGCAACGCCGCTGGGCAGCTTGCGCGCCGTGCCGCTACGCAAGAAGCATGCGGCGGGAGAGGAAGGCCTGGATATCTGGATGGGACTGGAATACCGGCTGCTGCCGGTCAAGATCCGCCAGACCGAACGCGACGGGCGGATCGCCGGGGAGATGATTATTTCAGAGATACGCGTAGCGGACGAATGACTTCCCGCTGCATCAGTCCGGGTTGAAGTCGTAAGGAAATTTCTGCAACGCAGGTTTCATCTTCAGGTCTTCCTTGATAACATGATCGATCAGCCAACCGCGCAGGAAAACAGTGAAGTGATCGAGGGTGACCTTGACCCATTCGCCGCGCATGGCCTCAAGTTCATGCCGGGCGCGCTGGAGCTGCTTGCCCAGCAATTCATGCTCCTGGCACAGGCGCTGCCAGTTTTTGCAACCCGCTGCCCGCGCGATCTTTTCTTCCCGCGCAAAATGTTCCTGCGCGTATGTGCCCAACTGGTCAAGCGCACCTGAGAAACCATCCCAGTCCCTGGTGCTCAATGCCACTTCTACTGCATTGATCAGGGCGATCAATTTCTTGTGATCGCCGTCGATCGCGCCATTCCCGACGCTTAACTGTTCACGCCATTCCAGACTCATCCTGCCCCCCAGCGAAAATCCCGTGCAAAACAGCTCCCGGGGCGAGACTTTACCATGCGGACTCAAGGCCGCATATCGGTCTGAAACGCTTATACCACTTCATCGATGCTGACATATTCAAGCATCCAGTTCCATAAAAAATCGGCGTAATGTTCCACCGCTTCCTCTGACCAGCATCCTTCCAGCGACTCCAGTTCCTCGATGAAATGCCGCAGTTCCCTCTGCATGTATTGGTACGCACGCTTATGCTCATCGAACGGCACCTTGGCCTCCAGTGCGACTTTTTCGTTCTGCGCAAAATTGGCGGCGATATAAATGCTCAGGCGCACAAAAGCTCGCCTGAGAGACAATTTCCGCAGCTTCCATTCGGTTCTCGATTTAAGAACGCCCACGATATCGTTCACCATGCCCATCAGCGTCCTGTGATCGAAATTCATCGCCTGCCTTCTGTCATCCACCCGTTCTGCCAGCGACGCGTCCATCATGACCTCCTGCCATAAACCGGCTAACACACCCACAAATCGAACAATCATTCCGCAGGATTTGAAACCTCTCCCGCCCCAATCTTGACCACTCTATCATCATGGCTTACAAAAGCCTATATGCCGAATTGCCTATATATTTCGGCCTAGACAAGAGCTGACATAGCGCAACAGGAGCAAAGGCGAAAGCGCCGCTTGGCAACCTGTTAAACTGCACGCCTGCATCTTGAATTCACTACATTTCATGCTGATTACCGAATACCGTCTCGATCTCGTCATTCAGGCACTGCGTGCCATCCTGCCGCTGGCGCACCCCGCCGATACCACGCTGCGCTACTTTTTTCAGGACAACCGCATCGGCTCCAACGAGCGCGCGCTGGTCGCCGAGACCGTGTTCGGCGTGCTGCGCCACCGCCTGCTGCTGGAACACACCTGCGGTGACACGCCCACGCCGCGCCGGATGGCGCTGGCTCACATGGTGCGTTTTGGCGGCTACAACCTGCGCGAGATCGAGCCGGTACTGAAGCGCGACGAGAAGGAATGGCTCGCCACGGTGAAGGGTGTCAAAGCGGAAGACCTGCCGTTGCCGGTGCAGGCCGAACTGCCAGACTGGCTGATCGAGAAGATGCGCGCTGCATATTCGGACGAGGATATCCTCGCAATCGGTCGCGCGATGCAGCAGGCCGCGCCGCTGGATATCCGCGTCAACACGCTGCTCGCCAAGCGCGACGAGGTGCTGGAGCAGCTGCATGCCAAAAAGATCGGGGCGACTATCACGCCTTATTCGCCGTTCGGCATCCGCCTCAAGGACAAGATACCGCTGAACAAGGATGCGCTGTTCACCGAAGGCAAGGTGGAGGTGCAGGACGAAGGCAGCCAGTTGCTCGGCTTGCTGCTCGCACCCAAGCGCAACGACATGGTGGTGGATTTCTGCGCCGGGGCTGGCGGCAAGACACTGCTGCTGTCGGCACTGATGAATTCGCAGGGCCGCTTGTACGCGATGGACGTTTCCGAGAAGCGCCTCGCCAACCTCAAGCCGCGCCTGAAACGCTCCGGAGCGAGCAATATCCAGCCGATGCTGATCGCGCATGAGAACGACCTCAAGGTGAAACGCCTCGCGGGCAAGATCGACCGCGTGCTGGTGGATGCCCCATGCAGCGGCTTGGGCACGCTGCGCCGCAACCCCGACCTGAAGTTCCGCCAATCGCCCGGCAGCATCGAGGAACTCAAGCAGAAGCAGACCGCCATCCTTGCCTCGGCAGCGCGCCTACTTAAAAAGGGCGGCAGACTGGTGTACGCCACATGCAGCATCCTGCGCGAAGAAAATCAGGCTATCGTCGAAGCCTTCCTCGCCGCACATCCGGACTTCGCGCTGAAGCCGGCAGGCGAAGTGCTACAGCAACAAAAGATCATGCTGGAGATGGGTGACTATCTGGAATTACGCCCGCACCTGCACGGCACGGACGGCTTCTTCGCGGCGGTGTTGGAGCGAACCTGACCTGCAACCCGTAAAACAAACGACCGCCGAAGCGGTCGTTTGTTTTACGAATTACCTTTGGGTTAATCCTAGAAGGGGATATCGTCGTCGAAATTATCGAAACTGCTCTTTGCGGCAGGCGCAGCCTTTCCGGCTACGGGCGTAGCGGCTCGTGCAGGGGCCGACTGGCTCTCCTCGACCACTTCGAAACTGCCGCCGCCCGACGACTTGCCGCCCAGCATCTGCATCCGGTCTGCCACGATTTCGGTGGTGTAGCGATCCTGGCCTTCCTTGTCCTGCCACTTGCGCGTCTGGATGCGGCCCTCGACGTAAATCTGCGAGCCCTTTTTCAGGTATTCCCCTACGACTTCGGCCTGCCGCCCAAAGAACGAAACGCGATGCCATTCGGTGCGCTCCTGTTTGGTTCCGCTCTTATCTTTCCAGGTGTCGGTGGTCGCGAGGGTGATGTTCGCGATCGCTTCGCCGCTGGGCATGTACCTCACTTCAGGGTCTTTCCCGAGATTCCCCACCAGAATCGCCTTATTCACTGACGCCATTTGCCGCTCCTTTCATCACGAGTTGTCCTACCGCTGTTTCGTCGAAACCCCGTATATCCACCTTGATGCTGGCCATGCCTTCGCTTGCCACCACCATCGCTTCGCGCACGCCGACACATTGCAACAGGCGTTGGCGCAATTCTACCGCAGCAGCCGCATCCATCGCCGGCAAATGATACATCCTGGTGCTCACCGCAGCTGGGGGTTTCATTCCGGAAGCGACCGCCAGCCACAGCAACAGCAGCACGATGCTGAATACGAATACCGCATCGCCGCCAACGAACTCCATCAGCGCCCCGCCCGCTGCCGCACCGAAGAATGCGCCGAAGAACTGCACGCTGCTGTAAACCCCCATCGCCGTTCCTTTGGCGGACAGCGGCGCGATCTTGCTGATCAGCGAGGGCAGGGTCGCTTCCAGCACGTTGAACGCGGTGAAGAACAGCAGCAGCGCGAATGCCACTCCCCACAGGCTGTGTTGCACGAACAGCAGCAGCGCCTGCGCCCCCATCGCCAGCGCGATGGCGGACAGGAACACCTGTTTCATCTTCGCCTTCTTTTCGGCCACGACGATGGGTGGCACCATCAGCGCAAAGGCCGCCAGCATCACTGGCAGATAAATCTGCCAGTGGTGAGACACATCGAGTCCGTCGTCATGCAGGATGAACGGCACCTGCATGAATACCGACATCAGGATGGCGTGCAACGCGAAGATGCCGAAATCCAGCCGCAACAACTCGCTGTTGCGCAACACTGCGGCAAAATGTCCGTGACCAGTCTCGGTATCGCTATGGAAACGGGTGATCTTCGGGTCAGGAATCACGAAGCGCACCACGCCCATCGCCGACATCGCCAGCACGCCGATCATGGCGAAGATACCGGGCACGCCGAGCACGCCATTGAGCAGCGGCGACAATACCAGCGAGATCGAGAAGGTGATACCGATAGTGATGCCGATCAGCCCCATCGCCTTGGTACGGTGCTCCTCGCGCGTCAGGTCGGCGGCCAGCGCCATCACCGCCGCGTTGATCGCTCCGGCGCCCTGTATCACGCGACCGATGATGATCCAATAGATATCGGTGGCGCCGGCCGCGATGAAGCTGCCCAGTGCGAACACCAGCAAGCCGCTGTAGATGACCGGCTTGCGCCCGTAGCGATCCGACAACCAACCCGCCGGGATCTGCAACATCGCCTGGGTCAAGCCATAGGCACCGAGTGCGACGCCCATCAACAGGTGGCTCTCGCCGCCGGGCAGATGTTGCGCATACAGCGCAAAGATCGGCAGGATGATGAACAGACCCAGCATACGCAGGCCATAGATGCCCGCCAGCCCAATACTGGCGCGGCGCTCAAGGGGGGTCATTGCAGAGTTTGAAACGGGCATGGCACTGCGGGTGGCAATCCGGAAGGCGCGTATCTTAGCAGTTTGGCTATCCGGCTGATAGCAGCCTGCGCCCGAAATGACAGGCGCGGCAGCACCGCGTAAAATGGCGCCTGTCCATCAATCACGCGCTCCCCCATCATGACCTTGACCGCCCTCACCGCCCTTTCTCCCCTCGACGGACGCTACCATGGCAAGGTGGATGCGTTGCGCGGCCATTTCAGCGAATTCGGCCTGATCCGCTTCCGCGTACTGATCGAGATCGAATGGTTCAAAGCGCTGGCCGCGCAGCCTGACATCCCCGAAATCAAGCCGCTCTCCGCCGTGACCATCGCACAACTGGATGCGCTCAACGCGAACTTCTGCGAGGCGGATGCGGAGGCTATCAAGACCATCGAGAAGCGCACCAACCATGACGTCAAGGCGATCGAATATTGGCTGCGCGACAAGTTGTCCGGCAACCCCGAGACTGCCAAGTCACTGGAATTTATCCACTTCGCCTGCACCTCGGAAGACATCAACAACCTCAGCCACGCGCTGATGCTCAAGAGCGGGCGCGAAGCGGTGCTGCTGCCCACCCTGCAAGTGCTGATCGAGCGGCTGAAGCATCTCGCCCACCAGTTCGCCGAGCTGCCGATGCTGTGCCGCACCCACGGCCAGACCGCCACGCCGAGCACGCTGGGCAAGGAAATGGCGAACGTGGTGTATCGCCTGCAACGTGCCGAACAACGCCTCACCGATGTGGAAATCCTCGGCAAGATCAACGGCGCGGTGGGCAACTACAACGCGCACCTGTCGGCCTATCCCGATGTGGATTGGGAAGCATTTGCGCGGCGCTTCGTCGAGGCGCGCGGCATCACTTTCAACCCCTACACCATCCAGATCGAGCCGCACGATTACATGGCGGAACTGTTCGATGCGTTCGCGCGCATCAACACCATCCTGATCGATCTGGATCGCGACATCTGGGGCTACATCTCGCTGGGCTATTTCAAGCAGAAAGTGGTGGAAGGCGAAGTCGGCTCCTCGACCATGCCGCATAAAGTGAATCCCATCGACTTCGAGAACTCTGAAGGCAACCTCGGCCTCGCCAACGCACTGCTGCGCCACCTGTCCGAAAAGCTGCCGATCTCGCGCTGGCAGCGCGACCTGACCGATTCCACCGTGTTGCGCAACATGGGCGTGGCGCTAGGCTACACCCTGCTCGGCTACGAATCGCTGCTGAAAGGGCTGAACAAGCTGGAAGCCAATCCGCAGCGCGTGGCGGATGACCTGAATGCGAGCTGGGAAGTGCTGGCCGAACCGATCCAGACCGTGATGCGCCGCTACAACATCGACAATGCCTACGACAAACTGAAGGATCTGACGCGCGGCAAAGGCGGCATCAACCGCGACAGCCTCGCCGCCTTCATCGCCACGCTGAATATCCCGGAAGCGGAGAGGCAGCGTCTGCTGCAACTGACGCCAGCCACCTATACCGGCAAGGCTGCGGAGCTGGCGCAGCGGATTTAGGGCTGTTGTAGGAGCGCCGGAAGGCGCGATGAATGTTTTGCAAACCCGCTCGCGCCTTCCGGCGCTCCTACAGCAAACCTTGTTCGGCGAACGACAGCGTCTGTCCCGCCGTCACCACGAAGTGATCCAGCACGCGCACGTCCACCAGCCCCAGCGCCTGTTTGAGCGCATCGGTCAGCATCCGGTCTGACTGGCTCGGTTCGGCGACCCCGGAGGGATGGTTGTGCGCGAGGATCAGCGCAGCGGCATTATGCGCCAGCGCGCGCTTGACCACTTCGCGCGGATAGACGCTGGTCTGGGTGAGGGTGCCGTGGAACAACTCCTCGGCGGCGACGACGCGGTGCTGGCTGTCGAGAAATATCACCATGAACACCTCCTGTTGCCGCCCGCCCAGCAACAGCCGCAGGTAATCGCGCACCGCGCGCGGCGAATTCAGCGCGTCACCGCTCTTTATCTCTTCCTGCAACGCCCGGCGCGCCATCTCCAGCACCGCCTGCAACTGCGCGTATTTCGCCTGCCCCATCCCGTGCACTGCGCAGAACTCGGCCTCGCCGGCGGCGAACAGTTGCGTCAGGCTGCCGAACCGCGCGAGCAGTTCGCGCGCCAAGTCGACGGCGCTCTTGCCTGTCACGCCGGTGCGCAGGAAGATGGCCAGCAGCTCGGCGTCCGACAGCGACGCGGCTCCACGGGTCAAGAGTTTCTCGCGAGGGCGTTCGCCCTCGGGCCAGTCGGTAATCGCCATCACGCCCCCGTTGCGATTTCTTGTTAAGATGCGCGGCATTATGGATCAAGCATCGACAAAACGCATCGTGCTCGGCATCACCGGCGGCATCGCGGCCTACAAGGCGGCGGAACTGGCGCGCCTGCTGATGAAACAGAATATCGACGTGCAGGTTGCCATGACCGAGGCCGCCGGCCATTTCATCACGCCGACCACGATGCAGGCATTGACCGGGCACCCGGTGCTGCTCGACCAATGGCAGGACGACAACGGCATGACGCACATCCATGCCAGCCGCAGCGCCGATGCCATCGTGATCGCGCCGGCATCCGCCGATTTCATCGCCAAACTGGCGCATGGCCTGGCGAACGACCTGCTCTCCACGCTATGCCTGGCGCGCAATTGCGCGCTGCTGATCGCGCCGGCGATGAACCGCGAGATGTGGCAGAACCCGGCGACGCAACGCAACATCGCCCAACTCGCCGCCGACGGCGTGCAGGTGCTAGGACCGGATTGCGGCGTACAAGCGTGCGGCGAGGAAGGCATGGGACGGATGCTGGAAGCGGGACAGCTGGCGCAGGACATCGCGGCGTTGTTTCAACCCAAGCCACTCGCCGGCACGAAGATACTCATCACCGCAGGCCCCACCTACGAAGCCATAGACGCGGTGCGCGGCATCACCAACCGCAGCTCCGGCAAGATGGGCTACGCCATCGCGCAAGCCGCGCACGAGTGCGGTGCGGAAGTGACGCTCGTCTCCGGCCCGACGGCACTGGATGCTCCCCATGGCGTGGAGCGCATCGATGTCAGCAGCGCGGCAGAGATGTTCGAGGCGGTGAAGCAGCGCGTGGCCGATTGCGGCATCTTCATCGGCGTGGCAGCGGTCGCCGATTATCGCGTCGCACGGCCATCCGGACAAAAGCTCAAAAAGAGTATGGAATCGCTCACGCTGGAACTGGTTCCCAATCCGGACATCCTGGCCTATGTCGCCAACCTGCCGCAGCCGCCATTCTGCGTGGGCTTCGCCGCCGAGAGCGAGAACCTGGCTGAATATGCAGAGCAGAAACGCCGCGCGAAGAAACTGCCTTTGCTGGTGGGCAACCTCGCGCAGCAGGCCATCGGCGCGGACGATAACGAAGTGATCCTGTTCGACGCCGCAGGCAAACATCCCCTGCCACGCGCCGACAAGCTCACGCTGGCCAGACTATTGATACAGCAGATTGCGCAACGTTATGAAGGAGCAGGAAAGTGAAACACATCCCCGTAGACGTCAAGATTCTCGATTCCCGCTTGCATGAGAACATGCCGGGCTACGCCACCACCGGTTCTGCGGGCATCGACCTGCGCGCCTGTATCGAGCACAACATGACCATCCAGCCGGGGCAATGCGAACTCATTCCCAGCGGCCTCGCCATCCATCTCGCCCATCCCGGCTATGCCGCAATGATCCTGCCGCGCTCCGGGCTGGGGCACAAGCACGGCATCGTGCTGGGCAACCTGGTGGGACTGATCGACTCGGATTATCAGGGACAGATCTTCGTGTCATTGTGGAACCGCAGCCCGATGCCCTTCACGCTGATGCCGATGGAACGCATGGCGCAACTGGTGATCGTGCCGGTGATGCAGGCCAGGTTCAACATCGTGGAAGAATTCCCGCCGAGCGAGCGCGGCAGCGGCGGGTTCGGCAGCACCGGCAAACATTGACCCGGATATTTCCCGCGCCCTGAAACAGGCAAATAAAAAGCCCGCATCAAGCGGGCTTTCATCTGCTTTTGACGCCAGCGCACTCACCCGCGAGCGATTGCTGCCTCGATCTCGGCAAAAGTGCCGGCCAGCTCGAAATTGTGAACCTGAGCACCCAGTTGAAGGGCGATCTGGCTGATCGAGAACAGTCCGGCCAACGTCTGCTTGCCATCTGCACTTTCGGCAACCACCAGCGCATGCCGCCTGCCGGACTTTTTCAGGGTGGCGACGATATGCCCCACGCTTGCCTTTTGCACGTCTTCGATCTTCAGCGCATCCAGTTCGCGCTGTGTGGTCATGATGTCACGCACCATGATGTCGGCATGCGTCCCCCCCATGTGTTGCAGGAAGCGCATCGGCTTTTCCCCCAGCACATCGGTCGAAGTCAGCAATCCCGCGACATATTCGTTCTCATCCAGCACCAGCAGCATACGTACCCCGAAACGGATCATTTTGGCGTTGGCCCTCTCCATCGAGGTTTTGGCACGCACACTGACCACCGAAACCTTGCTTAAATCCGTCATCACATCGACCGCCGGATCGCTCAGCTTGACTCGCTCCGGCAATACCTGCACCGGGCGCGCGCAAGACGAACCCGCCTTCAACGGAATAGGCTGCAACGGACTATATTCCTTGGTCATCCTTATCACTCCATGGCATTTGATGGAATCTATTTGTGTACATGTTGCGCGCACACAGCATCATATCTTGGCGCGGGAAGATAACGCACCAGTTCGTTAAGCGCCATTGTGTAAACACCGCGCTTGAATTCGATGACAGCGTCGATGTCCACCCAATAATCGTTCCAGCGCCATGCGTCAAACTCGGGGTGTGCGCTGGCGCGCAAGCGGACATCACAATCACGGCCGGTCAGGCGCAACAAGAACCATATCTGCTTCTGCCCGCGATAGCTGCCGCGCGATTCACGCCTGCTCCAGCTCTGCGGAACTTCATAACGCATCCAGTCACGGGTGCGCCCGAGTATCCTCACATGCTCCGGCAGCAAGCCGACTTCTTCATGCAGTTCGCGGTACATCGCTTGCTCCGGGGTTTCGCCATGCTGTATCCCGCCTTGCGGAAACTGCCATGCGTGCTGCCGCACCCGCTTGCCCCAGAACACCTGATTCTTGTCATTCGTGATAATGATGCCGACATTCGGGCGATAGCCGTCTCGGTCGATCATCTGCAACTCTATCTGGTTAATTTCAATGGTTTGATTCTTTCACATTTCACCTGTATTGGAAAGCGGATATGCCGCCGTAGTCCATTCGCTGTAAAATCGCAGCCTCGTTTCCAACACTATCAAGACCACATCATGCGTGTCTCGCAATTCTTCATCTCCACCCTCAAGGAAGCCCCTTCCGAAGCGGAGCTGCCCAGCCACAAGCTGATGCTGCGCGCCGGTTACATCAGGAAACTCGCGAGCGGTCTCTACACCTGGATGCCTCTGGGCTTGCGCGTGCTGCGCAAGGTGGAGAACATCGTGCGCGAGGAGATGGATCGGAGCGGCGGCATCGAGTTGCTGATGCCCGCAGTGCAACCCGCCGAGCTGTGGCAGGAGACCGGCCGCTGGGAAGTGTTCGGCCCGCAAATGCTGAAGATCCGCGACCGCCACGACAACCAGTTCTGCTTCGGCCCGACTCACGAAGAAGTCATCACCGACATCGCGCGGCGCGAGATCAGGAGCTACCGCCAGCTGCCGGTCAACTTCTACCAGATCCAGACCAAGTTCCGCGACGAGGTGCGCCCGCGCTTCGGTGTGATGCGCGCGCGCGAGTTCGTGATGAAGGATGCCTACTCGTTCCACGCCGACTATGCCAGCCTGGAGCAGACCTACCGCGTGATGCACGACACCTACAGCCGCATCTTCACCCGGCTGGGATTGGAATTCCGCGCGGTGGCGGCGGACACCGGCGCGATCGGCGGCAGCGGCTCGCACGAGTTCCATGTGCTGGCCGATTCCGGCGAAGATGCGCTGGCCTATTGCCCGGCTTCGGATTATGCCGCCAACGTGGAACTGGCCGAGGCCGTCGCACCGGCCACGCCGCGTGCAGCCGCGACGGAAGCGTTGCGCAATGTGGAGACCCCGAAACAGACCACCTGCGAGCAGGTGGCGGAACTGCTCGGCATCCCGTTGCAGCGCACGGTGAAACTGCTGGCGCTGATGGCGGAGGGCAAGCTGCATATCCTGCTGTTGCGCGGCGATCACAGCCTGAACGAGGTCAAAGCATCCAAACTGCCGGGACTCTCCGGTTTCCGTTTTGCGACGGACGAAGAGATACGCGGCTTCTTCAATTGTCCGGCAGGTTTCCTTGGCCCGGTCGGCATCGACAGGTCACGGGTTCGCGTCATTGCGGACCGTACAGTGGCCGCCATGAGCGACTTTGTCACCGGCGCGAACCTGCCCAAGTTCCACACCGCCGGAGTGAACTGGGGACGCGACCTGCCCGAGTCCGATCTGGTCGCCGACATCCGCAACGTAGTCAGCGGCGATCCCTCGCCTGACGGTAAAGGCGCGCTGGAAATCTGCCGTGGCATCGAGGTCGGTCACATCTTTCAACTGCGCACGAAATACGCTGAAGCGCTCAACGCCACTTTTCTCGATGCACAGGGCAAGTCACAGATCATGGAGATGGGCTGTTACGGCATCGGCGTATCGCGCATCGTCGCGGCCGCCATCGAGCAGAATTTCGATGCGCGCGGCATCATTCTGCCGGCAGCCATGGCGCCGTTCCGGCTCGCCATCGTGCCGATCGGCATGGGCAAGAGCGATGCGGTGCGCAACGCGGCGGAGCAGCTCTATGCCGAGCTCACCGCCGCCGGCATCGAAGTGTTGCTGGACGACCGCGACGAGCGCCCCGGCGTGATGTTCGCCGACATGGAATTGATCGGCATCCCGCACCGCATCGTCATCGGCGAACGCGGCCTCAAGGAAAATCAGGTGGAATATCAGGGGCGGCGCGATGCAACCCCACAGCTCGTGGGCTTGCAAGATATCGCAAGGCTCGTACAATCAAAATCATGAAATCATCACGATTCAGGATTCGGGATTCAGGATTCGGGAAAACCCGGGCGGGGGTTGTTGTTGGCTGCATCCTGACCATGCTGTTCGCGCCCACTGCCTTCGCCGGGGCGCAGAAACATGAGGTGCTCTCCGCCAGCGTGCGCGCCGTGCTGCAACGCAGCGTGTCGGATCAGGCCGCACCGAAACTCGCGTTTGCCACCCAATATGAAGCCGATTCATGGCTCAACGAGATGTCGCGCCGTTTGCAGAGGCGCATCCCGGACGACAACTATCGCATCGATTTTCTGAGCACCGTGCATTACGAAGCGACGCGCGCCGGGCTGGATCCGGAACTGGTGCTGGGGTTGATCGAGGTGGAGAGCGGTTTCAAGAAATATGCCGTCTCCAGCGCGGGCGCGCGCGGCTACATGCAGGTGATGCCGTTCTGGGTCAAGGAGATCGGCTCCGGCGAGCATAACCTGTTCCATCTGCGCACCAACCTGCGCTACGGCTGCACCATCCTGCGCCACTATCTGGACATCGAAAAGGGCGATCTCTATCGCGCGCTGGGCCGTTACAATGGCAGTCTGGGACAACCGGAATATCCCAACCTGGTGCGTGCCGCCTGGCACAACAAATGGGCGCGGCTGCGCAAGACCGCCAGTGCCAGACAACTGCCGGCTAGTTGAGTTTCTTGTTCTTGATGTAGATCTCGACGCTTTCGCGCGTCACTTCCCCGGCCTGGCGGCTGACCAGTTCCCCGTCAGGCGCATACAGATAACTGGTTGGCAGCACCTCCACCGTTCCGATTTGCGCCCCGACCCTGCTGTCGCCCGAAATAACCGGATAGCTGATGCCGCGCTTCTTCGCGAACTCACCGACCACCTTGGCGGAACCCGAATCCATGGCGATTCCGATCACCACCAGATCGCGCTCCTTATGCGCTTCGTGCAGGCTGATGAGTTCAGGTATCTCGCTCAGGCAGGGCGGGCACCAGGTCGCCCAGAAATTGACCAGCACCCATTTGCCGCGATAGTCCGCCAGCCGGTGCGTTTTGCCCTGCAAATCCTGCAGCGTGAAATCGGCAGCCAGCACCGGAAACGGCACAGCCAGTAGCCACCAGAGCATCACTCCGCGCCACAATTTAGTGGCCGTGTTTCTCGGGTACATTTTCGTTTTCTGCTGCGACACCCCCCGGAGCATGTTCGGCAGCATGCGTCAGGTACAAGGCCAGCGCGATGAAGGCGATGCTTGCGCCCAGATAGACCAGATCCAGCGGCGTGCTCATGTGCATGTTGAGCGCCTCTTCGAACAGCGTGACGATCAGAATCATCAGGATCACCTTGGCTAGGCGCGATTTGAGATCGTCCAGGTCGCGGATGACCAGTATCTTGCTGGAAGCCTTGCTGCCATGCGCTTGGTCGATATCGCTGATGAACAACTCATACATACCGAGCGAGAAGATCATCATCACCGTGCCCAGCAGGTAGCCGTCCACCACCTCGACGATGTGCGACACCGTGCTGTCGTGCAGCGCCTTGCGTGCCTCGTCGGTAAGGTCGGAATCGGCATAGTGCAGCGCGTGCGAGAACAGCGTCAGCACATCCACCGTGGCCATGTAGAAAATCGCGAAGCCAGCCAGCAGGCTGCCGATGACCGCCACAAGAATCACGAAGCGGCTGTTCCACAATCCGCTCTCGAATATTTTTTCCAGCAAATTCATTTATGCTCCTTCGCTAAACGCCGCGCATTATAACAAACGCTGCTCAGGCCGGACTGCGCGCAAAGAGCTCCCGCAGGCTCATGTCCGCGCCTTGTTCGAGCAGTGCGGCGCAATCCGCCAGCCATTGCCGCAATGCCGCATCCTCAGCCCCGGCCTGCAATACCCCGGCATCCAGCACGAACAGGCGCAACAGTTCTGCGGCGCGGACATGGCCGGCATCACGTAGCAGCAACCAGCCGCTCTTCTCCGCCTTGCACACCAGCCCTGCTTCCGCCAGCCGGCTCAGGATCTCGTCCAGTGCGTCATAGCTCAGGTGCAAGGCCCGGGACAATTCCGCAAGCGTGCTCACCCTCCCTTCCTGCAAGCCCTGCGCCATGATCCGCAATACCCGCAATGCATCCAGCAACCGGGCGGCGGGCGATTGTCCTTGCGTTATGGGTGTCTGCCAATATGACAACGATGCCGCGATCACGGCGCCCAGCAGGATGGCCAGCCAGGACAGATAAATCCACAGCAGGAAGATCGGCACACTGGCAAACGCGCCGTATACCAGTTTGTAAGTGGGAAAGTTGCTGATGTAATGGCCGAACAGGCGGTTCATCGACTCGAACACGACCGCTGCCACCACTGCGCCGATCAGCGCATGCGCGCGCGGCACATGACGGTTCGGCACCAGCTCGAACAGGAGCGCGAATGCCAGCGTGGTAAACAATACCGGCAGTATCTTCAATGCGCCCATGCCGAATACCGGAATATGCTTCGCATAGCCCATGGACAAGCCCACCAGCCATGAGGTCAGCGACAGGCTGGCGCCGACCAGCAGGGGCGCCAGCGTAAGCACCGCCCAGTAGATCAGCAGGCGCTTGAGCAGCGGGCGCGGGCGCGCCACGCGCCAGATGACGTTGAACGCATGGTCTATGGTCAGCATCATGGTCATGGCCGTCAGCGCAAGAAAACCGATGCCGACCGCGGTCAGGCGCGCCGCGCTTTCGACGAACTGCTGCATATAGCCGGTGATGATCTTCCCGGCAACCTCCGGTACCAGATTGGACAACAGATACACCTTGATCTGCGCAGAGAAATCCTCGAACACCGGGAATGCGGAGAACAGCGCCAGTGCGATGGTGACAAGCGGCACCAGCGACAACAGCGTGGTAAAGGCCAAGCTTGCCGCGACCTGCACGCAGCGGTCCTGTTTGAAACGCCGCGCGACGAAGCGCATGAAATCCAGAAGGTTATGCCAATTCTTTTGCATGAGCGGAACATTTCCCTATAATGTTCGCATGATACCCGACAAGGAAATTCTGGTGCTCCATTACAGCCGGTATGGCACCACACCCCATGGAGCAAACCGAGTGGCCGAACCTGCCAACAACTCCCTGGTCACTCCATCCGGGAAGACATTGTGCATGGCGCCAGGCCGCAGGCTGGCGCAAACCGCATTGAAGCCCGCCGCATGAACAACGCCGTGGAAGCACGCCGCCTGTTGCGCGCCCACCGCTACGGCGTGCTCGGCACCCTGTCGGAGAAATTCGGCGGCCACCCGTTCGGCTCGATCACCCCGTATCTGGTGGATCACGACGGCAGCCTGGTCATTCTCATCAGCGCATTGGCCGAACACACCAGAAACATCCGGCGCGACCCGCGCGTCAGCCTCATCACCCACGACCAGCGCGATGCCAACATCCAGACCCAAGGGCGCGTGACGGCGCTCGGCAACGCCCAATACGAGCCCGACCGCGAACGGGCCGGGCGGCGCTATCTGCGCTATTTCCCGGAAACGCAGACCTGGTTCGACCTGCCCGATTTTTCCTTCTACCGCATCAGCCCCGTCGCCGTGCGCTATATCGGCGGCTTCGGCCGTGTCCACTGGGTCAACATGGCAAACTATGCTGTCGCCGAGGCAGCAGCATTCGCACAACAGGAAGATGCGTTGCTCGCCGGATTGAACGCAGAGTCAACCAAGGCACTCAGCCGGTTGCTGCGACAACGCTACGGCATTGCCGCAACGGATGTGCGCGCCATCGGCATCGACTGCGACGGCCTCGACATCCGCCATGGCGAACAGGTTTGGCGGCTCGATTTCGCCGAAACGGCCAGCGCCGGCTCCCTCGCGGAAACGCTATCCCGGCTGGTTGCCGCCGGCCCGTAAAGCCCCGCAAGAAGTCACCCCCAGGCGAGGGGCGGCGCGCCGCTCCCTTGCCATCACAGGGAATCACAACTGCGGATGCGCGCGTTCCCCGGAGCTGTGCAATTTGTTGAGCGCATTCAGATAAGCCTTGGCGGAAGCCACCACGATATCGGTATCCGCACCCTGGCCGTTGACGATGCGCCCGCCCCTGGCCAGGCGCACGGTCACTTCACCCTGCGCATCGGTACCGCTGGTGATGTTGTTCACCGAGTACAGTTGCAGCTCGGTGCCACTTTGAACGATCTGTTCGATCGCCTTGAACGTGGCATCCACCGGGCCGCCGCCCTGCATCTCCGCCTCGTGTTGCGCGCCGCCTACACTCATCACCACTTTGGCGGTCGGCAACACACCGGTCTCGCTGTGGGCGCGCATGGACAGCAACTGGTAATGCTCGCACACGTTGCCCAGCGCCTCTTCGCTGACCAGCGCCTGCAAGTCCTCGTCGAATATCTCGCTCTTGCGGTCGGCCAGCTCCTTGAAGCGTGCGAAGGCCGCGTTCAACGCCTCCTCGCTTTCCAATACGATGCCGAGCTCCTGCAAACGGGTGCGGAAGGCATTGCGCCCGGAGAGCTTGCCCAGGGTCAACTTGTTGGTGGCCCAGCCCACGTCCTCCGCGCGCATGATCTCGTAGGTCTCGCGGTGCTTGAGCACGCCATCCTGATGGATGCCGGATTCGTGAGCGAACGCGTTCGCGCCGACGATGGCCTTGTTCGGTTGCACCGGATAGCCGGTGATACTGGAGACCAGCTTGGACGTCGGCACGATCTGCGTGGTGTCGATGCGCGAATCGCAGCTGAACACATCGCGGCGCGTCTTCACCGCCATCACGATCTCTTCCAGCGAAGCGTTGCCGGCGCGTTCGCCCAAACCGTTGATGGTGCATTCCACCTGGCGTGCGCCGTTCATCACGGCGGCCAGCGAATTGGCCGAGGCCAGCCCGAGATCATTGTGGCAATGGGTGGACCAGATTACCCGATCCGATCCCGGCACGCGCTCGATCAACTGCTTCATGCGCTCGCCCCACAGCGCCGGGATGCTATAGCCGACGGTATCCGGCACGTTGAGCGTCTTCGCTCCCGCCCGAATCACCGCATCGAACACGCGCACCAGGAAACCCATCTCGGAACGCACCGCATCCTCGGCGGAGAACTCCACGTCATCGGTGTATTCCAGCGCCCATTTCACCGCCTGCACCGCACGCTCCACCACCTGATCCTCGCTCATGCGCAACTTATGCTGCATGTGGATCGGGCTGGTGGCGATGAAGGTATGGATGCGCCCGGACTTCGCCGGCGTGATCGCCTCGCCGGCGCGGCGCACGTCGTTCTCGCTGGCTCGCGCCAGCGAACAGACGGTGGAATCCTTGACGGCTTCCGCGATCGCATGGATCGCGGCGAAATCGCCCGGGCTGGCGGCGGCGAAGCCGGCCTCGATCACGTCCACACCCAGTTTTTCCAGCTGGCGCGCGATGCGCAACTTCTCTTCGCGGGTCATGGATGCGCCCGGGCTCTGCTCGCCGTCGCGCAAGGTGGTGTCGAAAATAATCAATTTGTCTGACATGATGAAAACTCCAATACGAATAGATTGAACCTGCGTCAACCGCTCAAGGTTGTCGCGCATATTGCTTCAGATTGTACGAGAAGGATTAGCGCGCGCCGCGCAGCAGCAATGCGGCCAGCAGGCTGAACGTGGAGTGGAGTGTCGCGATGTGTGTGGAGAAGTGCATGGTGCGAATATTACCAGTTTTGCCGCACCGCGCAATGGGCTACGATTTTTTGCGCAGGCGCAGTAACCACAGCACATAGCCGGACAGCAGGTAGCACATGAATAGCCCGAACAGTACGCCGGGCGGATAACTGGAAACCAGGACGAAGAACAGGGCGATCAGGAAGATCGCCACGAACGGCACACTCTTGCGCATGTTCAGGTCCTTGAAGCTGTAGAACGGCAGGTTGCTGACCATGCTGAGGCCGACGAACACGGTCAGCGCGACGGCATACCAGCGTACCGACTCGCCCTTGAAACCGTAATCCAGCATCACCCAGACAAATCCCGCCACCAGCGCCGCGGCCGCCGGACTGGGCAGCCCCTGGAAATAGCGCTTGTCCACCACGTCGATGTTGGTGTTGAAGCGCGCCAGACGCAGGGCAGTGGCGGCGCAATAGATGAACGCGGCGAACCAGCCCCATTTTCCCAGCCCCCTGAACGCCCACTCATACATCACCAGCGCCGGTGCGACACCGAACGAGACCATGTCGGACAGGCTGTCGTATTCGGCCCCAAACTCGCTCTGGGTATGGGTCATCCGTGCCACGCGGCCGTCTATGCCGTCCAGCACCATGGCAATGAAGATCGCCACGGCGGCATATTCAAACCTGTTGTTCATCGCCTGCACGATGGCATAGAAACCCGC
The DNA here is from genome assembly GCA_001801105.1 of Gallionellales bacterium GWA2_60_18. Next base: position 69,744 of record MGWS01000006.1, read on the forward strand.
GAACAGCGCGCCGGTGGTGAACAGGTTAGGCAGCAGGTAGATGCCGCGCTTGCGCAGGTTTATCGGATTGCGTGGGCTGAATTCGTCCATATAGTCAGGCTATCAGCTTTGCGGCAGTAAGGCCAGAATGGTGGTGGTCGCACAGACACGATCGCCGATGCTGACTTTCACCGTCGCATCCGGCGGAAGGTACACGTCCACGCGCGAACCGAAGCGGATGAAGCCATAGCGCTGGCCGCGTGCCAGCGTGTCGCCGGGCTTGATGTAGCACAGGATGCGCCGCGCGATCAGCCCGGCCACCTGCACGAAGGTCACGATCTGCCCATCACCTGTTCTCAGCACGACGGCATTGCGCTCGTTCTCGCTCGACGCCTTGTCCAGGTCGGCATTCACGAACCTGCCGGGGAAATACCGTACCGCTTGCACCGTGCCGTCGACCGGACTGCGGTTGGAATGCACGTTGAACACGTTCATGAACACGCTGACCAGGATCGCCTCGCGCTGAGCGTAAGGATCCTGCGTGCGCTCGACCTTGATGACGCGCCCGTCGGCGGGCGACAACATCGCGCCGGCCTGTTGCGGAACCTCGCGCGGCGGATCGCGGAAGAACTGCAACACGAACACGAAGATGATCCACAGCGGGATCGACCAGCTCACGCACCAAGCGCTGGCGGCAAGCGCCAGCACCAGCGAGATCGCCAGGAACGGCCAGCCTTCGCGGGCGATGATGGGATGTGGATAATTAGTCATAGCTTGTAGCCCGTAGCGGGTAGCCGGTAGCTTCAACCCACCACCCTCTGCCGCAGGCAGAGGGTAGCTACAGGCAACAAGCTACCAGCCACAAGCTAGTTTTTGGATTGGTCCACCAGCTTGTTCTTGCCGATCCAGGGCATCATGGCGCGCAACTGCCCGCCCACGACTTCGATCGGATGCTCGGCGTTCAAACGGCGGCGCGCGGTCATCTCCGGATAATTAGTGCGGCCCTCCAGGATGAACTGCTTGGCGTAGGAACCGTTCTGGATGTTGTTCAGACATTCCTTCATCGCGGCGCGCGCCTGATCGGCGATCACACGATTGCCGGTGACGTACTCGCCGTATTCCGCATTGTTGGAGATCGAATAGTTCATGTTGGCGATGCCGCCTTCGTACATCAGGTCGACGATCAGCTTCAGCTCGTGCAGGCACTCGAAGTAAGCCATTTCCGGAGCGTAACCGGCTTCGGTCAGCGTCTCGAAACCGGCCTTCACCAGCTCCACCGCGCCGCCGCACAGCACGGCCTGCTCGCCGAACAGGTCGGTCTCGGTCTCTTCGCGGAAGTTGGTCTCGATCACGCCGCCCTTGGTGCCGCCGTTGGCAGCCGCGTAGGACAGGGCAATATCTTTCGCCTTGCCGCTCTTGTCCTGATATACCGCGATCAAAGTCGGCACGCCGCCGCCCTTGAGGTATTCGGAACGCACGGTGTGGCCGGGACCCTTGGGGGCGATCATGATGACGTCCACATCGGCGCGCGGCACGACCTGGTTGTAATGCACGTTGAAGCCGTGCGCGAAAGCCAGCGCCGCGCCCGCCTTGATGTTCGGCGCAACTTCATTGTTGTAGACATCGGGGATGTTCTCGTCGGGCAACAGCATCATCACCACATCGGCACTCTTCACGGCGTCGGCCACTTCGGCGACCTTCAGACCCGCGCCTTCGGCCTTCTTCCATGAAGCGCCGTTCTTGCGCAGGCCGACCGTCACATTGACGCCCGAGTCGCGCAGGTTCTGCGCATGGGCATGGCCTTGCGAGCCGTAGCCGATGATGGTCACTTGCTTGCCCTTGATCAGGGACAGGTCTGCGTCTTTGTCGTAATAAACTTTCATGTTGCCCTCTTTTTAAAAAATTAGTCGTTAGTCGTTAGTCGTTAGTCGTTAGTCGGCGTTGTCCGCTACGCGGGTTTAACTACAAACTAACGACTAGCATCTAACGACTGTTTTATTTAAAGCTTCAAAATCCGGTCGCCGCGACCAATGCCCGATGCCCCGGTGCGCACGGTCTCCAGGATCAGGTCATGTCCGACCGCTTCCAGAAAACTGTCCAGTTTGGCGCAGGTATCGGTCAGTTCGATGGTATAGGTGCGTTCCGACACGTCAATCACGCGCCCCTGGAAAATATCCGTCAGGCGCTTCAGTTCTTCCCGCGCATCGCCTTGCGCAACGACCTTGACCAGCATCAGCTCGCGCTCCAGGTGGTCGCCATCGCTCAGGTCCATCATCGCCGCGACATCCACCAGTTTGTTGAGCTGCTTGTTGATCTGCTCGATGATCGCATCCGAGCCGCTGGTGACGATGGTCATGCGCGACAGGGTCGGGTCTTCGGTCGGCGCCACCGTGAGCGACTCGATGTTGTAGCCGCGTGCCGAAAACAATCCCGCCACGCGCGACAGCGCACCGGCCTCGTTTTCCATTAGCAGCGAAATGATATGCCGCATATTACAGATCCTCCGCCAGTATCACTTCGGACAAGCCCTTGCCGCCCGGCACCATGGGGAACACGTTCTCGGTCGGGTCGGTGCGGAAATCCATGAACACCAGATCGTCCTTGCGCGCGAATGCCTCCTTCAGCGCCGGCTCGACATCGGATGGCTTGTCGATACGCATCCCGACATGCCCGTAAGCCTCGGCCAGCTTGACGAAATCCGGCAGCGCATCCATGTAGGATTCGGAATAGCGGTTGCCGTGGAAAAACTCCTGCCACTGGCGCACCATGCCCAGATAACGATTGTTCAGCGCCACGACCTTGATCGGCAGGTGAAACTGCTTGCAGGTGGACAGTTCCTGAATGTTCATCTGGATGCTGCCTTCGCCGGTCACGCAAGCCACGGTCGCACCCGGATTGATCAGTTGCACGCCCATCGCCGCAGGCAGGCCAAAACCCATGGTACCCAGACCGCCCGAGTTGATCCAGCGGCGCGGCTTGTTGAACTTGTAGTACTGCGCCGTCCACATCTGGTGCTGCCCCACGTCCGAAGCGACGAACGCGTCGCCACCGGTGATCTCATGCAGCTTCTCGATGACAAACTGCGGTTTGATGATCTCGTCCGAATTCCGGTAACGCAGCCCGCCGCCCCTAGCGCGCCACTCATCCACCTGTTGCCACCATGCCGTCACGCCAGCGGGATCCGGCCTTTGCTTGCTGTTGCGCAACACCTCCAGCAATTCGTCCAGCACCAGCTTCAGGTCGCCGACGATGGGCAAGTCCACCTTGACGCGCTTGGCGATCGAGGACGGATCGATGTCGATGTGGATGATCTTGCGCGGCACTTCGGCAAAGTGCTCGACGTTGCCGATCACGCGGTCGTCGAAACGCGCGCCCACCGCCAGCAGCACATCGCAGTGCTGCATCGCCATATTGGCTTCGTAGGTGCCGTGCATCCCGAGCATGCCGACGAACTGCTTGTCGCTGGCGGGATAGCCGCCCAACCCCATCAGCGTGTTGGTGCAGGGCGCGCCCAGCAGGTGCACCAGCTCCTTCAACTGCGCGGAAGCATCGGCCAGCACCACGCCGCCGCCGGCATAAACGACCGGTCGCCTGGCTTCCAGCAGCATCTGCACGGCATGCCGTATCTGCGTGCTGTCGCCCTTGCCCGGCGGATGATAGGAACGGATGTTCACGCTCGCGGGATATTCGAAATGCGCTTTCTGGTTCGACACATCCTTGGGAATGTCCACCAGCACCGGCCCGGGGCGTCCGGTGCGTGCCAGATAGAAGGCCTTCTTGATGGTCGGCGCGATGTCCTTCGGGTCCTTGACCAGGAAATTATGCTTCACGCAGGGCCGGGTGATGCCCACCGCATCCACCTCCTGGAACGCATCCTCGCCGATCGCATAGGTGGGCACCTGTCCGCTGATGATGACCATCGGGATGGAGTCCATGTAGGCGGTCGCGATGCCGGTGACCGCATTGGTCAGCCCCGGCCCGGAAGTGACCAGCGCCACGCCCACCTGGTCGGAAGAGCGCGCGTAGCCATCGGCGGCGTGTACCGCTGCCTGCTCATGGCGCACCAGAATATGCTTGACCTTATCCTGCTGGAACAGCGCGTCGTAAATGAACAGCACCGCCCCGCCCGGATAGCCGAACACATATTCGACTTCCTCCTCCTGTAAACAACGGATGATTATCTCCGCGCCGGTCAACTCCATCACAAACACCCTGAATTTAGCAAAAAACGAACCGCGTAAGATAAAGGCTGGCCGCAGTTTGGTCAACCTTTGCCGTGCAATCGGCAGGGTTTACGGCTATTTGCTACCATTCCGGAACGCCAAGGAGCCATAACCTGTCTACCCCGCAAGAATTATCCCGATTTTTCGCCGACGTTGAGCGCCGCGCCTACAAGCAGGCCCTGTATGCCGTGCGCGACGAACATGCCGCATTGGATATCGTGCAGGATGCGATGATCAAGCTCGCCGAGAAATACGGAACCAGGCCCGTTGCGGAATTCCCGATGCTGTTCCAGCGCATTCTGCAAAACACCATCCGCGACCATTACCGAAGACAGAAGGTCAGGAATACCTGGACAACCCTGCTTTCCTCGCTGGGTACCAACGACGAAGGGGAAGAGCATGACCCGCTTGAAAGCCTGCGGGATGATGAAAACCAGACCGCGCCGGCCGCACCGGACGACTCACTGCAACAAAAACAGCTCATTGCGCTGATAGAACAGGCGCTTGCCCTGCTCCCGGCACGTCAACGCGAAGCCTTCCTGCTGCGTTATTGGGAAGGACTGGATACCAGCGAGACTGCTGCGGCGATGGGCTGCACCGAAGGCAGCGTAAAGACCCACTGCTCGCGCGCCACACACGCGCTGGCGGAATTCCTGAAGCAAAAGGGGGTAGCACCATCATGAGCAAGAACAACGAACCCTTCCGCCCGGAACGCATTACCGAGCTGCTGAACCACGCCGCAGAGCGGCTGGACGATGACACGCTCGCCGCCCTGCGCCAGGCACGCTCCGCCGCGCTGGAAAGACAGGCGCAGCATGAGCCGGCGTTTGCACTGAGCACGGAACATGGCATGCACTGGCTGCTGCCGCATACCGCCCGCCAATGGGCGGTCGCCGCGATCCTGCTGGCGGTGACGCTTGCCGGTGGAACAGGCTACTGGCATCATGCGAACGAGCTTGAACTGACCCAGCTGGATGTCGCCATCCTGACCGACGAACTGCCCATGGAAGTTTTTGTGGATAGATGAACCGCGCAATCCCGACCATCGCCGCATTCGCCCTGTCCTGCGCCCTGAGCGGCACGGCGGCCGCCGCGCCGCAACCTTGGCGCACCCTGATGCCATCCCAGCAGGAAGCGCTGGCGCCGATATCACAGTCATGGGAAAGTCTGCCCGAGGCGCAGCAACACCGGCTGCTGAAAGCCGCAGAACACTATCCCGGACTGACTCCCGAAGAGAAACAGCGCTTCCGCAGCCGTCTGGAAGCGTGGAGCCGGCTCACGCCCGAACAACGCCAGGCGGCGCGCGACAAATACCAGGCCTTCAGTCTGGTGCCGGAAGAACACCGCGAACAGGTGAAACAGATGGTCAGGGAAGAACAGGCCAGAAAAGGCAAGTAGTCGCGCGTCAGCGCCGTTCGGTCCACCAGATCAACCACATCCCCAGCAGCAGGAACAGGCCGGTCATCGCCGTGGCGCTGGCAAACGGCTGCCATTCGTTGAGCGCGCCCAGGCTGGCGAACAAGCGTCCGGCAAAGTGGAACACCAGCCCCAGCACGATACCGAGGAAGATCATCGCCCCCACGCCGCCCGCACGCCGGTGGTAGGACGCGAACGGCAAGGCCAGCACCATCATCACCAGCAGGGCGAACGGATAAACCAGCTTGTTCCACATGGCGATCTCGTAGCGTGCGCTTTTCTGGCGATTGTCCTTGAGGTGCGCGGTGTACTGGTAAAGATCGTAGGCGGACATCTGTTCCGGCACCACCAGCAGCACGCTCAGGATGCCGGGGCTGAGCGCCGAGCGCCATTCCTGGCTCGGCGCCGCATTGATGGTGGTTCCCTGCCGGCTGAAACGCGTTTCCAGCACATCCTCGAGCTGCCAGCGCCCCTCACCGATGAAATTCGCCCGCTTGGCATTGGTGATCGTTTGCAGATGGTGCGTTTCGTCGAAGCGGTAGATATCGATATTCGACAAACTGGTATCCGGCATCACGTCCTTCACGTTCACGAAGCTGCGTTCATCCTTGGCCCACACGCCGGAGCGGAACTCCTTGAGCGACACCTGCGTGCCTTGAGCCTTCAGCCGTAGTTGCTGCGCCATACGCTCGCTCGGCGGCGCCAGCAATTCGCCGCAGACGAAACTCAATACCACCAGCGGCAGCGCGATCCTGAACAGCGCACCGACCATCTGCCACAGCGACGCCCCGGAAGCGCGGAACACGGTCAGCTCCGAGCTGGCCGCCAGTTGCACCAAGGCGAAGATGGTACCCACCAGCACCGCCACCGGGAACAGCTCATAGATATGCCCGGGGACGGTCAGCAGCACGAACAGCAGCACATAGCCGAGATGGTACTGCCCCTGCCCCATCACGTTCAGCTCGTGGATCAGATCCAGAAAAGCGAACAGCATGAGCAGCGCGGCGAACACCAGCGCGATGCTGAGATAGATCTCGCGGCCGATGTAGCGCGTCAGCAGGTTCACGGCTTCGCCCCCACCCGCCTGCGCAGCGAGAACAGCACCATGCGCCGGTAGAACATCAGCCCCGTGACGGCCAGCATCGCCGCATGGATGCCCCACAGCCCGACGCCGGGCGACAACCGACCCTGCCCGACCCAGGTGTTGGTCACGCTGATCATGTTGCTGTAGATCATGTACAGCACGATCGCCAGCAACAGGTTGAGCGAACGCCCGGCGCGCGGATTGACGAAGCCCAGCGGGATCGCGAGCAGGGCGAGGATGGCCGCGCTGATCGGCAGCCCGACGCGCCATTCCAGCTCGGCGATGTTCCAGGCGGTGCGGTCACGCCACAATTCCGGCGTGGACATGGTGCGCGCCCAAGGCTGGGCCTGTTTGGCCGGCGCACTGTCGATGCGTATCGCATAGCGCTCGAACTCGATGATGTTGTAATCGCGTTGCCCCGGTTTCCCCTCATAACGCGTGCCGTTGAGCAACACCAGGAAGCGATCGCCGTTCGGCATGGTCTCCTGCACCCCGTTGCTGGCCACCATCGCGCCCAGCTTGCCGTTCTGTTCGGACTGCACGAAGATATTGCCGACGCGGTTCGATCCGGGGCTCACGTTCTCGACGAAATACACCCGGTCAGCCTGCTTCGACTCGCGGAACGTGCCCGGCGTGGCAGATGCCACATCATCGCGGTTTTCCAGCCTGTGCTTGAACTCGTCGGCCTTCTGCAATGCCCACGGCGACAGCGCCAGGCTGAGCAGCGCGATCAGCGCCACGACCGGCAGGGCATACCACATCACCGGGCGGATCCAGCGCGTCAGGCCGATCCCGGAACAGAACCACACCACCATCTCGCTGTCGCGATAACAGCGCGACAGGGTCAACAGGATGGAGACGAACAGACTGATGGAAAGAAGCACCGGCAGGTAATTCAGGGCACCGAAGCCCAGCAGCGCCAGCACCCCGTCCACGGCGATCCTGCCGCCGACCGCATCGCCCAGCAAACGGATCAGTTGCGTCACGACCACGATGCCCAGCAACACCGCGAACACCAGCAAACCATTGCTGACAAATTCGCTCACCAGCGCGCGATGAAAAATCCCGAAACGCAGCGGCTTTGACTTTATGCGGTCAGTTTGCAGATAATCGGGCATCGAAAGCGGGTCTTTTCAATATTTCATAAGGGGTAGCGCGTGGAATTTAGCATAAAACAAGGCAATCCGGCCAAGCTGAAAAGCGGCTGTATCGTGGCCGGCGTATACGAAGACGGCAAACTTTCGGCAGCGGCGCAATTGCTGGACAAGGCCGCGTCGCATCAACTGAGCGACCTCATCGCGCGCGGCGACATGAGCGGCAAAGCCGCTTCCACCCTGCTGCTGCACAAACTTCCCGGCGTCGTCGCCGAGCGCGTGCTGCTGGTCGGCCTGGGCAAGGCCGGCGAGCTGAACGGCAAGACCGGCATCGAGATCCTGGGGGCTGCATTCAAGGCCCTGTACGCCACGCCGGCCAAAGATGCCGCGCTGTTCATCGTCGATGACGGCGCCGGCAAGGATGTTGCGTGGTCGCTCAGGCAAGCTGTGTTCGCAGCTGTCGAACCAGCCTTCCGCGCCGACGGCCTGAAGAGCAAACCGGCCAAGGCCGCGACGCTGAAACACGTCGCCTTTGCCACGCTGGGCAAGCCTGCGGCATCCCTGAAGGACGTAATCGCACAAGCCGCCGCCATCGCGCGCGGCATGGAGCTGGCCAAGACACTGGGTAACCTGCCCGCCAACATTTGCACCCCGACCTACCTCGCCGCCAAGGCGCTGGCGCTGGGCAAGGCACACAAGCGCATCAAGACCACGGTGCTGGAGACGAAAGACATGCAGAAACTCGGCATGGGCTCATTCCTCGCCGTCACGCGCGGCAGCGAACAGCCCGCCAAGCTCATCACGCTGGAATACAAGGGCGCTGACAAGAAGCAGAAACCCGTCGTGCTGGTCGGCAAGGGCATCACCTTCGATTCCGGCGGCATCTCGTTGAAACCCGGCGCCGAGATGGACGAGATGAAATACGACATGTCGGGCGCGGCCAGCGTGCTCGGCACGCTGCAGGCCATCGCCGAGATGGGCTTGAAGCTCAACGTGGTCGGCGTCATTCCGTCCTGCGAGAACCTGCCGAGCGGCAAAGCCGTCAAGCCCGGCGACATCGTGACCAGTATGTCCGGCCAGACCATCGAGATACTCAACACCGATGCCGAAGGCCGCCTGATCCTGTGCGATGCGCTCACTTACTCGGCAAAGTTCGACCCGGACACCGTGATCGATATCGCCACGCTCACCGGCGCCTGTGTGATCGCGCTGGGCAATGTCGCCAGCGGTCTGTTCAGCAACGACGACAAGCTCGCCGGGGAACTACTCGCAGCAGGTGCACAAGCGCACGACCGCGCCTGGCAACTGCCGCTGTGGGAAGACTACCAGCCGCTGCTGGACAGCAACTTTGCCGACATGGCAAACATCGGCGGCCGCGCCGGCGGCACCATCACCGCCGCCTGCTTCCTGTCGCGCTTCGCCAGGGACTACCGCTGGGCGCATCTGGACATCGCCGGTACCGCATGGAAATCCGGCAAGGAGAAAGGTGCGACCGGTCGGCCGGTGCCGCTGCTGACGCAGTACCTGATCAATCGAACCGCCGCAAAATAATGACCAAGGTGGACTTCTATACCGGCAGCGAGGACAGGCTGCGCACCGCCTGCCAGCTGAGCCACAAGGCGATGCAGAACGGCCTGCGCGTGCTGCTGCATGTGCCGGACGACGCCATCGCCGACAAGCTGGACAAGTTGCTTTGGCATCACCCCGCGACCGCCTTCATGCCGCACTGCCGCAGCCACGAAACGGATGCCCCCGGCATGCCGGTGGTGATCGGACGCGACGAGAACTTTCCTCATTCCGAACTGCTCATCAGTCTGCATGACGAATGTGTGTCCTTCTTCAGCCGCTTCGAGCGCATCATCGAGATCGTCGGACTCGACGAGAACGATGCCCGGCTCGGGCGGTCGCGCTACAAGTTCTACCGCGACCGCGGCTACGAACTCAGCCACATCGACCTCGCCGGTCTGCGCGGATGAGCAATTACCTGCCCATCCGCACCGACCCGCTCGACAACCTGCCGCTGTTGACCGAGGTGGTCGGCGGCGAACCGCTCGACGACCTGCCAACGCTGACTGAGGTCATCGCTGAAGCCGCGCCGTCTCCCGTGCAAGCAGAGTCCATCAGCGAAGAAACGCTGCGCCGCCTGTCGGAGCGGCTCGAAGAGCAGCTGGAAGAGCTGCTTGCCCGTAAACTGCGCCAGCGCCTCGAAGACCTGCAGCAGCAAGCCATCGCAGAGGCCGTGGCGGAACTGAAGACGGAACTGCCGCAACTGCTGCGCGATGCGCTGAACGCCTCCCGGTAGGGTGGGCACGTTTGTGCCCGCGCGGAAATATTCTCCGCCCATCGCGCGGACACACCCAAAGGGTGCGAGAACCTCTTCGAGGCAAAAGACGCGCCCACCCTGCGCCTGTATAATCACGCCCCTTCTGACACCACGCATTTCCCGTAAAGACCGCAATGGAACTCGCCAAAAGTTTTGACCCGAAAGACATCGAAGCCCGCTGGTATCCCGCATGGGAGAACGCCGGTTACTTCAAGGCCGGACTCGATCCGCACAAATCCGCATCCTTCTGCATCCAGCTGCCGCCGCCCAATGTCACCGGCACGCTGCACATGGGGCACGGTTTCAACCAGACATTGATGGATGCGCTGACGCGCTACCACCGCATGCGCGGCGACAACACGCTGTGGCAGCCGGGCACCGACCACGCGGGCATCGCCACGCAGATCGTGGTCGAGCGCCAACTGGATGCGCAAGGCATCAGCCGCCATGACCTCGGCCGCGAGAAGTTCCTCGAAAAAGTATGGGAGTGGAAAGAACATTCCGGTTCCACCATCACCCGCCAGATGCGCCGCCTCGGCACCTCGCCGGACTGGTCGCGCGAACGCTTCACCATGGACGAAGGCCTGTCCAAGTCGGTCACCGAGACCTTCGTGCGCCTGTTCAACGAAGGCCTGATCTACCGCGGCAAACGCCTGGTGAACTGGGATCCGAAGCTGCACACCGCCGTATCCGACTTGGAAGTGGTGCAGGAAGAGGAAGACGGTTTCATGTACCACATCCAGTATCCGCTGGCGGACGGCTCCGGCCATCTGACCGTCGCCACCACCCGCCCCGAGACCATGCTCGGCGACGTGGCCGTGATGGTGCACCCGGAAGATGAGCGTTACAAACACCTCATCGGCAAGCAAGTCACGCTGCCGCTATGCGACCGCACCATCCCCGTCATCGCCGACGACTATGTGGACAAGGAATTCGGCACCGGCGTGGTGAAGGTCACGCCTGCGCATGACTTCAACGACTATGCGGTCGGCCTGCGCCACAAATTACCGATGATTTCCATTTTGACACTAGATGGCAAAATCAAAGGCCGTAGCAATGCAACGCTCGAAGTGAAATCTGATTCCGTTGAAGAAACTGTCCGGCAAGCTTGGGGCCATCACGAAGTCGTTGCTGTCATTCCAGAAAAATACCAAGACATGGATCGCTTCGCCGCGCGCAAGCAGATCGTAGCCGACCTCGAAGCGGCAGGCCTGTTCATCAAGGCCGACAAGCACAAATTGAAAGTGCCGCGCGGCGACCGCACCCACGTGGTGATCGAACCGATGCTGACCGACCAGTGGTTCGTAGCCATGAGCAAGGCTGGCCCCGAAGGCAAATCCATCACCGAGCAGGCGCTGGAATGCGTCGCATCCGGCGAGATCAGGTTCCACCCCGAGAACTGGGTCAACACCTACAACCAGTGGCTGAACAACATCCAGGACTGGTGCATTTCGCGCCAACTGTGGTGGGGGCACCAGATTCCCGCGTGGTACGGCGTGAACGGCGAAGTGTTCGTCGCGCACGACGAAGCCGAAGCGCGCCATCTGGCGGACAAGGCGGGCTACGCCGGTCAACTCGACCGCGACAACGACGTGCTCGACACCTGGTTCTCTTCCGCGCTGTGGCCGTTCTCCACGCTGGACTGGGAAGAGGGCAAGCCGTTCGCCGCGCAAAACGATTTCGTGCAGAAATATCTGCCGTCGTCGGTGCTGGTGACAGGCTTCGACATCATCTTCTTCTGGGTGGCGCGCATGGTGATGATGACCAAACACATCACCGGCAAGATCCCGTTCAAGGATGTGTACGTGCACGGCCTGATCCGCGATGCGGAAGGGCAGAAAATGTCCAAGTCCAAAGGCAACGTGCTCGACCCGATCGACCTGATCGACGGCATAGCCCTCGAAGACCTGGTGAAGAAACGCACCACCGGCCTGATGAATCCCAAGGATGCGGAGAAGATCGAAAAGCGCACGCGCAAGGAGTTCCCGGCAGGCATCACCGCGTTCGGCACCGACGCATTGCGCTTCACTTTCGCCTCGCTGGCCTCACCCGGCCGCGACATCAAATTCGACATGCAGCGCTGCGAAGGTTACCGCAATTTCTGCAACAAACTGTGGAACGCCACGCGCTTCGTGCTGATGAACTGCGACGGCAAGGATGTCGGGTTGGACGAGAGCCTGCCGCTGGAATTCTCCGCCGCCGACCAGTGGATGGTCGGCGTGCTGCAACAGGCCGAAGCCGAGATGGCAACGCACTTCGCTGACTACCGCTTCGACATGTCCGCGCGCACGGTATACGAGCTGGTGTGGAACAACTACTGCGACTGGTATGTGGAACTGGCCAAGGTGCAGTTGAACGGCGACGAAGCCCAGCAGCGCGGGACACGCAGAACTTTGGTGCGCGTGCTGGAGACCATCCTGCGCCTCGCGCATCCGATCATCCCGTTCATCACGGAAGAGCTGTGGCAGTCGGTCGCACCGATGGCGGGAAAGAAGGGCGACAGCATCATGCTGCAAACCTATCCCAAGGCGGACAGCGGCAAGATCAATCAATCGTCCATCGACCAGATCGCGCTGCTGCAGGAACTCACCACCGCCTGCCGCAGCCTGCGCAGCGAGATGAGCCTGTCGCCCGCCGCGCGCGTGCCGCTGATCGCGGCGGGCGATGCGAGCATATTGAACGCACTCGCGCCTTACATCAGCAGCCTGGCAAAACTCAGCGAAGTACAAGTTGTCGCCGAACTGCCGGAAGGCGATGCGCCGGTGTCCATCGTCGGCAACGTGAAGTTGATGTTGAAGGTGGAGATCGACGTCGCTGCCGAGCGCGAGCGGCTGGATAAGGAGATCGCGCGCCTGAGCAACGAGATCGCCAAGGCACATGCCAAGCTCGGCAACGAGAGCTTCGTCGCGCGCGCGCCGGCAGCGGTGGTGGAACAGGAAAAGAAACGGCTGGATGATTTCGGCGCGACGCTCACGCAGTTACAGGCGCAGCGCAAGAAGCTGGGGTAAAACCCATGTAGGGTGGGCACGTTTTTTTGTGCCCACGCGGAAACAATATTCGCAGACCGCGTGGGCACAAAAAACGTGCCCACCCTACACATGATTTTTAGCGGCGCCGGATCAGGAAGATGAATTCTCCGTCCATCTCGGTCGAGGAAAGCAATGCGTTGCCGGTCTTGCTGCAGAAATCGGCAAAATCCCTGGGCGAGCCAGCGTCGGTCGCCACGACCTTGAGCACTTGCCCCCCGCTCATGGCAGAGAGCGATTTCTTGGCGCGCAGAATGGGTAGCGGGCACGCCAGCTTGCGCACGTCCAGTTCGACATCGAATTCCATCATGCCTCCAGTGCAAGTCCGGCACGCGCCCAGGCGGCGATACCCCCTTGCAGGTTATTCACGTCGGCGAAACCGCTCGCTACGGCGAATGCGGTGGCCTGCGCCGAGCGTCCACCCAACACCGTGGGCGTGCCCCGGTCCAGCTCCTGCAAGCGCAACGGGATGAGATGCAGCGGCGACAATTCGCCCTGCGGGATCATGCCGCGCGCAGCTTCCGCATCGGTACGCACATCCACCAGGCGCAGACCACCCTGCCGCAACCGGCCTTCCAGTTCGTCCACGCCGATATCCTTGTAACCCGTCATTCGTTCAGTCCTTTTCCGTTTGATTCTGGTCTTCCAGCAGATGCGATATGCGCGTATTCGCCACCGAAAGCCGCTTGGCCAGCATGCGCAGGAACGCGTCGCTGAACTGGAAGCGGCAGCCGGTCGTGGCATGTGCCAGCGTATCGGGATCGATCTCGATCAGCACCACGTCGTTCTTGGCGACCACGTCGGTGCTGCGTCTTGAATCCTGCTCCAGAAGGTGCGCCATTTCACCAAAACAGTCGCCGCGATGCAACAGGCTCAGCAACCGTCCCTGCTTGAGCACGCGCACCGTACCCTGCGCGAGGATGAAGAAGGAACGTCCGATCTCGCCGTCGCGCACGATGTATTCCGGAGCCGGCACCTTGCGCCATTCGCTGATGCGCAGCACCTCCCACAGCTCCACATCGCTGAAGTTGCGGAAGAACGCCAGGCTGCGCAGCGCATCGAATTTCTCGGTGTCGAAAATCTCGTTCTGGGTCGGCGCGACATAGTGGCCGAAGAACCCGACCAGCGCATGCGCGAACTCATCCCAGGTCTGATAACGCTTCGCAGTATCTTTCTCCATCGCGCGCTGCACGATCGTATCCAGTTCGCACGGTATCTCCGGCCGGAACGTGCTGGGCAGCTGCGGCTCGATGTTGATGATGTGATAGATCATGCTGAAATTGTTGCTGGCGTCGAACGGCAGCTTGCCGGTGAGCAGCTTGTACATCACCACCCCCAGCGAGTAGATGTCGGTCTGGTGCGTCAGCGGCAGCTCCTTGACCTGTTCCGGCGACATGTAGGCTGGCGAGCCGATGCCGCTGACCTGAGTGGTCTGCTGGCTCTGGATCGCAGCCGACCCGAAGTCGGAGATCTTGATATCGGTCTCGCCCCGCAGCAGGATGTTGGCCGGCTTGATATCGCGGTGGATCACTCCCTGCGACTGCGCGTATTCGAGCGCCTTGCAGCATTTGTAGGTGATCTCCGCGATGGTGCTGATCGGCAACAGGTGATCCACCTCGGCATATTGTTCGAGCGTGCTGCCCTCGACATATTCCATCACCATGTAGTTGACGTCGCCGTCCAGCACCGCATCGAGTATCTTCGCGATATGTGGGTGGGACAATTTACCTGCCAGCGAAGCCTCCGTCATCAACAGCTTGTGGTATATCCTGGAATGGGCGGCGTCGCGCAGGTTCTTCAGGTCGAACAGCTTGATGGCGACCTGCTGTTTGCTGAAAGTATCGATGGCCAGATACACAGTGCTGGTCGCCCCGTGGCCGAGCTCGCGCACGATTTCGTATTTGCCGATCTTGTCCATTTATCCCGGATAATCCATTACAACCAGAACCCTGCTGCGAAGGCGCAATTCTGCGGGCTTTGCGTTGTGCTGTCTATGGTGGCGATGCAGGAGGCAATCATGGGACAGTGGGAACCGATCCCGAAAGCAACTATCATAGCGTCCATGAAAAAACTGCCTTTGCTGCTATTGCTGTGTTTCGCCCCGCTTGCCTCCGGCGAAGGGCTGCCGGATCTCGGCGACGTCTCGCAAGCCGTGCTGACACCGTTGCAGGAACGCCAGATCGGGCAGCAGAGCATGATGCAGATACGCGCCGGGAGGCAGTTCCTCGATGATGCCGAGATCGACGACTATCTCAATCAGCTTGGCGCCCGCCTGGTCGAGAACAGCACGGAACCGGCACTCGGTTTCGAGTTTTTCCCCCTGGACGATTACAACATCAACGCCTTCGCCATGCCGGGCGGTTTCATCGGCGTGAACAGCGGACTGCTGCTGACCGTGCAAAGCGAATCGGAACTGGCCGCCGTACTCAGCCACGAAATCGCCCACGTCACCCAGCACCATCTGGCACGCATGCTGGCCGGGCAACGCAGCGACACGCTGGCCTCGATGGCCGCCATGGCCATCGCCATCCTCGCCGCGCGCAGCAATCCGGAAGCATCGCAGGCGGTGATGGTCGGCTCGCAGGCGCAAAGCATCCAGCGCCAATTGAATTTCACCCGCACGCACGAACAGGAGGCTGACCGCATCGGGCTGGAAATCCTGCAAAAGTCGGGCTTCAACACCCATGCCATGCCGGAATTCCTGAACCGCCTGCAAACAGCGACGCGACTGCTGGAAGGAAACATGCCGGGTTACCTGCGCACCCACCCGATCACCAGCGAACGCGTTGCCGATATCGAGAACCGTGTCCAGAAACAACCCTTCCGCCTGGTTCCGGACAGCCTGGATTTCCAGCTGGCGCGCGCCAAACTCCTCGCCGCGCAAAAACCCGCAGCGGAAGCCATCGCCTATTTCAGCGATGCACTGGGAGAACAGAAGCATGGCAACCCCGTCGCGCAACGCTATGGACTGGTGATCGCGCTGCTGCGCAACAACGAGACTGACCGCGCCATCCGGGAACTGACACTGCTGCGCAAACAGGCCAAAGGCAACCCGATGATCGAAACCCTCGCGGGTCAGGTGAAACGCAGCGCGGGCGACAAGGCTGCTGCGCTGACGTTCTACCGCGCCGCCGTGCGGGATTTTCCGCAGCACCGCGCGCTGCTCTACGACTATGCCGACCTGCTGCTGCAAAGCGATCAGGCGGAAACCGCCGTCAAACTGCTCGCCGAACAGATCGCACGCCATCCCCGCGACACCCGCCTGTACGACCTGCAGGCGCGCGGCTATGCCCAGTCGGGCAAACGCCTGGAACAGCATCAGGCGCAGGCCTACAGCTACGCCTGGCAAGGCAACCTGTTCGCCGCGATCGAGCAGCTCGAGCTGGCGAAACAGGCAGGGGGCAGCTTCTACCAGATGTCCACGATCGAAAGCGAACT
The DNA here is from genome assembly GCA_001801105.1 of Gallionellales bacterium GWA2_60_18. The sequence goes on from MGWS01000006.1 coordinate 86,327, forward strand.
GCGCGAGCTGCGCGAGTTGGCGGATGCGCGCCGGAAATGACCGCAAGAAAAACAACCTGAAGGGACACACCTTGGACCAAAAGATTATCGCCGTCGTCGGACTGGGCTATGTGGGGCTACCGCTGGCGGTCGAATTCGGCAAGCGCTTCAAGACCATCGGCCATGACTTGTCCGAAAGCAAGATCGCCAACTACCGCGAGTTCCGCGATCCGGTCGGCGACGTTCCCGTCGCGGACCTGCGCGCCGCAGACAAGCTGACGTTCACCAGCGACCCCGCGCGGCTCGCCGGGGCGGACTTCATCATCGTGGCCGTCCCCACCCCGGTCGATGCGGCGCACCAGCCAGACCTCTCCCCGCTGGTCTCCGCATCCGCCGCCGTGGGCAGGAACCTGAAGCGCGGCGCGACCGTGATCTACGAATCGACGGTGTATCCCGGCGCGACCGAGGAGGTATGCATCCCGGTGCTGGAGCGCGAATCCGGGCTGAAATGGAAGACGGATTTCCACGTCGGCTACTCGCCGGAACGCATCAATCCGGGCGACAAGGAAAGGACGCTCGCCGGCATCGTCAAAGTCGTATCGGGCGACGATGCGGCGACGCTGGAGCAGGTCGCGGCGCTGTACGAGACCATCATCAGCGCCGGTGTGCATCGCGTCAGCTCGATCAAGGTGGCCGAGGCGGCCAAGGTGATCGAGAATACCCAGCGCGACCTCAACATCGCGCTGATGAACGAACTGGCGGTCATCTTCGACCGCCTCGGCATCGACACGCTGGAAGTGCTGGAAGCTGCTGGCACCAAATGGAACTTCCTGCCGTTCCGCCCCGGCCTGGTCGGCGGCCACTGCATCGGCGTCGATCCGTATTACCTGACCCACAAGGCGGAGATGCTGGGCTACCACCCCGACGTCATCCTGGCCGGACGCCGCATCAACGACGGCATGGCCGCCTTCGTCGCGCAACAGACCGTCAAGCAGCTGATCCGTGCCGGCAAGCCGGTCAAGGATGCCCGCATCATCGTGCTGGGCATCACCTTCAAGGAGAATTACCCCGACCTGCGCAACTCCAAGGTGGCCGACCTGGTGCGCGAATTGCAGGACTTCGGATGTCTGGTCTCGGTGCACGACCCCGAGGCCGATCCTCAGGAATCCCTGCGCGAATACGACATCCCGCTGACGGCATGGAACGACCTGCCGCAGGCCGACGCCCTCGTCGCCGCCGTGGCGCACACGGAATACCGCGCGATGCCGCAAGACAGGCTGCTGTCGAAGCTGAAACCGGGCGGCGTGTTCGTGGACGTGAAGTCGTCCCATGACGCCACAGCGATCGAAGCGGCGGGATACCGGCTGTGGCGGTTGTAACACCCCGCATTGCACCCCCGATAGCGGCCATGGCAAAGAATAATCCGCGCAGGCGCATCCTGGTATCGACCACCACCTTCCCCCGCTGGAAGGGCGACACCGAGCCGGCATTCGTCCTGGAACTGAGCCGCAGGCTTGCCCGGCGTTTCGACGTGACCGTCCTGGCTCCGCATTACCGCGATGCAGAACCAGAGGAAAGCTTCGAAGGTATCGAAGTCATCCGCTACCGATATGCGCCGGCATCGCTGGAGACGCTTGCCTACAACGGCGGCATCATGCAGAACCTGCGCCGCAGCAAGTGGAAATACCTGCTGGTACCCATGCTCATGCTGGCGCAGCTGATATGTGCGGCGCGATTGCTGCGCACGTCAAAATACGACCTCGTCCATGCACACTGGCTGATCCCGCAAGGATTGGTCGCGCTATGCGCGCGCGCCGGAATGCATGCACCGCCGCCTGTGCTATGCACCTCGCATGGCGGCGATCTCTATGCGCTGGATCGCGGTATCACAGGACACATGATGCGATTGGTTGCGAGAAAAGCCGAATTCATCACCATAGTCAGCGAGGCGATGCGACGCCACATCCTCGATCGCGGCATAGCCACAAGAGCAATGGAAGTCATCCCGATGGGTGCCGACCTGACCGGCCTGTTCACACCCGCACCGGAAGATCGCGCCATGCATGAGCTCCTCTTTGTCGGGCGGCTCGTGCCGAAGAAGGGCATCGACGTGCTGATCCGGGCCTTGGGCATCGTGCTGCGACAGAAACCGCATACGCGGCTCCGCATCGTGGGAGACGGGCCGGAACGCTCGTCACTGCTCCAGCTCGCCGATCAACTGGGCATCTCCGGCAACATCGTCTTCGCGGGCGCATTGACACAAGCCGGGCTGCCGTACCACTATCGCCGCTGCACAGCGCTGGTCTTCCCTTCCGTGGTTGATGCGAGCAACGATCAGGAAGGACTGGGACTGGTACTGGTCGAGGCGCTCGGTTGCGAATGCCCGGTGATTTGCAGCGACCTCGCCGCGACGCGCGACGTCATCGTCCACGAGGAGACCGGGCTGCATTACCCACCGGGTGACCATGAAGCGCTCGCGCAACTCATGCTGCGCCTGCTCGACGATCCGGCTGGTGCCGCCCTCCTCGGTCAACAGGGTCGCCGGCATGTGCTGCAACACTATGACTGGGAAACGGTCGCGGCGCGCTATGCCGACCTGATCGACAAGATCGCCGGCATGCACGGCCATGCACAGGAAGGACATAACCGGAATGCCCATGTTTGAAAAGAAAACCAATACATTGCTCAGCTATATAAAGACGCTGCCCTATTTTTTGCTGTCGGGCATCATCGCGATGATATTTTCCCCGCAGAAAAACAGGATCATCTTCTGTTCCAATAGCGGCGAAGGCTTGACCGGCAACGCAAAATTCCTGTTTGAATATATGCGCAAAGATGCGCGATATGAATGTCATTACTTGTTCCGGGTTCGGCGCGTCTACGAGCACTACAAACAAAGTTACCCCGATGCAATTTATGCATACTCCTGGAGAGCCCTTTGGCTAGCGGCACGAGCAAGAATCTTTGTCGTTACACATAGCCGCCTGGATGTACCAGTTTCCTTGTTCCGGAAGGTCTGCATACAGACATGGCATGGCATCCCTATCAAACCGCTGGGCTTTCTCAAGCATGGTACTTTACGGAAAAAGATCAGGAACCATGTGTACAAGTGGATCGATTACGACCTGTCCAATTACTATTTATCTTCGTCGCGGTATGTCTCGCAACTGCTTGCGGGAGTATTCAGACAGCCACTGGAAAAATTCATCGAAGCCGGATTCCCGAGAGATGATGCATTGATGCAGGGAGACAGGGCAGCGATCAGGAGGAAGGTGATCCGGTCACTTGGTTTGGATGAATCGGCAAAGCTCGTGTTATATGCGCCGACATGGCGTGATTACGAGTTCGAATATTTCGGCTTCCCGCACTACGACCCGCAACAAGTGGCGGAATTTCACGCCACGCTGCAAGACAACAATGCCTACCTGCTGCTCAAGAGTCACCGCAACGCTCCGCTCCAGCTTCCCGAAGAATTAAAGTCCAAGCGGGTGATCGATATGGATCTGGGAGAGATTGACGATGTTCAGGAATTGCTGATGGCATCCGAATACCTGATCACTGATTATTCTTCCATTTGCTTCGATGGACTCATTCTGGACCTGCCGATGGTCTTTGTTGTCTCCGACCGGGAGCGTTACGAAAACAGAAGCGGTCCATTTTGCTGTGATTATGATCTGATGGCCACGGGGCCCAAGGTGTCAACGCTGGATGGTTTTAATCTGGAGCTGCGGAAAATGTTGTCGGGAAACGACACCCATGTTTCGCAGAGGAGATTTGTTTCCGAGCTGCTCAGATCACCGCAGGGTGAATTGAGTTGTCCGCGCGTGGCCCGTTTTATAGGCACATTACTTCAGAAAAGTTCTGAATAAGGTGCGAAATCATGTTTGGACAAATTCTGGAAGGTGATGAATGAATATTCTGGTAACGGGCGGAACAGGTTTCATCGGTTCTCACGCATGCGTGGCCCTGATGGAAACTACCGCAATTGCGGATCCCGACTACCTCAAGAACACCCAGAATCCCCTTTGCGCCCCCACGGCGAAAGCGCTGGCTGATACAATTGCGCGCCAGTTCGAACATCCTGCCGATGCACCACTGCCTGCTGAAATATTGTGGAAAGCACTGCAAACAACACTGGCCAGGGCATTGAATGGCATCGTAGTAAAACAGGAATAATCTACATGGCATGCAAATTCAAGTAGACCAAGGGGTTCAATAAATCGATGAAATCCGTGACCCGCAAGAGTGACTTGGCTATCAATGGCGCAGCCCCTGCATTTGAACAAGTTCTTCACGTAGGAAGGCCGAACATCGGCAACAGGGAAGAATTGTTAAAGGCGCTTGGAGATATCGTTGATCGAAATTGGTTGACCAACGATGGGCCGCTAGTCAGAGAATTTGAAGATAATATTGCCAGACTTCATAACGTCAAGCATTGCATTGCCATATGTAATGGCACTATTGCGTTGGAAATTGCCATTCGTGCTCTGGGGCTGAAAGGTGAAGTGATCGTTCCTTCCTACAGCTTCATCGCCACTGCGCACGCCTTGTCTTGGCAAGGTATCACTCCAGTATTCGCCGACATCGATCCAAGAACTCATAATCTCAATCCAGAATCAGTCCGGCGCATGATCACTCCAAATACCACTGGAATCATAGGCGTTCACTTGTGGGGGAGACCGGCCCCTGTTGACGAATTGGCAACAATTGCTGCGGAGTTCGGTCTTAAGCTTATGTACGATGCAGCACATGCCTTTGGCGCTAGTAACAAGGGCAGGAAGATCGGAGCCTTTGGCAAGTGCGAGGTTTTGAGCTTTCACGCAACAAAAGTCCTCAACAGCTTCGAGGGCGGGGCCATTTTGACCAATGATTCGGAATTGGCTCAAACGGCCAAATTGATGCGTAATTTCGGTTTTGCAGGATTTGACAATGTCATTCATCCCGGCACTAACGGAAAAATGACTGAAATTTGTGCAGCAATGGGTTTAATTAACTTGCGGCACTTTGATCGATTCGTGGAAAGCAATCGTCTGGCCTATCAACGTTATTCGAAAGCACTTAAAAGCGTACCCGGGATTCGGCTATTGGAATACGAGAACGTTAACCACCCCAATTACCACTATGTAGTCGTGGAGATTGAAGAAGGGGGCGAGGCCAGGGATAAGGTAATTGAAGCCCTGCACGCCGAAAACGTACTAGCTCGCAAATATTTCTGGCCAGGATGCCATGGCATGAAGACATACAAGTCCATCTACCCGCATGCAGGTTTGCTGTTACCGCACACTTGTCAGGTCGCTGATCGTGTCATAGTCCTTCCGAACGGAGCTTCACTTCCTGATGGGGCTGAAGCATGCATAAGCGACATTATCAAAGTTGTGTTGGCAAATTGACCACCAAGGGAATTCAGGGGTTGTGAGCGAAGCCATGAATGAATCTTCAGTAAAAAATGTTTTGGTGTTCCCCTACGGTACGGAAATTTCAAATGAGATTGTGAGTTCTTTAATTCACAACAAGCATTTTCACCTGTTATGTGCAACAAGTGACGAAGCGCTGATTCAAATCTCCAGGCAAGCCAACCTGCATTTTCTTCCACATGTAAACGATCCGAATTTCGAATCTGACCTATTGAAACTGATTCAAAATCTTGGCGTTTCCTTTGTCATACCTGCTCACGATGATGTCGCTTTGCTTCTCTCCGGAATGTCCTTACCGAAGGACTGTGTGGTTATCGGGCAAAGCCATGAAGCAAATTCGATTGTCAGGTACAAGAGCAAGACTTATGCGAATCTGAAACACATCGTGCCAGTGCCCGCAATTTACCGCCTGTGCGATGACATACCATTTCCTGTTTTTATCAAACCGGATCGCGGGCAGGGATCGAAGTCAACTCAATATATTCCCGACAAGCTCGCCCTCGATAACTTTCTGCTTGGAAGGGACAGCAGCGCATTTATCATTTGCGAATTTCTCCCGGGCGAAGAATTTACAGTGGACTGTTTTTCTGATCGCGGGTCAATTTGCTACGCAGGTCCACGCACCAGGGAAAGAACGATCAATGGGATTTCCACTCTATCGCGCTCATTCAGTTCGGGGCCAGATTGGGAAACACTGCAACACATGGCAGCAAGGATAAGTGGTCACTTCTGCATGCATGGATTATGGTTCTTCCAGGCCAAGAAGGACGCGAATGGTGAACTTCGCCTGCTGGAAGTTGCCACCCGGGTTTCCGGCACCATGATGGTAAATAGAGCAAAGGGAATCAATTTTGTCGAACTTGCGCTTTGGCAGGCGGTCGGACGCAAGGTTTCAGTGAATGCCTCTCCGGGTCAAGTTATCGTACGCAGAACGCTCGATCCCCACTATCAGTTCGACCAGGAATTCGATCGGCTCCTGGTTGATTTTGACGACACCTTACTGGTGAATGGAAAGCTTAACGTCGAGGTAATCGGACTGATTTTCAAGGCAAAGAATGAAAATAAACCGGTAATCCTGATCACTAGGAATCAGAATCGCCGGCTGGCCACAACGCTGCATAAATTCGGAATTACGGCAATTTTCGATGATGTCCTCCATATTGACGTGGAACAAAGCAAGTCCTCGTTCACTCAGGCAGGCGATCTGTTGGTCGATGACTCTTTTGCAGAAAGAACTTCAGTGCTTGAGTCGGGCGCCAAAAGCATTTCCCTGGACATGGTAGGCATGTACTTGGATTAACAGAACATATCCAACAGGAATTGTCCGTTGTGCGACTGCATTACAAAACGGAATTCAAAATGGAACCTGCCGGACAGACCGGCAAGAGCAAATAGCTGCACACCATTAATTTGGGGAAAAAATGAATAGCAAGGACTCGTGCATCACGAACAAGGTTAGCGTCATCATTCCCGTTTATGGTGCTGAGCAGTACCTTAATGATTGTATTGACAGTGTATTGAGTCAAAGGGATATTGATCTCGAGATCGTTTGCATCCATGACGAAAGCCCGGATAACTCATTGTGGATTCTGGAAACGTACAGGTCCGAATATCCGGGAATCATAAAAATAATTGACCAAAAAAACACCGGGGGAGCTACGGCGATCAATAACGGACTTGACGCTTCCTCAGGCGAGTTTGTGATGGTCCTGGACTGCGACGATTTCATAATAGGCAATGGACTTCAGTATCTTTATGACCGGATACGAAAAGACAATAGCGATTTTGTCATTTCGAAAATACAAAAGTACTCAAACGAGAAATACTCAACCGCATACGATAGAGCATGGATAAATAGTGATTACGTAATCACCAATGAAGTCCAGAAACAAAAATTGTTTCAGAACGGCATGTATACCGGTTTACTGTTCAGGTCTGAATTCCTGAATAAGCATCGAATACGGATGAAGGACGGATTGCGCGTAGCCGACAGGCCGTTCACCGCACTTGCTTACGCATTTGCCAAAAGGATATCAGTTGCAAATTACGTTACCTGCGCCTGGAGGAAAAGAAACTCCGCCGAAAGCATTTCACTTACAGACAGGGTGTATGACAGGCAGGAAATTCATGACCGAATCGAGATGGCGAATTGTATTCATGACTCTCTCGTTGCCAATAACTTTCCTCAGTACAAGAATTACTATGATAAAGATATTCCCAAAAGAATAATCTGGCAGCTCCGTCGAGGTTGGGCAACATGGCGATTTGACGTGGGATACCACAATTATTTTTTTTCGGAGAGCAAGAGCTATTTTCTAAAGCTCGATGAAGACTTGTTCAAGCACCACCCAATCTACATCAGACTATTATCCAATGCCTTATATCGATCTCGCAGAGTCAGCTTTCTAGCACTTTCCGCGGCCTTCTTTCTTGCCAGTATGGGGTCTGACATCAAAACGGGCTTCGCACGTTCAATACGTCATACTCTGAAAGCATTGTCGAACCGGGTTCCGATATCGATATTCAGGCTTGCTCACAGGTGGTTTCCGCAATACCAGCATCACAAATCCTATCGGCGCTTCCTGAATACAACCAAAGTGGATGATGCCACCATCATTTTCGAAAGTAATTTTGGAAAGTCCTTTTCTGGAAATCCGAAATACATATACAAATACATCCTGGAGAATTTCCCCGAATTCAATTGCATTTGGGTGAACCAGGGACGCAGGCTGGAAATTGACGGCAACCCCAATCAAATTAAACGTGGCACGAACGAATACTACTACTACCTGGCCATATCCAGATTTTGGGTAAACAACATCAGGTTTCCGGTGGAGGAGAAACGAAAGTCAACCGTCTATCTCCAAACCTGGCATGGCACACCTCTTAAAGCACTCGGTTTTGACATTCCTTACCAGGGGCCAGAGGTGGCGGCTCGAGAGAGTCTATTTCGGGAATCTCGGAACTGGAGCTACTTACTTTGCCAAAACGAGTACTCTGCCGCCCACTTCAAGAGCGCTTTCCAATACAACGGCAATATCATCAATTTCGGATATCCGTGCAACGACATCTTCTACTCCAAAGACAAGTCTGAAATATCGAAACGTGTTCGGGACAAACTGAACATTCCTCATGAGAGCAAGGTCGTTTTATATGCGCCGACCTGGCGAGACCAGAGTCAGATTTCGAAGTGGGTATTCAAGTCCCAATCGGCGATTGACTACAGCAACTGGGCCGCAAATACCAGTTCGGACACTGTATTGCTGGTAAGGGAACACCATCTGGTTCAGCCGGGAATTGTGGATGACTCATTATCCGGCCGCATTATCGACGTAAGCCGATACGATGATGTGAGCGAATTGCTGCTCATCTCGGACTGCCTGGTAACTGACTATTCTTCCGTTTTCTTCGATTACCTGAATCTTCAACGTCCGATAGTTTTCTTCATGCATGACAAGGAGTCGTACCAATCATCCATGCGCCCATTTTATATTGATATCGAAACTGAATTGCCGGGCCCGATCGTCACAGACCAGGATTCACTTCATCAATGCATCAACAAAAGCGACGAAGTATTGCGCTCGTATTCGTCTCGACTTTCAGAAGCAAAGAAAATGTATTGCGCAAATGACGACGGTAATGCGGCGAGCAGGGTAGTAAACTACATATTCAAGTAAAGTGTCTGCAACCAATCAACGTCGGTTGGACTGGCCCATGGCATGCAGACGGCACTTGTCGGCAAGGTGCCAACCCCCTCTATGCTTTCGAGAAGCATAACCGTGAAGCACCGGAAGCCTTCTACGCACTGATCAATGAATCGGCAAAACCACCAGAAACCGGGAGAACCGCATGACCACCGTGATCACCTTCGGCACCTTCGATGTCTTCCATGTCGGCCACCTCCGCATCCTCGAACGCGCGCGTGAATTGGGTGATCGCCTGCTGGTCGGTGTATCGACGGACAAGATGAACTTCGACAAAAAAGGGCGCTACCCGGTCTACAGCCAAGAGGAGCGCATTGCGATCATCCGCTCCCTGCGCCATGTCGACGATGTATTTCTGGAAGAATCGCTCGCGCTCAAGCGCCATTACCTGTTGGAATACCGGGCTGACGTACTGGTGATGGGAGACGACTGGGTTGGCAAGTTCGACGAGTTCAAGGACATCTGTAAGGTCGAGTACCTTCCGAGGACCCCCTCGATTTCGACCACGGAAGTCATCGAAAGGATCCGTTTCAAATAAGTCCGGACCAGTGGGATCGGGCTTGACGTTGTTGATGAATTTTCCATGCTCCCTGCCAATGAACAGCCATGCTCTCTTTCTGCGCGGCATCAGCAGGATAAACGGAAAGAGCATCGCCCAGTAGAGCAAAGATGAAAGCAGCCGGGGTGCTGCCGCCTGTGCGCCCCGCATCCTGTCAGCTTCCCTCCACTGTCTGTTCGGGATTGGCGATCTGCCCCGCGCGAACCAGTTCGCCAAAGACCTCGTTCTCTGCTGCAAGCGTGCTGAAATCGCCCGTGCCCGCGATCTCGCCGTTGCGCATGACGACGATGGTGTCCGCAAGCATCGCCGTGGACAAGCGGTGTGCGACCAGGATCACGGTCTTCGAGCCTTTCATGGCGCGGATCGCGGCGATCACGGCCTGTTCGGTGACGGTATCGAGCGCGCTGGTAGCCTCGTCCATCACCAGCACGGCGGGATCGCGGTAAAGCGCGCGGGCGATGCCGATGCGCTGGATCTGCCCGCCCGACAGCCGCACGCCGCGTTCGCCCACTTTGGTCCGGTAACCATCCGCGAGTTCCTGCACGATGAAGTCATGGATATTCGCCGCGCGCGCCGCCTGCTCCAGCGCCGCCATGTCGATCTCCTCCGGCTTCAGGCCGAGGGCGATGTTCTCGGCGATGCTGGTATCGGACAGGAATATCTGCTGCGGCACATAGCCGATGGCACTCTGCCAGGCAGGGAGCGTGGCCTTGTCTAGCAGCACTCCGTCGACGCGGATCTCGCCGCGCGTGGGCGGCAGCAGACCGAGCAGCAGATCGACCAGCGTCGTTTTGCCCGCGCCCGTCCCGCCTACCAGCGCGACGGTGGTGTTGGCGGAAATGTCGAGGGTGACTTCGCGCAGTGCATCCTGTTTTGCCTTGGCATAACGGAAACCCAGCCCGTTGATAGAGATGCGCTCTGCGGGAAACAGCCGTTGCTCGCCGCGCGCGGCACCCGCCTTGCCGGCCAGCAACAGGTCGCGGCAAATGGCTTCGAGTGGCGCTGATGCCACCTGCAACGTGGTCGCCGCGCGATAGACTTGGTGCAGCGCGGGGATCAGCCGGTAACCGGCGACGGCATACAGCCCGAGCAGCGGGATGGTTTTGGTGAAATCGTCATCTTCCATGACCAGATAGATGGCCACGCCGAACAGGGCCGCCATCGCCAGCAGCTCCAGCAGGATGCGAGGCAGGTTGGAGATACTGTCCGCGACCGCCTGGCGGTTTGAATAGGTGCGCGAGGCGCTGATGAAGCGGTCGAGGTAGCTGTCCTCCAGTCCGCGCAACTTGATCTCCTTGATGCCGCCGACCAGCTCGGTGAGCGTCTTGAATCGCCCCTGGTTGGCCTTCTGGCGCTCGCGCCCGACGTTGCCTAGCAGGGTGTGCGCAGATAAATACACCAGCGCATAGATACCGCCGATGCCGCCGCCCATCATCAGCGCCGCGACCGGATGAACGCTGAACAACAGGGCGATGATGGCGAGGGCGACCAGCCCGTAAGCGATCATGTTGCCCAGCGGCTTCAGCACGTTCGAAGTCACGTAATCGACATCGGTCAGCACGGATTTCGTTATGGCTGCACTGTGGCGCCCGAGGAAGAACTGGTACGGCTGGTGCAGGTAATTGGCCAGCAGCCGCTTGGCGATACTGCTGCGCCGCATGTTGATGAAACGGTACAGAGCATAGTGCGCAAGCGCGCGGTAGGTCGAGATGAACATGTAAAGCAGGAACACACCAGCCGCGAGACGCAGCATGAATTCCTGATGATTGTCCGCGCCGGAGAAGCGGAATAGCGCCGCGATGAGCGGCGAATGCACGGTCAGGTCGGGATTGGCGGCCACCGCAAGAAAGGGCATAAAGACAAACACGCCGGCCGTCTCCACCGCGGCCAGCCCGAACAGCACCGGCAACAGCAGGATCGCGGTGCGCAATTCCTTCGGCGTCAGCAGGATCGAAAGTTTTTTGTATTTATCGAGCATGGTTCTGGATTCGCAGGCATCCGGTCAGGAGGTATGCGGCAAGGCCGCTATTTGTGTTCGCCGGGTGGCCGCGCAGAAGGCTGGTACATGATCTGCGTGATCTGCTCGGACACCAGCCCGATCAGGAAGACGATGACCGACGTGACCAGCATCAATGCGCTCATATTGGTGAAGCGATGGAAAGCCAGGAAGGTATAGAGATAATTGCCGCTCCCCAGCAGAAAAAAGAACACGCTGAACGGAAAGAACAGCTTCAGCGGCGAATACAGCGAACCGATCTTGAAGATGATGAGCAGAAAACGGACGCCGTCGCGGAACGGCTGGATGTGGCTGCTGCCGACACGTTTGGCGGCATGGATAGGCTCATAAGCGACGGCATAGCCGGAGCGGAAAAAGGCCATCGTGCTCGTGGTCGGATAGGAGAACCCGTTCGGCAGCAGGTACAGAAACTCGCGGAACTTGTCCGCGCGCACGGCACGGAAGCCCGAGGTGAGATCTTCGATGCGATGGTTCGTCATATAGCTCGCCAGCCGGTTGTAGAAACCGTTGGCCGCTGCCCGGTGCAGCCCGGCCTGCGAACGCCGGCTGCGCGCGCCCACCACCATGTCGTAGCCCTGTTCGAGCTTCGCCAGCAGCGCGGGGATGTCCCGCGGCTGGTGTTGCCCGTCGGCATCCATGAACAGCAGGATATCGCCCTGCGCGGCGCGCGTCCCGGATTTGACCGCCGCGCCGTTGCCCATGCCGTAGGGATGCGTGACGACCTTCACCCCGCATTGACGGCAGACATCGGCGGTATCGTCCGTCGAACCGTCGCTGACCACGATGATCTCGGCGCCCGGCGCCTGCACCTGTATCTCCGGCAGCAGGGTGCGCAGGCTGGCCGCTTCGTTTCGGGCGGGGAGGATGATGGTCAGGTTTTTCATTTACTGTGCATGCAATGTCAGTACAAAGTTCATAAAGCGCCCAGGCTCAACTGCCTGATTTCGTCCAGTGCGGCACGCGGAGAAAGAATATGCAACACGCCCAGTGGATGCAGGCAAAGCAAGTCATCATCACCGCTGACCAGCCGGCTGACGCCGGCCGCCATTGCCGTATGCACAAATGCATCGTCTTTTGCATCGCGCGAAAAGGATTGCCTGCCTATATCAGGCGGAACATCTACCCATACCGCACAGGCACTCAACTCATGCAGCAAGCGCTTTCTGTGCTCGATGGGCAAGTAACGATCAAACCTTGGCTTCCAGATACGCGATGCCAGTTCGTCAAAAGTCGCCTGGGAGAACACCAGCACCCCTTCCGCCAGTAACCGGTCTACCAATTCAGCAGGTGCGCCGCGCGGGGCAAGGGCAGCGCTCAATAGCACATTGGTATCAATCACCACTCGCGCATAATCAGCCAACACAGCAGATTTAACTTTCATCGGCCAGCAATTCGGCCAGCTTCTCTTCGGTCAAACCGGCGGTAGCGGCATACTCTGCGCTTTCCCGCATGGTTTGCCGCAACCGATCTGCATAAAAAACCCGCATCGCCTCATAATCCTCCGCGCTCACCATCACGCCCACCACCCGGTCGTGACGCATCACCCGAACCGGCTCGCGTTGAACACGGTCAAGAAACTCGCCAAAACGGGTCTTCGCTTCATTTGCCGTATAGGTTTGCATGACACACCTCCGTTATTCAACAATATATGCGCCCAATTTAACCGAATCGTTCGATTCGGTCAAATTATGAAACAGTGACACCGCACTTCCATCTATTGCCCTACGCGGGCTGCTTTGGGCCGTATTTCCGGAGGCAAATTACCGAACTCCGCGATTATCTGGCGCCTGTGGCTGCCGGTGAGCCGCGGGTTCGATAGCGCGGCGCGGTAAAGGCGCTCAATGATTTCCACGCTGACTGCGCATTCGCCGCTGGCAAAGCACCTCGCCGCGCCGATGAGGGTGTTCTTGTTGGGCGGACCGAAGGGAACCGTCGCCAGGCGCCGTTCCAGTTCCTTGAGCAAGGTTTCATCCGGCGGCAGTCTTCTTTCCGCATTCACCGCCAGCATGCCGATCAGCCCGTCAATTCTGGATGGCGCATTATCCGCGGCCTGCCGGTAATGGAAGAGAGCCTTGTTGTAGAGATCGATCGCATCCTCCTGCGAGGTCGGCGGCAGATGATCGTAAAGAGCAGCCAGATCGGTATTGGCACGCACCGAGCGCGGATGCCGTTCCACCTCCAGCATGCGCATCTGGAGCGCATCGCCCCATTGCTGGGCGCGCGAGGCGGTAAGTCCGGCGAACAGCACAACCAGCATCAGGAAAGCCACTCGGCGCCCGCGCACGCTGGACGGATGCAGGCGCGGGTTCAAGGTGTAATAAGCCAACGGCAACAGGATGCCGAACATCGGCAAATAGTTGCGATGCTCGAAGGCGATCTCCAACGGGAAGATCGTGGACTCCATCGCATGGCCGGCGAAGAAGAACGCGATCCCGAAGGCGAGCATGGGATGTTTGTTGCGCAACACGAATGCTCCCGCCGCGAGCAGCAACAGCCCGGCGATGGCGGGCAACGTGGTCCAGGGCGAAAACAGGCTGCGCGAGATCAGGATGTCGTCATGATGCAAACCCATCCCGGACATGCTGGGCAACACAGTCATGCGCAGATAGAACCACAGCACGCGCGCCTCGGTCATCAGGCGCTCGGTCAGCGAAAAATCGCGCCACGCGTAGCCGCCCAATACCGGGCCGGATTTATTCAGCACATAGAGCACGCCCAACAGCAGCGGAATCGCCACCGACAAACCGACCAGCGCCGCCAGCATGCGGCGCGTCTTCCGGTCCGGTGCGCTCCAGCGCAGCAAGGTCGCCTCGGTGACCAGGATCAGCAAGGGCAGCAACAGGCCGCTCTCCTTGCACAGCGCGGCGAGCGGCGTAAACACGAACAGGGCCGCGCCTATCGCGAAGAAACCCGACCTGTTACCGTCCAGCAGGCTTCGCCTGCCATATAGATACAGCGCCAGACCCGCCAGCGTGAACAGCGCCGCGAGGCTGGTCATGCGCTGCACCACATAAAGCACGCCGGTCAGATTGAACGGGTGCAACAGCCAGAGCGCGGCAACCGCCAGCGCGATCCATGCTGCGGCATTCTCGTCTGCCGCGCCGCGAATGCGCAGGTGCAGATTGAGCAACAGCCTGGCCAGCAAGAACACCAGCACCCCGTTGACCAGATGGATAGCCAGATTGGTCAGCTTGAAGGAATAGGCATCCATGCCGGAAAAATAATAATCAAGGGCAAAACTGACCGTGCTGATGGGCCGTTTCAGCGGGCCGGCCGTGCCTGAAGACGCCGCCTGCCACAGGGAAGAAATATCCAGACTGTCTATCCTCAAAGCGGGGTTCAGGCGGATGTTGACCCCGTCGTCGAAAATGAAGTGCCCCGTCAAGCCCGGCAGATAGCAGGCTGCGGTAACGGCAAGGATGCAGAACAGCAGGAAGGGTTTAAGGGCGCGCATAAGCATGGCTGGAATAAAAAGGGGGCTTGCGCCCCCTTTTTACTGAATCAACTCAAGCGAGAATTAAGTCTTGGGCAGGAATTTTGCGTCAACAGAACCGCCAACTGTCCACGTTGTGCCAGCAGCCGCACAGGTTGGCGTCCAAGTGATGTAACCCGCAGCCGCAGCCGGCAAATCAGTCGTATCCACTGTGGCTGTGATTACGCCGGTACCAGAACCGACAGTGATACTCGTCGTATACTTCGCGCCGCCGGGAAGAGCCACAGTGCCGCTAGGCGCCACGGCGTCGAGAGATGTACCCGTCAATGTACCCAAACCACCCGTCTCACTGCAATAAACGCCGACATCATTGCGCGCCGGGCTGCTCAGGCTGGTCAGTTCCTGCAGCTTGGACTTGATGGTGTAGTCCTGATAAGCCGGAATCGCCACCGCAGCCAGAATGCCGATGATCGCGACCACGATCATCAGTTCGATCAGGGTAAAACCCTTTTGTACGTTTTTCATGTTGAACTCCTTAAGGATTGGATTAAACACACATGCCGTGTGTTGCTTGGTTATAAAGCAACAATTGCGCCAGCAATTTAACTTATTGTTTATATTCAATTCAGCATATTACAAAACCGGCATCCTGATGGATTTACGCTCCAGCCTCGTCAACCGGCTGACAATTTTCGTCACCAGACTCCTTGCCAAACTACAATAAGGCGACACGCTCAAAGTGTGGCTGCCAAGAGGTGGTTATGATAAGGTAATACCTGTTCATACTTGACTGGAGGAGGCCATGACCGTGACAACAAGTCGCCCGGTAGCAATCAAGATCGACCAAGATACCAGAGAGCGGGTAAAGCGTCTTGCTGAAGCGCGCCACCGAACCCCTCACTGGCTGATGCGCGAGGCTATTAGCCAGTATGTTGCGCGCGAAGAAAAACGCGAAGCATTCCGGCAGGATGCGATCAATGCCTGGAACGAGTATCAGAAAAGCGGGCTGCATGTAACCGGCGACGAGGTTGTTGCGTGGCTTGATACATGGGGCGAGGAAAATGAGCAGGCCGCACCTATATGCCACAAGTAAAATTTGCGCCCGCCGCACTGGATGACTTGAGGCGGTTGCGCGAATATTTGCGGCTCAAGAACCCAATGGCGGCTAAACGCGCTGCTGCTGCCATCACCAAGGCCATTCAATTGCTGGCGCAGCATCCGCAAATCGGCAGGCCAACAGAAGAAATGGATATCGAGTATCGCGAGTTGCTTATTGATTTTGGCGACAGCGGCTATGTTGCGCTATATCGTTACGAAGTCGATCACGTGACTGTCCTGTCATTGCGACACCAAAAAGAAGCCGGGTATTAGAGCCTATTTCAGCAGGTTTCATGCCCCGCGTTGGGTCTGGGCGCGGATGGATGCAAGGCGCAGCGCGCCGCCCGCAGTCATTCTGCGGGCAAGCGGTGCAACGCCGCAGACGCCGCGCCCAGACCCAACCCGGAGGGCCGCTCACCTGCGGGCGCATTGCGGCGTTGCGGTCTGCTTGTGGAGAATGACTACACTGCGCCGCCCGCGCCTTGCACTGCATCCCGCAGGCGAACGGCGCGGGGTATGAAACCTGCTGAAATAGGCTCTTAACCTGACCAAGCATAGCCGATATCGTGCGGGCAATTCGTGTATTGCCCCTACGCCTGACTTCATCCTGAAAACCGCAGTTGACCGTTTGTATTTCCATGCGAGCCGACGTGGCGGCTGATTCTTGCGTTTTTGGTGCATTCACCTTTTGGGTGAACCGCCCGTAGGAGCGCCGGAAGGCGCGATCAGAACATTCATCGCGGCTTCCGCCGCTCCTACAAGTTTCAACTGCGGCTTTAGGTTCATAGAGCAAGCGTGGGCACAAGGAACGTGCCCACCCTACTAAACTACGCCTCCAGATTTACTCCCGGAATCCTGCTCAGGTCCACATCGTCGATCTGTTCCGGCGCGAGGAAGCGTTTGGCATAGTCGAGATAGACCTTTTCGCGGATGAATACGTCGAACAGGTCGGGGTCGATATGCCCGTCCAGTCTGAACTTGCCGAGGATGGTGAGCGATTCGGTCAGGGTCTTGCCCAATTTGTAGGGGCGGTCCTTGGCGGTGAGCGCCTCGAAGATGTCGGCGATGCCCATCACCCGTGCCTGCACCGACATCTGGTCGCGCGTCAGCCCATTGGGATAACCCTTGCCGTCCATGCGCTCGTGATGGCCGCCGGCGTATTCCGGCACGTTCCTGAGGTATTTTGGCCAGGGCAGCGACTCCAGCATCTTGATGGTGACGACGATGTGGTGGTTGATGATCTCGCGCTCGGCGGCGGTCAGCGTGCCGGCGCGGATGGTCAGGTTCTCCGCTTCATCCTCACTGAGGAAGTTGCTTTCGCTCCCCGCGACATCGCGCCAGCGATAGGCGGCGATGCGCTGCACGCGCTCGACGTCGGCATCTGACATCTGCTCGCCGCCGATGTTGCAGCGGCGCAGGAACTCGCGGTCGTCGTCGAGCTGGCGAATGCGGGCTTCGTATCCGGTGCGGATGGCGGCTTCACCCTCTCCCGCGCTATCGCGCTCCCCTCTCCCGCTCGCGGGAGAAGGGCTGGGGGAGAGGGCACGCAGCATCCCGATCTCGGCATCGCGCTTGAGCACCTCGAAGCGGGTGTCGATCAGCCCGATGCGGTCGAACAGGGTGTGCAGCTTGGTCGATTTATCCACCACGTGCACCGGGGTGGTGATCTTGCCGCAGTCGTGCAGCATGCCGGCGATCTTCAGCTCCTGCCTGTCCTTGTCGCTCATGGTGAAATCCTTGAGCGGGCCTTGCGTGGTGCGGTTGACCGCCTCGGCGATCATCATGGTCAGCACCGGCACGCGCGCGCAATGCCCGCCGGTATAGGGCGATTTGTCGTCGATTGCGGTGTTGATGAGCTGGATCAGGGACTCGAACAACTCTTCGAGTTGCTGGATGAGGCGCCGGTTGGTCAGCGCGATGGCGGCCTGCGAGGCGAGCGACTCCAGCAACTGCTGGTCGTCCCCGGAGAACGGCACGATCTCGCCGCTCTTGCGGTCCTGCGCGTTGATGAGCTGGAGCACGCCGATGACATCGTCCTCGTGGTTGCGCATCGGCACGGCGAGGAAGGATTTGGAGCGGTAGCCGGTCTTGGCGTCGAATTTCTTGGTGCCGGAGAAATCGAAGCCCTCTGCGGTATAGGCATCGGGGATGTTGACCGTTTCGCCGCTCAGCGCCGAGTGGCTCACCACCATCGCATGGATCGGCTTGTTCTCCTGGTCGTAGAGATGTATCGGATAGAAGGTGATCGGCACCCCGCTGGTGCCGCCCATGGCGATATTGAGCGAGTCGGTGCGCATGATCTCGAAACGCAGCACCTCTTGTTCCGGCTCATGCAGGTAGAGCGTGCCGGCATCGGCGTTGGTGATGCGCTTGGCCGCCTCCAGGATGGTTTCCAGCAGGCTGTTGATGTCGCGCTGCTGCGACAGCGCGATGCCGATCTCGTTGAGTTCCTTGAGGCGGTGCAGCAAATTTTCGGCAGAAGACATGGTCATTAGCCTTTCAATCGGTAGGATGGGTTGAGCACAGCGATACCCATCGTTTACGTTAGCCGCCTTATGGGTATCGCTGTGCTCAACCCATCCTGCGAGCTACCGCATTTTCGCGGCTACCGCCGCTCCTACAGAGCGCGAATCTTTGGAACGGGTTTCAAATCCGCCCTGTGCTACTTGATGCAGACCGCGCGAATCTGATGCATATCGGTAATCCCTTGCAGGACCTTTTCCATGCCGTCCTGTTTCAGGGTATGCATCCCTTCGTCCAGCGCGATCGCCAAAAGTTCGGCGACGCGGGCGTGTTCCTGGATGGCCTTCTTGATCGGATCGGTACCGATCAGCAATTCGTGCAAGCCGACCCGTCCGCGATAGCCGGTGCCGGTGCATTTCTCGCAACCGACCGGCTCATACAGCGTGAATTGCCCCTTGTCGTCGGCAAACAGCTTGATCCAATCGGCATACAGCGCCTTCTTCGCCGCATTCGGGTCTTTCTTCCAGGTCGCCGTATTCACCAGTTCACCACTGTACTCGGTGAGCATGGAATTTATTTCTTCGGCAGTTGCGATATGCGGTTTCTTGCAGTCGCCGCACAAGCGTTTGCCCAAACGTTGCGCCAGGATACCGAGCAACGCGTCGGCGAAGTTGAACGGGTCCATGCCCATGTCGAGCAGGCGGTTGATGGATTCCGGCGCGCTGTTGGTGTGCAGGGTGGCGAACACCAGATGGCCGGTGAGCGAAGCCTCGATGCCGATGGACACGGTTTCCTTGTCGCGCATTTCGCCGACCATGATCACATCCGGATCGGCGCGCAGGAAGGCGCGCATGATGGTGGCGAAATCCAGCCCGGCCTTTTTGTTGATCTGCACCTGGCGCAGACCCTTCTGGGTGATTTCCACCGGGTCTTCCGCCGTCCATATCTTGGTGTCCGGCTTGTTGATGTATTTGAGGATGGAATGCAGCGTGGTGGTCTTGCCGGAACCGGTCGGGCCGCACACGAAAAACAGCCCGTATGGTTTGCTGACCGTCTCCTTGATCAATTCGTTGTTGCGCGCCGAGAAGCCCATCTTCTCCAGCGGCAGCGGCTCGCCTGAGGCGAGGATACGCATCACCACATCTTCCACCCCACCCTGCGACGGGATGGTCGCCACGCGCAGTTCGATGTCCAGCGGGCCATATTTTTTGAACTTGATCTTGCCGTCCTGTGGCTTGCGCTTCTCGGAGATGTCCAGATCGCACATGATCTTGAGGCGGGTCACCAGCGCGTTGCGATAGGTGGATGGCACCTCGATATAGTTCAGCAGCGAACCGTCCTTGCGCACGCGGATCTGTGTCTTGGCCTTGCCCGGCCCCGGCTCGATGTGGATATCGGAAGCGCCCATGCGGTAGGCATCGACGATGATCTTGTTGACCAGCTTGACCAGCTCGTTGTCGGCCGCCGCATTGACGTCATCCTGACTGACACTGCTGATCTCGTCCTCATCCCCGCCCAGACTGGACAACAGATCGTCCATGGACGATTCGTCCACCGCAAAGCCGCCGCCGGCGTCGGAAGACGCGCCGCCGCCGTAGAACAGGTCCAGCGTCTGCCTGAATTCGCGCTGCGAACAGACCTTGTACGCCAACCGGCTCTTGGGGAAGATGTTGTTGACCACGCGCGAGGCCTGGATACGCTCCGGGTCGGTGGTCAGGATCGCCAGCCCCTCCTGGGTCTCCTCGATCGGGATCCAGTGGCTGGTTTCGACATATTCGCGCTTGAGGTTCTTGAGCAGTTCAGACGGCTTGATGCGATCCGCCTTGTGCGGTTCGTAAGGTACGCCGAAGAAGCTGGACAACGCCTTGCCCAGCGCCGGGATGCTGACCTGGAATTCGTCGATCAGCACATCTTCGATATCGACGCCCTTGCGGCGCGCGGTGCGCGTAGCCAGCTCGAATTCCGCGGCGGACAGCACCGCATCGGACACCAGGAAATCATACTTGGTCTTGACCGTGCTGCTCTGCTGGCGCTGGCGCAGCGCCACCGCCATGGTCTGCGCCAATTCCTGCACGCCTTCCTCGACCATCGCTGTGAAGGGAACGCCGGCCTTGTTGTTGATGACCTGGATGATCCCGACCAGATCGCCGGTGGTCGCTTCCATGATCGGTGCGACCAGCATCTGCTTGGTGCGGTAGCCGGTGCGCTTGTCCACTTCCTGCAGGAAGCGCAGGTGTGAACTGTAGTTCGCCAGTTCATTCTCGTCGTAGACATCCTTGATATTGAGCATCTTCTTGTGCACCGCGGCATAACCGGCGACGCTCTGCTCGGCGATCGGGAGCTTGAGATCCTTGAAGGAATTGAGCCCGGTCTTGACCTTGGAAATCAGCGAGGCGTTGTCTTCGCCCACTACATAGATGGTCAGCCGGTCGGCATTGAACAGCGTGCAGATGTCCTTGCTGACGTCCAGCATGATCTCGTCGATATTGCTGGTGGCGTGTATCTTGTTGGTGACGTGGTTGAGATTCTTGGTGAACTCGAGCTTGAGACTCATGTCCCCCGCGCTGCCCGCCATACCGTTGGATGCCATGACTGTGCTCATTGCCGTTTCTACCCTTTCACTTTACTGCTGCGCCGATTTCGGCACCGACCACAGGCCGCCGTCCAGCACCTGCACGTCATAACCGGCCTGCGACAGGATGAAGGCGGCAGCCGCGCTGCGCCGCCCGCTCTGGCAATAGGCGATGTACTTCTTGCCGCGATCCAGCACGCCGATCGCATTGCGTATGTCGTTCAGCGGCACATTCATCGCACCGCGCAGCTTATCATAGCGGTATTCAGGCGGATGGCGCACGTCGAGCCACACCGCGCCCCGCGCGACCGCCTGCTTGGCGTCGTCGTAACCGATCTTGTGCAGCAGCGGCTCCTGCATCAGTTCCAGAAAATCCTGCCGTCCGAGACGCAGCAGCACACCGTTCGATTTCATGGTGACAGTCGCATTGCGTTTGGCGCTGGATATGAGCGCTTCCTCGCCGAACGCGTCACCCGCCTTCAGGTCGGCCAGCACCATGTCCGTCCCGCCGACCCGGCGCGTCACCTGGGCGCGTCCGCTGTCGATCAGGTAATAATAATCGCCGTCATCCCCCTCGCGAACGATGACGTCTCCGGTCCAGACAGCGACCGCCTCGATGCGTTGCAACAACGCGCTGATGTTCGCCATCGGCAGGTGCGCCAGCGGCCCGTTCTTGAGGCTGTCCGCGCTAAACATGCTGGAAGTCAGCAGGCGTTTGATGCTGGTCGAGATATCGGCATCGCCTTCGGCAGCGCGGATGGAGGGAACGGAATCGCCCGTGCTGCGCTGCGGGAATTGGTCCCAGGTCACCATGCGATCCAGCAGATCATCGTCGATGCGTAGCAGATGGCTCTCTCGCACCGCGACGGCGGAGACGATGTCCGGCTGGCGCTTGCCCAGCGGGTGCTTGGCCCATTCGGAACGCGCGCCTATCGTTACCTTGTTGCCGTCCTGATAGACCAGTTCGATCTCGCCGTCCACCAGATAGACCGACTGTCCTTGCAGTCCGTGCCGCTGGAACGGGTCGCTGCCCTGCGCGACCGTCTCGATGTGGCAATAGTCGAGCAGTTCGCGCAGGCGCGCCGGGCTGAAGGTGGAGATCGGCTCCAACCCGGCGAGTACCTTGATGTCGAGCGCGTAAGTCATTTTTTCAGAACTTGAATTCCTGGTTATTGAGCAACATCTTCGGGCTGCGCCCGGCAACGCTGCTTTCGATCTGCTGCATGGTCAGCTCCACTTCACCCGGCTTGAGATGGGTGATGAACACCTCGGCATCGCCACGAAGTTTTTTCAGCTCATCTGCCAGCATGGCGGGACAGAGATGCTTGGAAAGCACGGCCAGTTCGCGCTCGCCGTCCGAGAACGCGGTCTCGATGATCAGGTAGCGCAGATTGCTTATCTTGTTGACTGCCTCCCACAGCGCATCCTGGATAGTAGTGTCGCCGCTGAACACCAGGCTGGCTGCGCCGCTGTCCAGATGATAGCCCACTGCGGGCACGGTATGGTTGGCCGGGACCGGCGTGATCCTGCGCCCGTCCAGCACGATGCTCTCGCCCAGCTCCAACGGCTGGTAGCGCAGGAACGGCTGCCGGTCGTTGGGTATCCCGCTGAAATCCGGCCATATCTGCCAGTTGAAGATATGCTTCCTGAGGATATCCAGCGTCTCCTTGCCGGCATAGACGGTCAGCGGGCGGTCGCGCATGAAACCCGCGCTGTCCACCATGAACGGGATACTGGCGATATGGTCGAGATGGGCGTGCGTGACGAACACATGGTCGATCATGCTCAGTTCGGTCAGGCTGAGTTCGCCCACACCGGTGCCGGCATCGATCAGCACGTCGTGGTCGAGCAGGAACGAGGTGGTGTGCAGATTGCCACCGATCCCGCCGCTGCATCCCAGTACCCTGAGTTTCATCGTTTGATTACCTTTCATTCTGGTGAGTGGCAAGTGGAGCGGCGCGGCGCGCCTCAGTTGTAGGGTGGGCACGTTTTTTGTGCCCACGCGGAAATAACCTCCGCTGACCGCGTGGGCACAAAAATCGTGCCCACCCTACACCACTCCCCACTCCCTATTTCGTCTCGAACACGAACACGCCATCCCAGTCCGTGGGCGGCGGGTTCTTGCGGAAATGGACGACGCGTTCCGCATAGATGCCATACAGCTTGGTGTCCGGGGCCATGCGTTGCAGGTTCATCAGTTGCAGCTCTGCCTGATCCCAGTCCTGCTTGCGGTATAAGCGGCGCACCTCGTGGAACAGCTTGACCTCGTCGAGCAGCTCCTTGCCCACTTCGCCGGCCAATCCGATCGGTTCGTAGATCGCGATGGGCTTGTCCTTGCCTTTCACGCGCACGTGGTCGAGCTCGCGATAGACGAAATCCGTCACCAGGTTATGGGTGTTCTCGCCGACGATGATGCCCACGCCGTATTGCTTGGTGATGCCTTCCAGGCGCGAAGCCAGGTTCACTTCGTCGCCCATCACGGTGTAGGCGACGCGCACTTCGGAGCCCATGTTGCCGACGCTGACGCGTCCGCTGTTGATGCCCACGCCGACGTGTATCTCCGGCCAACCGCGCTCCTTGAGATGCGGCTGCAACGCCGCCAGCGTCGCCTGCATCTCGATGCCGGCCAGCATGGCATGGCGCGCATGCGCTGCATCCGGCAACGGCGCGCCCCAGAAGGCCATGATGCAATCGCCCATGTATTTGTCGATGGTGCCGCGATGCTTGTATACCACGCGCGACAGCGGCGTCAGGAACTCGTTCATCAGCAGCGTCAGCTCTTTCGGGTCCAGCCCTTCCGAGATGCTGGTGAAGCCGCGCACATCGGAGAACAGGATGGTCATCTCGCGGCTCTCGCCTTCCATGGACACGCTTTCCGGATGCTCCGCCATCTCGTCGACCAGCTCGCTCGGCACGTACTGTCCGAACAGGCTGGTGATCTGGCGCTTGGTACGCGATTCGACGAAATAGCCCCAGGACATGTTCAGCGCGAACAACAGCGCGATCATCGCCAGGCTGTTCGCGATCGGCATCAACAGGTTGCCGTAGTGCCACGAGATCAGGCTCACGCCCTGCGTGACCGAAAACACGAATACCGAGACCAGTATCCCTTTGGCCGCACCCATTTTCGGCAGCAGGAAACTCAAGGCGGCGCCGATCAGCAACAGCCAGAGCACCTCGGCACCGAGCATGTAGGCGGGACGTTCCTTCAGGTTCTGGTCGAGGATGCCGGAAAGCATGTTGGCGTGGACCTCCACCCCGGGATAGACCTCGGCCACCGGCGTGGCGCGCATATCCAGCAGGCCGGGCGCAGTGGTGCCCACCAGCACGATCTTGTCCTTGAGCTGCGCCGCATCGATGCGGTCATGCAGCACATCCGCGATGGAGATGTAGCGATAGCTGCCCTGTCGTCCGCGGAACGGCACGAAGGTGGCCACATCGCTGTCCACCGGTATCCTGAGTTTGCCGCCCGAAGCCTCCAGTTCCAGCCATTCCAGTCCGGCATAGCCATCGCTCCCGCCTTCGGCAAAGCCCGGCAGCACGTCCGGCTGATCCATCAAGGTGCGCACCATGGCCAGCGAGAGCGATTCGTAATAAGCCCCGCTGTGTTCCACCAGCATCGGCACCCGACGCACCACGCCGTCGCTGTCCACCAGCGGATTGAAGTGTCCGGCGCTGGCCGCGGCCTGTTGCAGTTCGGGAAGATTCGCCCCGTAGCCGCTCCACGAGGTGAAGCCGATCGGACGCCCCTCGAAGGCGCCTGCCGGGAACACTGGCGCGGGCAACGCACCGGAGATGCTGGCCTTCGCGCTGCTGGTCAGGTAATAACCCAGCACCACCTTGCGCCCCTTGATCTTGCCGGCGAACAGGTTGTCGTATTCGAGTTGCGGCTGTAGCCGGGCCAGCGCCGCCTTGAACTGCGCATCGTTCCGGAGCTGCTCCTGGCCGAGACGCTGCAACACCTTGAGCCCGGAGCTCTCGTCCTTCTCGGCGAACACCACGTCGAAGCCGACCACCGCGATGCCGTGCTTGTCGAACAGCTTGTCCATCAGCAGGCCGAGGCGGTCGCGGCTCCAGGGCCAGCGCCCTTCTTCCTTCAGACTTTTTTCGTCGATGTCGAGGATGACGATGCGCTCATCCTGCGTGCGCGGCATGGTCAGCTGCAACTGGTAGTCGTACAGGAGGCTCGAGACTCGATCGATGAAACCGAAGCGGAACAGTTGAGCGGCATTGCCGGCGAACGCCAGCACCACCAGCAGCCCCAGCCCGATCAGGATTGCATTCTTTTTCACGCCGCGTCCTTTGATGGAAGATTGCCGGAGCCGATATCCGGGAATCGCTTGATGCCGGTCGTCAGCCCTTCAGATAAAACTCCATCTTGACCCCCGCCAACTCGATCATGTCGTGATCGTTCAGTTGATGCGGCTGGTCGCCCAATGTCTGCCCGTTCACCATGGGATGATGCGCGCCCTCGACATGGGTGATGAAGAAACCGTGCGGACGGCGGGTCAGCACGGCGACCTGCACGCCCGGCTTGCCCAGCGTGGTGAGATTCTTCACCAGCTCGAGCTCCTTGCCGGTGTTGGGGCCGGTCAATATCTGCACCGCCGCAGCCTGCGGGGACGGCGTGGCAGCCGGGACTGTTTGCGTGGCGACCGGGGATGCCGGCGCTACCGCAGGCTGCGCCGCCGTCCGCTGCGGCTCGAACTTGCCGGTTCTTTCGGCGACCGCTTGCGCCGGTACATTCTCCGGGGCGGCAGGCGGCTTCATGAAACCCGCCGTGTCCCCGGCCTTCTCCGTGTCCTGTGCAGCCTGCTTGGGCGGTGTGCGCAACACCATGGTCTTTTCGAAATCGGTCGCATCGGCTTGGCTGACCTGATCGTTGATGTATTTCAGCTTGTATTTGCCGATCCCGACCAAGTCGTTGTTCTGCAGGAAATGCTTCAGGGCCGGCACCCCGTTCACTTCCAGCCCGTTGGTGCTGTTCAGGTCTTCGAGGAAAGAATCGTGCAGGATGGTGACGACTGCGGCATGTTCGCCGCTCACCGCCAGGTTGTCGATGACGATGTCGTTATGCGGCTTGCGCCCGATGGTGACGCGCTCCTTGTTCAGGGGATATTCCTTGATCACCACCCCATCCATGCTGAGTATCAATTTTGCAGCCATAGTCACGCCCCCCGCTAATCCCAATCAGGTTATCTCTTGAACCAGTTCAGCAGCATCGACAGCCAGCCGCGCGGTGCGGCGAATTCGCCCGCGACCTTCACCAGTATCACCGACACATTGTCGCGGCCGCCGTTGTCGTTCGCCATCTGGATCAATTGTTCCGCCGCGAGCGGCAAATTACCTTGCATCGCGTACAGCGTGGCCTCGATATCCCCATCTTCCACCATGTCGTTCAGGCCGTCCGAACACAGCAGGTAGATATCGCCGACGATCACGTCATACACATGTATCTCCGGTATCACCTCGGCCTCGATCCCGACCGCGCGGGTCACCAGATTCTTGTTCTTGGACAGCCGCGCATCCTCGGCGCTGATCATCCCGCTGTCGATCTGCTCCTGCAATAGCGAATGGTCGCGCGTGATCGCCTCCAGCATCCCGTCGCGCAGGCGGTACATGCGCGAATCGCCGATATGTCCGACCACGACTCGGTTGTCGTAAAACAACCCGGACACGATGGTGGTGCCCATGCCGGCATATTGCGGCTGGCTCTGCGCGGCCTGGTAGATCGAGGTGTTCGCCTTGCGGATGTTGTCGCGCAGCACCACCACCCCCAGATCCTCGCCGGATGCCTCGTCGCGTTCGATCGGGCTGGCATGTTGCAGACGTTGCGCGATCTCGGTCGCCACCACCGAGATGGCGATGCCGCTCGCTACCTCTCCGGCGTTGTAGCCGCCCATGCCGTCGGCCAGCACGACCAGGCCGCAAGCCGGTTCCTGCGCCACGCTGTCCTCGTTGTGCGAGCGCACCATGCCCGGATCGGTGCGGCTGACTATCTCAAGCGCATCATCTATCTTCATCGTTCACCCTTGCATTCTTGCGGCGCAGCGGCGTAGCGCCTCGGCCATCACCGCGCCGCTGACGAAGCGATCCTCGACACGCTTGGTCAGCGACTTGTCGATGATCATCACCAGACATGGCGGCAGATCGGGCCGGATGGTCCGGATATCCGTGTGCGGTTCGTTGGCGATGCGATACATCAGCTGCGCCATCGAATCACCCTCGAACGGAAGCTTACCACAAGCCAGTTGGTACAGACTCGCACCCAGCGAGAACAGGTCGGAATGCCCCTCGATCTTCTTGCCGGCCAGTTGCTCCGGCGACATGTAGGAGGGCGTGCCCAATACCATGCCGGTCTTGGTCTTGGAGGAGTCGGTGATGCGCGCGATGCCGAAGTCGGTCACCTTGGCCGTGTCCGTGTCCGGGTCGTACATGATGTTGGCCGGCTTGATGTCGCGGTGCACCACGTTCTGCCTGTGCGCGTAATCCAGCGCGTCGGCGACGCGCGCGATGATGCTCATCACCTTGGGCAGCGGCAGCAGGTTGTCCGGCTTGGTGTAGGGCACCAGGTCCTTGCCCTTGAGGAATTCCATCGCGATGTAGGCGAGGTCGTGCTCTTCGCCCGCGTCGTAGATCGAGACGATGTTCGGATGGTTCAGCCGCCCGGCGGTCTCGGCCTCGCGGAAGAAACGCTCCTTCACGTCCTGCAACTCGTCCGCCTCGAACTCCTGCGACAGGGCCATGGTCTTGATCGCCACCACGCGCCCAATCTTGGGATCCTTGCCGTAATACACCACGCCCATCGCGCCCTTGCCGAGCTCCTTCTCGATCTCGTAACGCCCCAACATCGGCTTGGACACGCCCTCCTTGCCCAGCACCATGGTGCTGGCATTGGTTCCGCCACCGCCGCCACCGAGGATCACCGTCTCCGACATCGCCTTGGACTGCGCCGTGCGCGCTTCAAGATCACGGAACTTGGGATTGAAATCGGCCATGTAGCGGAACACCGACTCGGCCTTGTTGAACTGGCGCTTGCGCTCGTAATCCAGCCCGAGGTTGTAGAGCACCTCCATCATGCCATCGTCCATCGGCACCTTGCGGAACTTGTCGAAGGCGATATCGAGCTGCCCTTGCCCCTGGAACGCCAGCCCGAGCATACGGTTGCTCTCGGCGGATTCGGCATCGGACTTCTGCTTGCCCTTCTCCGTCACCAGGAAACGCTTGGTGGTCAGCAACAGGTGTCCGGTCAGCAGCAGCGCGGCGGGCAGCATCAGTTGCAGCCACATCGCCTGCGTCGTCATCAGCACGAAATGCGCGCCCAGCAGCGTTGCCAACAACAGCACCGTGACCACCGCGCCAATCGCGGCACCCAGGCGCGGCAGCAGCAGGATCAGATACAGCGCGACCAGCGCGAACGCGCCGATCTGCGCCCAGATCGCCCAGGACGGCGCGACGAAGAAATCGCCCTTGAGGATGCTCGACACCGAATGCGCCAGCGTCATCACCGGCGCCATCCCGGCCGATACCGGCGTCACCTGCAGACTGCCGACACCGGCAGCCGAAGCGCCGATCAGCACGATCTTGTCACGGTATTTCGCCGCCGGGATCTTGCCGGTCAGCACATCGTAGAAGGAATCCGCCTGGAAGGCGGGACGCCCGTCGCTGTCCTTGTAGAAGAAGGTATGCATCTGCAGGGCCGGATCGGTGGCGATGCGGAGATTGCCCATCTGCACCCCCTCGCCGGGCAGCGCTTTGATGTCCTTGGGTTTGAGATTGAGGCTCTTCGCCGCCAGCATCAGCGACAACGACGGGTAATGCTGGCCGTAGTAGTTGACCACCAGCGGCTCGGTGCGCACCGCACCATCCACATCGGGCAAACTGTTCAGATGACCGAGCGCCAGCGCCTTGCTGCCCAACATCGGGATAGGTGGCAGCATCGCGCGTGCCGGAACCGGCCCGCCCGCGCCCATCTGCGTCATGTTCACCAGATTATTGGCCAGCACATAGTCCGGCAACTCCTGATCCGGTTCACCCTGCGGCTCGCCCAGCTCGAAGAACATCGCCAGCAGGACATCATTGGCCTTCGCCATGCTGTCGCTGAGCTTCTGGTCGTTGTCGAGGTTCTGCGCCGCATCGTTCAGCAGGGCGTCGAGCTGTGCCAGTTCCTGCTGATAGACGGGGTCGGGGGTATCCTTGAGTGTGGAATTGCCGAGCAGTTCGGCGATCTTGTAAATGTAGTCCAGGCCGGCATCGGCCTGCGGCTCGAAGAAGAAGGCGGTATGGCCGATCACCTTGGCTTTTCCGGAAGCCAGCAGGTCGATCATGCGCGCATGGATCTCGCGCGGCCACGGCCAGCGCCCGAGGTTGGCGATGCTCTGGTCATCGATGGCGATGACCGCGACCTTGTCGCTCGGGATACGCGACGAGGCCTGCACCCCGAGGTCATAAGCCTTGCGTTCCAGGCTCTGCATCAAGCCGCTGTTCGCACCGGCCAGGAACACCAGCGAGACCAGCAAGCCGACGAACCAGTCCTTCCGCCAGAATGCCCACTTCTTCATCGTTAGCCCATGATGATTGAGGTCATGGGGCGGATATTAAGGTATTTCGCAACAACTCACCACAAAGCCAGGTTATCCGACCAGCAGTACGGGACAGGTAGGCAGATGCAGCACCTTGTTCACTACCGAGCCGAGCAACAGGGATTGCAGTCCGCCCTCACCCCGCCGCCCCATCGCGATCTGGTCCACGCCCTGCTCGGCGGCATATTGCACGATGGCTTGCGCCGGCGTGCCGATACTGATGTGGTACTGGTAGGACAAGCCGGCGGCTTCCAGCGCATCGCGCGCCAGTTGCAACGCCGTCATGCCCTGCTCGCGGTAATAGTCGTCGATGGTCTGCTGATTGATGAACAGCTTGACGTTGGCGCTCGCCACATTCCACTGCACGTTCAGCAGCAGCACCTGCGGCCTCTCCTTCAGTTCGGCGGCGTGGCCGATCACATATTCAACCACACGCAATGCATTGGCCGAGCCATCGACCGGGATCAGTATCTTCATCGTCGAATCTCCTTATTTGCCATCCTTGTCGGCGGAAACCGCCACATCCACCAGATCGACCGCCTTGATCGCGGCCGCCTTGCGCAAGGCCAGCCACCAGCCGGCGGCCAGCACGAACAGGGCGCATGCGGCAGGCAGCAGCCAGTGCAGATAATGATGCGCCTCGGTCAGCTCCTTGAACAGCGCCTCGGTGACCAACATCTCGCCCGCCACGTAGCCGAGCAGCGCGCCGCCCGCATAGATGATGAAGGGATAGCGGTCGATCAGTTTGAGCACCAGCTGGCTGCTCCACGCGATCATCGGGATGCTGACCAACAGGCCGAACACCAGCAGCGACACATTGCCCTTGGCGGCAGCCGCCACGCCCAGCACATTGTCCAGGCTCATCACGAAATCGGCGATGATGATGGTCTTGATCGCGCCCCACAGATGCGCCTCGGCCTTGATGTTGCCTTCGCCGTGCGCCTCATCCTCCGGCAGGATCAGCTTGATGCCGATCCACAGCAGCAGCAACGCGCCGACCAGTTTGAGATAGGGCAGAGATAGCAGACTCACCGCAAAGAAGGTCAGCACGATGCGCAACCCGATCGCACCGCCGACGCCGTACAGGATGCCCTTGCGGCGCTGCGCCTCGGGCAGGTTGCGGCAGGCCAGCGCGATCACCACCGCGTTGTCGCCCGACAGCAGCAGGTCGATCATGATGATCTTGAACACGTCCACCCAGAACTGGGGGGTTTGCAGCATCTCCAGCATTTTTTGAGAGCCTTTTCGGGAAGGGGAAAGAATACAAGCGGGGCACCGATGCCCTCATCGGCGCGCGGGCGCCATCTTACCCAAATATCCCGGATCGTGCCGCTCGCGCGGCTTGGTGGGGGAAACTCAGCGTCACGCGCAGCCCCCGGCCTGCACTCTCCGGCGCGAATCGCAACGATGCGCCATGTACTTCGGCGATGCGTTTGACGATGGATAATCCCAGGCCGCTGCCGCTCGCCTGTGTATCCGCAGGGCGGTAGAAGCGCTCCGTCAGCCGCGCCATCTCCTGTTGCGGGATACCCGGCCCGTCATCGCTCACCGACAGGCTAGGTGCATCCCGCTCACGGGCGATGCTTACCCGCACAGCAGTTCCCGGCGGCGTATGGCGCACTGCGTTGTCGATCAGGTTGCGCATCAGGATGCGCAACAGTTCCGGGTTGCCGTTCACGGTAACCGCTTCGCCTTCCGCCAGTTCGATGCGCACGCCGCGCACCAGCGCAGACGGTGCGATCGCCGCAATCTCGCCCGCTGCGATGTCACGCAGGGTGCATGATCCGGTCGCACTGCCATCCAGCGCATCCACCCGCGCCAGCGTCAGCAACTGGTCGATCAGGTGCGCGGCGCGGTCGCAACCAAGGATGGCATTGTCCAGCGCATGCAGCCGTTCTTCCTCCCCGGATGCGGCGCGCGCCACCTGCGCCTGCGCCTTGATCGCGGCCACCGGCGTGCGCAGCTCATGCGCCGCATCGGCGGTGAAACGCCGCTCCCTGCGCATCGCCTCGTCTATGCGCACGAACAGCCGGTTGAGCCGCTCGATCAGCGGCAATACTTCGCGCGGCACCGCAGCGGCGTCGAGCGGCGCAAGCGCTTCAGCATCGCGCTGTTCGACCTCGCGCGCCAGCCGCTCCAGCGGTTGCAGGCCGCGTGCCACCGCCACCCACAGCAGCAATGCCAGCAGCGGCAGGGAGAACAGCAGCGGTTTGAGCAGGTTAGCCGCGATGCCGCGCGCCACATCTTCGCGAGTGTCGGCGCGTTCCGCCACCTGCACCAGATATTCGCCGGTCTCGTCCCAGGTGCTGAACACGCGCCAGCGATGGCCATCCAGGGTGCTGTCGCTGAAACCGTGCTGTTTATCTGCCAGATGTCGTTGCGGGGCATTGGCGGAATGCAGGCGCAACTGATCCCCGTTCTCCCATACCTGAAAGGCGACGCGGCGAGCGTATTTGTGCAGCAACGGCGCATGCTCGGTCTCGATCTCGTCCAGCTCGTGCGACGCCTGTGCGGCCAGCAGCGCGGCGGCCTGCGCCAAGTGCGCATCCAGCACCTCGTCGAATTCCTCGCGCGCATCGAAATAGGTGAACGCGGACGCCGCCAGCCACACCGCAGCGACGGTCGCAATCGCCAGCACCAGCAGGCGTTGTTTCAGCGAGGCGTGGCCGCGCATCTCAGGTACCTCCACCGGCGGTGATCAGGTAACCCACGCCGCGTATGGTTTCGATCAGGCTAGGCGCGAGTTTGCGCCGCAGATGATGGATATGCACCTCCACCGCGTTGCTTTCCACCTCTTCACCCCATGCGTAAAGCTGCTCTTCGATCTGCGCGCGCGTCAGCACCTTGCCGGCCTTGAGCATGAGTGCATGCAGCACGGCGAACTCCTTCGGCGACAGTTCTACCGGCTGGCCGCGATAGACCACGCGGTGCGCCGCGGGGTCGAGCGCGACGCCGGCCGCTTCCAGCAACGGTCCCTGTCCACCGCTACCCCGGCGCATCAGTGCGCGCAGGCGCGCTGCCAGCTCACCCATGTCGAACGGCTTGACCAGATAATCGTCCGCGCCCGCATCCAGCCCCTTGATGCGGTCATCCAGTTCGCCCATCGCGGTCAGAATCAACACCGGCACCGTGGCATGACGGGCGCGCAAACGGCGCAGCACATCGATCCCGGCAAGGCGTGGCAGGCCGAGATCGAGCACCACCGCGGCATAGGGCTCGGTAGCCAGCGCCTGGTCTGCCGCGATACCATCCTTCATCCAGTCAACGGCATGGCCGGCCTGTTTCAGGCCGGCCTGGATGGCATCGCCCAGCAGGGCATCGTCTTCGACTACCAGCACGCGCATGACTCACCTTTATGCACATCAATCGTCGCCGTGCTGCACGACCACCGGCGAATTCCCGCCGGAAGCCATCAGGCCGGTTCCGGAATAACCGCCCCAGAACGCCACGACGGCCGCCAGCATTATGACACCGAGCCATGCATGGGCGCGTTTGATGCCCGCGTCAGGATCGGCTGGTTTGCGCCCGGTGATCATGGCGCGCACCAGGTTCTCGCGGTGCATCAGGCTGCTCACCACCACTCCGGCAAGATGCACCCCCACCACCGTCAGCATGGCATAGGCCAGGAATTCGTGCAGTTCTTCCAGCGTATCGCCGCCGATGTCCTGATACAGCACCAGCCCCGTCACGCCCGAAGTGAATCCCAGCAGCAGCAACAGCCAGATCGCTAGGCTCCCGGCCGGATTGTGCCCGACATAATGGCGCGGTTCGCTGCGGACCAGCGATGTCAGATAAGCTCCCAGTTCAGCCGGGCTGAACTGGAACGAACGGAAGCGCGCATAGCGCGTGCCGGCGAAACCCCATAACAGCCGGAACGCGATCAGCCCCAGCAGGGTATAGCCCAGCATCACATGGATATCGCGGTAACGCTCCGATTCCGCCGTCAGAAACGCTCCGGTGAACGATAGCGCCAGCAACCAGTGGAACACCCGCGTCGGCACATCCCATACCAGTATCTTTTGGTTCATGATGATCTCCTTGTAAGTTGGTTACCGCGGCATCCTGATATTGCGCTCGCTGAAATCGCCGCTTTCCGCCTGCGTGTGGCAGGCTCCGCAATTGGCCGGGCTCTTCACCTGCGGTTTTTTCCATACGGATGGCGATATCTCATGGCCATCGTGCTTGCGTTTGAACCACGCGCCATCGGTGATCTTCAAGGGCGAGGTCGGAGCGCTCCAGCGGTTGGATGCATTGCTCACCAGCCAGTCGGTGATCTCCTTGCTCTCCTGCGCCGTCAGCGAGGCGTCCGTGCCGAAGTGCTTGTCCAGCCCAGCCATGACCTTGCGCCACGACTCGGCCGGCAATAGCCCCGGAGCATAGGCGATATGGCAGGAAGAGCATTCCTGCTGCCATTTGGCATTAAGCCGCGCGGGCTGTACCGGCTTGCCACGGTTCTCGCCGCCGTATTTGCGCCCGTATCCGTCGCCGCGCCCTTCATCGCGGTCATCGTCGGCCTGCACGGCAGATGCCGCCACGCCCATCGCCAGCAACACTGCGGAAAACAATATGGAAAAATTACGATACCGGTTCGACATGACTATCTCCTTTCATTTGCGTATGGTGAGCAGGTAGGCGAGCACGTCGCCCTGTTCCTGCGGGGTGCAGACACGGCCCAGCACATCGTTGCAGTTGCGCTTGAACCACTTGTTGACCTTGGCCGGATCGGTGAAGCGTTCCGCGTTGGCAGACGGTGCCAGCGGCTGGATCGGCTTGCCGGTTTTGGCATGCTTGCCGACAGCGGCCGGATTGTCGGTATGGCAGGAAGCGCAGCTCCAGTCGTTGCCATGCGTGGATTTGAAGAACTGCCCCCCGCGCGTTGCCGATAATCCCTGGAAGCCCGGAGCGCTTCTCGCGGAACTCTCGATCGAGGCGCGTATCTGCTCCTGTGTTTCCGCCAGAACCGGCTGCGCGGCCAAGCCGAAAACGGCCAGAGCCAGACAGGATGAAGAAAGTATGCGTGACATTTTGGTCTCCTTAAGTTTGCGTTTCGAGGAGCGCAGAATAGGAGGCCAAACTTAAGGGGGGCTTAAGGCAGGAATATTCCCTGCATACCGTTAATCCCCGGAACCAGACCGCCCATCCGTATCTCTAATCTGTTAAGGAGCGCGTCCACTATCGGATAGCCGGACTTGGGTCGAGGTCATATTTATTGATAGTGTGCCTTCACTGAAACGACAGGAGAATGGTCATGAGATACCTCAACGGAAGATTGCATGCAGAACAGGATTCCACTCAATTGCTGAAGCGCTACCCGGAGGGACAGAAATTGACAAGTGCGGAGTACGTCCCGATTGCCCTGTTGTGCGCATTGTTGCTCGGCCTGGTGCTGGCGCACTTGTTCGGATGATTCGACAGGGGTTCAGAATCCCTGCGCGACAAAAAAGCCCCGCATCGCTGCGAGGCTTGATTTTATTGGTGCCGCCTATCGGATTCGAACTGATGACCTACCGCTTACAAGGCGGTTGCTCTACCAACTGAGCTAAGGCGGCATTTGGAACTGGTGGGTCGTGCGTGATTCGAACACGCGACCAACGGATTAAAAGTCCGCTGCTCTACCGGCTGAGCTAACGACCCCTTGCAAAGGAGCGCGAATTATACGGATTTGACCTACCCTGTCAACGCGAAATGCCGCCGTTTCAAGGTTTGCGCGCATGGCACATGGGGGTATCAGTTCGATGGTTCGCAGTAATGCGTCGGATCGGCGACTCCGGCAGCCTCGAACCCCGCACGGCGCAGCCGGCATGAGTCGCATACGCCGCAGGCACGCCCGGCTGCATCCGCCTGGTAGCAGGAGACGGTCTGGGCGTAATCCACACCGAGCAGGCTTCCCTGACGGATGATCTCCGCCTTGGACAGGTAAAGCAGCGGCGCATGGATGGTCAGCGGGTTGCCCTCCACCGCCGCCTTGGTGGCGAGGTTGGCCATGCGCTGGAAGGCTTCGATATAGGCGGGGCGGCAATCGGGATAGCCGGAGTAGTCCACCGCGTTCACGCCGATGAAGATGTCGCGCGCTTGCAGCACTTCTGCCCAGGCCAGCGCCAGCGACAGCATGATGGTGTTGCGCGCGGGAACATAGGTCGAGGGGATGCCCTCACTGGGCTGTTGCGGTACCTCGATGCGGCTATCGGTCAGCGAAGATCCGCCGAAGCCGGTCAGGTCGATACTCACCACGCGGTGCTCCGCCGCGCCATGCGCCTGTGCCACGCGCTGGGCGGCGGCCAGTTCGGCATGATGGCGCTGGCCGTAATCCACGCTCAGGGCGTGGCAGGCATATCCCTGCGCGCGCGCCATCGCCAGCACCGTCGCCGAATCCAGCCCTCCGGACAAAAGCACCACCGCCTTGTTCATCATTTCCCCCGCGCGTCGTCCCACAGTATCTTGTGCAACTGCACCTGCATGCGCACGTCCAAATGGTCGCGCAATATCCATTCCGCCAGTCGCGCGGCATCCAGCGCGCCATGCACGGCGGAGAACGTCACCTCGCATCTTTCCGCGAGGCGGTACTGCGCCATGATGCCCGCGGCCCAGCGGTAATCGTTCTCGTCGCACAGCACGAACTTGATCTCGTCATGCGGCGTCAGCAGCGCCAGATTCTCCCAGCGGTTCTTGTCCGCCTCGCCGGAAGCCGGCGTCTTGATGTCCAGCACGCGCATCACGCGCGCATCCACCGCGCCGATGTCGAGCGCGCCGCCGGTCTCCAGCGATACTTCGTAGCCCGCATCGCACAGCGCGCGCAGCAGCGGCAGGCAGTTCTTCTGCGCCAGCGGCTCGCCGCCGGTGACGGTGACATAGCGCGGCGCATGGGCGGCAGCCCGGTCGAGTATCTCCGCCACACTCATGTTCTCACCGCCGCTGAACGCATAGCTGGTGTCGCAATAGCTACAGCGCAGGGGGCAGCCGGTCAAGCGGATGAATACGGTGGGCAGACCGATACGCCGGGTCTCGCCCTGGATGGAATGAAAGATCTCGCTGATGCGCAACTGCGCGCCAGGATCGGCTTGCGGCATGACGGCTTACTTCTTGGCAGCGAGCAGCTTCTTGGCCTTGGCTGCCGCTTCGCTGGAAGGATATTTGGCGACGAGCTGCTTGAGCGTCTTTTGCGCCCCCGCGCCTTGTTTCATCTCCTGCTGGCAGCCAGCGATGCCGAACAGCGTATCCGCCGCGCGCGGCGCGGAAGGATAGCTCTTCAGCAACCCCTGATAGACAGCCAGCGCGGCCTTGTAATCGCCCAGCGCGAACTGCGCGCTCCCCTGCCAGTAATACGCGTTGGGAAGGTGCACGGACTGTGGGTATTTTGCGGCGAACTCCTGGAATGCCTTGGCCGCTTCGGCGTGCTTGCCGCCCTTGAACAGGGCGTAGGCCGCCTCGAAGGCCCGGTTCTCCGCAACAGGATCGAACGGATCGGATGATGCTATCGGTGCCGGTTCGGGCGGCGCAACGGCAGCCGCCTCTTCCCTGGTCTCGAAATGGCGCAGGCGCGTATCCAGATCCACGTAGAAATCCTTCTCGCGTTTCTCGGCGTCCTGCAAGCCGTGCGCCAGCTCCTCGTTCTGCCCGCGCAGCTTGCGCAGCTCGCCGTTCAGCACTTCGATCTGCGTTTGCAGGTCGAGTACGGACTTGGTCTGCAGCTTGCCCGATTCTTCCAGCGCCTTTACCTGCGCCTCCAGTTGCCGGATCCTTTCGCGCGCCTCATCGTCCGAGAACAACCCTGCTTGTGCAGGAACGGCGAAACACAGCGCCAGCAACAGGAGAACACGGCACTTCATGCTTGATGCTTAGTTCGCGTAGTTCAGGTCAGTGCGGCGGTTCTGTGCCCAGGAGGCTTCTTCATGCCCGGAAGCGCGGGGCTTCTCTTCACCATAGCTGACGCTTTCCAGTTGGCCGGCCTTGGCGCCGCCCAGCTCCAGCATCTTCTTCACGCCATCGGCACGGCGCTGTCCGAGCGCCAGGTTGTATTCATTGCTGCCGCGCTCGTCGCAATTGCCTTCCAGTCGCGCATTGCGGTTCGGGTTGTCGCGCAGATAGGCGGCATGCGCCTGCACAGCCGGCTTGTCGGCATCCTGCACGGCGGAGACATCGAACGGGTAGTACACGCTGCGCTTGGCCAGCAGACCGTTGGGGTCATTGAAGGCATTCATGTCAGTTTTTCCAGTATAGCCGGCAGAAGCAGAAGAATCAGAGGCAGCAGTGCTGCCGGATGCCGTGCTGGTATCCGCAGGCTTGTTGCTGGCACAGGCGGCAAGCAGGTTGATCAATACGATGCTGATGACTAGCTTCTTCATGGTGTTTCTCCTTTACTGGTTCAAATTAAGGATAGGGTCCCCATACCGGCTCACGCGCATCACCGCTCTGCGTGAACATGCGCTGTTTCACACGACCGTCGCTGGAAACGGTTGCCAATATACCACGACCGCGCGCCTCGCTGGCATACAGGATGAGCCTGCCGTTGGGCGCGAAGCTGGGGCGTTTCTCCCAGCCGCCTTCGGTCAGTATCTCCATCTGGCCGCTCGCGAAATCCTGCGTGGCGATGTAGAACTTGCCGCTCTCGCGGTGCGTGAACACGAACGATTTTCCGTCCGGGCTGTAGCGCGGCGAAAAATTGTTGCCCTCGCCGAAGGTCACGCGCAGTTCCGGCCCGCCGTCCACCGGCATGCCGTAGATCTGCGCGCTGCCGCCGCGGTCCGAGGTGAACAGCAGGTAGCGACCGTCCGGCGAAAAGTTCGGCTCGGTGTCGATCGCGCCGCTGAAGGTGAGGCGGCGCAGGCCACTGCCGTCCGGACGTACTAGGTATATCTGCGAACTGCCGTCGCGCGTCAGCACGATGGCCAGTTGCTTGCCGTCCGGCGACCAGGCCGGCGCGCTGTTGCTGCCGCGAAAATCCGCCAGCACCAGGCGCTGCCCGGTGTAGAGCGATTGCACATACAGCACAGCATGTCCGGTCTCGAAGCTGACGTAGGCGATGTGGCTGCCGTCCGGCGACCAGGCCGGCGACATGATCGGCTCGTTCAGCGCAAGGATGACCTGTTCGTTGTAGCCGTCGCTGTCCGCCACCACCAGATTGAATTTCTGCCCCATCCGGTTCACATAGGCGATGCGCGTACTGAACACGCCCTTGTCGCCGGTCAGTTTTTCATAGATCAGGTCGGCGATGTGATGCGCCAAAGCGCGCAACTGGGCATCGCTGCCGGATACTGCCTGCCCGGTCAGCTCGGTCTGCTTGGCGACATCGAACAAACGGAAACGCGCCTCGATGCGGCCGTTCGGCTGACGCGCGACCATGCCGATCGCCAGCGCGTCCGCGCCGCGCACCTGCCAGTCCGGAAAGCTGACCTCGCTGGCCTCGTGCGGAAACTTGCCCGCCGGATCGACCAGCCGGAACAGGCCGCTGCGCTGCAAGTCGTCCGCCACCACTTTATTGATATCCTGTGCCAGCTTGGCGTCGCCGCCGAACGGCACCAGCGCGACCGGTATCTGGTTCTCGCCCGCACCGATGATTTCGATGCTCAGCGTCGCACCGGCCAGCGATGCCTGCATCCACAACAGCAGGCCCAACATGATTTGCGTGAAACGCATGAAGACTCCTGTCATTCCTTTGGTCTGAAACCCAGTTCCAGATTACGAAACCTGTTGAACAGTGCCGCATCCGGCGGCAACGGCAGCGGCGACGCTTTCAGGATCGCGCGTTCCACCGCATTGTCGTACGCCGCATTGCCGCTGGATTTCCTTAGCTCCGCCTTCAGCACCCAACCGCCCGGCAACAGCGTGACGAGGAATTCGGCGCGCGCATCGTCCGCCACGTCCGGCGGCATCACGATGCGGCTGCGTATACTCGCGGCGATCTTCGCGCGAAACTCGTCCACCACACGACCTGTCGCCGCCGTCTGTTCTTCGCGTACACGCGCCGCCGCCTGTTCTGCGGCAACCACCACCGGATCGGGTTCGACCGGCTTCTGCACGACCTGCTTGGTCTCGACCGGCACCGGCTTGAGCGGTTTTGCTTCAAGTTTTTTCTTTTCCGGCAGCGCGATCTCTGGGACAGGCGCCGCTTTCGGCGGCTCCGGCGGCACGACCTTCTCCGGCTTCGGTTGCGCCTTGGGTTGGGGCTCGGGCGCCGCATCCGGAATGCTCTGCCACAACTCCACGCTCATGGTATCGGGCTTTTGTGTCTGCCAGGTAAAACCGAACAGCAGCAGCGCGAAGAACGCACCATGCACCGCCAGCGCCAGCACGCCTGCGGGAATACGGTAAGGTTCGGGGTAAACCGCCACGCTCATTTCGTCCTGCTTTGCGTCAGCAGCCCGACCTTGCCGATCTGTTGCTGCTGCAACACGTCCATCACGTTGATGACTTCCTCATAGCGCACGCTCTTGTCGGCCGAGATCACCACCGCCTGCTCCGCCAGGGCGCCCTGCCTGCCCTTGAGGATCGCGACCAGTTCGTCGCGCGATACGCTGCTTTCCTTGCCGCCGCGGCTGTGGTCGCGCAACGCCAGCGAGTTGTCCTTGCGGATGATCACCTCCAGCGGCGCGACCGGCGGCGCCAGCGACTTGCCCACGCTCGGCAGATCGATCTGCCCCGGGTTCATCAGCGGCGCGGTGATCATGAAGATCACCAGCAGCACCAGCATCACGTCGATGTAGGGCACGACGTTGATCTCGTTCATCAGGCGCCTCTTTGCGCGGCGTTCGCTCCTCACGAATGCACCTACGGCTGACGCTGCAACACGTTGGAGAACTCCTCGGTGAAGCTCTCGAAACGCGTCGCCAGACGGTCGATGTCGTGCGCATAGCGGTTGTAGGCGACCACCGCAGGGATCGCCGCGAACAGGCCCATCGCCGTCGCGACCAGCGCCTCGGCGATGCCCGGCGCGACATGCGCCAGCGTCGCCTGCCCGACGTTGGACAGCCCGCGGAACGCGTTCATGATGCCCCACACCGTGCCGAACAGGCCGACATACGGGCTGACCGAGCCGACCGAGGCAAGGAACGCCAGATGCGATTCCAGCCGGTCCATCTCGCGCTGGTAGGTCGCGCGCATGGCGCGGCGCGTGCCGCTCATCACCGCGCTGGCGTCCATGCCATGCTGCTGCTTCAGCTTTACGAACTCGGCAAATCCGGCGGCGAAGATGCGTTCCAGCGCGCCCTGCTCGCGCTGCGAAACGCTGTGGGCCTGCTGGTAAAGCTGGCTCAGGTTCTGGTTATGCCAGAACGCCTCCTCGAACTCCTCGGTCAGTTTCGCCTCGTTGCGGATGGCGAACATCTTTAAAAATATGTACCACCACGACATCAGCGACACCACGAACAACAAGCCCATCACCAGTTGCACCAGCACGCTGGCGTTGCCGATGAGTTGGATAAACGACAGATCCTGCGTCACTTCCATTTTAATTTCCCCGGCATTTCAATCCTTCCATTGTCTCTTCAGAACCTCCGGCACACTCACCGGCTTGAAACTGTCAGCCGCCACGCACACCAGATGCACCTCTCCCTCGGTCAGCAACTCGCCGCCGCGCAGCACGCTTTGCAACAGCGTGACGCGGCTACGCCCCACCTCCTTGGTCTGCGCCGTCACATCCAGCATGTCGTCGAGCAGCGCGGGCTTGAGATAACTCAGCTCCAGCCTGTGCACCACGAACATCACCCCCAGTTCGTTCATCAACCCGGCGTTGCTGTAACCGAACGTGCGCAACCACTCGGTGCGCGCCCGCTCGAAAAAGTTCACATAGCTGGCGTGATACACCACGCCGCCGGCATCGGTGTCCTGAAAATACACCCGCACTGGCAAGGAAAAAATCTGCTCGTTCTTTTTCATTTCATGTCGAAGGATAAGCCGACAGTTTTTCCCAACAGGCTCGCGGTGAGAAGATGGGCAGGTTTTCCGCTTCGCCCAGCCCCAGCAACTCTGCATCGCCCGTAACAAAACAATCCACTTTTCCTGCCAGCGCGCAGGCGATGATCCATGGGTCTTCGCGATCTTTTATCGGCAGTTTTGGGGCGACAGGCTGGGCGGGAACAATTTCAAGCAGGCGCAACTCCGCTTCCACTTTCGCCAACAACTCCTTACCCGCCCTGAATTTGCGTTGCATGATGTCCAGCACTTCGGCGATCACCGGCTCTCCGATGACCACTTCATGTTCCATCAGCAGTCGTTCGTATAGCTCTGCGCACAACCCTCGCGTGGCCAATGCGCTGACCAGCACATTGGTATCGAGGAATACCCTCACGAAATCGCCTTGAATACATCTTCGTCGGTGAGCAAGCCGTTTTGCTCGGCTAGCGGCATCACTTCCTCACGCACCGCGCGGAAACGTGCCAAAGCCAACTGTCGGCGCAGCGCTTCACGCACAATGTCGCCCTTGGGACGATGTGTGCTCGCCGCATATTGTTTGAGTTCACGCTCCAGCGTGTCATCAATGCGTATCGTCAAAGTTGCGCTCATACATGCCTCCAGTCTTGGGTGTGTTGCATTGTAACACACCGCTTGCACATGCCACATGTAGCGATGCTACTGACTCTCATCCCACAGTTCCTTGTTGCCGCCGCCGCGCGGCTGCGGCAGACCGAAGTGCTGATAAGCGTTCGCCGTCGCCATGCGGCCGCGCGGCGTGCGTTGCAGATAGCCCTGCTGGATGAGGTAGGGCTCCAACACGTCCTCGATGGTGTCGCGCTCTTCTCCGATGGCGGCAGCGAGGTTGTCCACGCCGACCGGCCCGCCCATGAATTTCTCGATGACGGTGAGCAGGAGTTTCCGGTCCATCACATCCAGACCGCGTGTATCCACGTCCAGCATGGTC
This sequence comes from Gallionellales bacterium GWA2_60_18, assembly GCA_001801105.1. Next base: position 129,001 of record MGWS01000006.1, read on the forward strand.
AGCGCGGCATCGGCCACTTCGCGCGTGGCATTGCCCTCGGCACGCACATCGGCGAAGTCGCGCACACGGCGTAGCAGACGGTTGGCGATACGCGGCGTGCCGCGCGAACGCCTGGCGATCTCCAGCGCGCCGTCGGGCGAGATGGGCAGTTCCAGCAAGCCGGATGAGCGGGTGACGATACGCTGCAACTCTTCCGGCGAATAAAACTCCAGACGCGCGACGATACCGAAGCGGTCGCGCAACGGATTGGTGAGCATGCCCGCGCGCGTGGTCGCGCCGACCAGCGTGAACGGCGGCAGGTCGATCTTCACCGAACGCGCGCCCGGCCCCTCGCCGATCATGATGTCGATCTGGTAATCCTCCAGCGCGGGATACAGGATTTCTTCGACGATGGGCGAGAGGCGATGGATCTCGTCGATGAATAGCACATCGTGCGGCTCAAGATTGGTCAGCAACGCCGCAAGGTCGCCCGCGCGTTCCAGCACCGGGCCTGAGGTATGACGCAGGTTGACCCCCATCTCGCGTGCGATGATCTGCGCCAGCGTGGTCTTGCCCAGCCCCGGCGGGCCAAACAACAGCACGTGGTCGAGCGGCTCTTTGCGCATCTTCGCGGCCTGGATGAATATTTCCAGTTGCCCGCGTATCTTCTCCTGCCCGACATATTCATCGAGCTGCTTCGGGCGCAATGCGCGTTCCAGCGCCTCCTCCTGCGTCGAGGCAGGGCTGGGCGAGATGATGCGCGGTTCGGCGGAAAGGTCGTCGTTGTGGATCATGCTTTGGATAATAACTTAAGCGCTTGGCGGATACCGCCCGAAACGTCCGCATCCTTGGGCAATTGCTTCGCCGCCCAGTCCGCTTCCTTCGCGTTGTAGCCCAATGCCAGCAATGCGTTCACGATATCGTTGCCGAAAGATTCAATAGCCGCACCCTGTGCCGCACCGACGCCGGTCGCCACGAACTTGCCCTGCAATTCCAGCAACAGACGCTCGGCGGTTTTCTTGCCCACGCCGGGGATTTTTGTAAGCCGTGAAGCGTCCTTGTTCGCCACGGCATGCGCCAGGTCGCCCAGACTCAGGCCGGACAATACCGACAGCGCCAGCTTCGGCCCCACCCCGCTGATCTTCAGCAACTGGCGGAAGGCGACGCGCTCCTCCTGCGTCAGGAAACCGAACAGCAGATGCGCATCCTCGCGCACGATGAGCTGCGTGTGCAGCACAACTTTTTCGTGCAACACTGGCAGGTTGTAGAAGGTGCTCATCGGCACGTCCACCTCGTAGCCCACGCCCTGCACATCCAGCAGTATCTGCGGCGGGTTCTTTTCCAGCAATGTTCCTGCGAGTCTTCCGATCATTTTCTATCCCAAGATCAAACCGAGCGACAGCATCGCCCCGTGCGCCATCATTGCGGCAATGGTCAGCTTGATCGCGTCGCCCAGTTGCCGCGGTTCGCCCGCATGACGCAACAGCAGGCGCGCAGCTTTCACGTTCAGCGGCAAAACAAACAGTGCCAGCAAGGCAGGCAACGGCAGCCAGCCCAGCAACACACTGACCAGCAGCCAGGCATACGCCAGCGCCGCAATCAGCACATAACCCCAGCGCGCATGCCCCACCTCCATGCGCGCCACCCAGTGCAGTTTGCCCGCCGCCGTGTCGGCGGTGCGGTCGGGGAACTGGTTGATGTAGAGTAGGTTGGTGACCAGCAATGCATAAGACAAGCCCGCGATGAAAGGCACGGCGGCAAAGCCTTTGCGCTGCACGAAGTCGCAGCCGACAGTGATGGCGAGAAAGCCCGCCGCCACGCACAACTCGCCCCAGCCCCGACTGTTGAGCTTCAACGGCGGTGCGGAATAGGCCCAGCCGATGAACAATCCCGCGAGACCGACATACAGCAGTTGCGGCGCGGAGCGCGCCATCAGCCACAGCCCGGCGGCGGCCACGCAAGCCATCAATGCAAAGCCGAAGTTGCGCGTTTGCATCATGGTCATCACGCCGTTCTGGATGAAGCGACTGCCACCGGTGAAAGGAAAGATGCGCTCGACGTTGCGCGCATCGGTGCCGTTCAAGGCATCGTAGTAGTCGTTGAGGACATTCACCCCGGCATGCGCCAGCAAGGCGAACAACAGGGTGACGAGCGCCAGCGGAACATCGAAGGCAAACCCGCCATGCCATGCCGTCGCAAGGCCGACGACACCGGCCATCAGGCTCGCCGTGAGGAAGGCCGGACGGGTCGCGGCGAAGTAACGCGCGACCGGGTTGGCGAAAAGTGCCAGCGTCGGTTCCAGCTGTTGCGTCATGTCAGCCTGCCTCCCTTCATCCGCAACCCCTTGGTCGCCAGCGCGCCCAGGCCCATGCCGCCGTGCGCGTGGCAGATCGCACATGCCAGCGCGTCCGCCGCATCCGCACCGGGTGTGCCGGACAGTTTCAGCAACCGCTGCACCATGGCCTGCACCTGCTCTTTGTCGGCATGGCCGTTGCCCACTACCGCCTGCTTCACCTGTAGCGCGGTGTATTCCGCCACCAGCAGATCGGCCAGCACCGCCGCGCAGATCGCCGCGCCGCGTGCCTGGCCGAGCAACAAAGTCGATTGCGGGTTGACGTTGACGAACACTTTTTCTACGGCTACCTGTTGGGGGTTATGCTGCGCGATCACCTCGCCCAGCGAACTCAAAATGACTTTCAACCGTTCCGGCAACTCGCCATCCGGCGTCTTGATGCAGCCGCTGGCGACGTAGCTCAACTGCTGCCCCTGTTTGTCGATGACACCGAAGCCCGTTATCCGAAGGCCGGGGTCGATACCTAAGATACGCGTGATGGAAGGGCTGTTCACAGCATTCCAGATCATGAAATGTGAAACGTGAAATGTGATGCCCACCCGGCGCTACGCGCCACCCTCCCTGCCGGGAGAGTTTGCGTTTCACGTTTCACGTTTCACCTTTCACGAGTTATTCCCCGATCACCGCCGTCGTATAGACTTCCTGCACGTCGTCCAGATTCTCCAGCGCATCGAGCAGCTTCTGCATCTTCACCGCGTCGTCGCCGCTGAACTCCACTTCGTTCTCCGGTTTCATGGTGACTTCGGCGAATTCCGGTTTGTAGCCGGCCGCTTCCAGTGCCTGTTTCACGTTGACGAAATCGTTGGGGGCGGCAATCACTTCGATGCTGCCATCGTCGTTGGTCGAGATGTCTTCCGCGCCGGCATCCAGCGCGACCTCCATCAGGCCGTTCTCGTCGGTGCCGGGCGCAAAGATCATCTGGCCGCAGTGCTTGAACAGGAACGACACCGAGCCGTCGGTGCCAAGGTTGCCGCCGTGCTTGGCGAAGGCGTGGCGCACGTCCGCGACGGTGCGCGTCTTGTTGTCGGTCATGCAGTCCACCATCACCGCCGCGCCGTTGATGCCGTAGCCCTCATAGCGCAGTTCTTCGTAGTTCACCCCTTCGAGCTGGCCGCTGCCGCGCTTGATGGCGTTCTCCACGGTATCCTTGGGCAGGTTGTTCTCGCGCGCTTTCTCGATTGCCAGGCGCAAGCGCGGGTTCGCGCCCGCATCGCCGCCGCCCATGCGTGACGCCACGGTGATTTCCTTGATTAACCGCGTGAATACCTTGCCGCGTTTGGCGTCCTGTTTGCCCTTGCGGTGCTGGATGTTCGCCCATTTGCTGTGTCCTGCCATATTGCTCTCCGAAAAAAACGTGGCACGATGGTATCATTTTCGCCTTGTTATCCCAATATGAGCCCGCCATGAGCGCACCGTTGCTGATCGCCAAGAGCGACCTGTCCGGGCTGGCCAAAGCGGGCGGCGGCAGACGAGCGCAACGTATCGGGATCGTTGCTGGGAAAACGCAGGTAACCTGCAGATGGGTTGAGCGTAGCGATACCCATCGCTTTTCATTGACAAATTGATGGGTATCGCTACGCTCAACCCATCCTACGAACCGGAGTCCCCGGAAAGGCAGGCATGCAATGAAAACTGTTCTGATCGCAAATCCCAAGGGTGGCAGCGGCAAGAGCACGCTGTCGGTCAACATCGCCGGATATCTGGCCAGCCGCGGCAAGCGTGTCGCGATGCTCGATCTGGATCGCCAGCAATCCAGCGCGCTATGGCTCGCCACCCGCCCCGCCGATCTGCCCGCCATCCACATGTTGCAATCAGAAAAGAAACCCGGCTGTGACTGGCTGGTGATCGATTCGCCCGCCGGACTGCACGGCAAGAACCTCGCCCATGCCCTCAAGCTGGCGCACAAGATCGTGGTGCCGGTCGCGCCTTCGCTGTTTGACCTGCAAGCCAGCCACGATTTCCTGAAATCGCTTGCCGGGGAAAAAGCCGTGCGCAAACATGAATGCGATGTCGGCATCGTCGGCATGCGCATGGAGATGCGCACCAAGGCGGCCTGGGCGCTGGAACATTTCCTCTCCACGCTCGACCTGCCGATACTGGCCTACCTGCGCGAGACGCAGGTGTATGTGAACGCGGCGTTCGAGGGCAAATCGCTGTTCGACCTGCCGCCCCACCTCGCCGCACGCGATCTGGAACAATGGGCGTTCCTGCTGGATTGGCTGGAACGAGACTGAGCTACGCGGACATATCCGCCACAAACATATAGCGGTTGCGCCCCGCCTGCTTGGCGGCATACATCGCCCGGTCGGCGCGCCTGAGCAACTCATGGCCTTCCTCGACGCGCTGGTTGCTGAAGGCGATGCCTATGCTGGCACCCACCCGCGCCGCCCAGCCCTCGACCTCGATCGGCCGGTTGATGGCTTCGATCAGGCGCTCGCTCAAAGCCGCGGCATCGCTCTTCGCGCTGATGCCGGGACAGATCAGCACGAACTCGTCGCCGCCCAGCCTGGCAACCGTATCGTTGGCGCGCGCGCATTCGGACAGCCGGCCGGCGACGGCGCACAGCACCCTGTCCCCGGCATCATGCCCCATGGCGTCGTTGACCGCCTTGAAGCCGTCGAGGTCGAGCAGCAGCAGCGCCATGCTGCCCGCCCTGCGCTGCGCCGAGGCGAACTCCCGCTCCAGCGCATTCTCGAATTCCCTGCGGTTGAACAGCCCGGTCAGCGGGTCGCGCGTGGCCATGCTCTCGAAACGGCGGCTGTTCTGGGTTGCGGCCATGGCTGTCCGCCGCAGGCTGTCCACGATCAGCAAAAAGGTCGCGAATGCGATCAGCAAACCCGCCACCTGGAACCACAGGAACATATTGGCGCGGGAATTCTCCAGCCTGGTGGTGAGCTGGTTCATGAGTTCGAGCAGCCGCCGGTCATCCTCCTGCATCAGCGCCATCGCCCGCGCGATGGTGCCGGAAGGGATAGCCACCCCAACGGTAACGAGCGGCACGATATCGTCGCGCATCGGCTGCCAGACTTGCGTCGCCCGGCTTATCAGGATGACGGCCTGTGCGTCGCTGATCCTGCGCAACCGGACGGGCTCGCCATTGCCGCCCTCGACCGTGCCGCCCTGCTCGAGGGCTGACAGCGTCTGGTCGAACAGGCGAATGGCATCGCGAAACTCGCGTTCCAGCGAGATCCTGTTTTCGGCGGATGATTGATATTGCAGTTGCAGCAGCGTCTTGGCGATGCGCTGCGTCAGCATGCGCTGGCGACCGGCCAGATTAATGCTGGCGGCATCCTCGGCGAACTGGTCGGCCATGTGGTAGTTGAATACCAGCAGCGCAAACGCAATGACTATGAATGCGCCGATCTCGCCGAGCAACCTCTTGATGTCGCGATTGCCTGCCTTCATGGCATCTCAACCCTTGGGGTTATGGATGGATGCAGTCTACTATCTTCAGACGTTGAACAGGAAGTTCATCACGTCGCCGTCCTGCACGACGTAGTCCTTGCCTTCGACGCGCATCTTGCCTTTTTCCTTCGCGCCCGCCTCGCCGCCGCAGGCGATGAAGTCGGCATAGGAAATGGTCTGCGCGCGGATAAAGCCTTTTTCGAAATCGGTGTGGATGACGCCCGCCGCTTGCGGCGCGGTATCGCCCTTGTGGATGGTCCATGCGCGCACTTCCTTCACCCCGGCAGTGAAGTAGGTTTGCAGGCCGAGCAGGTCGTAACCGGTGCGGATCAGGCGGTTCAGGCCGGGTTCATCCAGACCGAGGTCGGCAAGGAACTCCTGCTTGTCGGCATCGTCGAGGTCGGCCAGCTCGGCCTCGATCTTGGCGCACAAGGCCACGACGGGCGCGCCCTCTTTTGCCGCATGTTCGCGCAGATGGTCGAGGTGCGGGTTGTTCTTGAAACCGTCCTCCAGCACGTTGCCGACATACATCGCGGGCTTGATGGTGAGCAGGCACAACGGCTTGATCAGATGCTTGTCATCGTCGCTCAGGGCGAACGTGCGCGCGGGCTTGCCTTCGTTCAGGTGTGGCAGCAGTTTCTCCAGCACGGCCACCAGTTTCTGCGCATCCTTGTCGCCGGACTTGGCTTTCTTGCCGTCGCGCTGGATAGTGCGTTCCACCACGGCGAGGTCGGCCAGCGCCAGCTCGGTGAGGATGACCTCGATATCAGAGATGGGATCGACCTTGCCCGCCACATGCACCACGTTCTCGTCATCGAAACAGCGCACCACGTTGACGATCGCATCGGTCTCGCGGATGTTGGCGAGGAACTGGTTGCCCAGGCCTTCGCCTTTGGAGGCACCCGCCACCAGTCCTGCGATATCGACGAACTCGACGATGGCCGGCTGCATGCGCTGCGGCTTGACGATCTTGGCCAGCTCGGCCATGCGCGGATCGGGCACTTCGACGATGCCGACGTTGGGCTCGATGGTGCAGAACGGATAGTTCTCCGCCGCGATGCCCGCCTTGGTCAGCGCGTTGAACAGGGTAGATTTGCCCACATTGGGCAGGCCGACGATACCGCATTTAAGACTCATGGTTGATTCCCCAGATTCAAAACCTATTTGCCACAGAGATCACAGAGCACACAGAGAAGTGCATTAAGCAGGGATGGGCAGCTTTTTGCCCAACTCGCAAAACCTCCAACAGCTTGCGAGTTACGGACATCTCTGTGAACTCTGCGTTCTCTGTGGCCAGAATTGCTTTTATGTACTATGCAGCTTCAGCATCGCCGCTTCTATTTTTCCCTCAATGACCAGATGCGCGATGTTCTGCGCCTTTTGCATGGCCTCGTCTATCAACTCACGCTCTTCGCGGCGCGGGTCGTTCAGCACGTAGTTGACCACTTCGGCACGCTCGCCGGGATGGCCGATGCCGATACGCAGCCGCCAGAATTCCTTGCTGCCAAGCTGGGCGATGATGTCCTTCAGGCCGTTGTGCCCGCCATGCCCGCCGCCCAGCTTGAGCTTGATACTGCCCGGCGGCAGATCGAGCTCGTCATGCACCACCAGTATCTCGGCCGGCGTGATCTTGTAGAACTGCGCCAGCGCGGCAACGGCGCGCCCGCTCTCATTCATGAAGGTGGACGGCTTGAGCAGGAACACTTCCTGCCCGTGCAGCCGTTCGCGCGCCATCAGGCCATGGAATTTCCCTTCGACCCTGAAGCATGCGCCTTGCGAACGCGCGAGTTCGTCCACCCACCAGAATCCGGCATTGTGCCGGGTGGATTCGTATTTCTGTCCGGGATTGCCCAGACCGGCGATCAAACGTATCGAGGACATGTTCAAAATGAAAAACCCGCCATGCCGGAATCAGCAGTGGCGGGTTGCACGGGTTGACCCTTTGCTTACTTCTTGGCTTCCTTGGCGGCCGGTGCTGCGGCAGCCGGGGCAGCCTCAACAACCGCTTCGGCAGCCGCTTCGACTGCGCCGCGCGGCACTTGCACGGTTGCGACCACGGCTTCGGCAGTATGCGTGCCGTGCGCGGCGACTTCCACGCCCTTGGGCAACTTCAGGTCGGATACATGCACGGAATGGCCCAGCTCCAGCTTGCCCAGATCGACTTCGATGAAAGCCGGCAGGTCCTTCGGCAGGCAGGTGATATCCAGATCGTTCATCACGTGGCTGATCTTGCCGCCGCCGGTCTTCACGCCGGGTGCGATTTCTTCATTCAGGAAGTGCAGCGGCACCTTGACGTGCATCTTCTTTTTCATGTCCACGCGCTGGAAATCGATATGCTGCACCTGCTGGCGGAACGGATGCATCACGAAATCGCGCAACAGCACGGATTCCTTCTTGCCTTCCAGGTTCAGATCGAGCACGGAAGCGTGGAATGTTTCGGAACGCAACTTGTGGTACAGGTCGTTATGATCCAGCTCGATCATCTGTACGTCGCCCATGCCATACACAACGCCTGGCACGCGGCCGGCGTTACGCAGACGGCGGCTCGCACCCGTACCTTGCGCCTTGCGGATTGTTGCATTGATTTCTATCGTCATTTCACTTCTCCAGAAAACGGAAGCGTCCGCGACCAGACGCTTCCTTCATTGCGGCAACCACCATGGTCGCCGCCAATTCGTCACTCGGTGAACAGCGAGCTCACCGATTCTTCGTTGTTGATGCGCCGGATAGTCTCCGCCAGCAGTTCCGCCGTGCTCAACTGGCGGATGCGCTTGCAGTTCTTAGCCGCTTCGCTCAGCGGGATGGTATCGGTCACCACCAGCTCATCCAGCGCGGAATTCTCGATGCGCTCGATCGCCGGGCCGGACAGCACCGGATGGGTACAGTAGGCCAGCACGCGGGTTGCGCCTTTTTCTTTCAGCGCGTTGGCCGCTTCGCACAGCGTGTTGGCGGTATCCACCATGTCATCCATGATGATGCAGGTGCGTCCCGCCACCTCGCCGATGATGTTCATCACTTTCGCCACGTTCGGCTTCGGGCGGCGCTTGTCGATGATCGCCAGATCCGCATCCAGCTCCTTGGCCAGCGCACGCGCGCGCACCACGCCGCCCACGTCCGGCGACACCACGATCAGGTTCGGGTAGTTGCTCTTCCACACATCCGACAGCAGGATCGGGCTGGCGTAGATGTTGTCCACCGGAATGTCGAAAAAGCCCTGGATCTGGTCGGAGTGCAGGTCCATGGTCAGCAGGCGGTCGACGCCCGCGCCGGTGAGCATATCCGCCACCACCTTGGCGGTGATCGCCACGCGCGCCGAGCGCGGACGGCGATCCTGGCGCGCGTAGCCGAAATACGGCATCGCGGCGGTGATGCGCCCGGCGGAGGCGCGCTTCAGCGCATCCACCATCACCATCACTTCCATCAGGCTGTCGTTGGTCGGCGCGCAGGTCGATTGCAGCACGAACACGTCCTTGCCGCGCACGTTCTCGAGCAGCTCCACCATCACTTCGCCGTCGGAAAAACGCCCTACCGTGGCGCGCCCGAGATGGATGTGCAGGCGCTGCGCGACCGCTTCCGCGAGCTTGGGATTGGCATTGCCGGTGAACACCATCAAGCTGTCGTAGGACACGTGCGACCCCTCAAAGAATCAAATCAGCCGGGCATTCGCCCTGGTAACTGGCTGGGGAGGTAGGGATCGAACCTACGAATGCCGGAATCAAAATCCGGTGCCTTACCACTTGGCGACTCCCCAAGAAACTCATTCGGACACCCAGTCGTACAACGGATGCCTCGTCAAACCTTGCGCGACCGTGCCGCGCATATCGTGCGGCAGCTGCCGCAACACCGCCTCGGCCTCGCCGCGACTGGCGAACCCGGCGAACACGCACGCCCCCGAGCCGGTCATCATCGCTTCGCCGAAACCGCTCAGCCATGCGATATGCCGCGCCACTTCGGGATAAAGCCCGCTCACCACGGATTGCAGGTCGTTGTGCCGCTGTACCTGCCCGCTCAAGAGGGCGCGCATTGTGATGGAAAGCGTATTCCGTGTCAATTCCGGACGCGCAAAAACCTGCGCGGTCGACACATGCACCTGCGGGAACAACACCACATACCATGCGTCCGGCACAGGGCAGGCCTGCAGGTGTTCGCCCACGCCCTCGGCAAAGGCGTTCTCGCCGAACACGAACACCGGCACGTCCGCCCCGAGGCGCAGCCCGAGTTGCATCAGCCGTTCGCGCGGCAGGCCCAACGACCACAGGCGGTTCAGCGCGATCAGCGTGGTCGCCGCATCCGAACTGCCGCCACCCAGCCCGCCGCCCATCGGGATGCGCTTCTCCAGCGCGATGTCCACACCCAATGCACACCCGGTCTCGGCTTGCAGCAGCCGCGCGGCACGCACGCACAGATCCTGCTCCGGCGGCACGCCGTCCAACGCATCCTCACGCCGCACCGCGCCATCCTCGCGCAGGGTAAAATGCAGCGTATCGTGCAGGTCGATGAAACGGAACAGGGTCTGCAACAGGTGGTAGCCGTCCGGCCTGCGCCCGACCACGTGCAGGAACAGGTTGAGCTTGGCCGGCGCCGGACAGGTGAGTTCGGTCATGGCTGCCAGTCCCACTCGTCGATAAGCAGTTGCACCTGCAGGTCGCCGCGCTCCAGTTGCATCCGTGCGGGCAGGCTATCCCGGTCGGCGCCGGCGTAACGCAGGTAGCGCACGTCCCAGCCGGACTGGTGCAGCACGGCGACCTGGCTATTAGCGGCACGCTCGATCTGCGCCGGATTGCCCGCCTCCGCCATGCCCAGCACCCAATGATGCAAGCCGCTCAAGGGCAAGTGCCAGCCCAGCACCTGTTGCATCAGCGACTCCGCATCATCGGCCTGATAATGTTTGCTGCCATCGTCCAGCGTCGCACCCGCAGCATCGCGGTAGATGCGCGCGGCAGTCTGCCCGAGCGGCGTGAGCAACAGCACTTCATCCGATTGCACCCGGTGAACCCAGCGCAGCCCGGCGGAATAGCGCTTGTCCTGATGGATGACTGCGACACGACCATTCAGCGCAAATGGCGATGATTCGGCCTGCGCGGGGCGCATGGCCGGCGCAGGTGTGGTGGGCAGTACCGTACAGCCGCCCAACAGTGCTGCCAGCAATAACAGTAAAGGACGTATCAAGGGATGAACCGTTTCAATACCGCTTGCAGCAATTCGTTGTTCGGGTGCGCCTTGAGGCTGTCCTGCCAGATTTTTTGCGCCTCTTCGCGTTCGCCGCGCATCCACAGCACCTCGCCCAGGTGCGAGGCGATCTCCGGATCGGGATTGCCGGCGAAGGAGCGGCGCAGCATCTCGACGCTCTCATCCAGCCTGCCGCTGCGGTAATAGCCCCAGCCCACGCTGTCCATGATGGCAAAATCGCCGGGAGCGAGATGCAATGCCTTTTCCACCAGCTGCAACGCCTCGGCAATGCGCTCGTTGCGCTCCAGCAGGCTGTAGCCCAGCGCGTTGTAGGCCTGCGCATGATCCGGCTTGAGCTGGATCAGTTTGCGCACCAGCTTCTCGAACTCCCGGAAGTTGCCGGTCTTTTCCGCGTACATGGCGGTCTCATACAGCAGGTCGGGATGGTTGGGCAGCTTCGCCAGTCCGTCCCGCAACACGCGGTAGGCATCTTCAGTGCGCTTGGCTTCGCGCAGCAACTGCGCCTCCAGCAGCAGCAGTTGCACGCGCTGCTGATTGTCGGCGGCCTCGGTGCCGTGCAGCTGCACCAGCGCCTCTTCCAGCTTGCCGCCCTTGTTCAGCAGGTAGGCCACGCGCAATTGCGCGGCGAAGCGGTATTCGCCGCCCTGCACCTTGCGGTAACGGGCGAGCGCCTCGTCATCGTCCTTCTTTGCCTCGCTCAGCTGGCCGAGAAAATACTGTGCCGCATCCTGGCCCTTCCCGCCCTTTTCGAGCGATCGCCTGAGCTGCGTCTCGGCGGCCTGCAGATCGTTCAATTGCAGCGAGATCATCGCAATGGCGAACGCCAGGTCGGGGTTGCCCGGATCGCCTTCCGCCAGGCGCCCGAATTCGTCGCGCGCCTGAGTGAACTGCTTCTGCTGTAACAACGCGCGGGCATACTGCAAACGGATGTCGCGCGCTTCCGGATAGTCCGACAGGTAGCGGCGCAACACTTCCAGCCCCTGCTGCGGCATATCCTGCTGCAACAGCTGGGCTTCCAGCGCGACCGCCATGGGCCACTCCGGACGCAGGACGCGCGCCTGCCGCGCCTCGGCGAGCGCCAGTTCGCCGTCGCCCGCCAGTTGCGCCAACTGCGCCACCGACCAGTGCGCCTCGGCGATCCGGGGGTAGGAGCCAGCGAGCTCGCGCATCAGTTTCAAGGCGTCCGCTTTATCCGGATAAGGCGCCAGTAGCTGCACCACGCGCAGGAAAGCGCCCCCGCTGTTCGCGCCTGCGTCTTTCAGCATGCGCGCCAGTTCGATCTGCGCCTCGTCCAGCCTGCCGCTGCGCAGCAGGATCGAGGACAGCATGTGCCCGGCCAGCGGCGCTTCCGGATCGATCTCCTGCCAGTGCCTGACCGCCTCGACCGCCTTGTCCATATTGCCGGACTCGAACGCCAGCTGTGCGGCGCGCTTGGCGATGCGCGGATCGCGCGTCTTTGCGGCCAGGTCGGCGCCCGCCTCGGCTGCCAGCGCCTTGTGGCCGCGCTGGCTGGCTACTTCCGCCAGCAGGAACTCGTAGAGCAGATCGTCGCTCAACTCGATGTTGGGCAATGCCTGGGCCGCTTCCGCCTGCGGCACCTCCGCAACGGGATGCGCCGGCACCTGCGCACAGGCGGCAAGCCACAGGCTGCATAGCAGCAGAACGGAAAAATGTCTCATCTTCGAATGGGGATGCATATCGGGTCGCAATCAGAGCCTGTCCAGTAGGGATCGTTCCCTGCGCGATGCAGCGCAGGGCGCACAGTGCGGAGGAGCAGGCATTCTACACAAGCCGCATGTCATGCAGCAATGCGCCATGCATGCCATAATTCCATGAACAATCACCCGATCGCCCGACCTTGTCAGATACCGCCCCCGACATCACCCTTTCCGCACGCAACCTGACGCGCCGCTTCGGCAGCCGTCAGGTGATCCACGGCATATCGCTGGAACTGAGGCGCGGCGAGGTGCTCGGCCTGCTCGGCCATAACGGCGCGGGCAAGAGCACCACCCTGCAGATGCTCACCGGCTGCCTGCTGCCCGACGCGGGCGCGATCGATATCTGCGGCATCGACCTGCTGCGCCGTCCGGCGGCGGCGAAAGCGCGCATCGGCTACCTGCCGGAGATCCCGCCGCTGTACCGCGAACTCAACGTCGACGACTATCTGCTGTTCGCGGCACGCCTGCGCGGCATGGCACCTGCTGCCGCCGCCGCTGCGCTGGCGCAGGCCAGGCAGCGTTGCGGCCTGGAAACGGTCGGCAAGAAGACCATAGGCACGCTGTCCAAGGGCTATCAGCAGCGCATCGGCATCGCGCAGGCGATCATCCACCAGCCCGACGTGATCGTGCTGGACGAGCCCACCGTCGGACTCGACCCCGCGCAGATCCGCGAGATCCGCACCCTGATCCGCGAACTGGGCGACGCGCACAGCGTGATCCTCTCCACCCACCTGCTTGGCGAAGTCGAGAGCATGTGCGACCGCGTCGAGATCATGCGCGAAGGCCGCCTGATCTACGGCGACACCATCGCCGCGCTGGCGAACCATGGCGGCGAGGCCGGCAAGCTGGAGGACAACTACATCCGCATCACGGAGAGTTGCGCATGATGCGCCTGCTCGCCATGCGCGAACTGCGCAGCCTGTTCTCCATGCCCTCGACCTGGTTCGTCGTCGCGCTGCTCCAGTTCATCCTCGCCTGGTTCTTCCTCGCGTTGCTGGAAGCCTTCCTCGGCGTGCAGCCGCAACTCGCGCAACTGGCCAACCCGCCCGGCGTCACCGTGACCGTGGCCGTGCCGCTGTTCAACACCGCCGCGCTGCTGCTGATGATGCTGACGCCGATGTTCACCATGCGCCTGATCGCCGAGGAACGCCGCAACCAGACGCTGGCGCTGCTGCTCTCGGCACCGCTGGCCGGATGGCAGATCGTGCTCGGCAAGTTCTTCGGGCTGCTGGCCTTCCTCGCGCTGCTGACCTGCGGCGTGCCGCTGATGCTCTACACGCTGGCATCCGGCACGGCGCTCGATCACGGCCTGCTGTTCGCCAACACCGTCGGGCTGCTGCTGCTCACCGCCAGCTACATCGCGCTGGGGCTGTACGTTTCCGCGCTCACCGCCCAGCCGGCGATCGCCGCCATCGGTGCATTGGCGGCGCTGGCCGGACTGTGGCTGGCCGACATCGCCGCCACGGCGGCGGATTCGCCCTGGCACGCGATCTCGCCGCTGCACCACTTCCAGAGTTTCAACACCGGTCTGCTGGACAGCGGCGATGCCGCCTTCTTCGTGCTGTTCAGCGCCGCGTTCCTGCTGCTGGCGGTACGCCGCCTGCACAACAACTGCATCTATGGATAAATTTTTCAAATCCCCTGCTCTGCGCAGCCTGCTGTTCGCGCTGCTGGTGCTGGGCGGCGCGGTCGCTCTGGGCCAGTTCGCAAGCCGCCATGCCATTCAGACAGACATCACGCACAACGCCATCAACAGTCTGGAACCGGTCAGCGTGGAGGTACTCGGGCAACTGAAAGGCCCGGTGGACATCACCGTGTATGCCACCGAACAGGACGCGCGCCTGGGTGACATCCGCAAGATCATCCGCAACTTCATCTCGCTCTACCAGCGCTACAAGAGCGACATCAACCTGACCTTCGTCGACCCCGAAAAGGAGGCCGAAAAGACCCGTGACGCGGGCATCCAGCTCAACGGCGAGATGGTGATCGGATATGGCGGGCGCAGCGAACACCTCACCCAGCTCAACGAATCCGTCCTGACTTCCGCGCTGCTGCGTCTGGCGCACACCCGCGACCAGACAGTGATGTATCTGGACGGCCACGGCGAACGCAAACTCGATGGTGCCGCCAACCATGACCTCGGCCTGTTCGGCGCCAAGCTCAAGCAGAACGGCTTCCGCATCAACAGCCTGAACCTGGCGCTGGCACAGGAAGTGCCGGACAACATCGGGCTGCTGGTGCTCACCCAGCCGCAGGTCGATCTGATGCCCGGCGAGACGGACAAGCTGCTGCGCCATATCGAGCGCGGCGGCAACCTGCTGTGGCTGCTGGATGCCGTACCGCTGCACGGGCTGGAGCGCCTCGCCGAACAACTCGACCTGATGCTGCCGCCCGGCATCGTGATCGA
>MGWS01000006.1:144078-217025 GCA_001801105.1 Gallionellales bacterium GWA2_60_18
CCGCCACCTGGTCGCTCGGCGCCGCCTACCCGCCGCATGCCGTCACGCGCAACTTCGGCCTGATCACTGCCTTCCCCTCGGCGCGCGCGCTGATGTGGAACGAAAATCCCGAGTGGCAGCAGCATGTGCTGGTGGAGACCGGCGCACAATCCTGGGTCAGCCACGACATCCCGGACAGCGGCGCAGCGCAGCCGCGCTTCGACAAACAGCGCGACATTCCCGGCCCCGCCACCATCGCCGTGGCGCTGCAACGCAACATCGACGGGCGCGAACAGCGCATCGTAGTGGCAGGCAGCGGCGCATTTCTCGCCAACAGCTTCGCCGGCAACGGCGGCAACCTCGACCTGGGTGTGAACATGGTGAACTGGTTGGGCGGAGAGGAAGCACTCATCACCGTCCAGCCGCGCCCCGCAAAGGACAGCAGCCTGATATTGAGCCAGGCCCGGCTCAACGCCATCAGCATCGGCTTCCTGCTCGGCATACCGCTGCTGCTGTCGCTTGCGGGGGCACGCATCTGGTGGAAACGCCGCCGTGCCTGAACTGCCGGAGGTAGAAACCACCCTGCGCGGCCTTGCGCCGCATCTCGCCGGACAAACCATATCGGATGTCGTAATTCGCCACCCGCAACTGCGCTGGCCGATTCCGAAGAACCTGCCGAAATTGTTGCGCGGACAGATTGTCCGCTCACTGGAACGCCGCGCCAAATACCTGCTGATCGGCTTCGACCACGGCACGCTGATCCTGCATCTGGGCATGTCCGGCAGCCTGCGCATCCTGCCGACCGGTACGCCGCCGGAGAAGCACGACCACTTCGATCTAGCGTTGGGCAACGGCATGCTGATGCGATTGCGCGACCCGCGCCGCTTCGGCGCGGTGCTGTGGCATCAGGGCGACCCCGCGCAACATCCGCTGCTGGCCGCGCTCGGCCCGGAGCCGTTGGAGCAGGATTTTGATGCGGCATATCTGTATCGCGCCACGCGCGGCAAAACCGCCGCGATCAAACAGGTCATCATGGATCAGCGCGTAGTGGTCGGCGTGGGCAACATCTACGCCAGCGAAGCGCTGTTCCGCGCCGGCATCCGACCGCAGCTCGCCGCCGGGAAGCTCAGCCTGCCGCGCTGTGTGGCGCTGGTGCGGGAGATTCGCGCGACACTGAAGGAGGCCGTCAAGCTCGGTGGCAGCAGCCTGCGCGATTTCGTGGACACTGCCGGACAGCCCGGTTATTTCCAGCAGCATTATTGGGTGTACAGGCGCAGCGGGGAGCCGTGCCGCAAATGCGGCAAGCCCATCAAGCAGATCAGGCAAGGGCAGCGCACCACTTTCTATTGCGGGCATTGCCAGCGATAATCCGCATTCACCTACCCGGAGGAGGAAATATGAGATACATCCCGCTTGCACTCGTTCTATTGCTCGGCGCCTGCGATGGCGCATCCGCCCCTCCGGCAAAGCTCGCCGAACCGCAGCGCGAGGCACTTGAGAAAGCCAGGGGAGTGGAGCAGACCCTGCAACAGGCAAAAGAGGCCGAGCAGGAGAAGATCAGCGAAGCCGAAGAGAAATAACACCGCCTGGAAATAAAAAAGCCCGCGCCGAAACGCGGGCTTTTTCGTCCTGCGGAAAACGGTTACTTCGCCGCTGTCAGCTTTTCATATTTGGCTTGCAGCTGCTCGCGTGTTTCCACATGGTTCGGGTCCTTGGGGATGCAATCCACCGGGCAGACTTCCACGCACTGCGGGGTGTCGTAGTGTCCCACGCACTCGGTGCATTTGTTCGGGTCGATGACGTAAATCTCATCGCCTTGCGAGATCGCGTCGTTCGGGCATTCCGGCTCGCATACGTCGCAGTTGATACATTCGTCGGTAATAATCAGTGCCATGCTTTTTCTCCTGGGTTAAATCGATTTAATTTTTTGTTGCAACCTTGCCGCCACCGCAGGCGAGACGAACTTGCCGACATCGCCGCCGAAGCGCGCCACCTCGCGTACCATGGTGGCTGAAATAAACGTGTATTGCTCTGCCGGCGTCAAAAACAGCGTTTCGACCTCCGGATACAGGTTTCGGTTCATTCCCGCCAACTGAAACTCGTATTCAAAGTCCGACACCGCACGCAACCCGCGCAACACCACATGCGCATCATGCGCCTGCACGAAGTTCATCAGCAGGCCGTTGAACCCTTCCACGCGCACGTTGGCAAAACCGGCAAATAACTCGCTCGCCATCTCCACGCGCTCAGCCAGCGTAAACAGGGTCTGCACGCGGCTTTCCGCCACCGCGACAATGACTTCGCCGAATAATCCGGCTGCCCGGCGCACCACATCCTCATGGCCGCGCGTGATGGGATCGAACGTCCCCGGATAAACGACTTTAATCACTGGCCTAAACCCAATAGTTGGTAATGCACCTGCCCTGCCTTGCCCGACTTCATCACCTGCCAGGGCGGCGGAACGCCTGTCGCCGCGCCGGATTCCACATACAGCACGCCTTCTTCGTTCAGGCGTTGCGGCAAAATTTCCAGCAGCGCCGCCAGATAATCGCTCCCGAACGGCGGATCCAGGAAGATGACGTCGTACTTCTGCGTATCGCGGGACGCGAATTGTAGCCCATCCTGGCAGGATATGACCACCCTGTCGCAACCCAGCTTGCCGGCATTGTCCTGCAAGGCGCGAAAAACCGCGGGATTCTTTTCCACCATCACCACCCGTTCCGCCCCGCGCGAGGCGGCCTCGAAACCCAGCGCGCCGCTGCCCGCAAACAGGTCGAGGCAGGTACGCCCGTACAGCGTCTGCCCCAGCCAGTTGAACAGCGTCTCGCGTACGCGGTCCGGCGTGGGACGCAACCCCGGCGCATCGGGGAAGGCGATGATGCGGCTGCGCAGGGTGCCGCCGCCGATGCGTACCTTATTGATCCTTGCTCTCCGCATCGGGAGCGCCGGCGATCACCGTCGCCATGCGTTGCGGATCGAGACGGCGCGCGAAAGCATCGCGCACCTGCGCCACGTTTACCTGCTCGACGTTGCGCGTAAAGTCGTCCAGATAGGTCAGCGGCAGGCCGTAGAAGCCGATGACGCTGAGATAGTCGAGTATCTTGCGGTTGCTGTCGATGCGCAGCGGAAAGCCGCCGACGATGTTCTGCTTGGCGGCCAGCAGCTCCTTTTCTGTCGGGCCTTGGGCGATGAATTCCGCCAGCGTGCCGCGCACCAGTTGCAGCGCTTCGTCGGCCTGCTCCTTTTTGGTTTGCAGCCCGATCTGGAACGCGCCCGGTTGCTTGAGCGGGATGAAATAGCTGTACACGCTGTAGGCCAGCCCGCGTTTCTCGCGTACCTCGTTCATCAGGCGCGATACGAAGCCGCCTCCGCCGAGGATGTGGTTGCCGACATACAGCGGAAAATAATCCAGGTCGTTGCGCGCCATGCCCGGCGCGCCGAGCAGGATATGGCTCTGGCTGGCGGGATGCGGGATGCGTTGCTCGCTGCGCTCGATCTGCATGGCCACTTCCGGCAGCACTTCCGGCGCCGGGCCGGACGGCAGTTGCGCGGTCAGCTGCTGCGCGATCGCCTCGGCATCGGCGCGCGTGACATCACCCATGATGGCCACCACCGCAGCAGCCGCGCGATAGTACCGCGCATGGAAATCGCGCAGGTCCTGCACGGTGATCTTCTCCACGCTGGCGACCTCGCCGGAAGTCCTCAACGCGTAGGGATGCGCGCCGTACACCGCCTTCCGGAACGCCCGGTCGGCAATGCTCTCCGGCTTGGTGTCGGCCTCTTTCAGGGCGGCGACCATGCGCACCTTTTCGCGCGCCAGCACCGCCTCGGGGAACTGCGGCTGCTGCAGCACGCGCGCCATGATCTCCAGCGCCCGCTCGCGTTCTGCGGCGCGGCTCAGGGTGCGCAGCGACACGCTGGCGCGGTCGTGGTCGAATCCGCCGCCCAGGTTCGCGCCGATGTCCGCCATACCGCGCGCGATGTCGTCCTCGCTCAACCCGCCCGCACCCAGGTCGAGCAGATGATGGGTCAGCCCGGCCACGCCGGATTTTTCCGCGCTGTCGAAACTGCTGCCCGCCGGCACGCTCACCGCCACGTCCAGCATCGGGATGTCGTGGTTCTCCACGAACAGCACTCTGGCACCGCTGGCGCTCTGCCAGCTCTGGATGGAGGGGGTGGCGAAGGCAGCGGTTGCCATGCTGCACAGCACCGCAACAAATACGGTTTTAACGGACATGCGAGCCTCCCTGGGCAGGCGATTGATGTTTCGGCTTGCCGGATAGCGGCTGCGGGTCGAGTACCGCCACGGTCAGGTTGTCATCCTGCAAGAATTCCTCCGCAACCTGGCGTACCTGCTCCGCCGTGACGGCTTGAAGTTTTTCCAGCATCAGCGGAATGGCGCGATGCCCCAGGCCGATGCTTTCCATCTGTCCGATCTGCATCGCCTGATAGAACAGCGAATCGAGCTTGTATACCTCGCCCGCCATGACTTGCGCCCTGACGCGCCGCAACTCCTCCTCGCTCACACCCTCTTGCACCAGCTGCGCGATCTCCTGGCGCAATGCGGCCTCGACGTCGTTCACCGTCCTGCCCTCGCTCGGTGTGGCCTCGAAGGTGAACAGGCTGGGACCGCGCGAAACCGAGTCATAGCCTGCACCCGCGCTGCTGGCGACCTGTTGCTCGCGCACCAGATGCTTGTTGAGCCGCGCCGATTCGTTGCCGTCCAGCACCCCCGCCAGGATATCCAGCGCGTACGGTTTCCAGTCCTGCGCGGGATCGCCGATCACCGGCGCGTGGAAGCTCATCACCAGCAGCGGCAGCTCGGCGGGTGCCTTCACCACCATACGCTTGATGCCGACCTGCGCAGGTTCGGCATGGTTGCGCGCCGGCGGCATCGCGCGCCGGGGGATCGTGCCGTAATAGCGTTGCGCCAGCGCGAACACCTCGTCGGCCTTCACGTCTCCGGCGATGACCAGCGTGGCATTGTTGGGCGCATACCAGCGGTCATACCACGCCTTGGCATCGCCCACGGTGAGCGATTCCAGGTCGTTCATCCAGCCGATCACCGGATGCTGGTAGGGATGCTGCTGATAGATCGTCGCCATCATCCTTTCCTGCAACAGCGCATGCGGCTCGTCGTCGGTGCGCATGCGCCGCTCTTCCATGACCACTTTGATCTCCTTGGCAAACTCGGCGGCAGACAGGTTCAGGTTGCGCATGCGGTCGGATTCGAGCTGCATCGCCAGTTCCAGCTTCGACTTGTGCAGCTGCTGGAAGTAGGCGGTGTAGTCGTAGCTGGTGAAGGCGTTCTCGCGCCCGCCCGCAGCGGCGATGCGGCGCGAGAACTCGCCCGCCGGCACCGTGGCTGTGCCCTTGAACATCATGTGCTCCAGCACATGCGCGATGCCGGTCACGCCGGTGCGTTCATCCATGCTGCCGGCCTTGTACCAGACCTGCTGCACCACCACCGGGGCGCGGTGGTCTTCCTTGACAACGACCTTGAGGCCGTTCGCCAGCGTCCTTTCATGTACCTCCGCCTGCGAAACGGATGAGAAACAAAACAACAGCGCCGCAACAACCAGATGAATTCTCATTTCCTTGTCCCATGGGTGCCGGATTCGGCATAAAATGAGCGCGCATTATGCGGCATTTCATCCAACCCCGAATACTCTTGCATGTTTAGCTTCCTGAAAAAGAAACCTGCCTCCGCCGAATCGAAAAGCTGGCTCTCGCGCCTGACCGCAGGCCTGGCGCGCACGGGTGGACAACTCTCCGCGCTGCTCGTTCCCGGCGGCAAGATCGACGAGGACCTGTACGAGGAACTCGAGACCATCCTCATCACCGCCGATGTCGGCATGGCCGCGACCAATGCGCTGCTTGCCGACCTGCGCCATCGCGTCCGCGAACAGCGCCTCACGGAGACATCGCAACTCAGGGAGGCGCTTGCCGAATATCTGTTCAAGCTGCTCGCACCGCTGGCGCAGCCGTTGCAGGCCGATACGCACAAACCTTTCGTCATCATGCTGTGCGGCGTCAACGGCGCCGGCAAGACCACTTCCATCGGCAAACTGGCCAGGCATTTCCAGAATCAGGGCAAGTCGGTGCTGCTGGCGGCGGGCGACACCTTTCGCGCGGCGGCGCGCGAGCAGCTGGCGGCCTGGGGCGAGCGCAATAACGTCACGGTGATCGCGCAGCAGAGCGGCGATGCCGCCGCGGTGATCTATGACGCGGTACAGGCGGCGCAGGCGCGCGGTATCGACGTGGTGCTGGCCGACACCGCCGGGCGCCTGACCACGCAGGCGCACCTGATGGAAGAGATCAAGAAGGTGAAGCGCGTCATTGCCAAGGCACTGCCCGATGCACCGCACGAAGTGCTGCTGGTGCTGGACGCCAACACCGGACAGAACGCGCTGTCGCAGGTCAAGGCGTTCGACGAGGCGCTCGGCGTCACCGGACTGGTGCTGACGAAACTGGACGGCACCGCCAAGGGCGGCGTGATCGCCGCGATCGCCAAGGCGCACCCGATCCCGGTGCGCTTCATCGGCGTCGGCGAGGGGCTGGACGACCTGCGCCCGTTCGTCGCGGAAGATTTCGTCGCGGCGCTGCTGGGGCTGGGTGAATGAAAATAACCCTTGTCCACGGAAGACACGGAAAAATCGAAGGGGTCGATTCCGTGTCTTCCGTGGACATGATTTTGCTTCTACAATGATTTCCTTCAACCAAGTCAACAAGCGTTATCCCGGCGGCCACGAGGCGCTGAAGCATGTCTCGTTCGACATCGCCGAGGGCGAGATGGTGTTCCTCAGCGGCCATTCCGGCGCAGGCAAGAGCACGCTGCTCAAGCTGATCGCCGCCATCGAACGCCCCGATTCCGGCAGTGTGCTGGTGAACAACCAGAACGTCGGCACGCTCAAGGACGGGGCGCTGCCCTATCTGCGCCGCAACCTCGGCATCATCTTCCAGGACCACAAGCTGTTGTTCGACCGCAATGTGTTCGACAACGTGTTGCTGCCGTTGCAGATCTGCGGCTTCGACCACCGCGAGAGCGGCAAGCGCGTGCGCGCCGCGCTCGACAAGGTAGGGCTGCTCAAGCGCGAAAAGGCCAGCCCTGTCGCACTGTCCGGCGGCGAGCAGCAACGCCTGTGCATCGCCCGCGCCATCGTTAACCGCCCGTCCATCCTGCTGGCCGACGAACCGACCGGCAATCTGGACAGCGAATACGCACAGGAGATCATGGCGATCTTCAGGTCGTTCCACCAGGTCGGCGTCACGCTGCTGATCTCGACTCATGACGAAAGCGTGTTGCAGGATGGCGGCGTGCGCAGGCTGACGCTGAAACAGGGGGAACTGCAATCTTGAAGCAGGCATTCGCACAATACCCGCGCGTGATGCGCAACGTTCTGCAACGCATGTTCGCCTCGAGACTCGCCGGATTCTTCAATATCCTGGTCATCGGCATCGCGCTCAGCCTGCCCGCGGGTTTGTATGCGCTGCTGCAGAATGCGCAGGGGCTGATCGCGCAATTCTCCGGCTCGCCGCAGATCAGCCTGTTCCTGAACATGGACGCGACAACGGGCGATACCGACCGGCTGCACAAACAGCTCACGCAACATCCGGGTGTCGGGCACGTCGAATTCATCACCCGCGCGCAAGCGCTGGAGCAGATCAAGCAGAGCAACGGGCTGACCGATGTGATCGGCAGCCTGAACCGGAACCCGTTGCCGGACGCCTTCATCATTTACCCGGAACAGGACGGAGCCGAGCCGCTGGAGACCTTGCGCAACGAGCTGGCGAAACTGCCCGGTGTGGAACACGCGCAACTCGATTCCGACTGGGCCTACAAGCTCGAAGCCCTGCTCGAATTCGGTCGTCTCGCGGTGCTGGTGCTTGCCAGCCTGCTCAGCCTGGCGCTGATCGCCATTACCTTCAATACCATCCGCCTGCAAATCCTCACCCAGCGCGACGAGATCGAGGTCGCCCGGCTGATCGGCGCGACCAACGGCTTCATTCGCCGCCCCTTCCTGTATTTTGGCGCACTGCAAGGGTTGTTCGGCGGCATCACGGCATGGCTGATCGTCACCGCCGGCCTGTTGTTGCTCAATCATCCGCTCGGCACGCTGTCACGGCTGTATGCCAGCCAGTTCACGCTGCATCCCTTGGCTGTCAGCGACAGCCTGTCGCTGCTCTTGTTTTCGATGTATCTCGGCTGGCTGGGTGCATGGCTATCGGTAGGGCGGCATCTGGCACAAACCGACCGTTGCCGCTGAACTTTGACGGCCTCTGGCACTCTCATCCCGCGAGTGCTAAAATTTAACTATATATTTTAGAGGAGGGTATTTGATGAATGCCGCAATGAATTTGCCCATGCCGTCTTCTCTTGGTAGTCTGGACGGTTATATCCAGACGGTAAACCGTTTCCCCGTGCTGTCGCAGCAGCAGGAATTCGATTTGGCGACCCGCTTCAAGGCCGAAAACGACCTGGATGCGGCGCGTCAGTTGGTGCTATCGCACCTGCGCGTGGTAGTCAGCGTGGCGCGCGGTTATGCCGGTTATGGGCTGTCGCAGGCCGACCTGATCCAGGAAGGTAACATCGGCCTGATGAAGGCGGTGAAGCGCTACGATCCGGAACGCGGCGTGCGGCTGGTATCGTTCGCGCTGCACTGGATCCGCGCCGAGATCCATGAGTTCGTGGTGCGCAACTGGCGCATGGTGAAGATCGCCACCACCAAGGCGCAACGCAAGCTGTTCTTCAACCTGCGCAGCATGAAGCAGGGGCTGGAGCCGCTCAAGCCGCAACAGATCAGCGAGATCGCCCAACAACTCAACGTCAGCGAGCGCGATGTGGTGGAGATGGAAGCGCGCTTCGCCGGCCATGAGATCGCGCTGGAGCCGCTCGGTGCAGATGATGAAGACAGCTATGCGCCGATCCAGTATCTCGCCGACAGTGAGGAGCATGAGCCATCGCGCATCCTGGAAACTGCTGAGCGTGAGCGTTTGCAAACCTCTGGCTTGTCGAGTGCGCTCGCCGGACTGGACGAACGTAGCCGCCGCATCATCTCGGCGCGCTGGTTGTGCGAGGAAGGAGAGGGCGCAACGCTGCATGAACTGGCTGCCGAATTCAACGTATCGGCGGAGCGCATTCGCCAGATCGAGCAAAAGGCACTGGGCAGGATGCAGGTTGCGCTGGCATTACCTGCCTGAACCGATTCGGCAACCCCATGAAAAAGCCGCAGTGAACTGCGGCTTTTTTATTTGACGATCTTCAGTTGCGGACGTTGCGGCTTGGGCCTGGACGCATCATCCGCACCGCTTGCATCCGGCGGCGGCTGGTGCGGCTCCCCACCCTGAAACACCAGCCCCTGCCCGTTCTCCTTGGCGAATATGCCGATGACCGCGACAACCGGAACCAGGAGATCGAATGGCGCACCGCCGAAACGTCCGCCGCAAGTGATGAACTCGTTGCCCAGCTCCAGGTCGCGCACCGCACCCGCACCGATATTCAGCACGATCTCGCCGTCTTTCACATAGGCCTGCGGCACCTCGGTCTGCTCATCGACCCGCACCGCAAGATACGGCGTCAACCCGCTATCCACGCACCATTCGTAGATCGCGCGGATCAGGTAGGGGCGCGTGGACAGGTCGCTCATGGGAGCTTCCCGTTACTTGCGCATCGCCCGCTCGGAAGGCGTCAACGCGTCAATGAATCCCTGGCGGGAGAACAGCCGTTCGGCATATTTCATCAGCGGTGCGGCATCCTTGCCCATCTGGATGCCGTAATGCTCGAGCCGCCACAGCAGCGGCGCGATCGCCACGTCCAGCATGGAAAATTCGTCCGCCAGCAGGAATTTCTGCTTGGTCAGTATCTGCGCGAGCTGGGTCAGGTTGTCGCGGATCGCGGCGCGTGCCTTGTCCGCAGTCTTGCCACCCTGCTCGATCACGTCCACCGGCCGGTAAAGCTCCTGCTCGAAGCGGTGCAGGAACAGGCGTGCCCGTCCGCGCATGACGGGATCAGGCGGCATCAGCTGCGGATGCGGGAACCGTTCATCGATGTATTCATTGATGATATTGGCCTCATACAGGATCAGGTCGCGTTCCACCAGGACCGGCACGGTATTGTATGGATTGATCACCGCGAGGTCTTCGCTGCGGTTCTGCATATCCACATCGATCACCTCGAAATCCATGCCCTTTTCGTACAACACGATCCGGCAACGGTGGGAATAGGGGCACGTCGTGCCCGAGTAAAGTCGCATCATAAGGAACCCGCAATCATAAAGTCAGCGAACAAAAACCAAATGGCGGAGCCGACGGCTCCGCCATGATGGCACTCAGCAGCTACTGGCAAGCTACCACAAATGAATTGTGGCTTTCAACTGCGTATTAGTGAATGTCCTTCCAGAACTCTTTCTTCAGCAGATAAGTCAGGATCAGGAGCACGAACAGGAAACCCAGCACGATATAGCCAAGATCATAGCGCACCAGCTTGGCCGGCTCACTCATGAAGTCGAGATAATTGACCAGATCAGCGACCGTCGCATCAAACTCTGCGGTACTCATGGAACCGGGAGTGGTCAGCTTCAGGGTCTTCACTTCATGTCCATCGCGATTCTCGACATGCAGCTCCTGATCGCCCTGCAAGCCGCCCAGCACGTTCGGCATGCCTACGGAGGGGAATACCAGATTGTTCACCCCGGTCGCGCTGTTGGCATCCACATAAAAACCGCGCAGGTAGGTGTACAGCCAGTCCACGCCACGCACGCGCGCGATCACGCTCAGGTCGGGCGGAGCCACGCCATAGGCCGCTTTCGCGGTCTCGGCATCCATGGCCGCAGCCATGGTCGAGCCGACCTTGCTGCCTTCCGGCAACAGCGCCTTGATCTGATCCTCGGTCATACCGATATCCATCAGACGGTTGTAGCGCATGAAGGAAGCGCTGTGGCAAGCCATACAGTTGGCGACAAAGAACTGCGCCCCGCGTTGCAGCGAAACCCTGTCCTTCAGGTCAACCGGTGCCGTATCCAGATGAACGCCGGCTCCGCTGGCGCTCGCCATCGCCGGTACCAGCATCAGTAGTACCAGCATCCCTAGTTTTTTGATTGCTTTCATGTCAACGAACCTCTCTGAATTTTTAGTGGAACGTCACGCGTTCAGGCTCTGGCTTGCACTTGTCGATCTTGGTGTACCACGGCATCAGGATGAAGAATGCGAAGTACACGACCGAGAACACTTGAGCCAGCAGCGTGTAGGTGGGGGTCACAGGTTGCGTGCCCAACCAGCCAAGCACGATAAAGCTGATCACGAACAACGCCAAGGCCACCTTGAAGATCGGGCCACGATAGCGGATCGACTTGACCTTGCCGCGGTCCAGCCAGGGCAGGAATACGAGAGCCACCGCACCGACACCCATCGCCACCACGCCGGGGAACTGCGAGCCAAACAGTGGCGGCACTGCGCGCAGGAGGGAGTAATACGGCGTGAAGTACCACACCGGCGCGATATGCTCGGGTGTCTTCAACGGATTGGCCGGGATGAAGTTATTGGCTTCAATGAAGTAACCGCCCATGTCCGGCGCAAAGAACAGCACCGCGCAGAACACGATCAGGAAGCCGACCACACCCACCATATCCTTGACGGAGTAGTAGGGGTGGAACGGGATGCCGTCCAGCGGATGGCCGTCGGGGCCTTTGTTCTTCTTGATCTCGATGCCGTCCGGGTTGTTGGAGCCGACCTTGTGCAGGGCAACGATATGCACGAACACGATACCCACCAGAACCAGCGGGACTGCGATCACATGCAGTGCGAAGAAGCGGTTCAGTGTGGCATCAGAGATCACATAGTCACCACGGATCAGCACGGACAGATCGGGACCGATGAACGGCACGGCAGAGAACAGGTTGACGATCACCTGCGCGCCCCAGAACGACATCTGGCCCCAAGGCAGCAAATATCCCATGAAGGCTTCGGCCATCAGCGCCAGATAAATCACCATACCGATGATCCACAGCAGTTCGCGCGGCTTCTTGTAGGAACCGTACATCATGCCGCGGAACATGTGCAGATAGACCACCACGAAGAACATCGAAGCGCCGGTGGAGTGAACGTAGCGCATCAGCCAGCCCCACTGCACGTCGCGCATGATGTATTCGACGGAAGCGAAGGCGAATAGTGCGTCCGGCTTGTAGCTCATGGTCAGGAAAATGCCGCTGGCGATTTGAATCACCAGCACCAACAATGCCAACGAGCCGAAGAAATACCAGAAATTGAAGTTTTTCGGCGCGTAGTACTCGGAGAGATGCTCCTTCCAAGTGGGCGTCAGCGGGAAGCGGTCATCGACCCATCCGAGCAGGTTTTTCAATAGTTTCATTATGCGGCTCCCTTTTGCTTGTCGTCACCGATCAACAACATGGTATCGCTGAGATACTGGTGCGGAGGAATGATCAGATTGGTCGGCGCAGGCGAACCCTTGTAAACGCGTGCCGCCATATCGAAGCGCGAACCGTGGCACGGGCAGTACCAGCCGCCGCCCCAGTCAGCGCCGAGGTCGGCAGGCGCCACTTCCGGACGGAAAGTCGGCGAGCAGCCCAGATGGGTGCAAACGCCGATCGCCACGAAAAACTCCGGCTTGATCGAGCGAGCAGCATTGTTGCAGTATTCGGGCTGCTGCGGAACCGAAAGGGTCGGGTCGGTCAGATCGCCTTCATGCTTGGCCAGCAAATCGAGCATTTCCGGGGTGCGGCGCACGATCCATACCGGCTTGCCCTGCCATTCGACGGTCTTCATCGTGCCGGGTTCGATAGTGCTGATATCCACCTCGATCGGTGCGCCGGCGGCCTTGGCGCGTTCGCTGGGCTGAAAACTCAGCACGAATGGTACTGCCGCACCTGCTGCTGCGACCCCACCGGCTGCCGAAGTGGCCACCAGAAGGAGTCGCCGCTTGCTGCGATCCACATTGTCAGTCATGACATCTCTTCCCTTCATCTAAAAGAAAATAAAAACTATAACTCCCCTCCCGAAGCTGGCGTTCGGGACGATCAAAACCTTGGCTTGCACTGCCAATCTTGTTATGGATACCGGAAGGCAGAACAGAAGCGCAGCGCTGGAAATCAAGACCCGCTTGATGAGACGCAGACACACCGCGAACATCGTTCAAGCCCGCCATTTTACTTGGCAAAACAACCTGCCGCAAGCATGGCTATGGACGAGCAACAAATCTCATGATAAACAGCCAGTTGCAATGGATTGGCGCTAGACGGGATTGTCCTGGTCGAAGAAGCGATGCTCGAGGCCGAAACGCGCCGACAAATGCGCCCCAAGTGCCTGAATACCGTAGCGCTCGGTGGCATGATGTCCCGCCGCGATGAATGCCACGCCGCTTTCCTGCACGAGGTGGAAATTCTGCTCGGAGATTTCGCCGGTAATGTAGGCATCTACGCCTTGCGCGATGGCGGCCTCAAAATAACCTTGCGCTGCACCGCTGCACCACGCGACTTTCTGCACGATCCGGCTTGCGTCGCCGATCGCCAGGGGAGCGCGCTGCAGCGCCTGCGCGACCCGCAAGGCAAATTGCTCAAGCGTCCGGGGTTGCTCAAGCAAGCCGACGCACGCGATGTCCTGCTCGCCGAACCGGCCCGACTCCACCAGCCCGAGCAATTTGCCGAGTTGCGCGTTGTTGCCCAGTTCGGGATGGGCGTCGAGCGGCAGGTGATAGGCCAGCAGACTCACATCGCTCTCCAGCAGGCGGGCGATGCGCCGTTTTTTGATGCCCGTGATGGTCGCATCTTCATTGCGCCAGAAATAGCCGTGGTGCACCAGAATGGCATCCGCCCCCCAGGCGACAGCCTCGTCCAGCACCTGCTGCGAAGCCGTGACGGCAGTGGCGATACGCCGCACCTCGGCGCGACCTTCCACCTGCAAGCCGTTCGGGCTGTAATCCCTGAACAGCCCGGTTTGCAGCAGGCTTGCGTTATAATCGCATAACTCATTGAGCAACACGGCTTTCTCCATATCCCGAAGCAGACCAATTTATCATACCATGCGCAAACACTGGCTCCTGTTCACCCAGACCGTCACCATCGCGCTCGCGCTGTTGTTCGTCGTCCATACCCTCAAGCCGGAGCTGTTGCCGAATGCTGCGCGCAGCGGTGTCATTACACTGTATGAAAGCGTGCCGGGCACCACGGAAGACAAGCCGCCGGTAACGGGGCTGAGCGGCGCGGCGCAAAAAGCCATGCCCGCCGTGGTGAACATCTTCACCAGCACCGTCGTCAACGCCCCATCCAACCCGCTGCTGGACGATCCGTATTTCCGCTTCTTCTTCGGCGATCCGGAGGATAGCGAACCACAGGACAACTCCAGCCTGGGCTCGGGCGTCATCGTCAGTCACGACGGCTACATTCTGACCAACCATCACGTGGTGGAAGCCGCCGACCAGATCGAGGTCGCCTTGGCCGACGGGCGCAAAGCCAAGGCACACGTCATCGGTTCCGATCCGGAAACCGACCTAGCCGTCATCAAGATCGAATTGCCGGGCAAACTGCCCGCCATCACCTTCGGCCACCCGGAACAGGCACGCGTCGGCGATCTGGTGCTCGCCATCGGCAACCCCTTCGGCGTGGGGCAGACCGTCACCATGGGCATCATCAGCGCGCTCAAGCGCGATCATCTGGGGCTGAACACCTTCGAGAACTTCATCCAGACCGATGCCGCGATCAACCCCGGCAATTCCGGCGGGGCGCTGGTCGATGCCAACGGCGACCTGATCGGCATCAACAGCGCGATCTATTCGCCGAACGGCGGCTCGCTCGGTATCGGTTTCGCCATTCCCACCAGCACCGCGAAAAAGACCATGGAGCAGATCATCCAGACCGGCTCGGTGACACGCGGCTGGATCGGCGCAGGCGTCCAGGAACTGACCCCGGAACTGGCCGAATCTTTCGAACTGGGGGACACCGGAGGTGTGCTGATCACCGAGGTGATACGCAACAGCCCGTCGGAACAGGCCGGCATCAAACCCGGCGACATCTTGGTTGCGATCGATAGCACCCCCATCCGTGACTGGACCGTCATGCTGGAAAGCATCGCCAATATGCCGCCCGGCAAGATTGCCACAGTCAGATTGATGCGCGACGGCAAGGAAATCAGTCTGCAGGTAACCATCGGCAAGCGGCCCAAACCCCGACAGCAATAGGCGAAACGCCTATTCCTGCACCTGCGCCCTGGTCTTGCCCTTGCCCGTCATGACCGCCACGATGATCCCCGCCTCATAGAGCAACCACAGCGGTATGGCCATCATGAATTGCGATACCACATCCGGCGGCGTGAAGATCGCGCCCACCACGAACGCCCCGACGATGATGTAGGGACGTGCTTCGCGTAATTTTTCGACCGTCACCATCCCCATCCATACCAGCAGCACCACAGCCACCGGCGTCTGGAAGGCGATACCAAAGGCAATGAACATGCCGATGGCGAAACTGAGGTACTCGTTGATGTCGGTCATCACCGCCACGCCCTCCGGCGCGGTGCCCGTAATGAAGCCGAACACCATTGGAAAGACCGCGAAATAGACGAATGCCATGCCGATGAAGAACAGCGAGGTGCTGGCAAAGATGAGCGGAACGACCATGCGTTTCTCGTGCGCATACAGCCCGGGCGCGATGAAGCGCCACATCTGCCAAAGGATGTAGGGCAAGGTGATCAGGAAGGCGGCCATCATTGCCACCTTGAGCGGCACGAAAAATGGAGTGGTGACGCCGGTGGCGATCATCTGCCCGCCCTTGGGCAACTTGGCCAGCAGCGGCTGTGCCAGCAGGGTATAGAGGTCGCTCGCCCAGGGAAACAGGCAAATGAACGTCACCAGCAGGACGATCGCCATCTGCACCAAACGGTTGCGCAATTCCAGCAAATGCGTGATCAGGGTTTCCGTCGTATTCATTAAAGGTTTCCCCTGAAAGTCAGTTTCGCCGCACCATGGGCGGAATATTGCCGCCGCCGATGACATGGATATGCAAATGGAACACTTCCTGCCCGCCGCCCTTACCGGTATTAATCACGGTACGGAAGCCGTTTTCCAGTCCCTGCTCGCGCGCCAGTTTCGGCGCCAGCAACAGCATCCTGCCCAGCAGGGACGCATGCCCGGCATCAGCTTCCATCAGTGAAGCCAGATGCAGTTTTGGCACCAGCATGAAATGCACTGGCGCGACCGGATTGATGTCATGAAAAGCGATCACCTCATCGTCCTCATACACCTTGCGGCATGGTATCTCGCCGCGTGCGATCCTGCAGAAGATACAGCTCTCGCTCATTTCCGGCTCGCCTTCTCTTCGATGCCCGACAATCCTTCGCGCCGTGCCAACTCGTTCAATACATCCTCCGCGCGCAATCCCTTGTGCGCCAGCAACACCATGCAATGGAACCACAGGTCCGCGGTCTCGTACACCAGATGGGATTTATCACCCTCCTTGCTCGCCAGGATGACCTCGGTCGCTTCCTCGCCGATCTTTTTCAAGATGGCATCTTCGCCCTTGCCGAACAGCTTGGCGACATAAGAACTTTCCGGCGACGCCTGTTTGCGCGCCTCCAGCATCCCGGTCAGTCGTTGCAGAATATCATCGCTCATTTTTGTATATCTCCTCCGGAGATTTCAGCACGGCGTCCACCTCCACCCACATGCCGTTTTCCAGCCGACTGTAAAAGCAGCTCTCGCGACCGGTATGACATGCGATACCGCCCTGCTGCTCGACCAGCAACAGGATGACATCGCCGTCGCAATCGAGCCGGATCTCCTTGACCCGCTGGATATGTCCGGACTCCTCGCCCTTATGCCACAGCTTCCGGCGCGAACGCGACCAGTACACCGCCTCGTTCTTCTGCCAGGTCAGCTTCAGCGCCTCGCGGTTCATCCAGGCCATCATCAGCACCCGCCCGGTCACAGCATCCTGCGCGATGGCAGGAACCAGACCGTCTTCCGACCAGTTCACCTTGTTCAGCCAGATATCGTTGCTCATAACCGCACCTCCAACACGTTACTGGCGCAGCCAGCCGTTTGCGGGAGGAGGTGCGATGCGGTTATTCCCGCACCCGTCACATTCGCGCACCGTGTCATAACCGCACCTCGATACCCTGTTGCGCCATGAACTGCTTGGCCTGTTGCACGGTGTATTCGCCAAAATGGAAGATGCTAGCAGCCAGCACCGCATCCGCGCCGCCGATCTTCACGCCGTCGGCGAGATGCTGCAGGTTGCCGACACCGCCGCTGGCGATCACCGGCACCTCCAGCGCATCGGTCACGGCGCGCGTGAGCTGAAGGTCGAAACCGTTCTTCTGTCCATCCCTGTCCATGCTGGTCAGCAGTATCTCGCCCGCACCCAGACTCTGCATCTTCTTCGCCCATTCCACCGCATCCAGGCCGGTAGCCTTGCGCCCGCCGTGAGTGAATACTTCCCACTTGTCCATACCGACCTGTTTGGCGTCGATCGCCACCACGATGCACTGCGAACCGTAGCGCCCCGCCGCATCCGCGACCAGTTGCGGGTTCAGCACGGCGGAGGTGTTAATGCTGATCTTGTCGGCACCGGCATTGAGCAGGTTGCGCACGTCCTGCACCTCGCGCACGCCACCGCCGACGGTAAGCGGGATGAATACTTGCGACGCGACCTGCTCGATAATGCGAAAGATGATGCCGCGGTCGTCAGAACTGGCGGTGATATCAAGGAAAGTCAGTTCGTCCGCGCCCTGCTCGTCGTAACGGCGCGCGATCTCCACCGGATCACCGGCATCGCGCAGCTCGACGAAGCTGACGCCTTTGACCACGCGACCGGCAGTCACATCGAGACAGGGAATGATGCGTTTTGCCAGCATCAGATCAAGTCTGGCGACAGCTCGTCCGCCAAGGCTTGCGCCGCCTTGAAGTCCAGCGTGCCTTCGTAGATGGCACGCCCGGTGATCGCGCCGGTGATGCCTTCGGAGCGCACCGCGCACAGCGCGCGCACATCGTCCAGATTGGTGATGCCGCCGCTGGCGATGACCGGCACATGCAACGGGCGCGCCAATTCCACGGTCGCTTCGATGTTCACGCCGGTCATCATGCCGTCGCGGCCGATGTCGGTGTAAATGATCGCTTCCACGCCGTAACCCTCGAAACGTTGCGCCAGGTCGGCCACATCGTGCCCGGTCAGCTTGGACCAGCCGTCCACCGCGACCTTGCCGCCCTTGGCATCGAGGCCGACCATGATGTGCCCGGGAAAGGCGTCGCAGGCTTCATGCAGGAAACCGGGCACCTTGACGGCTGCCGTGCCGATGATGACGTAGGTGATGCCGAGATCAAGGTAACGCTCTATGGTCTCCAGGTCGCGGATGCCGCCACCGAGTTGCACCGGTATCTCGCTACCGACCGCTTCGATGATGCTGCGTACCGCCGCCTCGTTCTTGGGCTTGCCGGCGAAAGCGCCATTCAGATCCACCAGATGCAAACGGCGCGCGCCTTGCGCCAACCAGTGCCTGGCCATCGCAGCCGGGTCTTCGGAAAAGACCGTGGCGTCTTCCATCACGCCTTGCTTGAGACGCACACAATGACCGTCTTTCAGGTCGATAGCGGGAATAATCAGAGTTTTAGTGTCCATGATTCAGAATAGTTATACGGGATTCCAGTTAACGAAATTCTGCAACAATCGCAGGCCGGCAGCGGCGCTCTTCTCCGGGTGAAATTGCACCGCGAACAGATTGTCGCGCGCCACCGCGCAAACGAAAGGCTGCGGATAGTCGCTGGTTGCCTGCACGATGCCCGCATCGCGCGGCTGGACATAATAGCTGTGCACGAAATAGAAGCGCGCATCCTGTTCGATACCAGCCCACAACGGGTGTTCAAGCGCACTCCCTCTCCCCAACCCCGCTCCGCGCCCCACGGATGGGGTTACACCCCCATCCGACTCAGGCGGCGGGAAGCATGCTTCCCGAAACCCCGCCTTCGTCCCGGAGGGCGAGGGAGCAACCGCCGCATCTCCTGACGGAGATGCGGGATGTTCAATCCTTCGCACGCGGTTCCAGCCCATGTGCGGCACCTTGAGCCGGTTGCCCTGCGCATCCCTGAGATCGGAGGCAAAACGCACCACCTCGCCGCGCAACACCCCCAACCCCGCCACGTTGCCTTCGGTACTGTGATCGAACAGCATTTGCAGGCCGATGCAGATGCCAAGAAAGGGCTTGCGGTGCGCCGCCTCCAGCACCGCGCTACGCAGGCCGCGTGCGTCCATCTCGCGCATGCAGTCCGGCATCGCACCCTGGCCGGGAAACACCACGCGGCGCGCATCCGCCACCACGCCGGCGTCATCCGTCACCCTGATCTCCATGCCGGGCGCGACCTTGCGCAGAGCCTGTTCGACCGAGCGCAGGTTGCCCATGCCGTAATCGACGACAGCGATATCAACCATGACGGTTTATAACGAGCCTTTCGTTGAGGGCATCATGCCGGCCATGCGCGGATCGATTTCCAGCGCCATGCGCAGCGCGCGACCGAACGCCTTGAAGATGGTCTCGGCCTGATGGTGCGCGTTGTTGCCAGCCAGATTGTCGATATGCAGCGTCACCAGGGCATGGTTGACGAAGCCCTGGAAGAATTCATTGACCAGATCCACCTCGAATTCGCCGATGTTGTCGCGCACGAATTCGCAGTTGAACACCAGCCCCGGACGGCCGGAGATGTCCAGCACCACACGCGACAGCGACTCGTCCAGCGGCACATAGGCGTGGCCGTAGCGGCGCAAGCCCTTCTTGTCGCCGACAGCCTGATTGAACGCCTGCCCCAGCGTGATGCCGATGTCTTCCACCGTGTGGTGCGCATCGATATGCAGATCGCCCTTGGCGCGGATATCGATGTCCAGCATGCCGTGCCGGGCGACTTGGTCGAGCATGTGTTCAAGGAACGGTAACCCGGTGTCGAATTTGCCCTGGCCGGTGCCGTCCAGATTCAACTCGGCGCTGATCTGCGTCTCCAGGGTATTGCGTGAAACTTTCGCGCTGCGCATGTCTATTCGCCTTATGCGATTCAGGAAATCATTTCTCTCAGTGCCGCCACGAACCTTGCGCACTCATCATTCGTGCCGACCGTCACGCGCAAACAATCGCGCAACATCGGATGCGCGCCGTCCAGATTCTTGATCAGCACCCCGCGCTGCTTCAACCCGGCGAATACGCGCGCGGCATCCGCCACGCGGAACAGCAGAAAATTCGCCTCGCTCGGGTAGACCTGCACCCCGGCGATATCGCCCAGTTGCCGGAGCAATTCGACGCGATCCTGCCGGATCTGCCCTGCCTGCTGCAACAACACATCGTGATGCTCCAGCAGCTTCATGGCAACGAGCTGCGGCAATACGCCAACATTATACGGCAAGCGCAGCTTTTCAAGCTGCTCCAGCCACGCCGGACTGCCGGCCAGGAAACCCAGTCGCAGGCCGGCCATGCCGAGCTTGGAGAAGGTACGCATCACCAGCAAGTTCGGATAGCGCGCCAGATGCGGGATGAAGCTGTCGCTGGCAAAGGCGTAATAGGCCTCATCTACCACCACCAGACCGGGAGCGGCCTCGATGATCTGCTTCACCGCATCCGCGGAGAACAGGTTGCCGGTGGGATTGTTCGGATAAGCGAGGAACACCAGCGCAGGGCGCTCGCGCGCTATCGCCGCGAGGGTCGCGGGCAAATCGAGGAAAAAGTCCGCCGCCAGCGGCACCCCGACATAGCGCATGCCTACAAAGGCCGCGATCATCTTGTACATCACGAACGACGGCTCCACGCCCAGCAGCGTCGCGCCGGGCTTGTTGAGCGCCAGCGCCAGCAACTGGATCAGCTCATCCGAGCCGTTGCCGAGCAGCACCTCCATACCCTGCGGCAACCCCGTCACATTGCGTATCTGCTCCTTCAGAGATGTGGCTGACGGGTCGGGATAACGGTTGATGGCGGCAGCTGCGACGGCAGCGGCGATCTCGTCGCACAATGCAGGCGGTAGCGGATAGGGATTCTCCATCGCATCCAGCTTGATGTAGCCGGAACTGTCCGGCACATGGTAGGCATGCAGGTCGAGGACTTCCTGGCGCAACAGCGCGCTTGCAAGAGAAGAAGCCATGACGGAAGACATGAAACGAATAAGTGAGGTGGCACACAACGGCATGGAGCTTATCACAGAACCCGGCGTCAACGCTGTTTTTCCGGCGGCAGAGATGCCTCTTGCGCAAGCGGGTGGAACACCCGGTTGATATAGGCCACGATGGCGCGAATCTGGCCGCTGTCCAGCACATCCTTCCAGGCCGGCATCGAGGTGTCGGGCAGCCCCTCGCGGATGACGCCGGTCAGGCGCTGCCGGGTCATGGCGGACATGAATACGGGGTCGCGCAGGTTGCGCGGGTGCGGTTCGAGGAACTGCCCGATCCAGTTCCTGCCGGTTCCGTCCGCCCCGTGACAGAAAGCGCAGTTCTGCTGGAACAGCTTCTCGCCGCGCCGTTCCAGCCTGCTCAAACCGGCAACCTTGGGCGGGACATCATGCTGGGCATAGGGCGTAGCGCCGCTCATGGCATCGACGCCAGCCGGCTTATCGAATGAAAAATGATTCCTGGGATAGGACAGCGGGCGCGCATCCCAGACCGTGTCGTCCGGAGCAGGCGCGCCACGGTCATGGCAACTCACGCAACTGGCAAGATAGAGCCGTTTGCCGGACGCTTGCCGTTCATCGAGCGACTCCCATGGGCGCGAAAGCGGAATCTCTCCGGTAGCGAAGGGAAAGGCATCGCGATAACGATCATGATCCGGCCAGCCGTTCTCGCTCGTGTGATAGCGCGTATTGGCCGCCTTGCGGACGACGAACTCATCGATGACAAAACTCGCCACCGCCTCGATCTCGCGCCCGGAAAGCACACCGGAAAACGATTTCATCGCGGTACCGGGGCGCCCGCCACGCAACGTCGAAATGACCGAGTCACGCGACAAGGTCTCCGGCGTAGCACGCGTGAAATCGACCGGAGGAGGCTCCAGAAAAGTGGCCGCCAGGGTTCTGGCATTACCGGAATAACCGTGGCAGAAATAGCAGCGGAAGTTATATACCGACCGCCCTTGCTCGACCAGCTCAGCCGTCGCAGCCGATGCCGGCAATGCCGCCATGACCGACACCAGTGCGGCAGCCAGCAGAACGGTCAACCCGGCCGTTTTCAACGCGCCGGCTTGCCCTGTACGCCGTTACCGGAGCGGATGAAGCGCCGGAACACGAATTCCGAGACATCTGCCATCTCCTGCTCGCTCAGCACCTTGCTCCATGCGGGCATTTCCGAGCCCAGCCTGCCGTTGGCGACAGCCGCATAGATTACCGGGCGATTGAAGGTGGCCTGTATCGCAGGGTCGAGGAAGTTACGCGGTTTGGGATTGATAAAATAGGCGCGCGGCCCCTTGCCGTCCCCCTTGGCACCGTGACAGGTGATGCAGGTGGACATGTACAGTTTCTCGCCGCGCTTCGCATTGCCGATGAGGCCGTTGGCAAACGGCTCCTGTTGCGGCGGGCGGACAGCTGCCTTGTCGCCATGCGCACGCGTACCCGAAATCCCCTCGGTATCGGGAACCATCAGAGCCGCACGCACATAATCAACCACCGCATCGATGTCCGGTGGCAGCAACCGGTCGGCGAAACCCGCTTTCCCCGCACTCGCATGACCGCCGGTGACCGAAGCCAGCATGCGTTTGCGCGTCAACTCGGCGCGCGCCTGCGGCGAAGACAAGTCGCGCGGCGGAGTAATGCCGATCGCCGCCGGCGCACCCTGCCCGCGCTCACCGTGGCATACGGCACAGTTATGGGCATACAGCGAACGTCCGCGTATCAGACGGGGATCAAGCGCCACCTGCATGAAATTGTCGCGGATGTAATCGACCACGGCCTCGATTTCTTTCGCGGACAACTGCGTCTTCCAAGCCATCATCGCCGTACCCGGCTTGCCCTCGGCGACAAAGACGACCATCGCTTCGCGTGTCAGCTCGCCTGCCTTGGTGAAATCGCGCGGCGGCGGCTCCAGGCTGCCTTTGGCACGGCTGTTACCATCGCCCCGGTCGCCGTGGCAGACCGAACAGTAATTGTGGTAGATCACGGCCGGCTTGATCACGCTGCCCTTGACAGGCCGCTCTCCGGCCTGCACTGCGGGAAGGGCGGCAAGCATCACAACCAGACAGAACAAGCCGCGCTTCAGCGGGCCGCAAACAAAGGACGCGAACATATGGGCAATTCCCGATTTACTGTCGATGCGAACGAGGCAAGCAAGAGCCAAGCCAAAACATGAGGGCGGCACGTTTATTGCGAATGAACACAATCATTAGGATTCATTCCGGTTCTGTAATACATCTGTATTAATCAAGGCTCCGCAGGCGCAAGCGCCCGGAACCATGGATATACGGGCCGATTATACAGACGGTTGATTGATGGCAAAGCGCATTTTTGTTGTATGCTTTTGCCGGAGACCTCTCCCGGAATCGGGAATGGTATACACGGGCAAATGCACGCTCAATGCGGTAAAACCCCGGCCATGAACCCACCGTCCGTTAAACCAAATGACGTCGGCGCACTCGAATGTTCGAGATTGAATGAGATATCAAAAGGTCAGGTTGTGAAACTTTTTTGCTCCGGCGCATTTTGCGCGCTTCTTGCGCTGCTCATCTCCACCGATGCATTCGGTGATATCCGCACGACCATGCACGGACAATTCCGCTCACCGATACAGAGCGGTGCTCCGGAAACGCGTTCCCCGGAAAAAAGCGGCTCCTCGGAGATCTGCGTGTTCTGCCAC
This sequence comes from Gallionellales bacterium GWA2_60_18, assembly GCA_001801105.1. Next base: position 167,865 of record MGWS01000006.1, read on the forward strand.
ACCCCATCCGGCGATGGCGCCCTGCCGGAATCCGCGCCCAAATGGCAACAGACCATGCCGCTCGACCATGCCTACACCATCTACGACGACATCGGTCGCGCCCAGTTCGGGGACAAGCCCTCAATCGGCTCGCAGTCGGTCGCCTGTCTTTCCTGTCATGACAGTGCCCAGGCATTCTCGGTATCCGCCCTTACTTTCGACCACCCGTTTGGTGTACCCTATCGCGGCTACCTCAAGGAAAAAGGCAACCGGAATATCAATATCGGCAAGCGGGACAAGAGCGATGATGACGATGAAGAAAACGGGCGCAGCGTTTCCGCCAAGCATCTGCTCGCGCTTGACGAATTCCGCACCCCCAGCCGGGGCATGGTGGATAATCGCTCGGTATGGTGGGTTTCTTCGGCAGGCGACAGCGCGCAACGCATGAGCAACGACCTGCCGCTGTATGCGCGCCTCGATGAGAACAAGGAGGAAGTGCCGTTCATCGAATGCACCAGCTGCCATAACCCGCACAGCTCGAATCCGCTGTTCCTGCGCGTCAACAATAGCGGAAGCAAGCTGTGTCTCACCTGCCATGACAAATAGCCAAATATCGAGCCAGTAATAATGAACCGCAAAAAGGGGAACAACATGTCCAATCGAATCCTTGTCCTGCTTCTGGCTGTTGCCAGCACGATTCTGACCGCCTGCGCGCCGGTTCAGCAAGGCGTAAAAGAGACCAAAACGGCCAGCGAACTGGTTTATCCGGCCCCGCCCGACGATCCGCGCTTCATCTATGAGCGCACCATACGCGGTAGCGCCGATGTCGTTCCCGTGGACGACGAGTTCGGTTTGCGCAGCGCACTGACCGGCGAACGGCAAACTACACGCGTGCTGGGCAAACCCTATGCGGTAGCCGTGCATCAGGGGCGCATCTTCATTTCAGACACGGCCGAGCGCGTCGTCAAGGTATTCGACGTTCCGGGAAGCCGCTATTTCACCATCGGCGAGGATGAAGGCTCTCTTCTGTCCAAACCGATCGGCATCGATGTTGACCATACGGGCACGCTTTATGTCGCGGACGCATCGGCCAAGGCGATCATGATCTATGACCGCGACGGCAAGTTCCTGCGCAAGATCGCCAGCCCGAAAAGCGAAAAACTTTTCGACCGCCTCACCAGCGTCAGCGTCGATCCGGAGGGTAAACGCCTGTATGTCGTCGATATCGGCGGCGTCTCTTCTACCAACCACCGGGTGATGGTGTTCGACGCATTGAGCGGCGAACACCTTTCCGATATCGGCAAGCGCGGCAATGGGCCGGGAGAATTCAACCTGCCGCGCGACGTCGCGGTAGGCAAGGATGGCCGCCTGTATGTCGTCGACGGCGGCAACTTCCGGGTGCAGATATTCGATGCCGGCGGCAAATACCTGCAAAGCTTCGGTTCGGTAGGCAAACAGCTGGGCAACTTCGCCCGCCCCAAGGAGATCGCAACAGACCCGGAGGGTAATGTCTATGTCATCGACTCGGCTTTCGGCAATTTCCAGATATTCACTCCGGACGGCGAACTGCTGATGTTCGTCGGTGACCGCTCCGAACGGGAAGCCCCGGGACGTTATATGCTGCCTTCCGGCGTCGCGGTTGACGAAGACGGGCGCGTGTATGTGATCGACCAGTGGTTCCGCAAACTCGATGTCTTCCGCCCTTACAACATGCAGGCGGAAGAAGGCTTTCTGGTCACGCGACCGAAAGCCGCGACCGGGAAATAGAGCTGTCGCCCATTCCAATCTTCGGGAATACAGCATTTCCCGTTTCCGGGAATAGCCCCTCCAAAAGCATGGCACAGCGCGCCCCGGAATAAATACAGCCAGCCGGAAAACACCGTCCTGCGCGCCTTCGCGCCGATCCAGCATCGACTGGCATGGAACCTGCTGAAGTTATCGGCAGCAAGGCAGCAAAAAGTTATTGTTGACTTTATGACTTGGTTGCTGAACTTAGTGGCTGGATCGTCGTTCCAATCACCGCAAGAGTCAGACAATCTTTCAGGAAACGAGGAGAGGGGGTTAGCAGCATGAAGACGAAAACTACAAGCATGTGGCATGTGTTGGCGGTATCCGCCCTGTTACTGGGCGCTTTCGGCCTCAGCCAGCAGGCAGTGGCCGGCATCGCAGATACCAAGCACAACTTGGGCACCACCAACACCGAGGGCGGCAACCATGTAACTGCTGGAACAGGCGAGATCTGCGTGTTCTGTCATACGCCGCACGCGGCCGATACTTCGGCTCCCGTGCCGTTGTGGAACAAGCAGTTGAACAGCGCCGGCGGCTACACTAGTTATTCGACGCTGAATTCCAGCACCATCGACGCTCAGTTTGCCACCGATGGCGCTGGCGGCGAATCGGTCGGCTCGATCTCGCTGGCCTGCCTATCCTGCCATGACGGTACCCAGGCGATGGACAACATCATCAATGCCCCGGGATCCGGTGGATACAGTGCGACTGGCGGTGGCGCCAACGGTTTGGCCTATACCTGGGCCGGCACCCAGGTCGATGTTAACGGCAAGATGACCAATGCTGCGACCACGCTGGCGATGCTCGGCACCGACCTGTCGAATGACCACCCCATCGGCATGCAGTATTGCGGTGGCGGCCCGACCCAGGCGTCTCCGGCAACCGCTTGCAACGACGGTGACTTCGTCGCGCCTGAGAGTGGCACGCTCGGCGCCGATGTGAAGCTGTGGGTGGATACCAGTGTCGGTGTCGACGGCACCCGTGAAAAGACTGACATGATCCTCTACAACCGTACCTTTGCGGCGGGCGTAGGTCCCTCGGTCGAATGCGCGTCCTGCCATGACCCGCACACTTCTGCTCAGGCGACTTTCCTGCGCGTGTCCAATACCGGAAGCGGCGTCTGCCTCTCCTGTCACGTCAAGTAAGTCCCAGCGTCAATGCGCCCCGACTCAGGGCGCAAACGAAACAAACGGGCCGGCTCAACCGGCCCGTTTTACTGTGCAACAACACTGTCCGCGTGTAGAATCGCCAACAAGGAGGAATCGCCATGAAAACAGCCAGTCAGGCCACCATTCGCAAGCCCGTTGCATGCAGCCTGCTGTTTGTCTCCCTGATGGCGACCGGCATCGCGATCGCCGCCGAGCAACCGGCTCCGGCGCCCGCCACACAACCGGACGCCTCCTCACGACACGACGAGAATGCCGTCTATGCCACAGTCAACGGCCACGTCATCCTGATTCGCGATTATGTCAATGCATTCAATGCCGCATTGCGCCAGAAGTTCTATCACGGCAAGGTGCCGGAAGGAAAAATGTCCGAGTTGCGCCAGGATATCCTCGACCAGATGACGGATCGCATCCTGTTGATAGAAGAAGCCAAACGACGCGGCTTGACGCCTGACGAGAACAAGATCGCAGAGACCATTGCCGGCTACGAGACGCAGTATGCCGCCAGCCCGGTCTGGCAACAGAACCGCGAGCGCCTGCTACCGGGCTTGCGCACACAGATCGGCGAGCAAAACCTGCTGGAACAACTGGAAAAATCGGTACGCACGACCTCCGATCTCTCCGAACGGGAAGCCAGACGCTTCTATAACGCCCATCAGGAGCTTTTCACCGAACCTGAAAAACTGCACCTGTCGGCCATCATGCTGTCGGTCGACCCTTCTTCGCCACGCTCCATCTGGGATCAGACGCTCGCCGAAGCACAGGCCATCCATGAACGCCTGAAGAACGGCGCCGATTTCGCCGAAACCGCGCGCCTGCATTCCAACGGCAAGGAAGCCGAGCAGGGCGGCGACCTGGGCTACGTCCATCGCGGCATGTTGCCGGAGGCGTTGCAACAAAAGGTCGACGACTTCAAGGTCGGCGTGATCTCCGAACCGATAGCCCTGCTGGAAGGCATTGCGATCTTCCGTCTCGAAGACCGCCGCCCCGCCCGGCTGCGTGCCTTTGCCGATGTCGCCGAACGGGCGCGCAATCTGGCGCAGCGCGAGCGCACCGACGCCGCCTGGTCCAAGCTGAAGACCCGCCTGAAATCCGCGGCAAAGATCAAGATACTTGCCAATCTGGCTCAACCCGGAGCCAACGCTGGGCGACCCTGATGCCGAACCCATCCAGTGGCCGTGCATATCAAGAAAATCGACTTCAGAAACACCGGGATCAGGATTGCCGTCACAGCACTTCTCGCCGGTACACTGCTCGGCCTGTACCATAGATTCAGCCGGACGCCTGAAGTAACACCTCCCGCTTCGCCCAAACCGGACAGCATCACTTCCCACTCCATCCAACCGCCCGCAGAACCGGAGCAAAAAGGAGAGGAAACACTAAAGCTGCGCCTGTCTGCCGACACGCTGGCCGTCAAACGCAGGCCGCCCGTCAGGACGGGTAAAATGTCACTCCACCTGTCCATCGGAACGCAGCCCGCCCCATCGCCGGCACCGGCAACCTGGCCGCTCACCGGCCATACACCGCCGTTGCGGCTGTCCATAACCGAACAGATCAGCGCCATTCCGGACGACAGCGCGTTTGGGCTCGAACTCGATGCAAGCCCGAAGCTGACCGCCGCCCCCCCTGTCCCCTCCCCCCGACCGGACGAGCCCGCGCCGCGGGACAACGCGCCGGTACTGCCCACCCCGGAACGCAACGGCCCAAGGCGCCCCACCGTGCTGGCGGGGAGCCAGCCGCCCCAGAGTGACACCCCGCCGGACTCTGACAGCGCCGGCGCAACCCCGCTGGCCGCGTTCGGCTGGGCCATCCCGCCCATCCGCTGGGGCGGTCAGGTCGGCCTGCAGATGAGCCAGAACCATAACAGCAGCGGAGCGAACTCGTCCGACATAGCGGAATTCCTCAACCTGAACGCATCGAGCTACATCTATCAACCCTGGTTCGCCCAGATCAACGGCAATCTTTCGCTGAGCACCAGCCAGAGCAAATCGTCCAGCGGCTCGCAGGCAGACAGCACCAGCAGCACCGAAAGTATTTCCGGTGGCGGCCAGCTGAATCTTTTCCCGCTCAGCCGCTTTCCGGCACTGTTGACCTATGATGTCTCGGACAGCAACAGCACCTCTAACCTCACCGGTACCGACTCGACCACCACGCGCTTCGGCATCCGCCAGAGCTACCGCCCGGAGTCTGGCGCCTACAACGTGAGCGCGGGCTACAACACCAGCACCATCAGCTCGTCGACCCAGGGCGACGACCGCGTCGATGCGTTATCCGGCAGTTTTTCAACCCGATTTAACGCACAGAGCCTATCCGCCAACACCAACTTCTCCGAATCGACCGGCAACCGTACCGGCCAGAGTTCCAGCCTGCTCAATCTCAACGTGTTCCACAACTGGCGCGCGCGCGACAATCTCCTGGTCGACAGCCTTGCGACCGTCAACGACAACACCCAGACCTTTTTGTCCGGGGGGGGCAGCCTGTCCGAGAACCATGGCCGTACCATGCAACTAAATTCGAACGTCAACTGGCATCCGGAAGAAGACGAGGACGGCAACATCATCCCGCTCAACGTCAACGGCGGGATGCGCGCGACCACCTTCCAGAACGACTCACCCGGTAGCTCGACCAGCACCCAGAGCCTGAGCGCCAATGCCGCTGCCAGCTACAACTATTCCAGCAACCTGTCGCTGAGCGGCAATGCACTGGCGACCCAGGTTTCAAGCAGCGCGAGCAACTCGCAGGTGTTCACGCTGCTCGGCGCAGGCGCCAATTACACTGGCGACCCTCTCACTTTCGGGAATTTTTCCTATAATTGGAACGCCGGCGCCAACGGCAGCCAGCAATCCGGTGGCGGTAGCAGCGACCTGACCCTGACCGAGCAGTTCGGCCACAACCTGAACCGCGCCATCGCGCTCAGCAAGACTTCATCAATGGGTCTCAGCTTCGGACAAAACGCATCCCATTCGTCCAGCGAACAGTCCGGCAATACCGCTTCGCTTTCGCACAATGCGAGCGCCTCCTACAACACCGCATTCAGCGACAGGGCCAGCGGCAACGCCGGCCTGAACCTGAGCGACACGATCACGGCCGGGGCCAACCCGTCGCACTACACCAATCTCAATCTGGATACCCGCGGGCAAATACAATTCAACACCCTCTCGTCTGGCAGCATCAGCATGACGCTACAGCACGCAATCAACGATACCTCGTCACTGGGGGCTTCCGACAATCGCACCGCCGTCACCAACATCTTCGGGTCGGCCAGCTACCAGCATGCGCGCGCTTTCGGCGTGCCCCGCCTGCGTTATAATGCCAGCCTCAGCGCCAACACGACATCCAGCTCCAGCGACGAACGCCTGGCCGGCAATGTTAATTCTGCCAACGAAGATATCAACTATGCCATTGATAATCGGTTCAACTACCGCATCGGGCTGCTCGATTTCCAGTTGCGCGGCACCATCAACAGCGTAGCTGGCCAGGAAAATGCTACGGTGTTCTTCCGGGTGACGCGCGACCTCGGAGGTTTCTGATCCGGGGCGCGATGTTTTTCGCCCACGATTTTGTTTTAACGAGGATATGCAATGAAAAAATCAGCAAGCAGAAAATGGTGGCAGGCTTTCGCCGGCATGCTCGCGGTACTGGCTTTGGCATTCGTCGAAGCACCCGTCGCGCAGGCCGAGTATGGTGATGTGGTGATCAATAATTACGCGGACGGCGCCGGCATGCGCCCGGTGGTGTTCCCGCACTGGTTCCACCGCCTGCGCTTCCGCTGCAAGGTCTGCCATGCCGACCTGGGTTTCAAATTCAAGGCCGGCGGCAACGAGATCACCATGGTCAAGATTATTGACGGCGAATTCTGTGGCGCCTGCCACAACGGGGACGTAGCCTGGTCGGTGGAAAACTGCAACCTGTGCCACTCCGGCAAGCCCGGCACGCCCACCCAGGTGCACGAAAGCACCATCCAGAAGCTCGTTCAGCCGACGGGCGCAACCAATAAGAAGTAAGGTGCGATCATGAAAAAAACCTATGTCATAGCCTCGTTGCTGATCGGCTTCAGCGCAACCCAGCCGGCCTGGGCCGCACTGTCCGGCAAGGAAGTGTTCTCCAAGACCTGTACCGTCTGCCACACCCCCGGCATCGCCGGCGCGCCACGCTTCGGCAATACCGCCGACTGGACGCCGCGCGTCGCCAAGGGTCTACCCGCGCTGTATCAGAGCGCGCTCAAGGGTACCCCGAAAGGCATGCCGGCCAAAGGCGGCAACCAGAAACTGAGCGACGACGAAACCAGAGCGGCCGTCGATTACATGGTGACCGCCGCCAAGGTGGAAACACCCAAGGCAGCAGAGCCTGCTCCGCCCGCCAAGGCTGAAGTCAAGGCGGCACCCAAGCCGGTGACGGCCAAGCCTGCGCCCAAACCGGTTGCCAAGGTTGCACCCCAACCGGCGGCTGTTCCAGCAGCAGTTCCAGTACCTGAGGCGACTGCGCCGGCCACGAAAACCGCATCGGCGGCTCCGACCAATGTGCCGGGCAGCGATCCGCTGTCGTTCAACCGCCTGCTCAAGCCGCCCAGCAAGCGCAATCTGCCACCGGCGGAGGACGGCATCCACGATCCGACCAACGACGGCACACATGCCTTGCTGCCTCCATTGAGCGTGTTCCCCAACATGCCCAAGGCCAATGCCGGCAACCGTGTGGACTGGGTCCAGGCACTCGAGAAGGGTGTGATCAAGCCGCGCGCCGACCGTACCGACCCGACCGCCGAAATGATGGTCATGGATCTGAACGTGGTGCGCGAAGTCAAGGGCTCCATGCCGAACGTCGTCTATCCGCACAAGCAGCATACTGAGTGGCTGGATTGTTCCAATTGCCATACCGGCATCTTCATCCCGCAAAAGGGCGCCAATCCGATCAGCATGGCGGCGATCCTGCTGGGTGAAAAATGCGGCGTGTGCCACGGCAAGGTCTCCTTCCCGGTTTCGGAATGCCGTAAGTGCCATTCCCAAAAGAAGGAATTCAACCCGACACCGACTGCCGCAAAGTAAGCAGTCATAACCCGGTTACGCTTTCTACGTACCCTGTGGCGGGCCGTATCGCCCGCCGCACGACCCAAGGAGACTGAATGATGTCCAATACCAAAAAAACAGCCACCCCATGCAGCCTGTTCGCCCTCACGCTGTTGTTGACCACCCTGTCCGCAACCGCAGAGACACAGGCACCCGCACCGGAAAGCGCCGCCTCGCGTCTGGCGGCATCCTACGAACACGTCGACAAGGAACAACTGGCCGGACGCCTCGAATCGGTTCAGCGCCTGCTGGAAACCTCTTCGGCGGCGCGCCAGATCGAATCCAGCAAGAACCCGCAGGCCATGGCCCTGCGCGATGATGCGCGGGCTCTATACAACACCGCGCGCGACGCCTACAGCGAAGGCAGCCTGCACAAGGCCAATCTGCTGCTCAACGAAACCACCAAGATGATGTTCAAGGCCGTCAGCTTCGCCGCGCCGGGTGAGGTCACCGCCAAGAAAGTGGCGAACGACTTCAAGGTACGCCAGGAAAGCGTCCAGGCGCTGCTCTCCGCTTACAAGCGCATCGCCGCCGAGAAGTCCGCCACCAAGGGCGTAAACGAGACCATCGCCGCCGTCGAGAAATCCGTAGCCATTGCAACCGGCCTGGCCGATGCAGGCAAGTATGCCGAAGGCCGCGCCGAACTCGACCGCGCCTATGCCACGGTCAAGACCGGGGTTCGCAGCCTGCGCGACGGCGACACGCTGGTGCGTTCGCTCAACTTCGCCAGCAAGGAAGAAGAATACCGCTACGAGATCGACCGCAACGATACGCACCAGATGCTCATCATGGTGCTGCTCGACGAGAAGCGTGCAGAATCCCCCGGACTGGATCGTCAGGTATCGGCTTTCATCGCCAAGGCGCGGGAGTTGCGCGTCAGCGCGGAGAGCGGCGCCGCAGCCAAGGATTTTGCCGGTGCGATCAAGCTGCTGGAAGATTCGACCGCCGAACTGGTCAGGGCGATCCGCAATGCCGGGGTGTACATCCCGGGCTGATAGAATCCGTGTTGAACCAAGATATCCATCGAGTGACTAAATAACAGGTAGCATCTGCCCTTGCAGGGGCGAGCAGTACTCGCTCCTGCAAGGTTGCCGTTTCATGGTCTCGGACTTAGCGATGCGTTTTTAGCAGGCGGGCAATTTGCGCTATCGTCCGTTTCCTGCGCTGGCGTAACAATGATCGGTGATGAGGGTCAACATGATACAAAGACATAACTTCCACCCGATATATCTCGCCCTGGCCGTAGTGCTGCCGCTGCATTCCCTGCCCGCCGCAGCAGAAACCGAACCTCCCCAGTCACAACAACCCGCAACAGCCCCTGCCCAGGAAAGCGCCGCCTCACGCCTGGCAGCCACCGCAGGACAGAACAAGGAGCAGCTGGCGCGCCGCATCGAGTCGGTCGGCCACCTGCTGGAAACCTCCTCGGCGGCACGCCAGATCGAGTCCAGCCAGATAGCGCAAGCGCTCGCCGTACGCGAGGAAGCGCGTGGGCTGTATAACACGGCGCGCGATGCCTTCCGTTCCGGCGACCTGCCAACGGCCAATCGCCTGCTTACGGAAACCACGATGCTGATGTTCAAGGCGGTTCGCCTCGCCTCGCCGGAAGACGTCACCCGCAAGAAGATGGAGACCGATTTCGGCGTGCGCCGTGCAAGCGTGAAGGCGCTGCTGGCGGCCTACCAGCGCATCGCCGGCGAAAAATCGGTCATCCGTGGCGTCAAGGAAACCGTCGCCAGCGTCGAGAAGACCATGGCGGCGGCGGACAAACTGGCTGAGGCCGGAAAATATGCGGAAGGACGCATCGAACTCGACCATGCCTATATCACGGTCAAAACCGCCGTGCGCACCCTGCGCCACGGCGACACGCTGGTGCGTTCGCTCAACTTCGCCAGCAAGGAAGAGGAATACCACTACGAGATCGACCGCAACGATACCCACCAGATGCTCATCAAGGTGCTGATCGACGAAAAACGCGCAGAATCTCCCGACCTTGATCGCCAGGTTTCCGGCTTCATCGCCAAGGCGAAGGAATTGCGCACCAGTGCAGAAGCCAATGCCAAAGCCAAAGACTTCGCAGGCGCCATCAAGCTCCTCGAGGACTCGACCACCGAACTGGTAAGGGCCATCCGCAATGCGGGCGTATACATTCCCGGTTGATCTGCTACGCGCCGCAGGGCTGGCAATGGCGCTCATCGCCCTGTCCGCCGGCAACCCGGCGCTTGCCGGAACCTGGCAGCCGATTGCAAAGGACGGCCTGCACGACCCGAAGGGGCCGGGCGCCAGTCTGCTCCAGCATCCCGGTGAAGCGCTGTCCAGGCTCACCCCGGACACCGCCGGCAACCAGGTGCGCTGGGTACAGGCGCTGGACAAGGGCGAGATCAACCCGCGCACCAACTTGCTTCCCGACACCAAGGTGCGCACGCTCGACCTCGACGTCCTGCTCGACCTCAAAGGCAGCATGCCCATCGTCCGCTTCCCGCACAAGGCGCATACCGAGTGGCTGGATTGCGACAATTGCCACGGTGAGCTGTTCGGCCAGCCCAGGATCTTCGAGGAAAGGACCGGCGGCTCCAATATCTCGATGCTGCGCATCCTCGAAGGCGAGCAATGCGGCCAATGCCATGGTGCGGTGTCCTTCCCGCTGACCGAATGCATGCGCTGCCACAGCATCCCGCGTCCCGCCGGTGGCAGCTTCCAGTCACTTATGCCGAACCTGGGCAACTGAACCATGCTACGGCGGCTTCTCACTGTCCTGTGTTGCCTCTTCGCCTTCGGCCTGTTGTCGCCCGTCGCACATGCCGAATATGCCGACGTGGTGCTGAACCATCAGGCCGAGAAGAACGGCATGCGCCCGGTGATCTTCCCGCACTGGTTCCACCGCATCCGTTTCCGCTGCAAGGTCTGCCATTATGAACTCGGTTTCAAGATGCGCGCCGGCGCCAACCTGGTCCAGATGGAAGACATCATCAACGGCAAGTTCTGCGGCGTCTGCCACAACAACGACATCGCGTGGGGTGTCGAGAACTGCGATCTCTGCCATTCCGGCAAGCCGGGACTGCCTCCTGGCATCTTCGGCGGCCACGAGACCTCCGGCCCGGGGCGCTGGTAAACACATGCGGCGCAGCCTGCTGAAAATCGTCGCACTCGCCGCAACCGTCATGCTGTGCAGCGGACTGCTGGCCGGTTGCGCCCAGGCGGCGCGTTCTCCGGCACCGGCCACGTCAGCCCCGCTGACGCCGGTACGAACGTTGCAGGGCGCGCGCCTGCTGCTCGATGCGACACCGGGCAGGATCACTTTCGGCCCGCTGACCCGCTTCATCTTCCCGGTCGCCGTCGCCGCCAGCCCCTTTGAGATATACGTCGCCGACGCCGGCGCCGGGCGCCTCTATCGCTACGACCCGGCGCTGGACGCCATGTCGGTCATGCCCGATGTGACGGTCACGCCGCAGACCCGATTGCAACTCGGCAGCGACGGCTCGGTCTATGTCGCCAGCCCCGGCATCGCACCGTTGCGCCGCTATGCGCGCGACGGCAGCCTGTTGCTGGAGATCGCCCCGAACATCGGCGCGGCGCGCTATGACGACATCGCGCTCGACCGCATCAGCGGCATGGTCTACGGCCTGGACCGCACCTTCGGGCGCATCGAGGAAGTCCACCCGCTCGGTCGCTCGGCGACGCTGCTTTCCGACAGCCTGACCGCCGAATCCCCTGCGGCCATCGCACAGGACGGACAATGGCTCTACCTCGCCAACCAGCGCTGCGGCTGCATCGTCGCCACCGATCTGCAGCGGCGCACACAGAGCGTGCTGGCCCGGGGTTTCCGCTCTCCCGCAGCGCTTGCGGCGGATGACGGCTGGCTGGTGGTGCTGGACAATGTCGAGCGCAAGCTGAGCGTGTATCACGGCGACCGGTTGCGCGGCACGGCGAAACTGGAATCGTTGCAATTGATCGACCCGCGGAGCATCATGCTGAACAATGGCCTGCTTTATGCTGCTGATGCAGTGGGGAACAAAATAGCGGTCTTCCGGTTGAACCAATGAGAAACCTGACGAACATCCTTGCCGCATCCTGCCTCGCCGGCCTGCTGGCCGGCTGCGCGGGCACAGCCGAAAAAGCGGTATTCCAGCTGAGCGCCGGCAACGACGCCGGGCAGGATGCGAGCCGCATCATGTTCCCTCCGCCAAGCGAAGAGGAAATACCGCGTTATGTCTACATAGGCCAGCTGGTCGGCGAGACCAACTTCGTCGTCCCCGAGCAGAAAAGGGACACGCTGGGCGGCGTATTCCGCTGGCTGGCCGGCCTGCTTTCCGGCCCGAGCCGCCCGACCGTGCTGCAGCGCCCGCAGGCGGTGGTGGTGGACGAAGCGAACGACCGTATCTTGGTGAGCGACATCAGCCGGCAGGCGGTATTCGTGTTCGACGAGCTGGAAGGCAGCCTGTCGCTGTGGGAAAAGGCCGCCGGCCAGCAAAACTTCGTCGCCCCGCTCGGCCTCGCGCTGGGCGAGAACGGCGAAGTCTATGTCTCCGACCCCGAGCTCGGCTATGTAGCCAGACTGGACCGCGGCGGCAACACGCTCGGCACGATCGGCAAGGATATCCTGCAACGTCCGACCGGCGTGGCCTACGATCCAGTGCTGCACCGCCTTTACGTGTCAGACACGCGCGCCAGCGACATCAAGATTTTCGAGCAGGACGGCACACTGGCAGGCACGCTCGGTGAGCATGGCGAGCAGTCCGGCGAACTGAACCGCCCGACCTTCCTCGTGCTGCACAACGGCGCGCTCTACGTCAGCGACACCATGAACGCGCGCATCCAGGTCATCTCCGCCGAGACCGGCGCGCCAATAGCCAGCATCGGCGAACGCGGCCAGAACATCGGGAATCTGGTGCGTCCCAAGGGGGTCGGGGTTGACAGCGAAGACAATGTCTACGCCGTCGAGTCCTATCACGATCACTTGCTGGTCTACAATTCGCAGGGCAATTTCCTGATGCCGATCGGCGGCGGAACAGGCCAGCAGATCGGGCAATATTATCTGCCGTCGGGCCTGTGGGTCGATTCGAGGAACCGCATATTCCTGGCCGACACTTTCAATGGCCGGGTAGTGGTGTTCCAGTTCCTGGGGGGGAGCGCAGAGAATGAATAAATCGCGTTTGCTGATCCTCTTGCTGGCAGGCACCGCAGTGCTGAGCAGCGCTGCGCTGGGCGCGCGCATCTCCGATGTGCGCGGCACCAAACACAATTTTTCCAGCGCGGCCGACAGCTCCGCCACCCCATCGGGCGGCACGGTGCCGGTGCGCACCGTCAAGGCGACCAGCGAGACCCAGATCTGCGCGTTCTGCCACACGCCGCACGGCGCCACGCCGGGCGTCACGCCGCTGTGGAACCGCAAGCTCTCCACCGCGACCTACACCCCCTACTCCTCGAATTCGCTCGACGCCAACCAGATCCAGGGCGCGCTCGACCAGCCCGGCGGCAGCTCCAAGCTGTGCCTGTCCTGCCATGACGGTACGCTGGCCATCGGCAGCGTCAACGTGCTGAACGGGGCAGGCTCGGATGCCACGCAGGGAACCCAGTCCATCGCCATGTCCGGCGGCGTCACCACCATGCCGGTCGGCAGCGGTTCCACCACCGGCTTCACTCGCCTGCTCGGCGCGGATCTGAGCAACGACCACCCAATCTCGGTGACCTTCAACGACACGCTGGCCAACCGCGACGGCGAACTGCGCGTCGTCGATGCCAACCAGAAATGGCCGTCCGGCACCGGCGAGACCATAGGCGTGCGCAGTTCCGGCTACAAACCCAAGCTGCCGCTGGAACCCACCGGCGCATCCAGCGTCGGCCAGGTGCAATGCGCCAGCTGCCACGACCCGCACATCCGCGAATCCGACACCAGCGTGGGCAACCAGAAGTTCCTGCGCCGCAACCGTTTCCAGGCCGCGCAGCCGACCGCCAGCTACAGCGAGACCAACGACATCCTCTGCCTGTCGTGCCACGACAAGGGCGGCGATTCCTGGGCCTATTCCGCGCATGCCAATTCGCTGGTGGCCGATGAGACTTACAATGCCACCCCGGCCGCCACGCGCGAATTCCCCACCAGCCTGCCGGTCTGGAAAGCGGCCTGCCTCAACTGCCACGACACGCACACCATCCCCGGCGCGCGCCGCCTGCTGCGCGAAAGCACCGACAACACTTCGACACCCAAGGCCGGCGGCAACTCCGCCATCGAAGAGACCTGCTACCAGTGCCACTCCGCCTCGGGCACCAGCATCGTCACGCCGCTCACCACCGTGCCCGACATCAAGACCGACTTCGCGCTGACCTACAAGATGCCGATCACCTCGACCAACCAGCCTGCGGGCACCGAGAAGCACGACATCGGCGGCAACTTCAACGATGCCACCTTCGTCGATTGCACCGGCAGCACCAACAAGTGCGGCAAGGACTTCCTCGAGGCGCGCAGCCTGCTCGGCGTCGGCGCGCTGACCAACCGCCACGCCGAATGCACCGACTGCCATAACCCGCACCGCGTGGTGAGGTTCAAGGACTTCCGCGGCGCCGCAGCCTCCGGTTCGCTGTCCGGCACACCGGACGCCTCCGGCACCCATCCGCACACCGACGCCTCGGGCTACACCCACAGCAACATCGCCTCGGGTGTGTTGCGCGGCTCCTGGGGCGTGGAACCGACCTACAGCTCCAACTCGTTCCATGCGCTGCCCTCCGGCTACACCGTCAAGCGCGGCGACCCCGGCACCAGCACCGACTCGAGCGCCAGCGCCACCTACGTCACGCGCGAATACCAGATCTGCCTGAAGTGCCACTCCGACTACGGCTACACCGACAACAACACCTACCCATCCGGCAACCGCCCCACCTTGGGCAGCTTCACCGGCGGCACCGCATCCGGCACCAACGGGCTGACCATTTACACCAATCAGGCCAAGGAATTCCAGGCGCCGGCCTCCCATGCGGACGAACCGCTCAATCTCGGCAACGACGGCGGCAGCGTCGGCTACAACAACGGCAACCACCGCTCCTGGCATCCGGTGATGGCGGCCACCGGTCGCACCGCCGCAAAGCGCAACGTCACCGCCACCAGCGCCTGGCGCGTGCCGTGGAGCAACGCGGTCGGCACCCAGACCATGTACTGCACCGACTGCCACGGCAGCAACGTGACCTCAAGCACCTCGGTGATTCCGAACAGCGGCGAGAACGGCAGCCCTTGGGGGCCGCATGGCTCGGCCAACCCCTTCCTGCTCAAGGGCGCATGGACCAACGAAGTCGATGACAGCAACGCTTTCTGCATGAAATGCCACAACCCCACCAGTTCCTCCGGTTTCAGCGGCGGCGGCAAGGGTAACCTGCACAGCTATCACGATGGCAAGGTCACCGGACTCGAATGCTCCTGGTGCCACGTGGCGGTGCCGCACGGCTGGAAGAACCGCTCGTTTCTGGTCAACCTCAACGACGTCGGCGAAGAGGCCGGGCAAGGCGCGGGCAGCAGCAAGGAAGTGGCGATCAACGGCAACTCCGGCAATTACACCCAGGAGCCGTATTACATGCAGGCCAAGCTCAAGATCGCCAGCTTCGCCACCAGCGGCAGCTGGGCCGACACCGCCTGCGGCTCGGCCGGCAAGTCCGGCACCGGCCTAACCACCGGGATCATCGCCAACAGCCAGGGCGGCACCGGCAACACCACCGGTACCGGCAAGAACTGGATGACCAACACTTGCAACCCTCCGCCCTGATCCGCCTCTGCCGCGCGCTCGCCTCGCTCAAGCTGACTCTGGTTGCCCTGCTCCTGTTCGCGGGCGGCGTGCTGTATGCCTACTGGAGCGCGCAGCCCGCCGCGTTCGCGCTGGCCGCGCCGCTGGGGCTGCTGGCGCTGAACCTGCTGGCGGCGCTGGCGAGCAACCCGGCGTTCCGCCAGCAGACCCCGCTGCTGGTGTTTCACTTGAGCCTGCTGGCCATCGTGCTACTGGTGGCCGCAGGACAACTGACCTACCTCAAGGGCAAGCTGGAACTGGCACAAGGCGAGGAGTTCGCCGGTGTGCTGACGGAGACCGAGGCCGGTCCCTGGCATCCCTTCCGTCTGGACAAAGTGCACTTCGTCAACCATGGTTTCGACATCGCTTATGCGCCCGGCGTGATGCGCCAGCGCACCTACAACCGGGTGAGCTACACGGATGAAGCAGGCACAGTGCGGCAGGCCGAGATCGGCGACACCACCCCGCTGGTACTCGCAGGCTATCGCTTCTACACCACGCCGAACAAGGGTTATGCCCCGGCCTTCTACTGGCACCCTTCCGGCGGTGGCGCGCCGGCGCTGGGCACGGTGCATCTGCCCTCGTATCCGGCCAACGAATACCGTCAATCGCAGGAATGGCAGCTACCGGGCAGCGGCATCAACAAGATGTGGACACAGCTGTCGTTCGACGAGACCATCATCGACCCGGAGCGGCCTTCCGAATTCCGCCTGCCCAAGCAGCACAAGCTGGTGTTGCGCGTCGGCGATGTGCGCCACGAACTGCAACCCGGCCAGGCCATCGACTTGCCCGGTGGCATGCTGGTCTATTTCGGGCTGCTGACCTGGATGGGCTATGCCGTGTTCTACGACTGGACCATCCACTGGCTGCTGGCCGCCAGCGTGACAGCGGTGCTGGCGCTGGGCTGGCATTTCTGGCGCAAGTTCGCGGCGAAGCCGTGGGATAATTAGAAAACGAAAAAATCATCATGGATGAACTGAAATTCCTCTGGGTCGCGCTGGTGCTTTACGTCGTCGCCGGCAGCACGGCCATCTTCGGTGTGGTGTTCAGGAAACGCCCGGAGCGCAGCGTGTTGTTGCTGATGGTTGCGGGGCTGGTGCTGCACACCGTCTCCATCGTCTTGCGCTGGGAGCGCTTGGGGCACGGCCCGTTCGTCACCATGTACGAGATTCTGTCGAGCAACGTGTGGAGCATGATGCTGGCGTTCGCGCTGACTTACTGGCGCATCCCGCTGATCCGTCCGAGCGCGGCGGTAGTGATGCCTATCCTGTTCATGGTGATGGGCTGGCTGCTGATGAGCGATCCCGGCGAGGGCCATCTGCCGCCCACCTACCACACCATCTGGCTGTTCATCCACATCGGCTTCGGCAAGGTATTCATGGGCGCGGTACTGGTGGCGGTGGGGCTGTCCGGTGTGATCCTGCTGCGCGCCACCCACAACGGCGCGGGACGCTTCGAGCGCCTGCCGGACGACCCGCGCCTGAGTGAATTGACCTTCCGCTGCATGGCGGTCGGCTTCATCTTCGAGACGCTGATGCTGATCGCCGGAGCGATCTGGGCGCAGGATGCCTGGGGCCGCTACTGGAACTGGGACCCGCTCGAGACCTGGGCCTTCCTGACTTGGCTGATACTGGCCTTCTCGCTACACCTGCGCCTGACCTACCGCCTCTCGCCCAGGATGGGCGCATGGCTGGTGCTGGCGGTGTTCATCACCGCCTTCCTGACCTTCTTCGGCGTGCCGTTCATCTCCGAGACGCCGCATCAGGGGGCGGTATGAGCATCGTCCCGTTCCGCCTTCCCGACGAAGCCCGGCGGCTGGCCGGCGCATGGTTCCTGCTGGCGCTGGCGGCGCTCGGCGCCTCGGCCCTGCTGGCCATGGTGCTGGTCGCCGCGCGCACGCCGTTCCTCAGCCTCGGTAGCGGGATGTTCCGCACCGCGCTGGTGCTGCATGTGGATATGGCGGTGCTGGTGTGGTTCCTCGCCGCCGCCGCCGGCCTCTGGGTGATCGCGCGCGGCAAGGCCGAGATCGCCGGATGGGGCGCGTTCTGGCTGTCCGCCGGCGCGGTGCCGCTACTGCTGCTGTCACCGCTGCTGGTCGCGGCGCCGCCCATCCTGTCCAACTACATCCCGGCGCTCGACAGTCTGCTGTTTCTCGGTGCGTTGACGGCGTTCTTCACCGGCATACTGCTCACTGCGGCATGGTCAGTGGCGGACGGCTGGCGGCGCGAGCACGAAGCGTGGGCGCGGGCTGCCCGCTGGTCGGTGCTGGCGCTCGGCGCGGCGGCGCTGGTGTTCGTGCTGGATTTCTTCGCCGCGCCCGTGCCCGGCACCATCGCCCCGCCCGGCTTCGACGAAAAGACCTGGGGCGCAGGCCATCTGCTGCAATTCGTGCATGTCGTGCTGCTGATCGGGGTGTGGTCCGTCCTCGGCGAACGCCTGCTGGCACACGCACCGCGTCTGGCGGCAGCGCTGCCGCTGTTGCTCGCCGCCGCCGCGCTGCCCGCGCTGGGCGGCGTGCTGATCCCGCTGTCGTCCGACCTGGGTTCCGGCGCGCATCGCGCGGGCTTCACCGAGCTGATGCGCTGGGCGGCCTGGCCGGCCGCAGCGGTATTCGGTCTCGGCCTGCTGGGCGCGGCATGGCGCATGCGCCGCTCGGGCGAGCCGCTGAGCGGCGAGGAGAAGGTATTGCTGTTGTCGGTGCTGCTGTTCCTCGCAGGCTGTCTGGTCGGGGCCACCATCCGCGGCAACGCCACGACCTCGGTGCCGGCGCATTACCACGGCACGGTGGGCGCCATCACCCTCGCCTACCTGCTGCTGGCACGCAGGCTGGCGCTCGCCTTCGGCCTGTCGTTGCCGACCGCACCCTGGACGCAGCGCCTGCCGCTGGTCTACGGCATCGGCATCGGCGTGCTGGTAGCGGGACTCGCTTGGTCCGGGCTGCTCGGCGTGCCGCGCAAAGCGACGCATGTGGAACTGGCGCAGACCGACGGCGGCTATCTGGCCGCCATGGGGTTGGCCGGCATCGGCGGATTCTTCGCGCTGGCCGCCGTGTCGCTGTTCGTTGCACTGCTGCTCGCTGCCGTCTGGCGCGCACATGCGGCAGCGGCGGACAGCGACGAGCGCCGGGGTGCGCGCGGGCTGGCCTTGCTGGCGATGCTGGCGCCCGTGACCATCGGCGGCCTGCTGCTCGGTGCCGCCGCCGGATGGCTGCCGTCCGGCGCGCAGAAGACCTTGCCGGAGGTCTCGCCGGAACACACGCACGTGATCGAAAAACGCCGCGAGGAGATCGCCCTGCGCTTCCAGCAGGGCGTGGCCATGCTGCATGCGAAACAATACGACTACGCCATCGCCGCATTCCACCGCGTGCTGGAACTCGCGCCGGACATGCCGGAGGCCCATGCCAACCTCGGCTTCGCCCTGCTGGGCAAACGCGAATACGCGGCAGCGGCCGATTTTTTCGACGAAGCATCGAACCTGCGCAGCGGCCAGCTCAACGCCTATTACGGCATGGCGATCGCGCAGGAAGGGCTGGGCAACCTGCGCGCCGCCATCGAAGCGATGCAGGCCTGGCTGCACCGTGCCCCTGCCGATGACCCGTACCGCCGCAAGGCCGAAGCCGCAACATGGGAGTGGCAGGAAACGCTGCGCAAGCAACGCGAGGCGATGCAGCCCGGCGGCAAGTAAAAACGGAGGTTCACCTGATCGACCCCGACCTCATGCGACGCCTCGACCGCTGGCTCGGCATCCCGCTGTGCTGGTGCATGACGCTGTTGCGCCGCGTCCGCGCGATGACGCCCGCCCGCGACGCGCAGCCGGATGCGCCGCGCCGGGTGCTGTTCGTGCTGCTGAGCGAATCCGGCAGCATGGTGCTGGCCGATCCGGCCGTGCGCGCCCTGTCCGGCGCGGTCGGCGCAGAAGCTTTCTTCCTCACCTTCGAGCACAACCGTCCCGCGCTCGCCCTCACCGGCACGGTGCCCGGCGAACGCATCTTTTCCCTGCACGCCGACCGGCCGCTCGCGCTGCTGCCGGATATCTGGCGCTGGCGGCGCTGGGTGCGCGACAACGGCATCGATACCGTCGTCGATCTCGAACTGTTCGCCTGCCTTTCCGCCGCGCTGTGCGCCGTCTCGGGCGTGCGCCGGCGCGCCGGCTTCCATGCGAGCGGCGGCATCGGACGCTATCGCGGCGACCTGTATACGCACCGCGTCGCCTACGATCCGGCACGGCACATCTCGCACAACTATCTCGCGCTGACCGATGCGCTGCTCGGCCGCGCGGTCGTGCGCCACGAACTGCCCGAGCCGCCGCGCCGCACACCGCGCGCGCCGGAGACCGCCGCCGTGCAAACGCTGCTGCGCGCGGCGCTGCCGCAACGGCGCGGATATGGAACACTGCTGCTGCTCAATCCCAACGCCAGCGAACTGCTGCCGCAACGGCGCTGGCCCGTACCCCACTTCGTCGCCCTCGCCTGCCGCCTGCTGGAACGGCACGCCGACCTCGACATCCTGCTGATCGGCAGCGCGTCCGATGCTGCGACCACGGCACAGATCGCCGCCGCGGTCGCGGACCCGCGCTGCGCCGACATCGCCGGCCATCTCGCGCTGGATCAGTTGCCCGCGCTGTTCGCGCAGGCGGATACGCTGGTCAGCAACGATTCCGGGCCGGCGCATTTCGCGGCAGTGAGCGACCTGCCGGTGGTCGTCCTGTTCGGCCCGGAAACGCCGGTGCTGTATCGCCCGCTCGGGCGCGCGACGGTGCTGAGCGCCGGGCTGCCCTGTTCCCCTTGCGTCAACGTCGGCAACCAGCGCCAGACCCGTTGCCGCGACAACCGCTGCATGCGCGAGATTCCGGTCGAGGCGGTGCTGGCCGCGCTCGAGGACGTCCTCGCGCAGCCCGCACTTCCCGCCAACGTGACGCCGTTGCGGCGCAGTCGCGCATGATTCCGCGCCGCCGCATCCTGCTCGAAGCGACCGATCTCGCCGACTGGCTGCGCGCGCCTTTCATCACACCGGAACGCGCGGCTGCCGAGGTGACCGCATTCGAGCGCGAATTTGCCGCAGCCATGTGCGTGCCGCACGCCTTTGCCGTAGCCAGCGGACGCGATGCGCTATGCCTGATCGTTGACTCTCTGGGAATCAAATCCGGCGACGAGATCGTCATCCCCGCCTACACGCTCGGCGAGTTGTTGCCGCTGCTGACCGCGCGCGGCATCGTGCCGGTTCCTGCTGAAATCGACACGGACACCTTTAATGTCAGCGTCGCATCGGTGCGCGCCGCGATGACGCCGCGCACGCGCGCCATCCTCGCGCTGCATCTGCTCGGCGCGCCTTGCGACATCGCCGCGCTGTGCGCACTCGGCGTGCCGGTGATCGAGGATTGCGCGCATGCGCCCGGCGCGAGCGTGGACGGGCGTCCGGTCGGCAGCTTCGGCATCGCCGCGCTGTTCAGCCTGGAAGCGAATAAGGCGCTCGCCGCGTTCGGCGGCGGCGTGCTCGCCACGCGCGACGATGCGCTGGCGGAGCGGGTGCGACCGCTGCTGGCACAGCGTCCGCGCCGCGAGTGGCCGGCGATGCGCAAGATGCTGCTCAAATGGGTCGAGGAACTGCTGGTGCGCAGCCCGCTGTATGCCGTGGCGGCGCGACTGATGTTCGGCGCGCGCAATGCCGCGCGCTTCGAGCGTTTCTACCGGAGTGCCAACCAGCGCGTGCGCGCGGATGTCGCCTTCAGCGGCATGCAGGCGCGCATCGCGCGGCGCAAGCTGGCGCGGCTGGTACAGCGCCATGCGCGGCTCGACGCGCTGTGGCACCGGCTGGCCGATGCGCTGCCGTCTGCGTTCGGCGCACAGCGGCGCGACGCCTGCGGCCGCCCGGTGTTCTACAACTTCGTCGCGCGCTATTGCGGCGACCTGGAGCCTCTGCGCCAACGCGCGCTCGCGCTCGGGCTGGATCTCGGCATCCACGGCGAAGTGATGGACGACACCGCGCGCCTGCTCGGGTGCGACGATTGTCCTGGCGCCGCCACGCTTTACCGGCAGGCGCTGCTGATCCCGCTCTACGACGGCATGGGCGAAGCGCAACTGCACCGCGTGATCGCCCGGTTGCATGCGCTGGCGGCAGACGGGGCGGCGGCGTGAGCGCGGCACCGTTCGCCGTGCTGCTGCGCATCGACCGCGCCGCCGCGCGCCATACCCGGCATCCGCGCCATCTGCACCCGGCGCTCGACCTCAAGTATGTGCAAGCCGGCATCGCGGCCAAGCTCGGCGAGCATGCGCCACTGCTCGACGGCTGGCTGCGCCCGTTCGATGCCGCAGCGTTCGCAGCCAAGGCGCTCGCGCTGCATCCGCGTGTCGCCGTCATCCGCGCGGTGACCTGGTGCCTCGACGAATCGGTCGCGGTCGCAGCGGCATTGCGCCGCGCCGGTGTCATCACCATCGCCGTCGGACAACAGGTGCAGCACATCGCGCGCCATCCGCATCCGGGCTGGGCGGAGGCTTATGACCTGGCGGTGGCCGGCGAACCGGAGGAAGTGTTGCCGCAACTGCTGGCGCAGCTCCGCGATGGCGCGGCGCTAACGGACTTGCAGCAACGCTGGCCGGCGCACGGCGGCAGCGCTCTCGCGCTGGTATCGCAACCCGACCTGCTGCCGGCGCCCGTTTTTGCCGGGCACGAACTGGCAGCCCATCCCTTCCCCTTTCCCCTGCGCGGCACCGCTCCCGCGCGCTGGGGCTATGCGCTGACGGCCTGGGGCTGCCCGCGTCCCTGCCGCCACTGCTCAGCCGTCGTGCGCAAGAGCGTCGGACGCCCGCTGCGCACGCGCCCGCTCGCGCAGGTGCTCGACGAGGTGGCGCGGCTCGCCGATGCCGGCGCGCAGGCCATCGCCTTCGAGGATGATTCGCTGTTCGTGCACCGCGGGCGCTTGCTCGCGCTGGCCGAAGGTTTGCAGCAGCGCCATCTCACGCTGCCCTGGCTGGCCAATGCGCGCCCGGATGAACTGGACGAAGAAGTCGTCGCGGCCGCGCGCGCTAGCGGCGCGCGCCTGCTCAAGATCGGCGTGGACAGCGGCGCGGCGCATCTGATCGAGCGGATCGGCAAGGCGCCGGACGGGAACGCGTGGCTGGCGGCCAGCCGGAACGCCTTCGCCCTGCTCGATGCGCAGGGGATAGGCGCGGTGGCGCTGTTCATGCTGGGGCTGCCCGGCGAGACCCGCGCCGACGCGGAGGCGACGCGCGCGCTGGCGCTGGAATTGCCGGCCGATTATTTGCAGGTGCAGATGTACCAGCCCTACCCCGATGTGCCGGGACTGGGAGTTCTGCACGATGAACAGCAGCCTCATGCCGATTACCACTACGCCGCGCACGGCGCCGGCATGGCTTCAAGCGCAGAACTGTCCGCCTTGCAGCGCAACCTCTACCGCCGGTTCTATCTGCGCCCGTCCTTCATCGCGCGCCACCTGCGCCACGGCTGGCGCCACTATCTCAACGCTCCCGCATTACGCCTGCCCGGTGCGCTGCACTTCATCCTCGGACGGAACTGAGCGCCGCGGGCGCATGCCACGCAAGCCAGTAGCGGCGCAGCGCCAGCATAAGCAGGATGACGATCAGCGCCGCGCCCGGCTGGATGCCGTACGCTTCGGCAAGCGGCTTGACCGCGAGCAGGGCCGCCATCGCTCCGCCCAGCACCACATACTCCCAATGGCCCGCGCCGCGCTCGCGCATGTCCTGCCACAGCCAGGCGGCGGCAGGCACCAGCAACACGAGATCGTAGAGATACATCATCGGCACGGCCAGCGGTGTCGCCAGGCACAGGATCGCGGCCTGCAAACCGAACAGGTCGGGGCGCTTGCGCCCGCGCCACCAAACCGCCCCCACCAGCGCGACCATGAGCGCGGCGGAGAGATACTGCGCCAGCATCGCGGGGGCATGTGCTACACCGGCCAGCCGCAAGGTCGCCAGTACCGTGGTCATCGGCGCGTAGTTGTAGGCGCCATGCGCAAAACCTTGCAGATGGAACTGGCCGGTGCCGATGAAAGCGAACCACGGATCGTCGCCGAACGCGAGCAGGCTGACTATGATGGTGGCGATCACAGTCAAGGCGGCGGAAGCAAAGGCGCGCCAGTGCGCGCCGGCCAGCAACGCGAACGGGATCAGCACCCCGAGATGCGGCTTGACGCTGGCCAAACCGATGAACACCCCGGCCCATAGCGGATTGCGCCGCAGCATGACCAGCCCGAGCGCAATCAGCCCGGCGCTCAGGAATCCGGTCTGTCCGTACATGACGTTGTAGAACACCGGCGGAGCCGCCAGCGCGAACGGCCATGCCAGCAGCCCGGGCAGTATCCTGCGCATCGCCGCGAGATAGGGCACGGCGGTGACGCCGAGCCACAGGAACCAGGACAGCAAATAGGGAAGGTACGCGAGCGGCGCGATCAGCAGGATGAAGGTCGGCGGATACATGAAGGGCGCGAACCCGACACCATGCGCCTGTTCATCCGTTATGCCGCCATACATCGCATGCGCCGCGAGGCGACCGGCCTCGACCATCGCGCCCTGCACATAGAGATATTGCGCGGGGATCTCGCGTAGCAGCAGCGAGGCCGCATAGGTCGGCGTGTAATCGGTGTAGAGCGGCATCTCGCCGCGCGCCGCAGCGGCATAGCCGTCATAATGCGCCCAGGCCACGAACGCGGCATAGCCTGCGGCGACCAACCACAGGACAGCGACCAGCGCCGCATTGTCGAATTTTTTCCATAACGCCATGAATGGATATCCCCGGCCCGCCATCGGACGTTGAACCTTTTCGCCGCGCGGATGCCGGACATGTCCGGCATGGCGGCAAGCGCGCCTGCATCATACCCAATATGCGACCGGTTAACCCCCCTGGATTTGTTATAATTCGCGGCTTGATAAAACGACCCCCTTTGGAGACTGCATCGTGATTCCAGAAATCGGGCATCTTGCCCTGATCATTGCGCTGGCGCTGGCGCTGCTGCAAGGTATCATCCCCATGACCGGCGCACTGCGCGGCGATCTGCGCCTGATGGCGGTCGGCCGCCCGGTGGCGCGCATGCAGTCGGTGTTTGTCGGCATCGCCTTCGCCTGCCTGACCTACGCCTTCGCCAGCAACGATTTCTCGGTGCGCTATGTCGCCGAACATTCCAACACACTGCTACCGATGTTCTACAAGGTCGCCGCGGTGTGGGGCGGCCACGAAGGCTCGATGCTGCTGTGGGTGTTCATCCTGTCGCTGTGGACGTTCGCGGTGACGCTGTTCAGCCGCCGCCTGCCGAACGACATCGTCAACATCGTGCTATCGGTGATGGGTGTCATCAGCGTCGGGTTCCTGTCGTTCATGATCTCGGTGTCCAATCCGTTCGACCGCCTGCTGCCCGCCGCGCTCGATGGCAACGATCTCAACCCGCTGTTGCAGGACCCGGGCATGGCCTATCACCCGCCGCTGCTCTACATGGGCTATGTCGGTTTCGCGGTGGCGTTCTCCTTCGCCATCGCCGCGCTGATCTCGGGCCGACTGGATGCCGCGTGGGCGCGCTGGTCGCGCCCGTGGACGACGGTCGCCTGGATGTTCCTCACGCTCGGCATCGCGCTCGGTTCCTGGTGGGCCTACTACGAACTGGGCTGGGGCGGCTGGTGGTTCTGGGACCCGGTGGAGAACGCCTCGTTCATGCCCTGGCTGGTCGGCACGGCGCTGATGCATTCGCTGGCCGTCACCGAGAAACGCGGCGCCTTCAAGAACTGGACCGTGCTGCTGGCGATCACCGCATTCTCGCTGTCGCTGCTCGGCACCTTCCTGGTACGTTCCGGCGTGCTCACCTCGGTGCATGCCTTCGCCACCGATCCCAGGCGCGGCGTTTTCGTGCTGGTCTTCCTCGCGCTGGTGGTAGGCATCTCGCTCACACTGTTCGCCTGGCGCGCGCCCAAGGTCGGCCTGGGCGGCAAGTTCGGGCTGATCTCGCGCGAATCGTTCCTTTTATTGAACAATGTGCTGCTGATGGTCGCGACCGCCGCCGTCCTGCTCGGCACGCTCTACCCGTTGTTCCTCGATGCGCTCGGCCTCGGCAAGCTGTCGGTCGGGCCGCCCTACTTCGAGGCGGTGTTCGTCCCGCTGATGGTTCCGCTGGTGCTGCTGGCCGGCTTCGGCCCGTTCGCGCGCTGGAAGAACGCGCACTGGAACGAGATATTTGCCCGGCTGCGCTGGGTCATCGTCGCCGCACTGCTGACCGGCCTGCTGCTGCCGCTGGCCTTTGGTAAGTGGAGCGTGCTCACCGCGATGGGCAGCATGCTGGGCATGTGGCTGATCCTCGCGAGTGTCGCCAACCTGTTCCAGCGCGTGAAGAGCGGCAACGCCACGCTGTTCGCGCGTCTCGCTGCCGTGCCGCGCGCGCGCTGGGGCATGCTGCTGGCGCATGCCGGCGTCGGCGTGTTCATCCTCGGCGTCACCATGGTCAAGGGCTTCGAGTCCAATTCCGACGTGAAGATGCAGATCGGCGACACCACGACGGTGGGCGGCTATTCGTTCAAGTTCACCGGCCTCGAGGAATACAAGGGCCCGAACTTCATCGCCGCCCGGGGGCGCATGGAAGTCAGCCGCGACGGCAAGGTGCTGCGCGTCATGGCACCGGAGAAACGGCTGTATTCGGTGCAGGGCATGCCGATGACCGAGGCCGCCATCGACACCGGCCTGTTCCGCGATCTGTATGTCTCGCTCGGCGAGGCCATCGATGAACAGACCTGGATCGTGCGCGTCCAGCACAAACCGCTGGTCGACTGGATATGGTTCGGCTGCCTGATGATGGCGCTCGGCGGCGCGCTCGCAGCGAGCGACCGGCGCTACCGGCCCGTCATCAAGCGCGCTACCGCCATCCCGCCCACACACCAGACCGCCTGAGGAGTCACGAATGCGCCGCTTCCTTCTGCCCCTAGGCATCTTCATCGTGCTGGTGATCTTTCTCGGCATCGGGCTGACACTCAACCCGCGCGAACTGCCCTCGCCGTTCATCGACAAACCGGCACCCGCCTTCAACATCCCGCAATTGCATGACGGGAACAAGACCTTCGCGCCGACAGACATGAAGGGCAAGGTCTGGTTGCTCAACGTGTGGGCATCCTGGTGCGTCTCCTGCCGCGAGGAGCACCCGGTGCTGCTCGATCTGGCCCAACAGGATATCGTCCCCATCATCGGCCTCGACTACAAGGACGAGCGCGAGAACGGTCTGGGCTGGTTGCAACAGCACGGCGACCCCTACACCCTCTCGGCCTATGACCGCGACGGACGGGTCGGCATCGACTACGGCGTCTACGGCGTGCCTGAGACCTTCATCATCGACAAGACCGGCGTGATCCGCATGAAACACACCGGCCCAATCACGCCGCAGGCGCTCAGGGAAAAGATCCTCCCGCTGGTAAAGGAGTTGCAAGGTGCATAAATTCTTCCTCTCGCTGCTGCTGGCAACGGCATTCCCCGTCATGGCGAACGAGGCACAACCGGTCGCGGCCGATCCGGTACTCGAGGCGCGCGTGCAGAAGATCGCCGAGGAACTGCGCTGCCTGGTGTGCCAGAACCAGACTATCGCCGACTCCCATGCAGAGCTGGCGGTCGACCTGAAGAACCAGACCCGCGAGATGCTCCAGCGCGGCATGAGCGACAAGGAGGTGACCGACTACATGGTGCAGCGCTACGGCGACTTCGTGCTGTACCGTCCGCCGGTCAAGGGCAGCACCTGGCTGCTCTGGTTCGGCCCCTTCCTAGTCCTCATCGGAGCACTTGCGGCGCTGTTCCTGAAACTACGCCGCCGGCGCGACCAGATCGTGCAGGAATTGACGTCCGAAGAGCATGAGGCCGCCGCCCGGCTGCTGGACGACAAACACTGATCGGCACACTCCGGGCAGCATCAATATCGTAAGGAAAACAGCATGACCATTTTTGCAATCGTAGCCGCCATCATGGTGCTGGCCGCCTTGGCGGCAGTCATCGTCCCGCTGCTGCGCAAACCGAAGGGAGCGGCGCAGCCGGGAACCGATTCCGCCGCCATGAGCCTGGAGGTGCTGCGCGAGCAGCTCGCCGATCTGGAGCGCGAATTCGCCGCCGGGCACCTGACCGCCGAGCATTACGCCGCCGAGAAGGCCGAACTCGAACGCCGCGCCCTCGAGGACGGACAACGGACCACCCCTGTCGGCGCGCCGACCGATGCGCGTCGTCCAAAACTGGCCGCAGCCGTCGGCATCGCCGTGCCGGTGCTGGTGCTGGGCATGTATTACGCGATGGGCTCGATCGAATCGCTCACCGGGCAGCAACCCCAGCCCGTGGCGGAAAGCGGCGACGCCTCCCATGCGCTGACCCGGCAGGACATCGAAGCCATGGTCGGCCAACTGGCCGAACGCCTGATGGAGAATCCCGAAGACGGCCAGGGCTGGCATATGCTCGGACGCTCTTATGCCGTGCTCGGCCGTCATGCCGAATCCGCCGCTGCCTATGCCCGCGCGGTGAACTTGCTGCCGCCCGATGCGCAGTTGCTGTCGGATTACGCTGACGTGCTGGCGATGATGCAGGGACGCAAACTGGAGGGCGAACCCGAAAAGGTCATCCGCCTGGCGCTGCAAACCGACCCGCGCAACATCAAGGCGCTGGCGCTGTCCGGCAGCGTCGCCTTCGAGCGCAAGGACTACCGCGCCGCGGCCGGCGAATGGCGCAAGATACTCGATCTGGTGCCGCCGGATTCCGACATTTCGACCTCGATACGCTCCAGCATCGCCGATGCGGAAAGCCGCATCGGCGGCGACAGCACACCCGCCCCGGCGCAACCGGCTGCCGCCGCTGCCGTCATCTCCGGCTCGGTCGCGCTCGATCCCGCATTGCGCGGCAAGGCCGGCCCGGACAATGCGGTGTTCATCTTCGCCCACGCCGTGAATGGGCCGCGCATGCCGCTGGCGATCCTGCGCAAGAAGGTCTCCGACCTGCCATTCGAATTCACGCTGGACGACAGCATGGCCATGTCGCCCGACCTGAGGCTCTCGCAGTTCGGCCAGGTGACGGTCGGTGCGCGCATCTCCATGAGCGGCGATGCGCTGCAACACAGCGGCGATTTGGTGGCTGCGCCGGTGCAAACCGGCCCGGGCGCAGGCAATATCAGGCTCAGCATCGCCAGCGTAGTGAAATAGCCCGGCAGGCGGTCCATGTCCGCTTTGTTCGCATCCCGCCGCCGTGCCCTGCGCCTCATCGCCGCAGCGGCGGCCGGCGCGATGCTGCCGCTGGCCGGTTGCGGCCGTCCCGATGCTTTCCCGCCGCGCGTCGGATCAAGCTTCCCTTCCTTCGATCTGCCGGATCTCGATGGCCGCATGCATCGTCTGGCCGACCATGCCGGCTCGCCGCTGCTGATCAACTTCTGGGCGACCTGGTGCCCGCCCTGCCGCGCCGAAATGCCAGACCTGCAGGCGCTGCACCTGCGCCTTGCGGCGCGCGGCCTGCGGGTGCTGGGCATCAGCGTGGACGACGCTGCCGACCCGGTACGCGAATTCCTGCTGAAGAACCCGGTCGCTTTCCCCATCCTGCTGGACAGCCGGCGCGCGCTGGCAGGCGCGTTGCGGCTGGAGGGTTATCCGACGAGTTTCCTGATCGGGCGCGACGGCGTGATCGTCGAGACGATCAGCGGTGTCCGCCCGTGGGGAGACGCGGAATACGCCGGATCGATCGCCCGGCGTCTCGCGCTGGAATGATCCGCTACTTGCTGGCCGCGCCTATGCTGCCGACGGCCTTCTTCGCTTCGGCATGCCCCTGAGCCGCGGCCTTCTGCAACCAGTAGGTGGCCTGCTGGTAATCCTTGATCACGCCCTTGCCGGCCATGAACAGCAGCCCGAGGTGGTATTGCGCTTCCGCATGCCCGGCGTTCGCCGCCTGGATATACCAGGTCGCCGCCTCGTAATCCGGGTCGTCCACCATTTTTTCCGTCTGCGACCCCAGCAGGAAGGCCGAGCCGAGCTGGAACATCGAATCGACATGCCCCTGGGCCGCGGCCTTGCGCCACAGGTCGACGGCTTGTTTCTCGTCCTCCTTGACGCCCTTGCCGTAATAATAGAGCAGTCCCAGGCGATACTGTGCCGTCTGGTTGCCGCCGCTGGCCAGCGGCGTCAGCATCTGCGCGCCCTGTTTGTGTTTTCCCGCATCGATGGCGCTCAATGCGTCCGTCAGCGGGTCGGCCAGGGCAGCGGTGGCAGCGAAGATCAGGGAAAGCAATGCGCTGGAGATCAATCTGCGGGTCATGGTCATGGCTCCTTGGTTTGTGATGTTCCGCGAGTGTGATATGGTTTTCACCGTTCGTCCGCATAATAACAAAGTTCGCGATGGAGCGAAGCGATCCGGAGCGACGAGAAGTGACACTTCGAGGAGGCCCATGGAGCACCGCATGGATGAACGGCGCAAGACCGAGCGCAGGCTGAATATCCCGGCCGTGCCGCACGGCAGGCTTTCGCTGCGCCAGAAGATGATGTGGACGATGGCCGCCGTGGCGCTGTACTGCTTTGCCATCGCCACGGCGATCTCGCTGGAGCGCGGTTTCCTGTTCAACTCGCTGTCCGGGATCGAGACGATACACCGGATGGAGCAATACCAGATCGCACTGAACATGACGGTTTCGCGCACCATCCTCGACATCGACAACAACTACTGGGAACGCACCGACAAGGCGGCCGGGGCGCTGGCGCTCCAGACGGAATCGTTGATCTCCGGCCTGAGCGCGCTGCAACCGGTCTACCCCGTGTTGTCGGCCGATATCGCGAGCCTGCAGAAGAATCTCGAAAGGCTGACGACAGCCCCAAGCAACGAAACCATCATGGACACGCGCGCCGATTTCTACCGCCTGGTGACGACCCTCGATTCGATCACCACCGATATCGCCGCACAGAAACGGCAATTGATCGAGAATTACCGCCAATCGTTCGTGCGCCTGAGTTATGCCTGGCTCGGTTTCGGCATCCTCGGCGTGGCCCTGCTCGGCGGCCTGATGATGCGCTTCTTCCGCCGCCTCGAAAGGGACATCCGCATGGTGCACCAGCGCTCCATCGAGATCGTCAACGGCTATCGCGGCTCCCCGCTGCCGGTGACGCGGCACGACGAACTGGGTGCGCTGATGGAGGCGGTGAACGACATGCAGCACGGGCTGCGCGAGCATGAATCGCAGCTCGAACTCGGCCGGCAGCAGCAGTTCCACAAGGAAAAGATGGCAGCCGTGGGTTCGCTGGCGGCGGCCGTGGCGCACGAGATCAACAACCCGCTGGCCGCCATCGTCGGCATCGCCGAAGAGATCGAGCGCGAGACCCTCACCCACAAGTGCCAGAAGATCGGTGCGCCGTGCAAGCCGGATCTGATACTCGAACATGCCCGGCGCGTGATGGCGATCACGCGGCAGATATCGGAATTCTCGGTACCGCGCTCGCCCGACCCGGTGCTGCTCGACCTCAACGGCCTGCTGCGCAGCACCTGCAGCTTCATCTCGTATGACCGGCGTTTCCGCAATCTGGAACTGAACCTCAGGCTCGACGGCGACATACCGGCAGTATTCGGCGTGGCCGACCACCTGATGCAGGTGGTGACCAATCTGCTCATCAATGCCTGCGACGCGCTGCAGGATCGCCACGACCCGCCGCCCATGATCCAGGTGACCAGCTTCATGAAGGATGGCCATGTGGGGTTCTCGGTCAGCGACAACGGGAGCGGGATCGCGCCGGAGAACCTCGAGCGCGTATTCACGGAATACTTCACCACCAAGGCGCCGGGCCGCGGCATCGGGCTCGGTCTGGCATTGTGCCGCCAGCTGATCCAGCAGACGGGCGGCGAGATATCGGTCGCCTCGACGCAAGGGATAGGCACCACCGTCACCGTCACCCTGCCGATCCCGCCATCCGACACAACACAATAAGGAAAACAGCCCATGCATGTTCTGGTTATCGACGATGAGGCCGCCATCCGGCAATTGATGTCGGCTGCGGTGCGCCATGCCGGCCATTCGGTGGATACCGCCGCCAACGTGAAGGAAGCCTCGGCCAAACTGGCGCGCGGCGACGTGGATGTCGCGCTGTGCGACATCAAGATGCCGGACGGCAACGGCGTCGATCTGGTCAGGAGCTTCCTCGGCTCGGGCATCGACACCCATTTCATCATGGTGACCGCGTTCGCCTCGGTCGAGACCGCGGTCGAGGCCCTGCGCGCCGGTGCCAGCGATTACATCATCAAGCCGGTGCACAACGAAGAGCTGACCTATCGCCTGACCCAGATCGAGGCGATGCGCGGGCTCAAGGCGGAGAACCAGGCATTGCGCAAGTTCGTCGTGGACGACAGCGGCGCCTTCGTCTTCAACGCGCCTTCGATGATGGAAATGGGGCGGATGATCTCCAAGGTGGCCACCACCGACAGCACCGTGCTGATCACAGGCGAAAGCGGCACCGGCAAGGGCGTCGCGGCGCGCTCCATCCATGAACGGAGTCCCCGCCGCGAGCATCCCTTCATCCCGGTGAATTGCGGCGCGATCCCGGAAAACCTGATCGAGAGCGAACTGTTCGGCCATACCAAGGGCGCCTTCACCGGCGCCGACCGCGCCCGCAAAGGGCTGTTCTCGCAGGCCGACCACGGCACCCTGTTCCTCGATGAGGTCGGCGAGCTGCCGCTGAACATGCAGACGAAACTTTTGCACGTTCTCGATGACAAACAAGTGCGTCCGGTAGGCGGCGAGCAATCGCGTTTCATCGACACCCGCATCCTTGCCGCGACCAACCGCGATCTGGCGGAAATGGTCAGGCAGGGAACCTTCCGCGAGGATTTGTATTTCCGGCTGTCGATGTTCCATATCCACATCCCGCCGCTGCGCGAACGGCGCGAGGACATGCAGCAACTGTTGCAATACACGCTGAAGAAGGTTGGCGGCGGCAGGAAACCACTGGAGATCGACCCGATGGCTGAGGAGCTCCTGATCGAATATGACTGGCCCGGCAATGTGCGCGAGGTGGAGAACGTCATCAATCGCGCCAGCATACTCGCGGATGGCGGCAGGATCACCCTGGGCGACCTGCCACCGAACATCGCCCGCCGGACACAAACCCATGATGCCGGGAGTGTGAATATTGCATATAATGGCGGCCTGCGTGAGCAGTTGCGCAGGGTGGAAGCGGATATCATCTTCCGCACCCTTGCCGAATGCGCCGGCGACCGGCGCGCTGCCGCGCAGAAACTGGAGATCGGCGTTTCAAGCCTGTACCGCAAACTCGAAGAGCTTGCGGATATCGACAAGGCCGGTGCCGCATAACAAAAACAGAATTCTTGAGGAGGCTGACGATGATTTTTCCGCAGATACAAAAACCGGTGCTCGCGCTGATCCTGGCCGCAAGCTGTCAGGCGGCATGGGCCGGGCCGGAGGAAGACTATACGTCCGGCTACGACATGTATTACAAGAAGGGCGATGTCGTCGAGGCGATGCCCTTGCTGACCAAGGCAGCCGATGCCGGATATGCTCCGGCCCAGGCCACGCTGGGGGGCATCCTCGATTACTCGGAATATGACGAGGACGCCATCGCCTACTACCGCAAGGCTGCCGATCAGGGCAATGCCGAAGGTCAGTTCGGGCTCGGTTCCATGCTGTCGATCGGCGAGGGCGCACCCAAAGACACGACCGAAGCGCGCCGCCTGATCGCTCTCGCCGCAGAACAGGGGCACAAGCAGGCCGTCAGCGTGCTGGCCCAGGCCTATATCAGCGGCAAGCTGGACATCCCCGAAAACGAGCGTCAGGGTGCGGAAGCGCAGCGCTGGATCAAACTCTCCGCCGAGGACAACTATCTGCCGGCGATCGATGCCTTGATCAAGGCCTATCGCGAAGGCGGGCTGGGGCTGGAAGCAAATGCCGCCGAAGCCGAGCGCTGGCAGGCAAAATCCTATGAATTGCAGGGACTCAACAAGAAAGGGCAGCGCAAGCGCGCACCCAAGAAATAAGGAGCCTGAAAATGAAGCCCTTCACCGCCGCATTGATCCTGTTAGCCGGTTCTGCCGGTTCCCTGTCTGCCTCTGCCGCCGATCTGGTGCGCGGTCAGAAGGTCTACGAAACACATTGCATCTCATGCCATGGCGCGCACGGCGTAAGTGTCGCGCCGGGCGCACCGAATTTCGCGCGCGGCGAGACCCTGATGCAGCAGGACATGCAGCTGCTGCAATCCGTCAAACTGGGCAAGATGATGCAGCCGCCCTTCTTCGGTATTCTCTCCGATCAGGAGATCACGGATGCCATCGCCTACGCCCGGACCCTGTATAAATGATGAAAGCATCATCCAGTTTTCTCCCCGCATTTTTCTCGCTGCTGCTGGCGGCCTTGCCCGCACATGCCGCCGACTCTGATGCGACCGGCATCAAGGTGGTCGACAGTTTCGAAGTCGGCAAGAACGTCTATGTCCGCGCTCTGACCCTCGAGCCGGCCAGCAATGCCCTGTGGGTCGGCACTTCGGTCGGTGTCCATGAGATCGATCTCAAGACCATGAAGCCGCGCAACACCTTCACCCGTGACCACGGTCTGGCCAACGAATACGTTTTTGCCGTCGGCATCGATACGCAGGGCTACAAGTGGTTCGGCACCAATGCCGGCGGCGCCTCGCGCTACAAGGACGGCAAGTGGAAGACCTACTTCCCGATGCATGGCCTGGCCGATTACTGGATCTATTCCTTTGCCAACGGCAAGGATGGCAACCTGTGGATCGGCACCTGGGCCGGCGCGAATTCCTTCAACGTCAAGACCGGGAAATTCAAGACCTATGTCAAGGAACTGATCAACGAATGGGTCTATGGCCTCGGCGTCGATGCGCAGGGACGCGTCTGGTTCGGCACCGAGGGCGGCGTATCAATGTATGACGGCAAGCGCTGGCAATCCTGGACGCACAAGGACGGCCTCGGCGCCGACAACCCGGAAGCCGCGCACTCCAGCGCCAACACCGGCCTCGGGACGCGCTCGCGCCACGACCTTGCCACCCAGGTCGACGGGCTGCCATCGTATAACCCGAACTATGTCTTCTCCATTCTGGTCGCAGCTGACGGCGCCGTCTGGGCGGGTACCTGGGGAGGCGGCGTCAGCCGCTGGGACGGCAAGAAGTGGGGCAGCTTTTCGAGCAAGGACGGCCTGGCCGGAAACATCGTCTATGCCATCGCGCAGGATGAAAAGGGCGCCATCTGGTTCGGCACCAACAACGGCGTGTCGCGCTACAAGGACAAGACCTGGACAAGCGTCGGCACCCAGGATGGCCTGATCGACAGCAACGTCTATACGATCGTTGCCATGGCAGGCGGAGACATCTGGGCCGGCACCAAAGGCGGCGTGGCTCGCCTGCGCAGCAAATGACCACCCAATCCAGCAAGGACGCAAAGTGCGAATGATGAAATTCAATACCCTCCTCGGCGCAATCGCGCTTGCCACCGTCTGCAATGGCGCATTCGCCGACGACGGCAAGGAATCGCTGCCGAAGGCGATCGGCGGAAGCGGCGTGACCGGCATCAACCCGCACTCCATGCCCGCGCCCGCCACCCCGTCCGCCAACAAGTTCACCCATTTCCGCGTCGGCAACAAGAACGTCAAGTCGATCTATGACGACGGCAACATCCTGTGGGTCGGTACCTCGGGCGGCGTGATCCGCTACAACAAGGCCGAAGACAGTTTCAAGCTCTTCAACGCGCGTAGCGGCCTGCTGTCCAACGGCATCTTCTTCGTCGGCAAGGTCAAGGGCCGGATCGCGGTCGGCACCTACGGCGGCGGGCTGTCGCTGCTCGACGAGAAGACCGGGAACTGGCGCAACTACAACATCCCGGAAGGCCTGGGCGACCCATTCGTCTATGATGTGATCACGGCGCGTAACGGCGACATCTGGATCGCCACCTGGTCCGGCGTCAACCGCGTGCGCGGCGGCAACCTGGACGACCGCAGCAAGTGGGACCTCTACACGGTCGAGAACACCAGAGGCGGGCTGCCGAACGACTGGGTCTACGGCCTGGCCGAAGGCCGGAAGGGCGACATCTGGCTGGCGACGGAAGGCGGCATGGCGCTGTTTACCAACAACCGCTGGCGGAACTGGAACCATAGCAAGGGACTCGGCGCATCCTATGACAGGGTGAAGGACGACACCGCCTTCAAGAACGATCCCGGCAAGATGTCGTCGCACCATGCCAAGCAGAAACAGGAAATGGGCCTGCAGAACGTCGATGTCGCCTTCAACCCGAACTATGTGGTATCGCTCGAGTTCGACCGCAACGGCCACGTCTGGGCCGGAACCTGGGGCGGCGGCCTGTCGCGTTTCGACGGCAGGAAATGGATCACCTACACCACGAAAGAAGGGCTGCCCGGCAACCATGTGTTCATGCTGTACCTGGACAAACAGGGCGTGCTGTGGGCGGGCACCAACCGGGGGCTGACCCGCTGGCAGGACGGCAAGTTCGCCAAGGCGATGACGAAAGAGGACGGCCTGTTCGCCAACGACATCTTCGCGATGTCCATCGCGGATGACGGCAGCCTGTGGGTAGGCAGTTTTGGCGGCGTCACCCACCTGACCCCCCTCAAGCAGTAACCGCCATGCGTTGAACATTGCGGCATCCCGGAGAGTGTGCCGTGCGCCCGGCAGATTGCCGAACGGCACCGGAACGGCGAACGTCATGAGACCCGCAACCATCCTGCTCTTCCTGTCGCTGCTGCTGCCGTCATCCCATGGCGCGGCGGCGCCGGCCTACATGCTGCTGGCCGGCCTGAAACCGGCACCCGCCAAAGACCTGTATCAACCCGAGCAGGCACCAGCGACACCAGCCGAACCGGTCGCGCCCAGAGAACCGCATATCTCGCGCCGCGCCATCGATTCCGTTGACCACTACGACCCGTCCAACCCGGATCGCAATACCCTGCAACGGCATGACGAAGTGACCCGCGACCTGCCGCAGGATGCGGTCGGCTATCCCGACTGGATGCGCGCATTGCGCGAAGGCAGAATAAACCCTCGCGCCAGCCTGGATGGGAAAGAGGACATGGACGTATTCGACCTCGACATCATCCTGCGCAACACCAAAGAAATGCCCAACGTGCGCTTCCCGCACAGCTCGCACACCATGTGGCTGACCTGCAGCAATTGCCATCCCAGACCATTCATACCCCAGGCAGGCGCCAACAAGATACGCATGGCGGATATCTTCCGCGGCCAGTTCTGCGGCATGTGCCACGACCGGGTGGCCTTCATCACCTTCTTCTCCTGTACCCGCTGCCACAGCGTCCCCAAGGACAGCATCACGCAAGACATCATCCCGCAAAAGAAAAGCGGCGGTGAAAAACCACCGCCGCAAGCCCAGCCCGACCGCTAGCGGCTTCTCATCCGGCGGATGAAAGCCGCCCGACTATCTTCTGCATCCCGATGCGCGAACGGGTATTGATCAGGATGGGCGCGGCGATGTTGACATACATACTCTCCAGCTTCATCCCGCCCTCCTGCTGCCGCGCCTCCTCCCGCGCCGACAAGGTCATCAACACCAAAAGATCGTTCGGGTCTTCCAGCTTGAGCGTAGTCGCCTCATCGTCGGTCAACACCAGCTGACAGCTCACCCCGAACACCCCCGGGTCGGTCAGCGACAACGATACCGCCCCGTCGTCGAGCGCCTGAAGATGCACCACGATACCGGCCACCGGCTCACCCTGCTCGTCAACCTCATGCAGCAGCTTCCAGCGCGTGCAATCCTCAAACCCCGGAATGCCACCGGGAAACGTGATCACCTGCGATGGATTGATGCTCAATTCGCCGAAGCGTGTATTTACCTTGATCTCTGACATACCCCTCCCATGGTTTTTTCTTTTATCCCAAATAATCCATTGGAACGTAGGTCGGGCTTCAGCCCGACCTACGCCTAATGGATGCAGGGATAATAACAATACCCACAGTTGCGCACCATGCCCTCACCAAAAAAGTTGCCGCCAATTCCGCCATTGTAGTAATCTCATCCGGCACTGATGCGGCG
This sequence comes from Gallionellales bacterium GWA2_60_18, assembly GCA_001801105.1. Next base: position 205,640 of record MGWS01000006.1, read on the forward strand.
ATTGCACCTGCCTTGCCGGCACCGCCACGACGGAACCTCTCTTGATCAACATGACCAGCCCTTTGCCCGACAAATTGCAAGGCTTCATCGCCAGCCTGCCCGGCGTGGCCTGCCAGATTGAGCTGCGCGAGGACGGCTCCATCGCCTTTCCCTATGTCAGCGAAAGATGCCCAGCCCTGCTGGGCATCGCGCCGGACGAACTGCAAAACGACGCTTCCCGCTTCCTGAACCTCATCCACCCGGATGACCTGCCCGGGTTTCTGGAAACATTGCGGCAGTCGGCGCAGACTCAATGCTTCTGGAACTGGGAGGGCCGCATCACGCTGCCGCAGGGCGAGACCAAGTGGATCAGCCTGGGCGCCACGCCGCAAAGCATGCCGAACGGTATGCCGCGCTGGGAAGGCATCCTGCTGAACACCACGCAGAGCAAGCTGGGCGAGCTGGAGGTCAAGCGCGCGCAACAGCAGCTGCTGGAACTCTCCTCGCACATCCAGGACGCCAAGGAACAGGAGCGCCTGCGCATCGCACGCGAAGTGCATGACGAGATCGGCAGCCTGCTCACCGCGATCCGGATGGACCTGTCGTGGCTGATGCAGCGCCTGCCCAGGGACAATGCCGCGCTCATCGACAAAGCCAAAACCATCGAAGAGCTGGTGGGTCGCGCGGTCACTTCCGCGAGCAATCTCGCACACAGCCTGCGCCCCGGTTTTCTCGACTGTTTCGGTCTGGCTGCCGCAGTCGAGATCGAGGCACAGGAATTCAGCAAGCGCAGCGGCATCGCCTGCACCGTCATCAAGTCGCAGGAGAATATCGAACTGCCCGAATCCCATTCCATCACCCTGTTCCGCATCTGCCAGGAAACGCTGAACAACATCCTGAAACACGCCAAGGCAAAGAACGTGCAAATCGAGATCGTCAGGGGAACCGATCACCTCGAGCTGGTCATCTCCGACGACGGCATCGGTTTCGGCGAGACCGCGCGCAACAAGCCGCGCTCGTTTGGCCTGCGCGGCATCCAGGAGCGCGTCGCGCACCTGGGCGGCACACTGTCCATCGCCAGTACGCCGGGCAAGGGAACGCAGATATCCATCTACATCCCGATTCGCGAAGAGACCCCGCAGCAGGCGCTGTTCGACGATATCTCGATATGATAGAAATCCTTGTCGTAGACGATCACGCACTGATCCGCAACGGGCTGAAGATGCTGCTCGAGGACAACCCCGACTTTCATATCAAAGGGGAAGCCGAGAACGGCATGCAGGCGATAGACATGGTGCGCAAGCAGCATTACGACCTGGTGTTGCTGGACATCGGTCTGGCGGACAAGCATGGCATCGAGGTGCTCAAGCAGCTCAAGACGGAGCATCCGGACATCAAGATCATCGTGCTGAGCATGTATCCCGAAGATCAGTACGGCGTGCGCGCGCTCAAGGCCGGCGCGATGGGCTACATCAACAAGCAGAGCGCGCCGGAGAAACTGGTCAGCGCGATCAGCCAAGTCATCGAGGGCAAGAAATACATTAGCGCCCCGCTGGCCGAACAGCTATTGAGCAACCTGATCGGCGATTCGCCGGACATGATGCACCAGAGCTTGTCCAACCGCGAATACCAGACGCTGTGCCTGATGGCTTCCGGCAAATCGCTGACCGATATCTCCGGTATCATGCTGCTCAGTCCCAAGACCGTCAGCGTCTATCGCGCGCGCATGATGGAAAAAATGGGTTTCAAGAACAATGCCGAAGCGGTGCACTACGCCATCGCGCACAATCTGGTAGAGACCAAAAGCTGATCGGGGCACGCCATGAACAAGCAAACCGCCACCCCCTCCGAACTCGCCCGCGACACGCTGAAGCTGCTGGCATCGCGCAAGCTACCGCCCACGCCGGCCAACTACGCCCGCATCTACGCAGAGATCAGCGGCCAGCCCGCCGAAGAGATGGCACACAGCGCCGCAAAGGCCGCAGCACCAGCCACTGCGGCGGATGCCGCAGGCAACGTCCTGCAATGGTCGGCCCTGATACGCAGCCTGTTGCGTCAACTGGAGGCCACGCACAAGGGGTTATCCGTCACACGCAAGAAAGAGGGGGTGGAGAAAGTCCTGTCCCGCTTCGGCGCCAAACCTGAAGTGCTGTTCGAGAAGCTGGACGGCCTGTTGCACTCCTGGTCGGAAGCACCCGTCGCCGGCAGCCTCGGTGTAGATGCCGAACCGATTGCCGTACCCGCACCGGGCAATATTGCCGCAACGCCCGCCACAACCGCACCTGCTGCAACTCCGGCACCCGCTCCGGCGGAAGAGACCGAGATGCGCCAGAAGATGCTGGACCTGCTGGCGCAGACACTGGAAAGCATGGCCGGCACACAGCCGGAACTGGCCGAAGAGATCCACAAGCTGGCCGTCCAGGTGCGCGGGGTCGGCACCCTCAACCAGCTGACCCTGCTCGCCAAGCAATTGCGCCAAGTCTGGCTCAAGATCGAATTGCACGGCAGCGACAAGGCACGGATACAGGAAGGGCTGGTACGTTTGCTGCGCCTGCTGGTGGAAAACGTCGGCGAAATGGTCGAGGACGAGGAATGGCTGCACGGACAGATCGCCGCGCTGCAGCAGATCATCGCCAACCCGATCGACCGGCAGGTCATCGCCGACGCCGAGCGCAGCCTGCGCGACACCATCATCAAGCAGGGGCTGCTAAAGCAGAGCCTGACCGACACCAAACAGACGCTCAAGAATCTGATGTCCAGCTTCATCGACCGGCTCGGCGAGATGACCGAGAGTACCGGCGAATATCACCAGAAGATCGAGACCTACAGCAACAAGATCCAGGGCTCAAGCAACATCAAGGAACTGAGCCACCTGCTGGACGACATCATGCACGACACGCGCATCATCCAGGCCAGCGCGCTGCGTTCGCACGAAGAGCTGCTCGACACCCGCAAGCAAGTGCATGAAGCCGAGGAAAAGATCCGCCAGCTGGAACAGGAGCTCGCGCAGGTCAGCGAACTGGTACACGAAGACCAGCTCACCGGCGCGCTCAACCGGCGCGGGCTGGACGAGGCCTTCGAGCGCGAAGCCACCCGCGCCGACCGCGCGCAAGCTCCGCTGTGCCTTGCCATCCTCGACATCGACAACTTCAAGCGCCTGAACGACACCCTTGGGCACCAGGCCGGCGACCAGGCACTGATCCACCTGAGCGGCGTCATCAAGGAAGCGCTACGTCCCAGCGACTCGGTCGCGCGCTACGGCGGCGAGGAATTCGTCATCCTGCTGCCGGGCGTCACGCTGGAAGAAGCCGCCGCCACCGTGGAACGCCTGCAGCGCGAACTGACCAAGAAATTCTTCCTGCACGAGAACGACCGCATCCTCGTCACCTTCAGCGCCGGCGTGACGCAACGCACCCCGCAAGAGCCGCAGGAAGACGCCATCGGGCGCGCCGACAAAGCGATGTACCAGGCCAAACGCACCGGCAAGAACCGCGTAGTGGTGGCAGCGTAATGGAACAACCTGCTCACCCGGAAGCGGGGAAGGACATTCTCGTCAAGTTCTCGCCAGAATTGAGTCTGCCAACCTGAATGTGATGTATCGGGCTTCAGTCACCCGATAAGTCAGTGTTGATGCTTTTCATCCCGGTCTGGATATCAGTGCCTCAACATGAAAGACATAAGCGTCAGTTCAGGTAACACCGCACCATTTCCCCCAGACATCCCGGTAAAGACTTTCCAGGTTGCGGGTGAAGCCGATCTCGTCGATGAGCGGCGAGGTCGCTACATGGGCGCGCAGTCCGGTTCTGATCTCCGCCAGCAACTCCAGGTTGTCGGCCAGATGAACGGCCAGATGGAAATAGTCCTCGCGCGTGTGCGCCACAAAGTCGGAAAGCCCCACCGTGCTGAGGATGCTCAATCCCGCGCGCGAGGGAAAGCGCACTCCAACCAGCGACAGTACCGGCACGCCCATCCACAGCGATTCGCAGGTGGTGGTCGCGCCATTGACGGTGACCGGGTCGAGGGTGATATCCACTTCGAGCAGTTTGTGGCGAAACTCGGCGATGGGCAATTTTCCATGGAACTCCAAGCGTTCTGCATCGATGCCGAGATTGACAAAGTAATGTGTCAGGCGCAGCCGTGCTTCCCCCTCGGGCACCGAGAGCATCATCAGCCGGGAAGTAGGCAGCACCCACAACAGCTCCGCCCATAACTCCAGCGTGGACTGGTCAACCTTGTTGAAGTTGTTGAATGAGCCGAAGGTGAGATAGCCCCGCGCCAGCGCAGGCAAGGGAGAGATTTCCGGCGCATCTGCGCTCGGTCGATAACACCATAGACTGTCCGGCAGGCGCAGCAGGTGTTCGGAGTAGCCGGCGTCGGCGATGCCCTCTGGCTCAACATGGTGATCGATGAGAATGTAATCCATGGCGGACAGGCCGGTGGTGCCGAGGTAACCCAGATAGGTGATCTGGACCGGGGCGGGTTTGCGGGCGAAGGTCGGTAGCCGGTTCTTGGCGGTGTGTCCGGCCAGATCCACCAGGATGTCGATCCGGTGCTCGCGGACCATTTGCGCCACGGCCTCGTCGCTCAGCCCGACGGTGCTGTGCCAGTGGTCGGCATAGTGCCGGAAGCGGTCGGTAATCTCGTCCTCGAGCATGACTTCCGCGTAACAGTATATTTCCACTTGGGATTTGTCGTGGTTGGACAGGATCGGCTCGGCGAAATAGGCGACCGCGTGGTTGCGGAAGTCCGGGGATATGTAGCCTATCCGCAGGCGGCGGTTCGGGTTCTTGTCGTTGTTGTGCTCCTGCCAAGTGGAACGCAGCGGTTGGCCGATGAGCGCTTCATATTCTTGCGCGGCGCGATAGATTTCTTCGCGGCTCAGGTCGGCATGAAAGTTCAGGGCGTAGAGAAGATTGCTGCGTGCCTCGACGTAATCCGGTTTGAGCAAAATCGCCCGATGATAACTTTCAATCGCCTCGTTCAACCGCCCTTGGTCTTTAAATGTGTTTCCCTGATTGTTGTAAGCTTCGACATAGTTCTGGTTGATGGAGAGCGCCTTGTGATAGCTCTCGAGAGCCTCATCCAGTTTGCCTTCTGCCTGTAGTGCCAGCGCAAGATTGTTATGCGCCTCGGCATAATTCGGATTGATGGAAAGCGCCTGATAATAGTGCCCAACAGCCTCGTCCAGCTTGCCTTGCGCCTGAAGCACAACGCCAAGGTTGCTGTGGGCCTCGGTAAAATCAGGTTTAAGTGATAGCGCCTTGCGGTAGTGCTCTACCGTCTCGGCCAACTTGCCTTGCTTCTGGAGCGCACTCCCGAGGTTGGCGTGAGCCTCGGCAAAATCCGGTTTGAGCGCGATCGCTTTGCAACACTGTTCAACCGCTTCATCCAACTTGCCCTGCGCCTGAAGCGCAAACCCAAAATTGCTGTGCGCAAGTGCAAAATCCGGCTTAATGGAAAGTGCTTCGTGGTAGTGCCAGACCGCCTTATCCAACTGGCCTTGATCCTTGAGTGCGATCCCCAGATTGTTATGTGCCTCGGCGAAATTCGGCTTGATGGAAAGCGCTTGTTGATAGTGTTCGACCGCCTCAACCAGCATGCCTTGATCCTTGAGCACGAGCCCGAGATTATTGTGCGCCTCGGCATAATCCGGTTTGAACAGAAGCGCTTTGCCAATCAGTTCAATGGCAATTTCGTTCCTGCCCCGATGAAGAGCAATCACCCCCAGAAAGTGCAACGCCTCCGGATGATGGGGATCGGCTTGAAGCACTTGCTGATAGATAGCTTCCGCCTGGAGCAGACGCCCAGCATGGTAATGCTCCAGCGCGGCTTTGAGCGCATTGGAAACAGCAGCCGTTTCGGCGCGCCGGCTTGCCGCAAGAGCCTCATCACGCTTCAGGCAGCATTGCTTGTATTTCTTGCCGCTGCCGCACGGGCACGGGGCGTTGCGCTCAATTTTTTTCATCATCATCTAGCCTGAATGCCCGGCGAAGCCATAGCTGTTTTTTTCATTCTACCTTGCCAGTCACTGTTTGAATGTTTCAAATGCCAGCGGGAGTTAACGATATGCGGCCTATTGAAAAATATGGGAGAATCACCGCGTCAACGGACGGCCAAAGACACAACACATCGCAAGCCAATCAGGGGAGATGCTATGGACTATTCGCAAAAATCGGTACTGGTGAGCGGGGGAACCGGCTCCTTCGGCAATTTTATCGTGCGCCGCCTGCTCGACCTCGGCGCGAAAGAAGTGCGCGTCCTCAGCCGCGACGAGAAAAAACAGCATGACATGCGCGTGTTCTATCGCGGGCGCACCAATCTTTCCTTTGTCATCGGCGATGTGCGCAACCGCGAGCGGCTGGATGAAGCAATGAGCGGTATCGACATCATGTTCCACGCCGCCGCGTTGAAACAAGTGCCTGCTTGTGAAAATTTTCCCCACGAAGCCATCCATACCAACGTAACCGGCGCACAGAATGTAGTGGACGCCGCCTTGCGCAATGGCTTGGAGGCCTTCGTCATGGTCAGCACCGACAAGGCGGTCAAACCGGTTAACGTGATGGGGATGACCAAGGCTTTGCAGGAGCGCATCGTGCTGAAAGGCAACCAGTCGCGCCTCAATCGCGGCACACGCTTTGCCTGCGTGCGCTACGGCAACGTGTTGCGCTCGCGCGGCTCGGTGATACCCCTGTTCCGCCGCCTGCTCGCCACCGGCAACCGCCTGACTATCACCGATGAGCGCATGACGCGTTTTCTGCTGACCCTCAACGACGCCATCGACCTGGTGCTATACGCTGCCGAGCAACAACAAGGCGGAGAAATTTTCGTGCGCAAGGCCCCAGCCGCTCTCATCACCGACCTTGCAGCAATCATCAGCGAGGAAGCGGGCAAGCCGCTGGAATACGATGTGATCGGCCTGTTGCCGGGCGAAAAACTGAACGAGATCATGCTCACCGAAGAGGAACTGGTTCGCACTGAGGATCTGGGCGATTACTACAAAATCCATCCGTGGTGGAGCAAGGTTAATTTCGATCACCTGCAAGCCGAATACAGCTCCTTCGACAGCCTGGTAAATAAAGACCGGATCAAGCAACTGATGGCTCGCGCCGACAAGGAATTCGAGGATATGGAGATGACGGGTGGCGATTTTGCCAATTTCTAGCTCCAAGCCTTACGGCGAAATCCCGCTGTTCAAGGTTTTCCTGCCGCCGCGCGAAGCGCTCATGCCGCGTCTGGAGGAAATTCTGTATAGCGGCCAGATTTCAGAAGGCGCGCCAGTAGCGGAATTCGAGCGCCGCTTCGGCAGTTTTGTTGGCAGCCCGGATATTCTTTCTTTCTATTCCGGCACGGCTGCGCTGCATGGTGCGCTGGTGCTGGCTGGCGTGAAGCCCGGCGATGAGGTGATTTCCACCGCCATGACGGCTGAACCAACCAACATGGCGATATTGCATGCGGGTGCAAAGATCGTGTGGGCCGATGTCGATCCCGCCAACGGCAACCTTTCTGCCGCCTCCGTGGCGGAGAAAATTACCGGACGCACCCGTGCCGTAATGGTTGTCCACTACGGCGGTGTCCCCGCGCCCATAGGCGGCATTCGTGCCGCAGCAGCAGCGCACGGCATTCCGGTAATTGAGGATGCCGCCCATGCGCTCGGCGCACGCTATGCCGGCACACCAATCGGCACCCATTCTGAATTTGTCATGTTCTCGCTTCAGGCAATCAAGCACATGACCACCGTGGACGGCGGTATGCTGGCCTGCAACGGGCCGGGGGACCGCGAGTCTCTGCTTGCCAGAGGTCGCCGCTTTCGCTGGTTCGGCATTGACCGCGCTGCTTCGCGCACTGAAGTTGACGTGGCGGAAGTAGGCTACAAATACCACATGAACAATGTCACCGCCACCATCGGCCTGGTGCAACTCGACTACATCGCTCCAGTCATCACGCGCCACATCGCGAACGGAAAATATTTCGACCATGCGTTGCAGGGAATCCCCGGCTTGGCGTTATGCAAATGGGAAGACTGCGCCGAACCGTCTTACTGGTTTTATACCGTGCTGGTGGAGGAGCGCGAGAAATTCTCGCGCCATCTCGCCGCCCACGGCATTGCCAGCTCGCAGGCGCACAAGCGCAACGATCTTCATTCGGTATTCGCCGCCAGTCGTTGCGAATTACCCGGGGTGGATGATTTTTACCAACGCATGATCCACATTCCCTGCGGCTGGTGGCTGGATGACGAACGGCGGGCATACATCGTTGATGTGATCCGGCACGGTTGGTAGCGTGTCCATGGCGCAGCTTTCCATTCCCCTGTTCAAAGTATTCATGGCGGAATCAGCCCATGCCGCTCTGAAACCCGTCTTGGAAAGCGGTCGGCTGGCAATCGGGCGACAGGTAGCGGAATTCGAATCCCGGCTCGCAGCCTGGCTGGGTGCATCGGAAACTGTAGCGCTCGGCGATGCATCCGGTGCGCTCACGCTGGCGCTGTACTTGTCGGGTGTTCGCCCGGGTGACGAAGTGATCACATCTCCCTTGGCCTGCTCCGCAACCGTGTCACCTATTGCCAACTTGTTCGCCCGTCCGGTGTGGTGTGATGTCGATCCGTTGACCGGGATGCCGGATGCCGAAAATATAGCCGAGTTAATTACCGCAAAAACTCGCGCCATCCTGCTTTACCACTGGTCAGGTGATGTGGCGAATGTCGGCAGCATAATGGCATTGGCGCGGCAACGCGGCATCAAGGTAGTAGAAGACGCCAGCGAAGCTTTGGGCGCGGAATGGCATGGGCACCGCCTAGGGGTCGAGGCGGATTTCACCGTGTATTCCTTTTACGCCACCAAGCACATCAACACCGGTGAAGGTGCGGCTCTGCTCACGGCAGACCCACAGATGGCCAAAACGGCGCGCCATCTGCGACGCTTCGGCATCGACACGGCAAAACTCCGCCTTCCCAACGGCGATTTGGATCCCTCTTTCGATATCCCGTTGGCTGGTTTTAATTTTCCGATGAACGAAATTGCCGCCACGCTAGGGCTAGAACAATTGCCTCATGCCAGCGGGATCGTGGCAAGTCATCGTGCTAACGGCCAGTATTATGACACTGCCTTGGCCGAGATTCCTGATCTGCATCTTCTTAAACGGCGCGAGGACAGCGTTTCCGGTTTTTGGACTTATGCACTGCGCGCCGAACGGCGTGACGACCTGATCCGCAAATTGCTTTCTCACGGCATCGGCGCGCAACGTCTGCATTTGCGCAACGACGGCTACTCCTGTTTTGGCGGTGAAGCGCAACAATTGCCCGGTGTCGCCGCATTCGATGCACAAAATCTGAGCATTCCCTGCGGCTGGTGGGTTGGCGATGAGGAGCGGGAACGGGTGACCGAATGCATACGCGCCGGCTGGTGACATGGCTATAGAGATACGCGCCTGCCGCCCCGACGAGCTGGAGCGGCTGATTTCTTTGCTTGATGAGGAATTTATCTTCGGCAAGGGGCGCGCAATTTCTCTACGGCAACGCTTCCCCACTGTCTTCTGCCACAACAACCTCCACAACATCATCATTTGCACGGACGGTGAGGTCATTGCCTCCGCGCTGGCGATACGCCAATTCGATTGGCGCGAGGGCAATGAAATTTTCAAGGGCGCGATGATAGGAGCGGTTTACACGCATCCGGCGCGGCGCGGCGAAGGATTGGCAAGCCGTCTGCTGGAGGCAGCGGCAATACAATTGCGTGAAGAGAAGGTGGATTTCGGTGTGTTGTGGACGGGGCAGCCATCATTCTATGCACGCCTTGGCTGGGTGTCCGCCGATTGCAGCGTACTGGGCGAGATCGAGCCGAATAATGCGATACTGGAACCGCCTGACGGTGTCGCATTATTGCCGATTGCAACAAGCGCCCATCAATTGGAAGATATTCGCCAGCGCTGTCTGAACGCCATAACTTTGCGCCATTCCGAGGATTATCGCCAGCTACCGCCGCCAGCCGAGCGCGTGGATTTGCTGCGGTGCGAGGAACAGGACAAGGCTGCCTACGCCCTGCTTGGCAGCGACGGAGAAACCGGATTTATCTATGAGCTTATCGGTGATGTCACCTGCTTCCCTGCATTGTGGCGGGAAGCCTGTCGCGATCACCAGCGTGTTTTTATCAATGACCGGATCGATAGCGCATCCTGTATCTGGCTCACAAAACACACCAGGATTACCTGGCAAAGAAAAAACCTGGCTATGTGGCTACCCTTGTCTGGGCGGGTGGACACGGCTCGTCTGGAGCAATGGCATATTCCCTATTTCGACAGGATATGAGCAGGATTTAAATTATGAGTGAATTCATATTGCGTAACATGACAGCGGAAAATTTGTGCAATTATGTCGCACGCCAGTTGAATCAGTTTTTCCCGGACGATCATACGGTTTCACCGGATGAGTTGCGTCCTGCCATGAGCGAGGCGCTGGAGCGCACGCACGCTTGCTTCGCCGGTATCGAGAAAAAGAAATTTCGCGCCGACGGGCAAGTGATGTTCAACTACCTGCACCCCGACCATTACGCAATGTTTCTTTACCTGCTGAGCAACTCGGTGTCGCACCATGACAAAACTGACCCACTGGCTTTTCGGCTGTTCTACCTGAACAAGATAATGCATGGGCTGGATGCCTACCACGACACCGAATTACCTGAAGTATTTCAGTTCATGCACCCTCTCGGCACTATTCTTGGACACGCCAAATACGGCAACTATTTCTGCGTTTATCAGGGATGTTCAGTGGGGAGCGACGAAGATGGGGTTTTCCCGGAAATCGGCGAGCATGTCGTTCTCTATGCTGGCGCCTCAATCATTGGCCACTCAAAGATCGGCAACAACGTGGTGATCGGCGCCAACACCATGATCCTGAATCGCGACATCCCATCCAACAAAGTCATTCTGGGCGGATACCAGCGTCTCAATATGCGCGACAATACCAAGCATGTGCTGGAACGGCGATTCAGATAGCGTCACACCACTTCCCCCACACCTCCCGGTAAAGGGCTTCCAGATTGCGGGTGAAGCCAACCTCGTCGATGAGCGGCGAGGCCACGACATGGGCGCGCAGCCCGGCTCTGATCTCCGCCAACAGCGACAGGTTGTCGGCGAGATGCGCGGCAACGCGGATATAGTCCTCGGGTGAAGTGGCGGCGAAATCGGCCAGTCCCGCCGTGTTGAGGAAACTGTAACTTACCCGTGTGATAAAACGTTCTCCGGCCAAAGCGATCACCGGCACACCCATCCACAACGATTCGCAGGTGGTGGTTCCGCCGCTGACGTTAACCGTATCGAGGGTGATATCTACTTCGAGAAACTTGCGGTGAAACTCGGATGGGGTCAACTTGCCGCAGAACTCCAGTCGTTGCGCCTCGATGCCGAGTTCGGCAAA
>MGWS01000007.1 GCA_001801105.1 Gallionellales bacterium GWA2_60_18
GCTCAACTTAATCTGGATAGCAAAGGCAGGCTCGCGATACCGGCTCGGCATCGCGACATGCTGCGCTCAACTTAATCTGGATAGCAAAGGCAGGCTCGCGATACCGGCTCGGCATCGCGACATGCTGCTCGCGCATTGCGCGGGCAGCTTGGTGCTGACCGCCGATGCGGACGGTTGCCTGCTGATCTATCCGCAGCCTGAGTGGCAACCGATACGCGACAAGCTGCTCAAGCTTTCCGCGCTCAATCCGAAAATCCGCGCTTTGCAACGTCGCCTGATCGGTTATGCCGAGGATGTGGTGATGGATGGCGCCGGGCGGGTGTTGATCTCGCCGACCTTGCGCAGCTATGCCGCGCTGGACAAGCGCGTGATGCTGGTCGGTCAGGGTAATAAATTCGAATTGTGGGACGAGGCGAAATGGCAGGCGCAGCAGGAAGCCGCGCTGTCGTTTATGGACGGGGAGTTGCCGCCGGAATTGGAAGGTTTTTCTTTATGAGTGAGGGCTTGGCCCACACCACCGTTTTATTGAATGAAGCTGTTGAAGCGCTGGCGATCAAACCGGATGGTATCTATGTGGATGGCACATTCGGGCGCGGCGGACATAGTGCGGAAATACTGAAACGCTTAAGCGGCAAAGGAAAATTGATCGCGCTGGATAAGGATCCGGCGGCGGTCGCGGCAGGTAACGCTTGGCGCGATGCGCGTTTTCGAATGGTGCATCGCGGTTTTGCGCATCTGGCGGAAGTGTTGCGCGAGCTGGACGTGGCGCGGGTGGACGGCATTCTGCTCGACCTAGGGGTGTCGTCACCGCAACTGGACGATGCATCGCGCGGCTTCAGTTTTCGTTTCGATGCGCCGCTGGATATGCGCATGGATACCAGCAGCGGGATGACCGCGGCGCAGTGGCTGGCGGGGGTGGATGAAGGTTTGCTTACGGAGGTGATACGTGATTACGGCGAGGAACGGTTTGCTAAGCAGATTGCAAGAGCGGTTGTTGTTGCGCGCGCAACTCAACCTATCCATACCACGCGGCAGCTCGTCGAGCTGGTTGGTAAAACGGTGCGCACCCGCGAGGCAGGGCAGAACCCGGCGACACGTACCTTTCAAGCTATACGGATTTATCTCAATCAGGAACTCGAAGAACTTGCGCGGGTATTGCCAGAGTGTGTGACGCACCTCAAGACCGGGGGGCGTCTGGTGGTGATCAGTTTCCATTCGCTGGAAGACCGTATCGTGAAGCGCTTCATGCGCGACATGGCGGAGGGCGACAAGCTGCCGCGCGATGTGCCGATACGCGCCAGCGAAGTGCCGCAGGGCAGGATGCACCTGGCAGGCAAGGCAGTGCGCGCGAGTGAAGCGGAAGTGCGGGCCAATCCGCGCGCGCGCAGCGCGGTGATGCGCGTGGCGGAGCGCAACGATGTGGCGTAGCGAGGGTGTATTGAATGCGCTGCTGTTGGCGGCGGTGGTGATGTGCTCACTGAGCGTGGTCACTTCGCAGCACAAGGCGCGCAAGCTGTTCATCAAGTTGCAGAATGAAAAGGAGCGCGCGCAGCAGATGGAAGTGGAATGGGGGCAGTTGCAATTGGAACAAAGCACCTGGGCCACTCCTGCGCGTGTCGAGAAAATTGCGGCGCAACAGTTGCAAATGCAATTGCCCAAAAACGGGCAAGTTCAATTCATACGGGTAGAACCTGACGGTAGAGCAAACAGACAACCATGAATTACGCGGCCAGCGCACATCCAGACATCACGGCGAAATTGCCCGGATGGCGCGCCACCGCGCTATTCGTGGCATTGTTGCTCGGTTTGGCTGGGCTGCTCGGGCGCGGCATCTACCTGCAAGGGATACACGACGACTTTTTGCAGGAAAAAGGCAATGCGCGTTATAGCCGCGTAATCGAAGTCAGCGCGCATCGCGGCATGATTTCCGACCGCAACGGCGAACCGCTTGCCATCAGCACGCCGGTAGAATCGGCGTGGGCCAGCCCGGCAGATGTCGAAGCCGACAGTCATCAGATAAAACAACTGGCGCAGGTGCTCGGCATGGGTGCGGAAGAAATCAAGAGCCGCCTGTCCGATACCTCGCGCGATTTCGTTTACCTCAAGCGGCACCTGCCTCCCGACCAGGCCGGGAAAGTGGCGAGCCTGAATTTGCCCGGTATCTCCCTGCAACGCGAATACCGCCGCTATTATCCGGCAGGCGAAGAGACTGCACAGATGCTGGGTTTTACCGGGCAGGACGACAATGGGCAAGAGGGGCTGGAGCTGGCCTTGCAGGAATGGCTTGGCGGCAAATCAGGCAGCCAGCGCGTCATCAAGGATCGGCGCGGGCATATTGTTGAAGATGCCGGTAGCCTGCATGCGCCCAAGCCGGGCAGCGATGTCGTGCTGAGCCTCGACCGCAATGTGCAACACCTCGCCTATCGCGAGCTGGAGAACGCCATCAAACAGCACCATGCCAAGGCGGGAGCAGTGGTGGTTCTCGACGCGCGTAGCGGAGAAGTGCTGGCGCTTGCCAATTATCCCGCTTACAACCCCAACAATCGCGGCAAGGTCAGCAGCCAGGCAATGCGCAACCGCGCCATTGCCGATCTGTTCGAACCGGGTTCGACGATGAAGCCGTTTACCGTGGCGACCGCGATCGAGCAGGGCAAGGTGCGCCCGGAAACCGTGATCAACACCGAATATGGCGTGTACACGGTAGGCGGCAAGAAAATCCACGACTCGCACCCGGAATCGATGTTGACCGTGGCGCAGGTTATCCAGAAATCCAGCAATGTCGGCGCGGCCAAGATCGCCCTGTCGATGGAGCCGGAGGTGTTGTGGCAGAGTCTCGCGGATAGCGGTTTCGGCGCGCGCACCGGCAGTAATTTCCCGGGTGAGGCACCGGGCAAATTGCGCGCCGCGAAAACCTGGCGGCCTATCGAGCAAGCCACCATGTCGTATGGGCATGGCATTTCGGTGAACCTGCTGCAATTGGCGCGCGCCTATACGATTTTTGCCAGTGACGGCGAATTAAAACCCATCTCGATGCTCAAGCAGGATACCGCGGTAATCGGCAAAAAGATATTTTCAGACCGCACCGCACAAGCGCTGCGTGGCATGCTGGAATTGGCGGTACAACCCGGCGGCACGGCGCCGCTGGCGCAAGTGGCAGGCTATCGCGTGGCGGGCAAGACCGGCACCGCGCATAAGCTGGAAGGCGGGCATTACGTCAATCGCTATGTATCCTCATTCGTCGGTTTTGCGCCGGTATCGAATCCGCGCCTGATCGTGGCGGTGATGATCGATGAGCCGGACAACGGGCAATATTACGGCGGACTGGTTGCCGCGCCGGTGTTCAGCAAAGTGACGGGAGAGGCGTTGCGGGCGCTCAATGTGCCGAACGATGCGCCGCTGGACAACGTCATTGCGCCGACGGCGGACATCGTCGCGGAGGAGGTGTGATGGGTGCTTCCAGAATGTTTTCCGCCGAACAATTGAATCAGCTTCAAGTGCCCGTCACGCGCCTGGTGACCGATAGCCGCGCGGTGCGGCAGGGCGACACCTTCGTTGCCTATCCGGGCGAAAAAACGGATGGTCGCCAATTCATCGCGCAGGCAATTGCGCAGGGGGCGAATGCGGTGATCTACGAAAAACTTGTATCCGGGCACCCGTGGGAAGCGCAGCATTTTGCCTGGGACACAACTTGGCAAGCGCCCAATCTCGGAATAAGCGACCTGCGTCACAAGGCTGGCTGGCTGGCGGACGCGGTGTATGGCGCGCCTTCCGAAAAGTTGTGGCTGGTGGGCATCACCGGCACCAACGGCAAGACTTCCACCTGTCACTGGATCGCTCAGGCGCTGAACGATGCCGGAAAGAAATGCGCGCTGATCGGCACGCTTGGCAACGGTTTTGCCGATGCGTTGCAGGCCAGCGCCAATACCACGCCGGACGCAATTCGCGTGCATGACCTGCTCGCGGAGTATTTGCGCGCAGATGCGCAGGCCGTAGCGATGGAAGTGTCCTCGCATGCGCTGGCGCAGGGGCGGGTGAACGGCGTGCGCTTCGATGTGGCGCTGCTGACCAACCTGAGCCGCGACCATCTCGATTATCACGGCGACATGCAAAGCTACGCGGCGAGCAAGCGCAAACTGTTCGATTGGGATCAGTTGAAATATGCGGTGCTGAATCTCGACGATGCCTTCGGCGCAGAGCTGGCTGAACAATTACAAGACGGACAAGCCGAGATCATCGGTTACGGGCTGAGCGATGCCGCGTTGCAACTGGCCGAGCGCCTCGGCCTGCGCATGGTGTACGGCAACCTGGCGGAAATGAACGGGCAGGGGTTGCGGCTGGATATTTATTCGAGTTGGGGTGCGGCTGCGACACGTTACTGCGAAGCAGCCGATTGCGGGAGCAGCCGCCTCGCGCCTCCTCCCGCACCAGACGCTTGCGCGCACCGTGTCGGAGGCGCGGCGCAGATAAACAGCACACTGGTTGGCCGTTTTAATGCGGCGAATCTGCTGGGCACCTTGGCGGTGTTGCTGGTGAGCGGCATCGAACTGGATAAGGCGGTGCAGTCGCTGGGCAGGGTGCAGGCGGTGGCCGGAAGGATGCAGCGGGTCGGTTGCCCAAGGCAGGCGGGAGACGCAGCGCAGCCGACGGTCATCGTGGACTATGCGCATACGCCGGATGCGCTGGAGAAAGTGCTGCTGGCGTTGCGTGAGGTAAACGAATCAGAGGGCGGCAGGCTGATCTGCGTATTCGGTTGCGGCGGTGACCGTGATCGCGGCAAGCGCCCCATGATGGGGCTGGTTGCCGAAAAATTTTCCGACCACTGCATCGTTACCAGCGACAACCCGCGCAGCGAAGACCCACAGCACATCATTGCCGAAATACTCGGCGGCATGACAGCACACAACCACGAGATCATCGTCGAACGCACCGCGGCCATCGAGCGCGCTATCGGCCTGGCGCGGCAACGCGATACCGTGCTGGTGGCCGGCAAGGGACATGAGGATTACCAGGAGGTCAACGGGGTGAAGCACCCGTTCAGCGATGTGGCGGTTGCCGGGTGTGCGTTGCGTATGTGGAGGGCTCCGGCATGAAGGCAACGGGCATGAAGGAAGTTGGCATGATGCTGCTCTCGCAAGCCGCACAGGCGTTGGGTGCGCGCCTGATTGGAGAGGATGTGCGTTTTGTCGCCGTGTCCAGCGACTCGCGCAACATACAGCTGGGCGATTTGTTTATCGCGCTACGCGGTGAAAAATTCGATGGCTATGAGTTTGTCGCGAGAGCCGCTCAAGACGGAGCGGTGGCCGCATTAATCAATGCAGATAGCTATGCAGCGCACCCTCCTCTAGCCTCCAGCCCCTATCCCCCGGTTCTCGTGGTGGAAGATACGCGCATCGCGCTGGGGCAACTGGCGGCGTACTGGCGCAATCAGTTTGATATTCCGCTGGTGGCGGTCACCGGCAGCAACGGCAAGACCACGGTGAAGGAAATGCTCGCCAGCATCCTGCGCGCGGCAGCCGGAAGAGAAGAGGGGGTTTTGGCCACCCAGGGTAACTTTAACAACGACATCGGCATGCCGCTAACGCTGCTGAAATTGAACGCGCAGCATCGTTATGCCGTGATCGAAATGGGCATGAACCATCCCGGCGAAATCGATTACCTGACCCGTATCGCCTGTCCAGATGTTGCGCTGATCACCAATGCCAGCGGCGCGCACTTGGAAGGGCTTGGTTCGGTGGAAGCGGTGGCGCGCGCCAAGGGCGAAATCTTTGCCGGACTCAAGCATCATGGCAGCGCAGTGATCAACGCCGACGACGATCACGCGCCGCTGTGGCGAACGCTCGCCGGTTCGCATACGCTGCTCGAGTTCGGGCTGGGCGGTATGACACGGTGCGCGCAAGCGTCCGGTGCGGGAATGCCGCCCCCCCGCCTCCTCCCGCAATCGGCTGGCTCTGCCATAACCAGCGACTTGGCGAGTGTTGTTGGCTCGCCTAGTCGAATGGCTAGTAGTTCTATCAGTAACGTGTCGGAGGCGGATCAGCCAGCTGATGTGGCCGGACAATGGCAGCCGCAGGGTGCAGGGCTGCATCTCAACGCCCAAACTCCATCGGGAAATTTCGGCGCGGATCTGCAAGTGCCCGGTGCGCATAACGCGCGCAACGCCTTGGCGGCAACCGCCGCTGCCATTGCGTTGAACGTACCGTTGGAAATCATTGTGGCCGGTTTGGAAAAATTCGGCGGTGTGGCCGGACGCTTGCAGCGCAAGGCCGCACGGCATGGCGCGGTGCTGATCGACGACACCTACAACGCCAACCCTGCCTCAATGCGCGCCGCGATTGGCGTATTGGCCCAGAGTAATGCGGAAAAGCCAGGCGCCAAGCGCGTGCTGGTTATTGGCGATATGGGCGAATTGGGCGATAACGCGGCGGCGTTGCATACCGAGATCGGCAGCGAAGTGCGCCGCGCCGGAATCGAAAAGCTTTATGCGCTGGGCGCATTGAGCGCCAACGCGGTACGTGAATTCGGCAGCGGCGCACGGCATTTCGAGCGCCTTGAGGATTTGCAGGACGCGCTGGAACTTGAACTGGATGCGGACACCACCGTGCTGGTGAAGGGTTCGCGCTTTATGAAAATGGAACGCGTGGTGGCATTTTGCGCATCGGAACAGGAGGCACAATGCTGCTCGCATTAACCCAATGGTTAGCACAGGACGTGAGGTTCTTCAGCGTGTTCAATTACATCACGTTGCGCACCGTGCTGGCGGCGATGACCGCATTGCTGATTTCATTCATGATCGGCCCGCTGATGATCCGCAAGCTGACGGCCTACAAGATCGGCCAGTCGGTGCGCGACGACGGGCCGCAAACGCATCTGGTCAAGGCGGGCACGCCGACCATGGGCGGCGCGCTGATCCTCGCTTCGATCGCGATCACCACCTTGCTGTGGGGCGATTTGCAAAATCACTATGTGTGGCTGGTGTTGCTCACCACGCTGGGGTTCGGCGTGATCGGTTGGGTGGACGATTACCGCAAGGTGGTGCATCGCAATCCCAAGGGTTTGTCGGCCAGGGCCAAGATGGGCTGGCAATCCATCATTGCGCTGGCTGTCGGCATCTATTTGTGGAATGCAGCCACTCTGCCTGCGCATACCGAACTCATCGTGCCGTTCCTGAAGCTGCTGGTATTTCCGCTCGGCGCATTCCTGTTCATCGTGCTGGCTTATTTCGTCATCGTCGGCACCAGCAACGCGGTGAATCTGACCGACGGCTTGGACGGGTTGGCGATCATGCCTACCGTGCTGGTGAGCGGCGCGCTGTCGATATTCGCCTATGTGGCGGGTAATGCGGTGTTCTCGAAATATCTCGGCATCCCTTACATCCCGGGCGCGGGCGAACTATCGATATTCTGCGGTGCGATTGCCGGTGCGGGGTTGGCTTTCCTGTGGTTCAACGCCTATCCGGCCGAAGTGTTCATGGGCGATGTCGGCGCGTTGGCACTCGGCGCGGCGCTCGGCACCGTGGCGGTGATCGTGCGCCAGGAACTGGTGCTGTTCATCATGGGCGGCGTGTTCGTGGTCGAGGCGGTCTCGGTGATGATCCAGGTGGCCTCGTTCAAGCTCACCGGGAAACGCGTATTCAGGATGGCACCGCTGCATCATCACTACGAATTAAAGGGGTGGAAGGAGACACAGGTTGTGGTGAGGTTCTGGATCATCACCATGTTGCTGGTGTTGCTGGGCTTGGCGACGTTGAAACTGAGATGACACAACTGAAAGATAAATTCGTGCTGGTACTGGGTTTGGGTGAGACAGGCCTGTCGATGGTGCGCTGGCTCGGCGCACAGGGCGCGCGCCTGCGCGTCGCGGATAGCCGTAGCTCGCCGCCCAATCTGCCCGAGGTCGGCCAGCATGTTGCGGGCGATCAGATATTTTGCGGCGCATTCAGCGACGCATTGTTTGATGGCATCGAGCTCATCGCCATCAGCCCCGGAGTGCCGTTGCATGATGAGCTCGTAGCCCGCGCGGTGGCGCGCGGCACCCCGGTTGTCGGCGATATTGAGTTGTTCGTATGGCATCTGGAAATCAGCGGCTTGCGGTCAAAGACCAGGGTTCTGGCGATCAGCGGATCGAACGGCAAGACTACCGTGACCAGCATGGTGGAACATCTGTGCAAGGCGGCATACAGGAATGTGGTGGCGGCGGGAAATATTTCTCCGGCGGTACTGGATATGGTTCTGGCGCGCGGCGAAAATCAGCCGGAGATATGGGCGCTGGAGTTGTCGAGTTTCCAGCTAGAGACGACCAAAACGCTGAATGCCGATGTGGCAACGGTGCTCAACGTCAGCGAAGATCATCTTGACCGCTATGCCGGCATAGATGAATACGCGGCGGCCAAGGCGCGCATCTTTCAAGGTTGCGGGGTGCAGATATTGAATCGCGACGACCCGCGCAGCATGGGCATGGCGCGTGCCGGGAGCGTGATCATCACCTTTGGCTTGAGCCTGCCCGAAAGCGCCAACGATTTTGGCATCGAGCGTGCGGAAAATGATATCTGGTTGATGCAAGGCCGACAGCGGCTGCTCAAAACCGGTGAATTGCAAGTTGCGGGGCTGCATAACATCGCCAATGCACTGGCTGCGCTGGCGCTGTGCAGCGCGATCAATTTGCCGATGCCGGTATTGCTTGACGCATTGCGCAGCTTCAGGGGTTTGCCGCATCGCGTGGAGCGCGTGGCCGAGATCGACGGCGTGGTCTATTACGACGATTCCAAGGGAACCAATGTCGGCGCGACAGTTGCCGCGCTGGAAGGATTGGGGCGAAAAGTGGTGTTGCTGGCGGGCGGCGAAGGCAAAGGGCAGGATTTTGCACCGCTCAAGCCGGCAGTGATGCAGCATGCCCGCGCGGTGGTGCTGATCGGTCGCGATGCGCCGCTGATCGAGGCCGCGCTGAAAAACTGCGGTGTGCCGCTGCTGCGCGCGGAAAACATGCATGATGCGGTGCTGCAAGCCGTGCATTCCGCGCGATCCGGCGATGCGGTATTGCTGTCTCCGGCTTGCGCGAGTTTCGACATGTTCCGCAATTATGAGCATCGCGCCGAGATATTCGTGGAAGCGGTGCACGAACTGATCAAGGAGGCCGCATGGTCTCGCTAGTTAAAACGCGCACCCGCCCCCCGCAAGCGCAATACGACGAATTGCTGATCTGGGTATTGGTCGGGCTGCTCGCGCTCGGCCTGGTCATGGTGTATTCCGCTTCGATCGCCACCGCCGAGGCTGGCCGGTTTACCGGCTACCAACCGGCCTATTACCTGATGCGGCACGGCGTGTTCATCACCGTCGGATTGCTTGCCGGGCTGTTCGCTTTTCAGGTGCCGGTGCAGATATGGCAGAACTATGCGCCCTATCTGTTTTTGTTCGGGGCGGCGCTATTGATACTGGTGCTGGTTCCGGGCATCGGGCGCGAAGTAAATGGCAGCCGCCGCTGGTTGTCCCTGTTTGTCGTCAACTTGCAGCCTTCCGAATTGATGAAGTTATTCGCCGTGCTGTATGCCGCCGACTACACGGTGCGCAAGGGCAAGGTTGGCCATTTGTTCAGGAAGGCTTTCGTGCCGATGTTTGCGGTGATGGCACTGGTCGGCAGCTTGCTGTTGCTTGAACCGGACATGGGGGCATTCGTGGTGATCTGCGCCATCGCGCTGTGCACGCTGTGGCTGGGCGGCTTCAATATCAAGGTGTTTGCCGGATTGCTGGTGGCGCTGCCGCTGGCGTTCGCCGCGCTGATAATTTCCTCGCCCTATCGCCTGCAGCGCGTCACGGGTTTTATGGATCCGTGGCTGGATCCTTACGGCAAGGGTTATCAACTGAGCCATGCGTTGATCGCATTCGGGCGCGGCGAGTGGTTCGGCGTGGGCTTGGGCGCGAGCGTGGAAAAATTGTTTTACCTGCCCGAGGCGCACACCGATTTCCTGATGGCGGTGATCGCTGAGGAATTGGGTTTGATATGCGTGGCCGCCGTGATCGCGCTGTTTGCATTGCTGGTGATGCGCGCCTTCCAGATCGGCCGCCATGCCGCGTTTCTCGAACGGAATTTTTCCGCGCTGGTCGCGCAGGGTATCGGCGTGTGGCTCGGCGTGCAGGCGATGATCAACATCGGCGTGAATATGGGGGTGCTGCCGACCAAGGGATTGACCCTGCCGTTCCTGAGCTTCGGCGGCAGCGGCGTGGTGGTGAATTGCATCGCCGCCGCAGTGTTGCTGCGCGTGGATTATGAAAACAGACGGATCGCCCGAGGAATGGCGGTATGAGCGATTTTTACTATCCGTCTGTTTCGGCGGAGACTAACTTGCGCAAGCAAGTTAAGCCCCAGCGGGGCGGTCGTAACCAAAACCGACGGATTGCGCGGGGGATGGCGGTATGAGCGCACATTCTTACCATCCGTCTGTTTCGGCGGAGACTAACTTGCGCAAGCAAGTTAAGCCCCAGCGGGGCGGTCATAACCAAAACCGGCGGATCGCTCAAGGGTTCTCGGTATGAGTCAGAGGGCAGAAGTCAGGGGACAGAGGACATGGGTGTTGCCGCGGCTGCATTGCGTCCTTGAAATAACGTGCCGCACAGCGGCATACAGCAATCTGTCCTCTGTCTTCTGCCCTCTGTCTTCCGGGTTGGGAGGCTCGCTATGAGCCGCTCCATACTCATCATGGCTGGCGGAACCGGAGGGCACATTTTCCCTGCGCTCGCGGTCGCCGACATCCTGCGCGCGCAAGGCTGGCTGGTGACCTGGCTGGGCGCACCGAACAGCATGGAGGCGGAGCTGGTGCCGAAACATGGCTACAACATGGCATGGGTGCGTTTCTCCGGCGTACGCGGCAAGGGCTTGCTGCGCAAATTGTTGTTGCCGTTCAATCTGCTGGTCGCCCTGTGGCAGAGCGCGGCGGCGATATTCAGGTATCGGCCGGATGTGGTGCTGGGCATGGGCGGTTACATCACTTTCCCGGGAGGGATGATGGCTGCGTTGTTGCGCCGCCCGCTGGCGATACACGAGCAGAATTCCATCGCCGGGTTGAGCAACAAGGCGCTGGCGCGCATCGCGCAGAAAGTGTTGAGCGGCTTTCCCGATGTGTTGCCCAAGGCGGCATGGTGCGGTAACCCGGTGCGCGGTGACATCGCGGGACTACCCGATCCGCAAACACGCTATGCGGCGCGCAGCGGCAAGTTGAACGTGCTGGTGGTGGGCGGCAGCCTGGGGGCAAAGGCGATCAACGAAATTTTGCCACAGGCGCTGGCGCAGTTGCCGGAAGACCTGCGTCCGAACGTGCTGCACCAAACCGGAAAACAGCATTTCGAGGCGGTGCAAGAGTTGTATCGGCAGGTTGGCGTGCAAGCCGATCTCAGACCGTTTCTGGATGACATGGCGGCCTGTTATGCCGATGCCGATGTGGTGATCTGCCGTGCCGGCGCGCTGACCGTTGCGGAGCTGGCCGCAGCGGGCGTGGCAAGCATCCTGATTCCGTTTCCGTTTGCGGTGGACGATCACCAGACGCACAACGCGCGCTTCCTGAGTGAGCGCGGCGCGGCGATATTGCTGCCGCAAGGTGAGCTGAGCGCGGAAAAACTCGCGCAGTTGCTGCGCGAATTGAAGCGCGAAAAATTATTGGTGATGGCGCAACAAGCGCGCAGCGTGGCGAAGGTTGATGCGGCACAACGGGTCGCGCAAGTCTGCGCAGAGCTGGCTGGAATATGAAACTGAAAAAACAATCCTGTCCACGAAAGACACGAAAGGACACGAACAAACCCTATGTAGTGCGGGTTTTTATCTTTCGTGCTTTTCGTGTCTTTCGTGGACAAGTGGGGTTAAGAGATGAAGCATAAAGTTAAGCACATCCATTTCGTCGGTATCGGCGGCTCCGGCATGAACGGCATCGCCGAGGTGCTGCTCAACCTGGGTTTTCAGGTGAGCGGTTCCGATCTCGGCGAGAACGTCGCCACGCAGCGCCTCAAGCAGCTCGGCGCGACGGTGTATCTCGGCCATGCCGAGCAGCATCTTGCCAAGGCCGATGTGGTGGTGGTGTCCACTGCGGTCGGCAAGGACAATCCCGAGGTGATGGCGGCACGCGCACGCCGCATTCCGGTGGTGCCGCGCGCGATGATGCTGGCCGAGCTGATGCGCCTGCGCCAGGGTATCGCGGTGGCGGGTACGCACGGCAAGACCACTACTACTTCGCTGGCCGCCAGCGTGCTGGCTAAGGGCGGTTTCGATCCCACTTTCGTGATCGGTGGCAAGCTCAACAGCAGCGGCACCAATGCCAAGTTGGGTACCGGCGAATTCATCGTCGTCGAAGCGGACGAATCGGATGCTTCGTTCCTGTACCTGCAACCGATCATCGCGGTGATCACCAACATCGACGCGGATCACATGGAAACCTACGGCCACGATTTTGGCAGGCTCAAGCAGGCCTTCGTGGATTTCGTCGAGCACCTGCCGTTTTATGGCATGGCGATGCTGTGTATTGACGATGCCAACGTGCGCGAGATCCTGCCGCGTATCACCAAGCCGGTATGCACCTACGGCCTCAGCGAGGGCGCGATGATCCGCGCCGTGAATATCCGCCATCAGGGCGGGCAGATGCGCTTCACCGCCGAATGCCGCCAGAACGGAATCCCGAAAGACCTGGACATCACGCTGAATCTGGCCGGGACTCACAACGTGCTGAACGCGCTGGCCGCGATCGCGATCGGGCTGGAAGTGTGCGTGGCGGATGACGCGATCGTTGCGGCGCTTGCGGAATTTCAGGGCGTGGGGAGAAGGTTTCAGCGGTATGGTGAGGTTGCATTCCCTCTCCCTAACCCTCTCCCGCAAGCGGGAGAGGGGACGAACGTTCGCGGTGCGAGCTTTACTCTTATCGACGACTACGGCCACCATCCGGTGGAAATGGCCGCGACACTGGCGGCGGCGCGCGGTGCGTTTCCCGGCAGGAGGCTGGTGCTGGCTTTTCAGCCGCACCGCTACACGCGCACCCGCGACCTGTTCGAAGATTTCGTCAAAGTGTTGTGCAGCGTGGACGCGCTGGTGCTGGCGGAAGTATATCCGGCGGGAGAACCGCCTATCGTCGCGGCGGACGGGCGCGCGTTGATGCATGCGTTGCGGGTGGCGGGGCAGAACGAGGCTGTATTCGTCGGGAAAATTGCCGATATGCCACATGCCATCATGCAGATGGTGCGCGACGGCGATGTGGTGCTCACGATGGGCGCGGGCTCAATTGGCAGCGTAACCGGCATGCTGATGCAAATGAATAGCAAACCATGAACATGAGCGAACCGAAACAGTTCAGGACAGAAAGTTTGCGCGGAGAAATGCGCTGTGACATGCCCATGAGCCGTCATACGAGCTGGCGCGCGGGCGGCATGGCCGAACGCATGTATCAACCCGCCGACCTGAATGATCTGCTGGCGTTCCTGCGCGGCTTGCCCGCCGATGAGCCGCTGCATGCGGTGGGTCTGGGCAGCAACCTGCTGGTGCGCGATGGCGGGTTGCGCGGCACGGTTTTGCTGCTGCACGGTGCGCTGTGCGGTTTGAACCTCGAAGTTGACGGCTCGATCTATGCCGAGGCCGGCGTGCCAGGCGCAAAGCTGGCGCGTTTCGCCGCACTGCATGATCTGCGCGGTGCGGAATTCTTTGCCGGGATACCCGGCACGGTTGGCGGCATGCTGGCGATGAATGCCGGCTGTTACGGCAGCGAGACATGGCAGAAGGTGTTGCGTGTGCTGGTGGTTGATCGGAGCGGCACTCTGCATGAACGAACCCAGGCGGATTATGAGATCGGCTACCGGCATGTGGTGAGGAATCAGGAATCAGGAATCAGGGATCAGCAATCCCCTGAATTCTTCGTTGCCGCATGGCTGAAGTTCGAGGCGGGCGATGGCGCGACCGCGCGGCAGGAGATCAAGGCGCTGCTGGCCAAGCGCATCGCCAGCCAGCCGCTGGATATGCCGAATGCCGGGTCGGTGTTTCGCAATCCGCCGGGCGATCATGCGGCGCGGTTGATCCAGCAATGCGGGTTAAAAGGCTGGCGCATCGGCGGCGCGCAGGTGTCGGAGAAACATGCCAACTTCATCGTGAATACGGGCGGGGCAACGGCGGCGGATATCGAGAATCTGATCGAAGAAGTGCAGGCGGCAGTGGAGCAGCAAACCGGCGTGAAACTGCAATGCGAAGTGCGCATCATTGGAGAGGCTAGGGACTAGGGGTTGGGGGCTGGGGGTTTAGCCCCTAGTCTCTAGCCCCTGATCCACAAATTGGATGGAGCACATGAAGAGATTTGGAAAAGTGGCGGTGTTATTCGGCGGCAAATCCGCCGAGCGTGAGGTGTCGCTGAAGAGCGGCGCAGCGGTGTTGGCGGCGCTGCAACGCAGCGGTGTGGATGCGCATGCGTTCGATCCGGCGGTACAGAACTTGCAGGCATTGCGCGACGAGGGTTATGACCGCGCCTTCATTGCGCTGCACGGGCGTTTCGGCGAAGACGGCACGGTGCAGGGTGCGCTGGAATTGCTGGGCATCCCCTATACGGGCAGCGGCGTGCTGGCCTCGGCGCTGGGCATGGATAAATGGCGCACCAAGATGGTATGGCAGGCGGCGCAATTGCCCGTCCCGGATTACATGCTGCTTGACGAGCACAGCGATTGGGCTGGTGTTGCGCAGCGGCTGGGTTTGCCGCTGTTTGTAAAACCCGCTAACGAAGGTTCCAGCGTCGGCATCAGCAAGGTCAAGGCAGTGGGTGAGTTGCAGGAGGCCTACCGTGAAGCGGCCAGGCACGACAAGCTGGTGATCGCGGAAAGTTTTGTCGGGGGCGGTGAATACACCGTGGCGATTTTGGGCAATGCGGCGAATGGGGGCGATGCGGCGAACGGGGCCGTGCAGGCGTTGCCGGTCATCAAGATCGAACCGGCCAGCGAATTTTACGACTACGAGGCGAAGTATTTGCGCGACGACACGCTCTATTTGTGTCCGAGCGGCCTGAGCGCCGAAAAGGAAGCCGAGATGCAGGGCATTGCCAAACAGGCGTTTTATCTGATCGGCGGGCAGGGCTGGGGGCGCGTGGATTTTCTGATGAGCGGGAGCGGCCAGCCGTTCCTGCTGGAAGTGAACACCTCGCCGGGGATGACCGACCACAGCCTGGTGCCGAAGGCGGCACGCCAGGCGGGTATTGGTTTTGAACAGTTGGTGTTGCGCGTATTGGAGCTGGCGGGGATTAACAAATGATTTTTACGTTTGTCCTTTCTCCCGCAGGAATTAGAGAATTGCCTTTCTCGTTCGCTCCCTCTCCCGCTGGAATTAAAGAATGGCTTTTCTCGTTCGCTCCCTCTCACGCAAGCGGGAGAGGGTTGGGGAGAGGGGCTTCTATCGGGATAACCAGCGACTTGGCTGAGGCTGTTTTTCAGCCTAGTCGAATGGCTAGTGGTTCCATCAGAGGATTGAGGAGAGGGATGTATGTGGGATAACGCGCCCCTGCTACGCAACATGGCCAACGCGCTGTTTGTTGTCAGCGTGTTTGCGGTGCTGTACGGCGCGGTCTATTACGTGGTGCATTTGCCGGGATTGTTTCCGGTGCACAGCGTGCGTTTGAGCGCGGCTCCGCAACGGGTCGATCCTCCAGGCGTACTGGAGGTGGTGCGCAACGAAGTGCAGGGCAATTTTTTTACCGCCGATATTGGGCGGTTGAGGCAGTCGCTGGAAAAGCTGCCGTGGGTGCGTAGCGTCAGCATCCGCCGCGAATTCCCGCATCGCCTCGTGGTGCAACTGGAAGAGCATCAGGCGCTGGCGCGCTGGAACAACAATGCGCTGGTGAATCTGCAGGGTGAGGTTTTTGTTGCGGACAGCGGGCAGGTGTTGCCGGGGTTCATCGGGCAAGATGGGACTTCGTATGAAGTAGTCTCGCACTACGAACAATTCAGCCGGCAACTCGCCGCGCTGGATATGCGGGTGGCGCAGCTTGCCCTGTCGCCGCGCCATGCATGGCAATTGCGTTTGAACAACGGCATGGTGCTGGAGTTGGGGCGTGAGGATATGCAGCAGCGTTTGGCAAGGTTCGTGGCAGGGTATCCGCATATAGACGGCGGAGGGCTGGGGGCTGCGAATAAGGCGGTATATGTGGACTTGCGTTATCGCAATGGATTTGCCGTCAAGCGTGCGGCAGAAGATAAACAACTGAGGATTGAAGGTTGAAAATGTTGATAACCAAGGGTGCAAGGAGGGTGGCGGGGAATAGGCGGGGTTTTGTTCCTCTGTTCCCCGATAAAACTGTCAGCCATTCGACTAGGCTGGCGATTGGTGCCACCAGCATTACCGCTGGCGATGCCACCTGTCCCGTGGAACGGAGCGAATGATGAGCAGAAACAAGGAAGCCAAGAACCTGATAGTCGGGCTGGACATCGGTACGTCAAAGATCGTGGTCATCGTCGGCGAGGTCAAGCAGGATGGAATGCTGGAAGTGATCGGCAAAGGTATGCACGCGTCCGACGGCATGAAAAAAGGCATGGTGGTCAATATCGAAGCGACGGTGGGCGCGATCCAGCTCGCGCTCCAGGAAGCCGAGCTGATGGCGGATTGCAAGATACAGGCGGTGCATACCGGCATCGCGGGCAGCCACATCAGCAGCATCAACGGGCGCGGCATGGTGAAGATCAAGGAAAAGGAAGTGGCGCAGGCCGATGTGGATCGCGTCCTGGAAACCGCCAGTTCGATCAGTCTGTCGAGTGACCAGCAGATCCTGCATATCCTCGAACAGGAATTCAGTATCGACGGGCAGGATGGCATCAAGAAACCGCTCGGCATGAGCGGGATGCGCCTGGATGTCGAGGTGCACATCGTCAGGGGCGCGGTGTCTGCGGTGCAGAACATCATGAAGTGCATCCACCGTTGCGGTCTGGAGGTCAACGAATTGATCTTGCAACCGCTGGCTTCGAGCAAGGCGGTGCTTGAGGAGGACGAAAAGGAATTGGGCGTGTGCCTCATCGACATCGGCGGCGGCACCACCGACATCGCTGTGTTCACCGGCGGCGCGATACGCCATACCGCCGTGATCCCGATTGCCGGGGACCAGATCACCAACGACATCGCGATGGCATTGCGCACCCCCACGCAGGATGCCGATGACATCAAAATCAAGCACGGCTGCGCGCTGCGCCAACTGGCCGATGGCGGCGTAATCGAGGTGCCCGGCGTGGGCGAGCGCGGGCCGCGCATGCTGTCGCGCCAGACATTGGCGGAGGTGATCGAGCCGCGTGTCGAAGAACTCTATTCGTTGGTGCAGGCGGAGTTGCGCCGCAGTGGTTTCGAGGATCTGCTGTCGTCCGGCATCGTGATCACCGGCGGCAGCAGCGCCATGCAGGGTATGGTCGAACTGGGCGAGGAAATTTTTCACCTGCCGGTACGTTTGGGGATACCCAAATATGCCGGAGGGTTGTCGGATGTGGTGAAGACGCCGCGCATGTCGACCGGTATGGGGCTGCTGCTGTATGGCCTGGAGCACCATCAGCGCAACGAGGAGACGCGCATGCAATCGAGCTCGTTTGGCGACGTGATGGCAAAAATGAAAACATGGTTTCAGGGGAATTTTTAAGTTTGGATGTGCCCTTTATTTTGCAGAGATTTTCAGGTTGGGTTTCAGGGTTAAGTTGTAATTACAAAAGGAGAAAACGATGTCGTTCGAACTAATGGAAGCGGAATCACAGGATGCGATCATCAAGGTGATCGGGGTGGGCGGTTGCGGCAGCAATGCTGTGGACCACATGATCGAGCAGGGCGTGCAGGGCGTCGAGTTCATCGTCATCAACACCGATGCGCAGGCGCTCAAGCGCAGCAAGGCGCGCACCCAGTTGCAGATCGGCGCAAACATCACCAAGGGTCTGGGGGCGGGAGCCAAACCTTCGGTCGGCCAGGCGGCTGCCGAGGAAGACCGCGAGCGCATCAAGGAAATGATCTGCGGTGCGAACATGGTGTTCATTACAGCCGGCATGGGCGGCGGAACCGGAACGGGTGCCGCGCCAGTCGTCGCGCAGATCGCGCGGGAACTGGACATCCTGACCGTCGCGGTGGTCACCAAGCCGTTTGCCTACGAAGGCAACCGGATGCGTTTCGCCAAGGCCGGTATCGACGCGCTGCACGAGCATGTCGATTCGCTGATCATCGTGCCGAATTCCAAGCTGATGGAAGTGCTGGGCGAGGATGTCACCGTGCCGGAAGCGTTCAAGGCCGCCAATGGCGTGTTGCAGGGCGCGGTGGCGGGTATCGCCGAGGTGATCAACGTGCCGGGGCTGATCAACGTGGACTTCGCTGACGTGAAGACCGTGATGTCGGAAAACGGCATGGCGATGATGGGTTCCGCGATTGCGTCCGGCCCGGACCGCGCGCGCATTGCGGCAGAGGCGGCGATCGCCAGCCCGCTGCTGGAAGATGTGGATATGTCCGGCGCGCGCGGCGTGCTGGTGAACATCACTTCTTCGAGCAACCTGAAGCTGAAGGAGATCGACGATGTGATGAAGTGCGTCCAATTCGCGGCGGAGGAAGCGACCGTGATCGTCGGTTCGGTATTCGACGAGATCATGGGCGAAGAATTGCGCGTAACCGTCGTCGCGACCGGGCTGGGCGCACCGCGCGTCACCAAACAAAAGCCGGAAATGGTTTATCGCAGCGAAGAAACCTACCAGCGCACCGGCACGTATGACGAACCGATCGCCAGCTCCAATGTGAATTACCCGGATCTGGATACCCCGGCGTATATTCGTAGCGGGCGCAGGGCAGCGGTGGATGCGATGGAAAAATCCGGCATGGATACGCTGGATATTCCCTCGTTTTTGCGCAAACAGGCGGACTAGGGTTGCGGCAGAAGGGCGGGGGGCTATGATAAAATTGCCCCATGATGATTACGCTCAGGACACCGATGGTTAAGCAGCGCACCTTGAAAAATTCCGTCAGCGTGACGGGAGTTGGCTTGCACAGCGGCGAGAAAGTCATGCTCGGCCTGCGCCCCGCACCGGTCAACAGTGGTATCGTGTTCCGCCGCGTGGACACCAGGCCAGTCGAAGAGATTTGCGCACGCGCCGAGCTGGTGAATGACACGCGCCTTTCCACCTGCATGGAGCAGAACGGCGTACGTGTCGCCACCGTCGAGCACCTGATGTCGGCACTGGCCGGGTTGGGCGTGGATAACGCATACATCGACCTGGACAGCGCGGAAGTGCCGATCATGGACGGTAGCGCCGGCACCTTCATCTTTCTGCTGCAATCGGCGGGCATCGTCGAGCAAACCGCAGCCAAAAAATTCATTCGCGTGAAAAAAACCGTCGAGGTGAAGCAGGGCGACAAGTGGGTGCGCTTTGAGCCGCACCACGGCTACAAACTGACTTTCACCATCAATTTTGCCCACCCGGTATTCGCCAGCACCAAACAGCATGTAGTGGTCGATCTGGGCGAAGAATCATACGTGCGCGACATCAGCCGGGCACGCACCTTCGGCTTCATGCATGATGTAGAGAACATGCATGCGCAGGGCCTGGCATTGGGCGGTAGCTTGGACAACGCCATCGTGATGGATGAATACCGCGTGCTGAATGCCGACGGATTGCGCTTCGAGGACGAGTTTGTCAAACACAAGGTACTCGACGCGATCGGCGATCTTTACCTGCTCGGGTATCCGTTGATCGGCGCGTTTTCCGGCTACAAGTCCGGCCATGCATTGAACAATGCCCTGCTGCGCGCGTTGCTTGCGGACGAGCAGGCTTGGGAAATCGTCACGTTCGACAGCGTGGAAGAGGCACCCGCATTCCTGCGCTTGCAGTTGCAGTCCGCTTAACTCCATTCCTGCATTTTAATACAACTCATTTGTTTCGTAGGAGCGGGCCATGTCCGTGAAACGATTGATCGCGGGCATGGCCCGCTCCTACGACCCCGCATTTACTCAACCTACCTCTCTGACGGACGCAAACAAAGCTCCGTCATTCCGGCGCAGGCCGGAATCCAGCGGTTTTATCAAATATGCTTTTGACTTTGCCGACACAATGCGTAAGGCAATTTAATTTGTTTGGATTCCGGATCGAGTCCGGAATGACGACGAATTTTTAGTTGTCTGCACTTTGCGGTAAGCTACGCGCTTTCCTCAACCGCATGGCGAATTTCAAATGGCCCAATATGTAATGTCGATGCTCCGCGTGAGCAAAATCGTTCCCCCAAAGCGTCAGATTATCAAGGACATCTCCCTCAGTTTCTTCCCCGGCGCGAAGATCGGCCTGCTCGGCCTGAACGGCTCGGGCAAATCCACCGTGCTGCGCATCATGGCGGACGTGGACAAGGAATATGACGGCGAGGTGCAGCGCGAGCCGAACATCCGCATCGGCTACCTGCCGCAGGAACCGCAGCTCGACCCTGATGCCACCGTCAAACAGGAAGTGGAATCCGCGCTCGGCGAAGTGATGCAGGCGCAGAAGAAACTCGACGAGGTGTATGCCGCGTATGCCGAGCCGGACGCCGATTTCGACGCGCTCGCCGCCGAACAGGCGCGCCTGGAGAACATCATCGCCGCATCGGGCAGCGACGCCGCGCACCAGATGGAGATCGCGGCAGATGCATTGAGGTTGCCGGAGTGGGACGCGGCAATCAAGAATCTGTCCGGCGGCGAGAAGCGCCGCGTCGCGCTGTGCAAGCTGCTGCTGGAAAAACCCGACATGCTGCTGCTCGACGAGCCGACCAACCACC
>MGWS01000008.1:0-145232 GCA_001801105.1 Gallionellales bacterium GWA2_60_18
TGACGGCGCAGTTCGTCGCCAGCTCGCAGCAGAGCAAGGCCGCCACGGGCGACTTGCGCAAGGTGGCGGAACACCTGCGCGACAGCGTCAGCGCGTACAAGCTGTGATCCGGACAAAAGCCAACATCAAGAGCGGGTAGTCATGGCATCGGGAATCGATCAGGAATTCATGATCCAGTTGCTGGAGGTCTTTGCCATCGAGCTGGAGGAGCAGATACAGGTCGTGACGGATGGCTTGCTGATGCTGGAAAAGGGCCTGAGCGGGGCAGAGCGTCAGCATGCATTGGACAGCGTGTTCCGTGCCGCCCACAACATCAAGGGTTCGGCGCGCGGAGTGGAGGTCACGGACGTCTCCGAGATCGCGCATCGCCTGGAAGATATCTTCGCAGTACTGAAACGCGAGAACAGCAACCCTGACGGCGCAATCACCGATATCGCCTTGGAATCGCTGGATCGGATGCGCCAGGCCATGGCGGACCATCGCGCGCAACAACCGCTCGGTTTCGACAAGGACGAACTGCTCTCCCGCCTGCAAGCCATCGGAACATCCGTGGCGATGCAGGACAGAACCGGACAGCAGGCGGATGCGCCGCCACAGCCGGCGGAACCAGCCATTCCCTCGCAGAATGACACGGCGGCGATGCCTGCGCCGAATTCCGTCGCCCCGCCGCAAGAGGAGCGGACGCAGGCGCATCAGGCCGGGAAGAAGCCCGGGCGGAAAACCGCCGCGACCAGCATCTCCGGCGGAGCGGGCCACCCGGTTGAATGGCTCGGTGAACCGGTGGAACCTGCCGATTCGCCGGAAACCGATAGGATCGCCGAGCCGCGGGCGGGAACTGCCGACGTGGTGCGGGTCAATCTCGATAAGCTCGAAAAACTGGCAGCGATGATGGAGGAGTTGCAGGTCGCTAAGATCGAGATGGATGACCATCTGGCCAGCATGCAGCATCTGCGCAATCTGGCGCAGGATCTGGCATCGGGCTGGCGGCGCAACAGCAGCACCGGGCAGGATGCGCGCTCGCGGCAGGATTATGACGATTGGTTGAGGCGCAGTGCGGACAGCATCGTGGAGCTGGATGTCGCCAGCGTGCGCATGCACCGCGAGATGAGTTCGAGCACCAACCGTCTGGGGATTTTAGTGGAGTCCTTGCAGGGCAGTGTGCGCATGATGCGGCTGGTGCCGATTGCCACCCTGCTGCGTCCGATGTCCCGCCTGGTGCGCGACATCGCGCGCGAATTGGAAAAGAAGGTGGATTTCGAGATCAATGGTGACGAGATCGAAATAGACCGCGTGGTGCTGGACGGGATACGCGACCCGGTCGTCCATCTGTTACGCAATGCGCTGGATCATGGGATCGAGTCGCCGCAACAGCGGATGGAGAAGGGCAAGCCTGCCGAAGGCAAGTTGCATATTTCGGTGAGCAGCGAGGGCAGCCAGGTCGTGATGACGGTGCAGGACGATGGCGACGGCATCTCGGTGGAAAATATCGCAGCGAGTGCGCGCAAGAAGAAAATCATCAGCGAGGCCGAATTGGCGGCGATGGGACATGACGAGATACTCGGCCTGATCTTTCGTCCCGGCTTCACCAGCAGGGAGATCATCACCAATATCTCGGGGCGCGGCGTCGGGCTGGACGTGGTGGTGGCCAATCTGCGCAAGCTGAAAGGCTCGGTACATATTGAAACCGAGGTGGGCAAAGGAACGCGCTTCATCCTCAAGTTGCCGATCACGCTGGCAACGGACCATGGGGTGCTGGTGCGCAGCGGGGGGGCGATATTTGCGATCCCAACCTCGGCGGTGGATCGCATCATGGACATCAGGCCGGAGCAGATCCTCGAGGTCGAAGCCAGTCATGCCATTCTGCATCGCGGTCGCACGACCCCATTGCGTGACCTGGCGGCCACGCTTGGCCTGGAAACGAGGGAGCGTATCGATCAGAGGATGTTGCCAGTCGTGGTTGTCGCCAAGGGTTGGGACAACGTGGCTTTCCTGGTGGACGAGATCATCGGCGAACGTGAGATCGTGGTGAAACCGTTCCACCCGCCGTTACGGGCCGTGCGCAACGTCACCGGCGGCACTCTGACCGGCAGCGGTGAAGTGATCATGGTACTCAATCCTCCCGACCTGGTGGATTCCGCCATGCAGGGTAGCCTCGCGCACATGCGCCCGGCGGAAACCGGGGAAAGCATCGAAAACGAGCCGCATGTGCTGGTGGTGGACGATTCCATCACCACTCGCACCCTTGAGAAAAGCATACTGGAACATGCCGGCTATCGGGTCAGTGTGGCAGTCGATGGCAAACAGGCATGGGATATCCTGCAACAGGAACATGATTTCAGTTTGATCATTTCCGATGTGGAGATGCCCGTGATGAACGGCTTCCAGCTCACTGAACTGATCAAGCAGAGCGAACGCCTGAGACATTTGCCGGTCATCATTGTCACCTCGCTTGCCAAGGATGCGGACAGGCGGCGTGGCATCGAAGTGGGAGCCGATGCGTATATCGTCAAAGGCCAATTCGAGACCAAGATATTGCTGGACGTGGTGGAACAGCTTGTTTGAGGATTAACCGGAAAACGACCATGTTGCGCATCCTCATCGTAGAAGATTCATCGGTAGTCGCCATGCTGCTCAAGGCGATCTTTGAACAGCAGCCCGACATGCAGGTGGTGGGGCACGCCAGGAACGGGCGCGAAGGCGTGCAGCTGGCGCACGAATTGAAGCCCGATGTCATCACCATGGATATCCGCATGCCGGTGATGGACGGTTTCGAAGCGACGCGCCTGATCATGGCCGACAGCCCGGTTCCGATCGTGGTGATCAGCTCCAGCGTGGATGACGAGGAGTTGCGCATCACCTTCCGCGCCATCGAAGAAGGCGCGTTGGCCGTCATGGAAAAACCGCGCGGCTTTACCCATCCCGATTTCCAGACGATCAGCCGCGATCTGGTGGATACGGTGCGCTCCATGTCCCAAGTCAAGCTGTTCCGGCGGCACAGGATGGAACGCCCCAGGGACGTGGATATCTATGAGACGGCGATCCAGCAGCGTACCAAGGCTTACGAGTTGCTGGCCATCGGTTGCTCCACCGGCGGGCCGCAGGTGCTGCACCAGATATTTTCCATGTTGCCGATCGGTTTTCCGATACCCATCGTGGTGACGCAGCATATGTCCAAAGGTTTCATCGGTGGATTGGCGGCCTGGCTGGCGGGCAATACCCTGCTCAATGTCAAGGTCGCGGCCCAGGGGGAATCGCTCAAGGCCGGAACCATTTATTTCGCGCCGGACAGCCATCATTTGCAGGTCGTCCGCAGTTCGTCCGGGTTGGCCGCGCATCTCGACGGTGGTGAGAGGGCCAACGGATTCTGTCCCTCGGTCAGCGTGATGTTCAAATCTGTCGCCCAGACCTGCCGGAACCGCGCGATAGGCGTGTTGCTGAGCGGCATGGGCGCAGACGGGGCGGACGGGTTGCTGGCATTGCGCCATGCCGGCGGACACACGGTGGCGCAGGATGAAGAGAGTGCCGTGGTGTATGGCATGCCCGGCGCGGCGATCGCGCTTGATGCGGTGGATCAGGTGGTTGCCATGAACAAGATGCCGGCCTATCTGAGCAGCATCGTGCGAAAATAGCGCAGAATATGGGTGCCTCTAAAATTTCAAAGTTCTAAGCAAGACAAGGCGCGAGCAAAAAATTGCGACGCGGCATATGTGTGATATGTAAGGAGTAATTTTTTGTGCGTAACGCCGTATTGCGACGAAGTTTGGATTTTTAGAGGTGCCCATATGGCGACCGGGCAAATATCCGATGCCATAACGCAGGCTTTCTGCGCCGATTGCCGGGAGCGCGTGTTGCGAGCCAGCGAAATCGTGCAGGATGGCGTGCCGTTGGACGGCGCGCAACTCGATTGCCTGCATCAGGAGTTCGATACCCTGTTCGGCGGTGCACGGGCCGCGCACCTGCCGGAGCTGGAACATTACTTCCGGCAGATGGCGCGGTATGCGCGCCATCTGCGCAACTGGCAGGCATCGGGACTGCCGGTTGATCGGCTATCCTGGCAAATATTGCTGGACGGAATTGAAGCTGCGCCGTGCTGTGGCGCTGGCCTGCCGGGTTTTATCGGAAAACCCGGCAACGAGCGGGCGCTGCTGGCGCAACGCATGGAAAATATAATCGGCAACGGGGAGGCGTCATGAGAATCCTGATCGTGGACGACAGCAAGACATCGCGGCTGTTGTTCAGGGCCTATATGCCCAAGGGTGAGCAGCATCAGGTATTCGAGGCGGCCAATTTGCCGGACGCGCTGGGCTCGTTGCAGGAAACACAGCCGGAACTGGTGGTGCTGGATTACAACATGCCGGAACACAATGGCGTGGAAATCGCACAGGCGATTTTGCAGGCGGGATTCAAGCCAAAAATGGCATTGTTGACGGCCAACACGCAGAAAATGGTGGTGGATGCCGCCATGGCGGCCGGATTCCTGCAGGTGCTGGAAAAGCCGGTCAATGCGGAAAAGATCGCGGCACTGCTCGAACAGGCGGCCTAATGACAACCGACGAACTGGAACTCGATGCGCTGTGCGAACTGGCAAATGTCGGGTTGAGCCGTGCGGCCACACGGCTGTCGCAGTTGCTGGAAGACGATATCGAGATGACGACGCCGCTGGTGCGGGTGGTCGCGTATGAAGAACTGCAACAGGCCTTGCAGCTTGATGAAAGAACTATCATCGCGGCAGTCTGGCAGGAATTGTCCGGGAATGTCGAAGGCACATCCATGCTGATGTTTCCCACCGAGGATAGCAGGATGCTGGTGCAGGAACTGGTCGGTTTATCCATGCAGGAGGCCGGAGAAATCGACCTGCGCGCCATCGAGCACGAAGCGATGATGGAAATCGGCAATATCATAATTTCCTCGGCCATGGCCGTGATTGCCGATATGCTGGGGCAGGACATCCGGATGTCCATGCCCCATTATGTGGAGGCAACCCTGCCCGACCTCATGGCGCAGCGCGACCGCGGACACGCCTGGCAGGAGACCCAGGTGATCATCATGAATACACGCCTCAAGGCCAGGCAGCGCGAAATCGAAGGCCGCATGGTGATGCTGTTGTCGGTGACCTCGGTCCAGCTGCTGTTTGCGCGGCTGCGCGAATTGCTGCTCAACGCATCGGCAGCGGGTTCGTGATGCTGCTGGATAGCACCATAAAATCGCTGGTGGATACCCTGCCGCTCGGCGTGCTGCTGGTGGACGGCGAGTTGCGCATCTGCGGATGGAACCAGTGGATGGTGCAGAAAACCGGCATTCCGGCGCAGCAGGCGCAGGGCAAGACGCTGCAGGAGCTGTTCCCGGACTTTTGCAGCGAGCGCCTGTTGTCGGCCATCGAGTTGTGCATCAAGCACAAATCGCCGCAACTGATCTCGCAAACCCTGAACCGTTATGTGATCCCCATTCCGGTGGCATTCGAATCGCACGACCTGACGCTGATGCAGCAAAAGGTCAATGTCGCGCCACTGACCGGCAACAATGGTGAAGCGCTGGCGGTGGTCAGCATCAACGATGTGACCGAAAGCGTCGCCAAATCCCACGCATTGGCCCAGATGGCGAAGAAGATGAAGTCGCAGAGCAACCACGACCAACTGACCGGCGTGTACAACCGGCATTTTCTGTGGTCATGGCTGCCGCCGCAGATCAAGCAATGCGTGCGCCATGGCGAGGCACTCAGCTGCCTGATGCTGGACATAGACCATTTCAAACGCATCAACGACACCTACGGCCATGACATCGGGGATGCGGTGCTGTGCGGTTTTGCCAGGATCGTCGGTGCTCAGTTGCGCGGTTCGGATATTCTGGTGCGCTATGGCGGGGAAGAATTCGTGGCACTGTTGACCCATGCGGACGCAACGGTCGCGCTGGAGATTGCCCATCGCATCCAGCAGGAAGTCAGGCAGGCAGTCATCGCGCCGCTCGATGCGGGCGAGGTGCGTTGCAGCATCGGCGTGGCCAGTTGGACACCGGAGATCCCCTGTTCGTCCGAAGAATTGCTGAAAAGAGCCGACCGCCATTTGTACCAGGCCAAGCAGGGCGGGCGCGATCAAGTGGTGGGCAGCCATGGATGAGGGATGGAACCGCTTGATTCGATTGGTGGGCGGTACTGGGTTCGAACCAGTGACCCCTGCCGTGTGAAGGCAGTGCTCTACCGCTGAGCTAACCGCCCGGAAGAGGGCGCGGATTAGAGCATAAGGCATCGTGGCCAGTCAATTTCTTTGTGCGTGCGGCGCGCAAAATCCGTAAAATGCGCGCCTCGTTTTTCTGCTTTGCGCTGACCTCATGACCATACGTACCCGCTTCGCTCCCAGTCCCACCGGCTACCTGCATATTGGCGGCGCGCGCACCGCGCTGTTCTCCTGGGCCTATGCCCGCAAGTACGGCGGCACCTTCATCCTGCGCATCGAGGATACCGACGTGGAACGCTCCACCCCGGAGGCGGTGCAGGCCATCCTCGACGGCATGGACTGGCTCGGGCTGAACTATGACGAGGGCCCGTTTTACCAGATGCGGCGCATGCCGCGCTATAAGGAAGTCATCGGGCAGTTGCTGGAGAGCGGGCATGCCTATCATTGCTATGCCACGCCGGAAGAGCTGGATGCGATGCGCGAGGAGCAGCGCGCGCGCAGCGAGAAGCCGCGCTATGACGGGCGCTGGCGACCGCAGCCGGGCAAGACCTTGCCGCCCGCTCCCGCCGGCGTGAAGCCGGTGGTGCGTTTCAGGAATCCGGTCGAAGGGATCGTTACCTGGGATGACATGGTCAAAGGGCGCATCGAGTTCAGCAACGCCGAATTGGACGATCTCATCATTGCCCGCTCGGATGGTACGCCAACCTATAATTTCTGCGTGGTGGTGGACGACTGGGAGATGGACATTACCCACGTCATCCGCGGCGACGACCACGTCAACAACACGCCGCGCCAGATCAACATCCTCAAGGCGCTGGGCGCGACCGTTCCGAGTTATGCCCACTTGTCGATGATCCTGGGCGATGACGGCACCAAGCTGTCCAAGCGCCACGGCGCGGTGAGCGTGATGCAGTATGAGGAGGACGGCTATTTGCCGGAGGCGGTCATCAACTATCTGGCTCGCCTGGGCTGGTCGCATGGCGACGAAGAGGTATTCTCGGTCGAGCAGTTCTGCCAATGGTTCGACCTCGACCACATCACGCCTTCTGCCGCGCAATTCAATACCGAGAAGCTGCGCTGGCTGAACCAGCACTACATCAAGCAGGCCGACGCTGCGCGCCTGACAGCGCTGGTGCGCAAGCATCTGGCGGGGCGCGGCGTGCAGGTGAGCGACACGCCGCCGCTCGATGCGGTGCTCGCGTTGTACAAGGAGCGTGCGGCGACGCTGCTGGAACTGGCGGATGAGGCCGAGGTGTTCTATATCGAAGTGCATCCGGCGCAGGACTTGCTGGACGTGCATCTGCTGCCGGAAGTCCTGCCGGCCTTGCGCGAACTGGCCGCAAAGCTTGCCGATGTTCCCTGGGAAGCGCCGGCATTGTCGGCGGTAATCAAGGAAACCCTGGCTGCCCACAACCTGAAGATGCCGAAGCTGGCGATGCCGTTGCGCGTGATGCTGGTGGGACAGACGCACACGCCGTCGGTGGATGCGGTGCTGGCGTTATTCCCGCGCGAGACCGTGCTGGCGCGCATGCGGAAGCATCTGTGATGCATTTTTGGAACCCGGCTTTACAAGCATGGGGGGCATCACTATAATGCGCGCTCTTTTGAGGTACCGGGGGTATAGCTCAGCTGGGAGAGCGCTTGCATGGCATGCAAGAGGTCAGCGGTTCGATCCCGCTTACCTCCACCAAAAGAGCTAGCAAAAATCAACGTCCCCTTCGTCTAGAGGCCTAGGACACCGCCCTTTCACGGCGATAACACGAGTTCGAATCTCGTAGGGGACGCCAGAACACCGAAGGGCTGGAGCATTCCAGCCCTTTTCATTTTATGCGGCGCAGTACAGGATAACCTTCATCCATGAGCAAAGCATTCACCCGCGAAGACGACAGTGCCGACGAAGAGCTGGAACCTTCGTTCCGGCTGCCCGACGGCGCCAAAAATTACATCACGCCCGGCGGATACCGCAAGCTGAAGGAAGAGTTGGAGCAGCTCTGGAAAATTGAACGCCCCGAGCTGGTCAAGACGGTGGCATGGGCAGCGTCCAACGGCGACCGCTCCGAAAATGCCGATTACCACTACGGAAAAAAACGCCTGCGCGAGATCGACCGGCGCGTGCGCTTCCTGCGCAAGCGTCTGGAGCAGGCGGAAGTGGTCGATCCGGCGCAGCGCGGGGAATGCGACCAGATATTTTTCGGCGCGACGGTGACGGTTTGCGGCAGCGATGGCTGCGAATGCACTTACAGCATCGTCGGAGTGGATGAGGCGGATGTCGGGCGCGGCCTGATCAGCTGGGTCTCGCCGCTGGCGCGTACGCTGCTCAAGCTGCATGAAGGCGAGGTGGCGACGTTGCGTACCCCGGCTGGGGTGCAGGAACTGGATATACTGTCAGTGAGTTACCGGAAATTGATCGACAGCTAGTCGCCATGACAGGATGATTGTTTAGCCCACATCTTGATACAATGAACGCCATCCGGATGGAATCCACCGAACAACCAATACACCAAAGGAGCACACCATGAAAAAGATCGAAGCGATTATCAAGCCGTTCAAGCTGGATGAGGTGCGTGAAGCCCTTTCGGAACTGGGTGTAAGCGGCCTGACAGTCACGGAAGTGAAGGGGTTCGGCCGGCAAAAAGGGCATACCGAACTGTATCGTGGCGCGGAATACGTGGTGGATTTCCTGCCCAAGATCAAGGTAGAGGTAGTCATTTCGGACGAATTGCTCGATACGGCGGTAGAGTCCATCATCAAGGCCGCCCATACCGGCAAGATCGGCGATGGCAAGATTTTCGTTTCGACGGTGGAGCAGGTCATCCGTATCCGTACCGGCGAAACGGATGAGACCGCGCTGTAAAAACCGCGCCTCCGCACCCGCTGGGCGATTTACTGCCCCACCCGGCATGCGTATAATGCGCCCTTTGCCGAGGGTCGTTCCATGCGCATCATCCAGAAAGCCTTAACCTTTGACGACGTCCTGCTCGTCCCCGCCTATTCGAATGTTTTGCCGCGCGATGTCACTCTGCGCACCCAGCTGACCCGCAACATCACCCTGAACATCCCGCTGCTTTCTTCCGCGATGGACACCGTCACGGAAGCGCGCCTGGCGATCGCACTGGCGCAGGAGGGCGGCATCGGTATCATCCACAAGAACATGACTGCCAGCGCGCAGGCCGCGCAAGTCGCCAAGGTGAAACGCTTCGAGAGCGGCGTCGTCAAGGACCCGATCACCATCACGCCTGACATGACCGTGCGCAACGTCTTGGCGCTGACCCGCCAGCACAGGATATCCGGACTACCGGTGGTACAGGGCAAGCTGGTAGTGGGCATCGTCACCAACCGCGACCTGCGCTTCGAGAGCAATCTCGACCAGCCGATCGGCAACATCATGACGCCGCGCGAGCGGCTCATCACCGTCAGGGAGAACGCCAGCCTGGAAGAGGCGCGCAACCTGATGCACAAACACCGCATCGAGCGCGTGCTGGTGGTCAATGATGCATTTGAACTGCGCGGCCTGATGACGGTAAAAGACATACTCAAATCCAGCGAACATCCGCTCGCCAGCAAGGACAGCCTTGGACGCTTGCGTGCCGGCGCCGCCGTGGGAGTGGGAGAGGGCACCGAGGAACGCATCGCCCTGCTGGCCGAGGCCGGCGTGGACGTGATCGTGGTCGATACCGCGCACGGCCATTCGCAGGGCGTGCTGGATCGGGTCAAGTGGGTCAAGGACAATTTCCCGCAGATCGAGGTGGTCGGCGGCAACATCGCTACAGGCGGCGCAGCGCAGGCGCTGCTGGATCATGGTGCCGATGCGGTGAAAGTCGGTATCGGCCCCGGCTCGATCTGCACCACTCGCATCGTCGCGGGCGTCGGCGTGCCGCAGATCGGGGCGATCCAGAATGTGGCGAAAGCACTGCAAGGCACGGGCGTGCCATTGATCGCCGACGGTGGTATCCGGTTCTCCGGCGACATCGCCAAGGCGATCTCCGCGGGCGCGCATGCGGTGATGCTGGGCGGATTGTTCGCCGGCACCGAAGAAGCGCCGGGCGAGATCGAACTGTTCCAGGGACGCTCCTACAAATCCTATCGCGGCATGGGCAGCCTGGGCGCGATGCAGCAGGGCTCCAGCGACCGCTACTTCCAGGAAGGCGAAGGCAACCAGGATAAGCTGGTACCGGAAGGCGTGGAGGGGCGCGTGCCATACAAGGGCAGCGTACTGGCGGTGATCCACCAACTGATGGGCGGACTGCGCGCCAGCATGGGCTATCTCGGCTGCCCCGACATCGCCACCATGCACACCAAGGCCGAATTCGTCGAAATCACCTCATCCGGCATCCGCGAGTCGCATGTGCATGACGTGCAGATCACCAAGGAAGCGCCGAATTACCATATTGATTAATTGGGGAAGGGAGAAGGGGGAAGAGGGAAGGGTAAAACCTGAGCATCTTCACCCTTGAGCGCCGCAGGCGCGATCCCTTCTCCCTTTACCCTTCCCAGGTTCTGACCATGCACAAAAAAATCCTTATTCTCGACTTCGGTTCCCAGTACACCCAGCTGATCGCGCGCCGCGTGCGTGAGTCCCATGTCTATTGCGAACTGCATCCATGGGACATGACCGAAGCGGATATCCGTGCGTTCGATCCTGCCGGTATCATCCTTTCGGGCGGCCCGAATTCCGTTTACGAGGAAGAGACGCCCAAGGCGCCGCAGGTAGTGTTCGAGCTGGGCGTGCCGGTGTTCGGTATCTGCTACGGCATGCAGACCATGGCGGCGCAACTCGGCGGCAAGGTGGAGAGCGGCCATGTGCGCGAGTTCGGTTATGCCGAGATCCGCGCGCACGGGCATTCCAAATTGTTCGACGGCATCCAGGACAAGACCAATACGCAGGGCCACGGACTGCTAGACGTGTGGATGAGCCACGGCGACAAGGTGACGGCATTGCCGCCCGGATTCACTGCCATTGCCTCCAACGAGGCCACGCCGTTCGCCGCCATGGCGGACGAGGCACGCCGCTACTACGCGGTGCAGTTTCACCCGGAAGTCACCCACACCCATCAGGGCAAGGCCATCATCGCCCGTTTCGTGCATGACATCTGCGGTTGCGGACAAGACTGGAACATGCCGGACTACATCGCCGAAGCGGTGGAGAAGATACGCGCGCAGGTCGGCAGCGAGGAAGTCATCCTTGGTCTGTCCGGCGGCGTGGATTCCTCGGTGGCAGCGGCGCTGATCCATCGCGCCATCGGCGACCAGCTCACCTGCGTGTTCGTGGACAACGGCCTGCTGCGGCTGCACGAAGGCGATCAGGTGATGGAGACCTTCGCTAACCACCTGCACATGAAAGTCATCCGGGTGGATGCCAGCGGCGAGTTCATGAAGCACCTCGCGGGCGTGACCGATCCGGAGCAAAAACGCAAAGTCATCGGGCGCGAGTTCGTCGAGGTGTTCCAGCGCGAATCGGCCAAGCTCAAGCAGGCCAAGTGGCTGGCGCAAGGCACCATCTATCCCGACGTGATCGAATCTGCCGGTTCCAAGACCAAGAAGGCGCACACCATCAAGTCGCACCACAATGTCGGCGGCCTGCCGGAATCCATGCACCTCAAGCTGCTGGAGCCGCTGCGTGAACTGTTCAAGGACGAAGTGCGCGAACTCGGCATCGCGCTCGGCCTGCCGCATGACATGATCTACCGACACCCGTTCCCCGGCCCCGGCCTCGGCGTGCGCATCCTCGGCGAAGTGAAAAAAGAGTACGCCGAACTGTTGCGCCGCGCCGATGCCATCTTCATCGAAGAGCTGCGCGCGACCAAGGATGCCGACGGCAAGAGCTGGTACGACAAGACCTCGCAGGCGTTCACCGTGTTCCTGCCGGTCAAAAGCGTCGGCGTGATGGGCGACGG
This sequence comes from Gallionellales bacterium GWA2_60_18, assembly GCA_001801105.1. The sequence goes on from MGWS01000008.1 coordinate 12,065, forward strand.
TCGCACCTACGAATGGGTGGTCAGCTTGCGCGCGGTGCAGACCCAGGACTTCATGACCGCGCACTGGGCGCATCTGCCTTATGAGTTGCTGGGCAAGGTCTCCAACCGCATCATCAACGAAGTGCGCGGCATCAACCGCGTCGTCTACGACATCTCCGGCAAGCCGCCCGCGACCATCGAGTGGGAGTGACCTTTAGCGGTGCCTGAGGTAGTGCGCCATCAGCCCGCTGGTGGATGAGTCATGCGTCGCAGCGGTTCCCGTGCCGCGCAGTTCCGCCTGTATCTTTCCCGCCAGTTGTTTGCCCAGTTCCACGCCCCACTGGTCGAATGAGTTGATGTTCCATACCACGCCCTGAACAAACACTTTGTGCTCGTACAGCGCGATCAGCATGCCCAGCGTGTGCGGGTCGAGCCGGTCGAACAGGATGGTGTTGGTGGGTTTGTTGCCGGGGAACACCTTGTGCGGCAGGAGTGCTTCCAGCGCCTCGCCTTGCAGTCCCTGCGCTTCGAGCTCCGCGCGCGCTTCCTGCGCGGTCTTGCCGAGCATCAGCGCTTCGGTCTGCGCGAAGCAATTGGAGAGCAGGATGGCGTGATGCTCGCCCAGCGGGTTGTGGCTGCGCATGGGCGCGAGGAAGTCCGCCGGGATCATGCGCGTGCCCTGGTGGATGAGCTGGTAGAAGGCGTGCTGACCGTTGGTGCCGGGCTCGCCCCACATCACCATGCCGGTGTCGTAATCCGCCGGATTGCCGTCGCGATCCACGCCCTTGCCGTTGCTCTCCATCTCCAGTTGCTGGAGATAGGCGGGGAAGCGGTGCAGGTACTGGTCGTAGGGCAGCACGGCGTTCGAGCCGCAGCCGAAGAAGTTGCCATACCACACGCCCAGCAGTCCCATCAGCACCGGGATGTTGCACTCCGGCGGGGCAGTGCGGAAATGTTCGTCCACCTCGTGCGCGCCCGCCAGCAGTTCCTCGAAGCGATCCATGCCGATGAACAGGGCGATGGGCAGGCCGATGGCGGACCACAGCGAAAAGCGTCCGCCGACCCAGTCCCAGAATTCGAAGACGTTGTCCGGGTCGATGCCGAACTGCGAGGTGGCATCGAGGTTGGTGGAGACGGCGGCGAAATGTTTTGCTACCGCAGCTTCATCGCTCAGCCTATCCACCAGCCAGGCACGTGCGGAGCGCGCATTGGTCAGGGTCTCCTGGGTGGTGAAGGTTTTGGAGCTGACGATGAACAGCGTGGTTGCGGCATCCAGTCCCTTCAGGATCTCGGCCAGATGGGTGCCGTCTATGTTGGAGACGAAATGCGCGCGCAATTCGACGCTGCCATAGGGCTTTAGCGCCTCGCAGGCCATCAGCGGGCCGAGGTCGGAGCCGCCGATGCCGATGTTGACGATGTCGCGGATGGGCTTGCCGGTATGTCCGACGTGACTGCCGCTGCGTACCGCGTCGCAAAAGCGGCGCATATGGGCGAGCACGCGTAGCACGTCCGGCATGACATCCTTGCCGTCCACCGGCACGGGGTGCCCGGAGCGGTTGCGCAGCGCGGTGTGCAGCACCGCGCGGTGCTCGGTGAAGTTGATTCTGTCACCGCCGAACATGCGCTCGATGGCGGCGGGCAGGCCAGCCTGTCTGGCCAGTGCCGTCAGCAGTGCGACGGTCTCCTGGTCGATGCGATTCTTGGAATAGTCGAACAGCAGGTTGCCGAGTCGCAGCGAGAACCTGTCGAAGCGCGCCGGGTCGTCGCGGAACATCTGGCGCATGTGGATGGATCCGATGACGGCGTAATGGGCGCCGAGCGCCCGCCAAGCGGGGGATTGCGTGAGTTTCGACATGAGAGTACCTCTAATGTTCGACCTGGCTGAACATTGTCACCAAGGATCAGGTTTCCGGCACGAGAACTACGACCGCCAGCGGCGGCAGGACGAGTTCGGCGGAGCAGGGCAGTCCCATCCACGGGGTCGGTTCCGCATGGATCAGGCCCGCATTGCCGACATCGCTGCCCGCATAGTGCTTCGAGTCGCTGTTCAGTATCTCGCGGTAAGAGGTCTGCATCGGCAGGCCGATACGGTAGTGGTTGCGCGGGACGGGAGTCAGGTTCAGCACGACGATGACGCAAGAACCGTCGCGCGCACGGCGCTGGTAGGACAGCACGGAATTCTCAGCGTCGTTGCAGTCTATCCAGGAAAAGCCTTCATGCTGGAAATCCAGGTCGTGCAGGGCAGTCAGCTTGCGGTAGAGTTGATTGAGATCGTGCGTCAGATTGTGTACGCCACGATGATATTCCTGACCTAGCTGCCACCACTCCAGCTCCCATTTCGATTGCCACTCACGCCCCTGCGCGATCTCGTTGCCCATGAAGTTGATCTTCTTGCCCGGGCTGGTCATCTGGTAGGCAAGCAGCAGACGCAGGTTGGCGAACTTCTGCCAGGCGTCGCCGGGCATCTTGGACAGCAGCGACCCCTTGCCATGCACGACTTCGTCATGCGAGAACGGCAGCACGAAGTTTTCGGTATAAGCGTAGATCTGCCCGAAGGTGATCTGGTTGTGGTGGTAACGGCGGTGCACCGGATCTTGCTGGAAATAGCTCAGCGTATCGTTCATCCAGCCCATGTTCCATTTGATGGAGAAGCCCAGCCCGCCAAGATAGGTCGGGCGCGACACGCCGGGCCATGCGGTGGATTCTTCCGCAAACGTCAGCGCACCGGGGAATTCCTCATGCACCATGATGTTCATGCGGCGCAGGAACTCGACCGCATCGAGATTCTCACGCCCCCCGTATTTGTTCGGGATCCATTCGCCTTCCTTGCGCGAGTAGTCCAGATAGAGCATCGAGGCGACGGCATCCACGCGCAGCCCGTCGAAATGGAATTCGGCCAGCCAGAAGTGCGCGCTGGACATCAAAAAGCTCTTCACCTCGTTGCGTCCGAAGTTGAAGATGTGCGTGCCCCAGTCCTGGTGGAAACCGAGGCGCGGGTCTTCATGCTCGTACAGCGCCGTGCCGTCGAAACGCGCCAGCGCCCAGCTGTCCTGCGGGAAATGCGCCGGCACCCAGTCGAGGATCACGCCGATGCCGGCCTGGTGGCAGGTGTCCACGAAGTGGCGCAGGTCATCCGGCGAGCCGAAACGGCTGGTCGGCGCGAAATAGCCGGTGGCCTGATAGCCCCATGACTCGTCCAGCGGGTGCTCGGACAGCGGCATCAGCTCGATGTGGGTGTAGCCCATATCCTTGACATAGGGCACGAGGTCGGTCGCCAGTTCGCGGTAGGTGTAGAAGCGTCCGTCGGGGTGGCGTTTCCACGAGCCAGCGTGGATTTCGTAGATGTTGATCGCGCCGTGCAGCCAGTCCCACTGGGCGCGGTTTTCCATCCATTCCAGATCCTGCCAGCGGTGCCGGTGTTCCGGCGCAACCAGCGCAGCCGTGCCGGGGCGCAATTCGTAGCCTTGCGCATACGGGTCGGTCTTGGTCAGTATCTGCCCGGTGTTACGGTTGCGTATCTCGTAACGATAAAGAGCGTGCCGCGCGATTTCCGGGATGAACAATTCCCATACGCCGCTGGAACCGTGCGAACGCATCGGATGCACACGGCCATCCCAGGCGTTGAACTCGCCGACCACGCTGACACGCTCGGCGTTCGGCGCCCAGACGGCAAAGCGCACCCCCCGCACGCCGTTGATCTCGACCGCATGCGAACCGAGCATCCGGTAGCCCTGGCGCAGGTTGCCCTCGCCGAACAGGTACAGGTCCTGCGGCGAAAGATGCGAAGGAAACTGGTAGGGGTCGTATGTTTCGTGGGTCGCGCTGCCGTAGTGCACGCGCAAACGGTAGGGACGGGCGGGCTCGTCGGTACCGCGCCACTCGAACATTCCTGACGGATGTCGGCATTCGAGCGGGATGGATTCTCCCTTGTTCAGCAGATCGATCCCGCTGGCATGCGGATCGTAGGCCCTGATGACCCATTCCGCGCCTTCACGATGCAGGCCGAGCAGGCCGAAGGGGTCGTGAAGGCGGGTTTGCAGCAGGGATTCGATCAACATGTCCACTTGGCTTCCTCGTCATATCTCTTGTCTGTGCGAACGATTGTAAACGATAATGGGTGCGCCCAATTAAGGTAAGTGGAGCGGGAGCCCAGATGAATACCGAAGTCAGCCGCGTACAAAGAAAATACCTTCCAGCACCCGGCGAAACTGCATCGCGTTTCGTTAGCCGCATCACCAAGAACACTTATGCGATGGTGCTGGCCGGCGGGCGCGGCAGCCGGTTGCACCAGCTTACCGACTGGCGCGCCAAGCCGGCGGTACCATTCGGCGGCAAGTTCCGCATCATCGATTTCGTGCTGTCCAACTGCGTGAATTCCGGCATCCGCCGCATCGGCGTGGCCACGCAATACAAGTCGCACAGCCTGATCCAGCATATGCAGCGCGGCTGGTCGTTCCTTAGCGGCCAGTTCGGCGAGTTCCTCGATATTCTTCCGGCACAGCAACGGGTCGACGAGGAACACTGGTATCTGGGTACCGCCGATGCGGTGTACCAGAACCTTGATATCCTGCGCGAATGCAACCCGGATTTCGTGCTGATCCTGGCCGGCGACCACGTCTACAAGATGGACTACGGCAAGCTGCTGGCCTTTCACGTTGACCATAAGGCCGATATGACCGTGGCGTGCCTGGAGGTGCCGGTTGCCGATGCCTCCGCATTCGGGGTGATGGGAGTGGACGAGCATTCGCGCGTGGTGAAGTTCGACGAGAAACCCGAACACCCGCCTTCCATCCCGGGCAAGCCGGAGAAGTCGCTCGCCAGCATGGGCATCTATGTGTTCAATACCCATTTCCTGTTCGAACAACTGATCCGCGATGCCGACGACCCGCATTCCAACCACGACTTCGGCAAGAACCTGATCCCGCACATGATCAGCAAATACCGCGTGTTCGCGCAGAGCTTCGAGCACAGCTGCGTGGGCATGAGCAACGGCAGTGAACCCTACTGGCGCGATGTGGGAACCATAGACGCCTACTGGGAGGCCAACATGGAGCTGACCAAGGTCATTCCGGACCTGAACATGTACGACAAGGAATGGCCGATCTGGACCTATCAGGAGCAGTTGCCGCCGGCCAAATTCGTGTTCGACGAGGACGAACGGCGCGGCGCGGCGATCGATTCGCTGGTTTCCGGCGGCTGCATCATCAGCGGTTCCACGGTGCGGCATTCGCTGTTGTTCTCCAATGTGCATGTGGACAGTTACTGCAACATCGAGGATTCGGTATTGCTGCCCAACGTGAAGGTCGGCCAGCAGGTGAACCTGAAGCGCGTCATTGTGGACAAGGGCTGCATCATCCCGGACGGATTGACCGCCGGCGTCGACCCGGCGGAAGACCGCAAACGCTTCCATGTCAGCCCGAACGGCGTGACGCTCATCACCCCGGAATCGCTCGGACAGAAGACCCATAGTTTCCGTTGATTCCGTTAACCAGCCAAACGATCGTGCCCCGCCGCCGGACGGCGCGCTCTTTATCATGAAAAAAAACGTTGACCTTGTTTTTCTCTGGCACATGCACCAGCCGGACTATCGCGATTATTCCAGCGGCGATTTCGTGCTGCCATGGACCTATCTGCATTCCATCAAGGACTATACCGACATGGCCTATCACCTGGAACGGCATCCCAAGATGCGCGCCGTGGTGAATTTCGTGCCGGTGCTGCTCGACCAGCTGGAAGACTATGCAGACCAGTTCGCCGGCGGCCAATTGCGCGATCCCTTGTTGCGCCTGTTGGCGGATGCGAACCCCGAGACGTTCTCCGGGGAGCAGCGCCGGCTGATCCTCGGCGCCTGCTTCCGCAGCGAACATTCCAAGATGGTCGCGCCTTATCCGGCCTACAAGCGTTTGCTGGAATTGTTCAACCGCCTGCAGCCGGATGGAGATGTGGCACTGTCCTACCTGTCCGGCCAATACATGGCGGATCTGCTGACCTGGTATCACCTGACCTGGTGTGGCGAGAGCATACGCCGGGAATATCCGCTGGTGGTGCGTCTGATGAGCAAATGCGAGGGCTTCAGCTTCGATGACCGTCGGCAACTGCTCGCGTTGATCGGCGAGTTGATTTCCGATGTGGTTCCGCGCTATCGCAAGCTGGCCGAATCGGGACAGATCGAGATTTCCGCAACCCCGCACTATCACCCACTGGCGCCGCTGTTGATCGACTTCAACAGCGCCCGTGAAGCCATGCCCGAGGTGCCCTTGCCACAGTCCATCAGTTATCCCGCGGGAAGAACGCGCGTCGCGGCGCATGTCGCCAAAGCCAGGAAGAGCCATGCCGCACGCTTCGGCAGCGCACCGAAGGGCATGTGGCCGGCCGAAGGCGCCATTTCGAACAGCACGCTGGACATCATGGCGGCGGAGGGCTGCCAGTGGGCCGCCAGCGGAGAAGGCGTACTGGTGCACAGCTTGCGCAAGGCCAGGCAGACTGTCCCGGATCGTGCCCAATACCTGTATCGTCCTTACAGGCTGGAAACCGGGGCAGATGGCCTGACCTGTTTCTTTCGCGACGACCGCCTGTCCGACCTGATCGGTTTCGAATATTCGCGTTGGCATGGCAAAGATGCGGCGCGTCATTTCGTCGAACAGATCAATGAGATCGCCAGGCGTGCCCCGGATGGCGAGACGCCGCTGGTCAGCATCATCCTGGACGGCGAGAACGCATGGGAATACTACCCGTATAACGCGTTCTACTTCCTTGACGATCTGTACACGGAACTGGAAGCGCATCCGAATATTCGTACCACCACCTTCGGCGATTACCTCAAATTCAACTCCATTCGCACCGACAGCGCGCGCGTGTCCAGCCTGCCGGGCATCGTTGCGGGCAGTTGGGTCTACGGCAATTTCTCGACCTGGATCGGCTCCAAGGACAAGAATCGCGCCTGGGACTTGCTGTGCGTGGCCAAGCAGGCCTTCGACATGGTCATCTCCAGCGGACGGCTCAGCCAGGCCGAGCAGGAAGCCGCCGAAAAGCAGCTGTGCTCCTGCGAAAGTTCGGACTGGTTCTGGTGGTTCGGCGACTACAACTCATCGAGCTCGGTGGCCAGCTTCGACCTATTGTTCCGCCATAACCTGACCGAGTTGTATCGTCTGCTGAAACTGCCGCCGCCACTGGGATTGTCCGAGCCGGTCAGCCTCGGTGGCGGGCATCCCGAAGCGGGCGGGGCGATGCGCCGCGGAACCGAATAGCTCCATGGTTCAACCAGGTCAGGCATCCTCATGTTAACCAGGCGCACCAGCGGAATATTGCTCCATCCCACCTCGCTGCCCGGCCGGTTCGGCGGCGGCGATTTCGGCGCGGATGCCTATCGTTTCGTCGACTGGCTGGCAGACGCAGGGCAGAGCTATTGGCAGATGCTCCCCTTGGGCGAAATCGGCGCGGGCAATTCGCCCTACATGTGCCGTTCGGCCTTTGCCGGAAATGCACTCCTGATCGATCTGGAGGAGCTCGCCGGGCATGGCTGGCTTACACCTGAAGACCTCGTCCCGCCACCCGGCCTGCATCCGGACCGGGTGGACTATGCCATCATGCGACCCTTCCGCATGAATCGTTTGCGGCATGCTTATGTGTCATTCTTTTCCTTGCGCAACAATAAGATGAAGTATCTTTATGATGTATTTTGCAAAGAAGAAGGCGACTGGCTGGACGATTACGCGCTATTCATGGCGATAGCCACCCGGCAGGACTGGAAGGAATGGAATGACTGGCCGGAGGAACTTGCGCACCGGGATGCGCAGGCATTGCGCAGCGTGGCGGAAAGCAGCAGCTATGAAACCGGGTTCTGGAAATTCTGCCAGTGGTGCTTCGCGCGCCAATGGCTCAAGCTGAAAAATTACGCCCATGCCCGCGGTGTCGAGATCATCGGCGACGTGCCGATATTCGTGGCCCATCAGAGCGCGGACGTGTGGGCACATCCCGAGCTGTTCGAACTGGATGGCGAGGGAAGATCGACCGTCGTGGCAGGTGTGCCGCCCGATTATTTCAGCCAGACCGGGCAGCTATGGGGCAACCCACTGTACCGCTGGCGCGCCCATGAAGAGACAGGGTATTCATGGTGGATCGCGCGCATGAAACACGCGCTGAAGCTGGTCGATATGGTGCGGATCGACCATTTCCGCGGATTCGCCGCCTATTGGGAGATACCTGCCGGCGCACCGGATGCGACCGGCGGCAGATGGGTGGCCGGCCCCGGTGAAAATCTGTTCGAAGCCCTGCATCAGGCCATACCGGATATGCCCATCATCGCGGAAGACCTGGGCGTGATCACCCCGGACGTGATGGAACTCAGGGACAAATTCAACCTGCCGGGACTGCGCGTCCTGCAATTCGCGTTCGGCGAAGGGGAAGACAATTATTTCCTGCCGCACCACTACATACCCAACACGGTCGCCTACACCGGAACCCATGACAACGACACCAGCCTGGGATGGTGGAACTCCGCATCCGGACATGAGAAGAATTTCGCAAGCCATTACCTGCGCAGCGACGGGCATGCGATCAACCGGGACATGATGCGCGCCATTTCCGCCTCGGCTGCGAACACGGTCATCTTCCCCATGCAGGACGTGCTTGGATTGTGCGGCGATCACCGCATGAACTATCCGGGCCACGCGGATGGAAACTGGGAGTGGCGCTTCTCATGGGATCAGCTGCAACCGGAGCAAACCCGCGCGCTGGCGCAAATGTCCGCCGAACACCACCGTCTTTGAACCTGAAAAAAGCATCTGTCCACGAAAGGCACGAAAATAAAAAGCCCTCCGGAGAGGGCTTTTTTATTCATGCATAACCCCGGCAGTCGGCCGGAGTTTCAGGTTTTACCGCTTACCACTTGTTGCTGCTGTTGTGCCCGCGACCCAGCGAGAAGCTCGGACGGTCGCCGTTGCCGCGCGGCGCACCGCTGTTGCCGCGATTGGCGTTGTTGCCGAAGCTGCGCTCCTGGCTGCGTGGTTGCTGGCCTTGACCGCCAAAACCCTGGTTGCGGCCTTGACCTCCGAAACCTTGCCCCGCGCCATGTCCTTCCTTGCGTGCTGGATGGCCGTGACGGCTATCCGGCGCGCTGTGATGGAAGCCGGCGCCGCCGTTATTGCCGTTGCCGGCGAAGGCCGAGCTGCGATTGCCGCCGTAGCCCTGGCCGCCGCCGTTGCCGCGATTGCCACCGAAACCGCCGGTGCGCGGGCCGCCGTTACCGCGCGGACGATCCGAAGACGGGCCGGTACGCAGTTTGTATTTCGGTTCCAGTCCTTCGATGGTATGCATCTTGATGCTTTGCTCGGTGTAGCGTTCGATGCGCTTCAGCAGTTGCGCATCGCGGTTCGAGGCAAACGAGATGGCAATACCATTCGTTCCGCCGCGACCGGTGCGACCGATGCGGTGCACGTAGTCTTCGGCGAACTTGGGCAGGTCGAAGTTGATCACGTGCGAGATGCCGCGCACGTCCAGGCCGCGCGCGGCTACGTCGGTGGCGACCAGCACGCGCACGTTGCCGTTGCGCATGTTGAGCAGGGTGCGGTTGCGTTCGCGCTGGTTCATGTCGCCGTGCAAAGCGGCTACCGAATGGCCTTGGGCGGAGAGCTGGTCGGCCAGGCTGTCGGCGTCGCGCTTGGTGGCGGTAAACACCAGTGCCTGATTCACTTCGCTGTCGGTCAGCAGGTGGCTCAGCATCTTGTTCTTGTGCGCCACGTCATCGGCGAACATCATGCGCTGCTCGATATTCTCGTGCTTATCCTTGGCTGCCGAAACGTTGATACGCTTCGGCTCCTTGAGCAGGCGCGAGGCCAGATTGCCGACCACGCCTTCCAGCGTAGCGGAGAACAGCAGGGTCTGGCGTGTCTTGGGCGTGGCGGCAGCGATGCGCTCCACGTCGTCCACGAAGCCCATGTCCAGCATGCGATCCGCTTCGTCGAGGATCAACACTTCCAGACGCGAGAAGTCGATGCGACCGCGTTCCAGATGGTCGATCAGACGGCCCGGAGTGGCGACCAGAATATCCACATGGCTCGACAGCAAACGGTTCTGCACCGGGTAAGGCATGCCGCCCAGGATGCTGATGATCTTGAAGCGCATGTTCTTGCCGTATTTGGTCGCGGCATCGCAGACCTGTTGCGCCAGTTCGCGGGTCGGGGTCAATACCAGCACGCGCGGACCTTTACCGGGCAGCGCGGAAGGCGTGGCCAGGCGGTTCAGCGCAGGCAGGATGAAGGCGGCAGTCTTGCCGCTGCCGGTCTGTGCCGAAGCCATCAAGTCGTGGCCGGCAATGATTTCGGGAATAGCCTGCGCCTGGATCGGCGTCGGCTCGGTGTAGCCGGTCTCGGCAATCGCCTTGAGAATGGCGTCGTTTAATTTCAGATTTTCAAATGTCATGATGCTTCCTTTTTTAGAATCAAAGGGAATCCGTTCCGTCCGCCGGATTCGATCCGGCATGGCGAATTTTCAGTTCCCAAAGGTAAGCGCAGGCAGTAAAACTACACGTTGGAACGGGCAGATGAAACCGGCGCACAAAACATCGTTGCTAACCGGAAACCCAGAATTGCTGGCGGGGTTTTTTTGACAGGCGCGATTTGCATACGCGCGAGAGATAGGTCAGAAAACGATGAACCAATGCCGCCTTGGTAGCGGCAAGGCGCGCATTATACGGATGAAAGAAATAAAAGCCAGCGGTATTTAGCCACGCGCAGGAGTAACATGCTGGCGTAACCATAAAAACATATGGGCATTGGGGGCGGGATGAAACGATGGGGATGGTTGCTGGCGGCCTTGTTGCTCGCCGGTTGCGACGGGCATCAGGAGGCGGCTTATCAGCCCGTTTTCAGCGAGCAGCCGGTCGATAGCGTCAGGGAATATGTGGTCGGCATCCATCCGCTGCACAACCCCAAGCGCCTGTTCGAGGTGTACGGCCCGATAGTCGAATACCTCGACGCGAACATCCCGGAGGCGAGCTTCAGGCTGGAAGCCTCGCGCAACTACGAGGAATTCGACAAGAAACTGTACAGCGGCCATTTCGATTTCGCCATGCCCAATCCCTACCAGACGGTGCGCTCGCTCAAATACGGCTACCGCGTGTTCGGCAAGATGGGCGACGATGAGAACTTTCGCGGCATCATCCTGATACGCAAGGACAGCGGTATCCGCGAGGTGACCGACCTCAAGGGCAAGAAGGTCTCCTACCCGTCGGCCATCGCCCTGGCGGCGACCATGATGCCGCAATACTACCTGCACACCCATGGCCTCGACGTGAACCGCGACATCGAGAACCTGTACGTCGGCTCGCAGGAATCCTCCATCATGAACGTGCTGCGCGGCCATGTGGCTGCCGGGGCGACTTGGCCGGTGCCGTGGATCACCTTCCAGCAGGAACATCCCGATCTGGCCGCGCAACTCGAAGTGAAGTGGCAGACCGGAACGCTGCCCAATAACGGCTGGGTGGTACGCAACGATGTGCCGCCGCAACTGGCGGACAAATTCGGCGCGCTGTTGTTCGGATTGAAGGAAAGCGCGCAGGGCAGGGAGATGCTCGCCCGCCTGCCGATCTCCAGTTTTGATGCGGCGACGGACAAGACTTTTCAGCCGGTGCGGGATTACCTGAAGGTCTTTTCCAAAACCGTGCGTCCGGTCGAATGGTGAACGCAATGGGATTCGGCAAGTTGATTGGCCTGTTGTGGTGCGGCTCCATCCGGAGGCAACTGGTCGCCGGGTTCGGCCTGGCCTCGCTCACCCTGTTGCTGGGTTTCGGTTATCTGATACTCGACCAGCAACGCGATTTCCTGCTGCGTTCTTCCGATGACCGCGCGGCCTCGCTGGCGCGTGCGCTCTCCATCAGCGGAACCTCCTGGACACTGGCCAACGACCTGGTCGGCTTGCAGGAGGTGGTGCAGGGTTTCGTCCGGACGCCGGATCTGCAGCGCGCCTATTTCCTGAACCTGCGCGGCGAGGTACTGGCCTCGACCAACCCGGACGAAGCCGGATTTTTTGTGAGTGATGCGCTGAACCGCGGCATGCTGGACTCGGCGGAGAGGAACACACTCATTCTGGCAAGCGGGAAGAACTTTATTGCCGTCGCGCATCCGGTGCTGGCGGGCGGACGCCATCTGGGCTGGGTGCGGGTCGACATGTCGCGGGATTCCGCCAATGCGAACCTGGCCGCGCTGACCACGGTATGGGCGGAGCTGCTGCTGTTCGCCGTGGCCGCAGTGTCGCTGGTCGCGCTGCTGCTGGCGCGCCGCCTGACGCGCGGACTGGATCACCTGATGCACGTCGCCGAAGAGGTCGAACATGGGCGCGAGGAGCTGCGCTCGGATGTCGGGCGCGATGACGAGATCGGCGTGCTGGCGCGCCACCTGAACCGCATGCTGGATGCGCTCGAGCGGCAGAAAGACCTGCTGAGCGAGAGCGAGGCGAAATACCGCTTCCTCGCCGACAATATTTCCGATGTGATCTGGGTACTGAATCTCGAGACGGGCCGCTGGATCTACGTCAGCCCGTCCGTCGAGAGATTGCGCGGTTATACCGTCGCGGAAGTCATGGCACAGCCGCTGGAACAGACGGTGACGGCCGGTTCTTATGACGCTGTCCAAAAGGAGATGGACGAACGCGGCAAACTGTTCCTGGACGGCTCGGCCAAAGAAAAGACCTACACGGACGAGGTCGAGCTGCTTTGCCGCGACGGCTCGACGGTGTGGACCGAGATGACGACCCATTACGCCATGAATGCGGCCGGCGAACTGATCGTACTGGGCGTGACCCGGAACATCAGCGAACGCAAGAAGGCGGATGAACAGATCCGCTACCTGGCTTTTTACGACAGCCTGACCCATCTGCCCAACCGCCGCCTGCTGCTCGACCGCCTGCGACAAGTCAGGTCGGCCAGCAAGCGCAGCGGCCGCTATGCCGCGCTGATGTTCATCGACCTGGACAACTTCAAGCCGCTCAACGACACCTATGGGCACGAAGCGGGCGACCTGCTGCTGATGGAAGTGGCGCGCCGCATCGAAAGGTGCGTGCGCGAGGCGGACACCGTGGCGCGTTTCGGCGGCGACGAGTTCATCGTGATGCTGGCCGAACTCTCCGCCGACAAGGAGGCGTCCGCACTCCAGGCCGGTGCGGTGGCCGAGAAGATCCGCTTCGCCTTGGCCGAACCCTACGTGCTGAGCATCTTGCAGGAGGGCGGGCTGGAGCCGCGCTCCATCGAGCATCGTTGCACCTCGAGCATCGGCGTGGTGCTGTTCTCCAATCACGGAACCAGTCAGGACGACCTCATCAGGTGGGCGGACATGGCGATGTACCAGGCCAAGGAAGCGGGGCGCAACCGGGTGCATTTCTTCGAGCCATGATCTTTGTTTCCCGCCCCTTGAAATTCTACTGACGTACCCCAAAATATGCGGACATCTTTAAACCCAACGGAGTAAACATGACCGAAACCGCAACCGCCAACCGCGAGACCCTGGGCTTCCAGACCGAGGTGAAACAGCTGCTCCAGCTGATGATCCACTCGCTGTATTCCAACCGTGAGATTTTCCTGCGCGAGCTGATCTCCAATGCATCGGACGCCTGCGACAAGCTGCGTTTCGAGGGCTTGCACAATGCCGCATTGTTCGAGGATGACAGCGACCTGAAGATACACATCGCCCATGATGCGGCGGCGCGCACGCTGACTATCTGCGACAACGGCATCGGCATGAGCCGCGACGAGGTGATCGCCAATCTCGGCACCATCGCCAAGTCCGGCACGCGCGAGTTCTTCGGAAAACTGTCCGGCGACCAGCAGAAGGATGCCAACCTCATCGGCCAGTTCGGTGTGGGTTTCTATTCCGCCTTCATCGTGGCGGAGCGGGTGACGGTGCTGACCCGCCGCGCGGGCGAGAATACCGGTCAGGGCGTGCGCTGGGAGTCCGACGGCGGCGGCGAGTTCTCCATCGAGATGGTGGAAAAGTCCGCGCGCGGCACCGAGATCACGCTGCACCTGCGCGAGGGGCAGGACGACCTGCTGGCTGGTTACAAGCTGCGCGAGATCATCCGCAAATACTCCAACCACATCGTCCAGCCCATCGTGATGTTCAAGGAGGAGTGGAAGGAAGGCAAGCAGGAGATCACCGCCGAAGAAGAGACCGTCAACCAGGCTTCCGCGCTGTGGGCGCGCAGCAAGAGCGACATCGGCGAGGAGGAGTACAAGGAGTTCTACAAGCATGTCGGCCACGATTACGACGACCCGCTGGCGTGGAGCCATGCGCGCGTCGAGGGGCGGCAGGAATACACCCAGTTGCTCTATATCCCGAAGCATGCGCCGTTCGACCTGTGGGACCGCAACGCGCGCCACGGCATCAAGCTATATGTACGCCGCGTGTTTATCATGGACGATGCCGAGCAGCTGATGCCGCTGTACCTGCGCTTTGTGCGCGGGGTGGTGGATTCCGCCGACCTGCCGCTCAATGTGTCGCGCGAGATATTGCAGGAATCAAAGGACATCGAGGCGATTCGCAAAGGCTGTACCGGCAAGGTGCTGGGTCTGCTGGCCGACATGGCACAGAACGAGCAGGAGAAATATGCGACCTTCTGGGCGGAGTTCGGCAAGGTGCTGAAAGAGGGCGTCGGCGAGGACACCGCCAATCAGGACAAGATCGCCGGGCTGCTACGCTTCGCCTCGACCCATGCCGACACGCCGGACGAGACCGTATCGCTGGCGGACTACATCGCGCGCATGAAGGAAGGTCAGGAGAAGATCTATTACGTCACCGCCGAGACTTTCAACGCGGCGAAGAACAGCCCGCATCTGGAAGTGTTCCGCAAGAAGGGTATCGAGGTGCTGCTGCTGTCCGAGCGTGTGGACGAATGGATGCTGGGCTATTTCAATGAATTCGGCGGCAAGCAGCTTGCTTCGGTGGCGAAGGGCGGGCTCGATCTCGGCAAGCTGGAAGACGAGGAAGAGAAGAAGGCGCAGGAGCAGGAAGCCGGCGAATTCAAGGAGTTAACGGAAAAGATCAAGGCCAGCCTCGGCGAGCGCGTCAAGGAAGTGCGCGTCACGCACCGTCTGACCGAGTCCCCGGCCTGTCTGGTGACCGAAGAGCATGACTTGAGCGGCAATCTGGCGCGCATGCTCAAGGCCGCAGGCCAGCAGGCGCCGGTCTCGCAGCCCATCCTCGAGATCAATCCGCAGCATCCGGTGGTGCTGCGCCTGAAATCCGAGGAGAAGAAGTTCGACGACTGGGCGGCGGTGCTGTTCGACCAAGCCTTGCTGGCCGAAGGCGGACAGCTCGACGACCCGGCGACTTTCGTCAAGCGTATCAACCAGTTGATGATGGATATGGGCGGCTGATGCGATCGCAGGTCGGGTTAGCCCGCATGCGGGCGTAACCCGATCTGCAAGTTGTGGGGGATGACCGCATCCCTTGTGCTAGAATGCGCGCCCTTCGAATTCCAGTCAGGTAGCACTTCATGTCCCGCGCACTTCGCAATATCGCCATCATCGCCCACGTCGACCACGGCAAGACCACGCTGGTGGACCAACTTCTGCGCCAATCCGGCACTTTCCGCGAGAACCAGAAGGTGGACGAGCGCGTGATGGATTCCAACGATCTGGAAAAAGAGCGCGGCATCACCATTCTGGCGAAGAACACCGCCATCGAATTTGAAGGCACGCATATCAATATCGTCGACACACCGGGGCACGCCGACTTCGGCGGCGAGGTGGAGCGCGTGCTGGGTATGGTGAACGGTGTGCTGCTGCTGGTGGATGCGGTGGAAGGCCCGATGCCGCAGACTCGTTTCGTGACCAAGAAGGCTTTGGCACTCGGTTTGAAACCTATCGTCGTGATCAACAAGATCGACCGTCCGGGCGCACGCGCCGATTGGGTGCTGAACCAGACCTTCGATCTGTTCGACAAGCTGGGCGCGACCGATGAGCAACTCGATTTTCCGGTGATTTACGCTTCCGGCCTGAACGGCTGGGCCTGTCTGGACCTGAAAGATGCACCTTCCAATGGCGGATCTGCTGCCGACATGAAGCCGCTGTTCCGCACTGTATTGAAGCATGTTGCTCCGCCACCGGGCAGCCCCGATGCGCCGTTGCAGTTGCAACTGGCCGCGCTGGATTACTCCACCTTTACCGGTCGTTTGGGCATCGGCCGCGTGCTGAATGGCCGCATCAAGCCGGGCCAGCAAGTGGTGGTGATGAACCATGGCGATCAAGTCGGCTCGGGTCGTATCAATCAGGTGCTCGGTTTCCAAGGGTTGGACCGTGTGCCGGTGGAAAGCGCCGAAGCGGGCGACATCATCATCATCTCCGGTCTGGATGAGATCGGTATCGGCGTCACCATCTGCGACAAGGACAACCCGGTCGGCCTGCCTATCCTCGCGGTGGATGAGCCGACGCTGACCATGGACTTTATGGTGAACAGCTCGCCGCTGGCCGGCACCGAAGGTAAGTTCGTTTCCAGCCGCCAGATCCGCGACCGCCTGACCAAGGAGTTGCTGACCAACGTCGCGCTGCGCGTGGAAGATACCGCCGATGCGGACGTGTTCCGCGTCTCCGGTCGCGGTGAATTGCACCTGACCATCCTGCTGGAGAACATGCGCCGCGAAGGTTTCGAGCTGGCCGTGGGCAAGCCGCGCGTGGTTTACAAAGAGGTCAACGGCGAGAAATGCGAGCCGTATGAAAATCTTTCCATCGATCTGGAAGATAGCCATCAGGGGGGTGTGATGGAAGAGATCGGTCGCCGTCGCGGCGAGTTGACCAACATGGAATCCGACGGCCAGGGCCGCACCCGCCTCGAATATCATATTCCGGCGCGCGGCCTGATCGGCTTTCAGTCCGACTTCATGACCATGACGCGCGGCAGCGGTCTGATCAGCCATGTGTTCGACGACTACGGCCCGGTCAAGGCCGATCTGCCGGGCCGCCACAATGGCGTGCTGATTTCGGCAGAAGACGGCGAGGCCGTCGCCTACGCGTTGTGGAATCTGGAAGATCGCGGTCGCATGTTCCTGGTTCCCGGCGACAAGTTGTATGAAGGCATGATCATCGGTATCCACTCCCGCGACAACGATCTGATCGTCAACCCGATCAAGGGCAAGAAGCTCACCAACGTGCGCGCCTCCGGCACCGACGAAGCGGTGCGCCTGACCCCGCCGATCCGCCTGACGCTGGAATCCGCCGTGGAATTCATCGACGACGACGAACTGGTCGAGCTGACACCCAAGTCGATCCGCATCCGCAAGCGCTTCCTCAAGGAGCACGACCGCAAGCGTTCCTTGCGCGCGGCTGACTGATTTTGCCGGGACGTTGTGACGACAAGGGACGCTTCGGCGTCCCTTGTCTTTCCAGCTTGGACTATACTGATTCCCAAGATCGTTGAGGCAGGACATAAGAACGGTGACTTGTTGCAACGGAGGTGGAGATATGGTCAATCATGCTATTCGTATCGCGCAATCTTCGGCTCTGGATGCACGCCAGGCCGTGCAGGAATTTCACGCGGCAGTGGCGCAGCCGGACATGGAACTGGTGGTCTTCTTCTGTTCCAGCGAATTCGATCTTGAGGTGCTGGCAGCGGAAATGCAGCGTCTGTTTGCCGGGATTCAAGTGGTGGGCTGCACCACAGCCGGTGAGATCGGGCCGGGCGGTTATCGCCAGCACAGTCTTACCGGGGCCAGTTTTGCGGCAGGCAGTTTTTACGCCGCCAGCGGATTGCTGGATCGCCTGGACGGTTTCGACATTGCAAGAGGGTATGATTTTTCGCAGGCACTGTTGCAAAGGCTGGAAAGCAAAGCACCGCAAGCAGGCCCGGCAAACAGTTTCGCCCTGCTGCTGATCGACGGCTTGTCGATGCGCGAAGAGCCGGTTGCGCATACCTTGCAGTCGGCGATCGGCGGTATCCCGTTGTTCGGCGGGTCGGCAGGCGACGATGGAAATTTCGTACAGACCTGGGTTTACTGCGATGGCCGCTTCCATGCCGACAGCGCAGTGCTGATCCTGATCAACACTGCTTTGCCTTTCAGGATGTTCATGACGCAGCACTTTGTATCCAGCGACCAGCGGCTGGTGGTCACCGCAGCCGATCCCGCCATGCGCATCGTCAAGGAGATCAACGGCCTTCCGGCTGCGGCAGAATATGCGCGACTGGTCGGGGTTGCAGTATCCGAACTGAATCCCGGGCGGTTTGCCGCCTCGCCGCTGGTGGTGGTGATCGATGGCACGGACTATGTGCGCGCCATCCAGAAAATGCCCCCCGACGGCAGCCTGAAGTTTTACTGCGCCATCGAGGAGGGCGTGGTGCTGCGGCTGGCACACGGACGGGATCTGGCAGACAAACTGCAGCAGGCTTTCGACAATATCCGCAAAGAGATCGGTCAGCCGCAACTCGTGTTCGGCTGCGATTGCATCCTGCGCAACGAGGAGATCAGCCAGAACGGCCAGAAGGAGCGTGTCGCGGAAATATTCCGCGCCAACAACACCGTGGGTTTCAGCAGCTACGGCGAGCAGTTCCACGGTGTACACGTCAACCAGACCTTAACCGGGGTCGCCATCGGCGACGCCCCGGCATCAAACGGATAAGCGCGATATGCCCGGGCACGATGAAGCGTTGAGCGGCGCGGGCGCGCAGGATTTGCAGGCCGAGATCGCACGCCTGAACAAGATCATCCAGGCCTTGATGGACAGGGCCGAACGCAACTCCAGTTCTCATGATTCCGATTTCAACCTGTTCCATACATCGGTCATGCTGGGGAGTCAGGTACGCCAACGCACCCGGGAGCTGGAAGCGGCATCGCTGGAGAACGAAAAGATCACGCGCGCCTTGCGCGAACAGAAGGAATTCCTGGATACCGTTTTTGAAAATGCGCTTGATGCCATCGTTCTGATGGATTCGAGGGGAGTCATCACCGGCTGGAGCCGCCAGGCGGAAAAGATTTTTGGATGGAGCAAGGAAGAAGCCGTCGGCAGACTGATGCATGAGACCCTGGTCCCCGAGCGCTATCGCGAGGCACACGTTCGCGGCATGCAGCAATTTCTGTCCACGGGCAAAGGCTCGGTACTCAACTCACGAATGGAAATACCCGCGCTGCATCGTGACGGACATGAATTCACCATCGAATTGTCCATCGCGCCGATCAAGACAGCGGACGGCTATGGGATAAGTTCTTTCATCCGCGACATATCCGAACGCCAGAAACTCGAACATCAACTGGTAGAGCGCGAAGCGTTGTTCCGCGCCGTGTTCGATCAGGCGGACAGCGGCATCGAACTGATCGATCCGGACACGTTGCGTTTCGTCGAAGCGAATCCCGCCGCCTGCCGCATGCTGGGCTACACGCATGAGGAATTGCTCCGGCTTAACCTCGAAGACACCCAGGTCGACATGGATCGCAAAGCATTGCTTGCTGCCGTGCGGCGGATCGAGGAAGAAGGCGGAGCGATCTTTCCCAACCGCCATCGCTGCAAGAACGGTGGCATCCTCGATGTCGAGATCAACGCGCACATCCTGCATCTCTCCGGCAAGCGCATGATCGTCGCCCTCTGGCGCGATGTCACCGAGCACAAGCGGGCCGAGGAGAAACTGGTCGCGCAGGAAAGGGAGTTCCGCACTTTGGCGGAGAATTCACCGGATAACATCGCGCGCTACGACCGCATGGCGCATACGCTGTACGCCAATCCCGCCCTGGAACGCACGCTGGGCACCCCTCTGCGCGATCAGCTTGGCAAAATGCCGGTCGAATTGGGGCCGTTCGAGGCATACCAGCAGATGCTGTTGCAGGTCGCCGCCAGTGGAGAGCGCGCCACGCTGGAAATGTCGGTTCCGGCCGAAGGTCGCCCGCGCATTCATGTCATCAAGATGGTGCCGGAACTGGGGCCGGATGGCGTGCCTGTCGGGGTGCTGGCTGTCGGTCACGACATCAGCGAGATCAAATGGGCTGAAGAGAGCCTGCGCATCACCGCCAGCGTGTTCGAGAACAGCCAGGAAGGCATCGTGATCACCGATGCGGACAACCATTACCTCGACGTCAATCCGGCGTTCACTCGCATCACCGGCTACACCCGCGAGGAAGTGCTGGGCAAAGATCCCGGCCTGCTGAATTCGGGGCGTCAGAACCAGGCGTTCTATCAGGCCATGTGGCAGTCACTTGAGCAGAACCGGGTCTGGCGCGGCGAGGTCTGGAACCGGCGCAAATCCGGCGAGATTTATCCGGAATTGCTGTCCATTGCCGTTATCCGCGACGACCAGGGCAGGGGGCAGCGTTATGTCGGGGTGTTCTCCGACATCAGCCACATCAAGGCGCACGAATCCGAGTTAAGCCACATCGCACATTACGATGCCCTGACCGGAATACCGAACCGCCTGCTGCTGACCGACCGATTGGGTCAATCGATGACCGCCAGCAAACGCAGCATGCGTTTTGGCGCGGTGATATTTCTCGATCTGGATAATTTCAAGGCGCTCAACGATACGCACGGGCATGAGATGGGCGATCTGCTGCTGATCGAAGCGGCACGCCGCATCACGGATTGCGTGCGCGAGATGGACACCGTGGCGCGCTTGGGCGGCGACGAGTTCGTGGTGATACTCAGCGAGCTGGATGTGGACAGGGCGCTATCCGTCGCGCAGGCCGGCAGGGTGGCGGAAAAGATACGCAGCACCCTGGCAGAACCTTATCTGCTGACACGCAAACGGGATGACGGTTCGGAAACCAGAGTGGAACACCATTGCACGTCAAGCATCGGCGTGGAGATGTTCATCAACCATGAAGCCAGCTTGGAGGATGTCCTCAAGCGAGCCGACATGGCGATGTATCAGGCCAAGGAGAACGGGCGCAACCGGGTTCATTTCGTTGACACGTCGCTCTTGTAGGTGCGAATGAATTTGCCCCTGCGCACGGCATTGGCAGGGCGGGCTCTGCCCGCCATGTCGGGCGGAGCCAGACCTGCATACCCCTCAACTGCTTTATACTGCGCACATATATTTTTCCCCGATCAATCATGCTGGAAATTCTTTCCATAGTTGCTGTGTTGCTGCTGCTGGTCGTGCTGCTGGCTATGCAGTTGAAACAGCCGACACGTGTCGCGCGCGTGCTCGAACAGCAGCACCGCGCCATGCTCACCGATCTGCATGACGGCTTGAACAAACAGGGCGACCGTCTGATTGCCGCACAGGTTGCGGAATCCGAGCGTTTGCGTACCGCCGTGGGCGAAGAGTTGCGCGCCACCCGCGATGCCATCAACGCGCTGCAAGCCAAACAGGACACGCTACGCACCGAGATGCTAGCGCAGACATTGGCGAAGCTGGCGGAGCAGGGACGCGCCGATCAGGAGCTGATTCAGAACTCTTTCCGCAATGCCACGCAGCATCTGGCGACCAGCATCGAGACTTTGTCCAAGACGGTGGATGGACGGCTGGAGCAAATCGGCGGCAAGGTCAACGAGCGCCTGGACGAGGGTTTCAAGAAGACCAACGAGACCTTCGTCAGTGTGATGGCGCGGCTGGCGACCATCGACGAGGCACAGAAGAAGATCGACGGGCTGACCACCAACATGGTGAGTTTGCAGGAGTTGCTCGGCGACAAGCGTTCGCGCGGTGCGTTCGGTGAGGTGCAACTGGAAGGACTGGTGCGCAACATCATGCCGCCGCAGTCCTACGAGATGCAATACACCCTGCCCAATGGCAGCCGCGCCGACTGCGTGCTCAAGCTGCCGGAGCCGACTGGCATGGTGGCGGTGGATTCCAAGTTCCCGCTGGAGAATTATCACCGCATGTTCGACGCGGCGAATCCGGCAGAAAAACTGGTCGCAGAACGCCAGTTCAAGGCCGACATCAAAAAACATGTGGACGACATCGCCGGCAAGTACATCATTCCCGAGGTCACTTCCGACGGCGCGGTGATGTTCGTGCCGGCCGAGGCGGTATTCGCCGAGATCCACGCGCATCATCCGGAAATAGTAGACTATGCCATGCAGCGGCGTGTGTGGATCGTGTCGCCGACCACGCTGATGGCGGTGCTGAACACAGCGCGCGCGGTGATGAAGGATGTGGAGACGCGCAAGCAGGTGCATATCATCAAGGATGAACTGGGCAAGCTGGGCAAGGAGTTCGGCCGCTTCGACGAGCGCATGAAGAAGCTGGCCGACCACATCCGCCAGGCGCATGAGGACGCACAGGACGTGCGTACCACCAGCCAGAAGATTTCGAAACGTTTCATCAGCATCGAGCAGGTGGAATTGGATCACGTGGCGGCACTGCCGCCACAGGTTGAGGATAGCCTCTGACATTCAGGGAGAGTAGAAATGAAAAAATACATGAAGCGCATCGTTCTGGTAGCAGTATTGCTGGCCATGCCTGCGGCGCAGGCCAGCGAATTCGATGGCGGCTGGCTGGGCGGCAAGATCGGCGCCAACCGTTCCGGGGTGACCGGCGTGGACAGGAAGAGCGCGACCAGCTACGGTCTGGAAGGCGGCTATAACTGGAACAGGAGTAGCTATCTGCTGGGTGTGAATGGCTTCATCGATTCCAATGGCAGCGCGGATCACAATCCGGCGCCATTCAGCTACGGCAGCAGCGCATACGGCATAGATGCGAAACTGGGTGTACCTTCCGGCAACTGGCTGCCCTATGCCAAACTTGGCTACGCTCGAACCGACGGCGATGGCGCCGCCGGCGCGATCGACGGCGGCGATGTCCACTTCGGTCTGGGCGTGGAATACAAATTCGCGCCCAATTGGAGCCTGGCAGGCGAATACACCACCGCCAGCGCCAAGACCGGCGCGCAAAAACTGAGCAACGACAACTTTACCATCGGGCTGAATTTCTACTTCGGCGCGCCTGCGCCGGTCGCGCCGGCTGCGAAGATGGAGGAGCCGAAGCCTGTCCCAAAAGCGGCTCCGAATGAAACCTGGAAGACGCTGCTGGAAAATAAGCCGGTGTGCATCGAAGGCGCAAACTTCGAGTTCGATTCGGCCAAGTTGCGCGACGGGGAGATCAAAAAGCTGGACGAGGTGGTTTCCTTTGCCAACGAATACCCGGATGTGCAACTGGAATCCAGCGGGCATACCTGCGATATCGGCACCGAGGAATATAACCAGAAGCTGTCCGAGCGGCGTGCCGAGTCGGTCAAGGCTTATCTGGTCAAGAATGGAGTCGCTGCGCAACGCGTCGTTACGGTCGGTTATGGCGAATCCAGGCCGATGGCAGATAACAACACGCGCGAGGGGCGCGAATTGAACCGCCGCGTGGAGGTCTGTACCGAAATCAAGGTGGAGAAAAAAGTGCGCGTGACCGAGTGATTTTCCCGCCGCGCCACACCGGAGCGGGCTGGCAACAGCCCGCTTTTTGTTGCCCATAACAAGCGCATGGCGCAATGGTAAGATGCGCGTCCCTGGTGTTTTCGAACATAACGATGAAACTAGCAATCGCACAAATCAACAGCGTGCTGGGCGACCTGGCAGGAAATGCCGCAAAAATATTGCAGCACGCCGAACAGGCAAAACAGCAGGGCGCGCAACTGCTGCTCACGCCGGAACTCGGCATGTGCGGCTATCCGCCGGAGGACCTGCTGCTGCGCGACGGTTTCTATCACGCCTGCGAGCGGGCATTGGCCGATCTGGCTGGCAAACTGCCGGATATCGCGGTGGTGGTCGGACATCCGCACGAGCAGGATGACGGGCGCTACAACGCGGCCTCGCTGTTGCGCGGCGGCCGTGTCGAGGCGACTTATCTCAAGTATGAACTGCCGAACTACTCGGTGTTCGACGAGGAGCGCTATTTCGACCACGGCAGCGAACCCTGCGTATTCGAACTGGACGGAATCCGCTTCGGAATCAATATCTGCGCCGACATCTGGGAGCAGGAAGCGCCGCAACTGGCGCGCAAGGCGGGCGCGCAAGTGCTGCTGGTGTTGAACGCATCGCCCTATGCCATACGCAAGCAGGAGGCGCGTTACAAGGCCATCCGCGAACGTATCGCGGAAACCGGCATGGCGGTGGCGTATGCCAATCTGGTGGGTGGTCAGGACGAGCTGGTGTTCGACGGCGGTTCGTTCGCCATGGATAGCCGCGGCGCGCTGACTGCGCAGGCCGTGCATTTCGAAGAAAGTCTGCTGCTGCTGGAAGTGCAGGGCGATCTGCGCCCGGTCGGCGAGAAAGTCACACCATTGAGCGAGGAAGCCGGCGTGTACCGCGCGCTGTGCCTCGGCGTGCGCGACTATATAGTCAAGAACCGCTTCCCCGGCGTATTGCTGGGTTTGTCCGGCGGGATCGATTCCGCGTTGACGCTGGCGGTCGCGGTGGATGCGCTGGGAGCGGACAAGGTCCACGCGGTGATGATGCCGTCGCCCTATACCGCGCAGATCAGCCTGGACGATTCGCGCGAGATGGTGAAGATACTTGGGGTGCGCTACGACGAATTTTCCATCGAGCCGATGTTCCAGAGCTACCTATCCGCATTGCAGGACACCTTCGCCGGATGCGCGGCGGATACCACCGAAGAGAACCTGCAGGCGCGCATCCGCGGCAACCTGCTGATGGCCTTGTCCAACAAGTTCGGCTCGCTGGTGCTGACCACCGGCAACAAGTCCGAGATGACCGTGGGCTATGCCACGCTGTATGGCGATATGGCGGGCGGTTTCGCGGTGCTGAAGGATGTCGGCAAGATGCTGGTGTACCGGCTGGCGCGCTACCGCAACACATTGGGGCAGGTGATCCCGGAGCGCATCATCACGCGCCCGCCCAGCGCCGAACTGCGCGCCGACCAGACCGACCAGGACAGCCTGCCGCCCTACGAGGTGCTGGACGCCATCATGGAATGCTACGTCGAAAGGAATATGGCCATCCCACAGATCATCGCGCGCGGCTACGCCGAAGCCGACGTACGTCGCGTGGTGCACCTGATCCGCATCAGCGAATACAAGCGCCGCCAGTCCGCCGTCGGCATCCGCATCACCGAGCGCAGCTACGGCAAGGACTGGCGCTACCCGATCACGGCGCGGTATCAGGACGGGTTCTGATGCGGTAGCGAGGGCATAACAATGCCCGGCAACGGGAAAAGCTGATAGCATGAAGCCCGTACTCTGCAAGAGGATATTTCGAGGCGAGTTCAATTCGTGAAGGGCATCAAAATGAAACCACGGACGATTTTGGCCTTCTGGCTTTTTTCCCTGTTATCGGCAGGGGCTGCACTGGCAGAACCGGTCGCCATGGTGACCGATATTGCCGGCGGTGTATCCATCGCAGGAACACAGAAAAAGATCGAGTTGCTGGCCTATCTCGAACCGGACATGACTCTCCAGATCGAGGCGGGTGCGCATTTGTCGGTAACCTTCTTTGCCAGTTCGGTCGAATATCGTTTTACCGGCCCGGTCAAGATCAAGATACAGCAGGACCGGATCGGCAGCGGGCCAGGAAAGAGCGAGATGCGCGTCATCCCGTTGACCCAGGCATCCACGGCGAAAAAGTTCACTGCCGCCCAGCGCGAGAGCGTTGCGCAAGCCGCTTATGAAATGCGTGCGGCTCGGCCGGGTTTGCGTCTCAATGACCCGGTAGACAGCCGCCTGACCGGAGATGACGTCTCTTTCAGTTGGGAAGGGCCACGCACTGACAAGGGGTACGACCTGACGCTGTTTGATAGCCGCAATAACGTCCTGTACCGGACATCCTTGATGGGCAACATTTGGCGGCCAGCCGAAGGCTTGCTGGAAGCAGGCAAGCTCTATGCGTGGGAAATCAGGGCGGAGATCGGGAATGGCGAGATGCTGACGGCGCGCGCGGGATTCAGTGTGTCCGACAGTGCTGCCGCCAAGGCTATCCGGTCACAAAGACCGCAGGCCGGCGCCTCGTTTTCCGAGCGTGTCCTGTATGCGATATTTCTGGAAGAAAATGGCTTCAAATACGATGCAAGGCGTATCTGGCAAGAGTTGGCAAGAGAGCGTCCGGATGACGCGGTAGTAAAAGAACGCTCGATCCGCTAGGCATCCTCGCCATGACAGCCAGGGATAAATCGAGTCAAGGCATGATCAAGTGGTCTTGCCTGGCCTTGTTTTACAGCATCTCCCGCTGGTACCTGTTCAGGTTGCGCCCGATGCGCGAGGAGATGTTGAAGCAAATCGAATCGGCAGGCATTCGCTCTCTCGGGCTTGTCGGAGTAATCGGCATTCTTTCCGGCGCAGTCATCATCGACCAGTCGGTCGGCATGGTTGGGGCCGCCGGAGAAATTCCGGTCAAGCTGTTGAGCTGGACCTTGTTCGGCGAGGCTGGCGCTCTGGCCGTAGGATTTCTCGTTGCCGCGCGGGTGGCGCCGGCCATGGCGGCCGATCTGGCCTTGATGCGTTTTCGCGGCGAGTTGGGGCACCTCGCCGCAATCGATATATCCGCCGCAGATTATCTGGTTGTTCCGCGCGTGATCCCGCTGATACTGGTAAGCGCGTTGCTGGCGATCTATTTCATGGCCAGCGCCCTGCTGGGCGGAATGCTGGTCGCCTCATTCATGCGTGATTTCGCATTCCTGCCCCAACTGGCGCGTTTCTTTGAAATCATGAATCCGCTAAGCATGCTGATCGCCATTCTGAAATGCAGCCTGTTTGGCGGCGTGGTGGCACTGGTATCCTGCTACCATGGTTTGGCGATCGAACGGGATGCCAAAAGCCTGGCGCAGGCAGGGAGCGAAGCATTCACCGGCAGCCTGCTGGCATTGGGTCTGCTGGATGTAGGAACAGTGCTGCTTTCGGCGCTGATCGAATAACAAGGCGATAGATATCAGCACGGGTAATAATCCAGCGGATATTGGCCAACCCGGACACGGCATAGCGAAAAACAGGAGGATGTCATGATGTCGAATATTCCATCGGTATGGCGCCGTCGCATGGCGCTTGGCATGATCGCATTGTTTCTGGCGCCGCCGGTCGCGGCGGCGGATTCGCCGGTACGGGAAAACGCAAAGTCGGCCGATGAAAAACCGGCCGATCCAGAATCCGTGCAACCCAAATTCATCTGGGGCATCCTGATCAAGTTCGCGGCGTCGAAGGCATTCGATATTTTCTTCCAATGGGCTGCGGAGAAAATGTTTCAGGGCATGTCGTTCTCTTCAATGCTGCCGCGGGCTGCGGCAGTATCAGCGCCCGGGGCAGCATCGCTGGCGCCCGCCCGGAAGGGGGGAGTAACGCCGATAATCCCCAACGTGACAGAAAAGGCGCCTACCGCTCCGCTGTCAGTGGAAAATGGCAAGGAAAATTATCAGGGTGTCATGCTTGCGCTGCTGGTTCTCCAACCGGATGGGGAGACGCTGGCGGTGCGTCCCTTGAGCGCAGGTTTCAAGTCCGGGGAAAAATTCCGCATCCGCCTCGGCTCCACTTTCGAAGGCGAACTTTCTCTCGACAACATCGACCCGCAGGGCAAGCGCAGCCGGCTCTATCCGGCAGATGCCGGACAGATCGTGAAAATCAAATCCGGCGTACCGGTGATCCTGCCGCTGGAAAAGGACAGTTTCTTCCAGTTCGACCAGGACGCCGGGGAAGAGAAACTGCTCGTCACATTGCGCGACTCGCGCGCACAGGGCGATGCGGTGGCAAGAACCATGGTGCATCGCCAGGAGAACGATCAAGGTACGGGATTGTTGCAGGAAGTCGTTGCAGGAAAGTTCGCGGCCATCGCTGAATCAATCGCCCTGAAGCATCGGCAATAGCGCTTTCGAACTGGTTGGGAATCCGTGATGAATAGCGGGAGAATTCCGCTAACACTTATTGGGAGGAAAATTATGCTACCGAACCTCAGAATTACCATTGCCTTTATTGCGGCGCTTTTCCTGTCCGGCTGCATGTCCATGGGAGCGAAGATGGAGGCACTGACCGGCGCGCGCTACGGCGATCTTGAGAAAGCCGCCCTGGCGGATGTCCCCGACATAACCAAGGCCAAGACGGTAAAGCTGTTTCCCTTGTGCATGGCTTATGCGAAGGAGAAGAAGTACAACAAGGTTTTCCCCTGCCTCGACCAGATTGAGAAAAACGTCATGAACGGCGATACCAATATGGTGGACGTGGAGGAGATGGAAAAGGAAAGCCCGTTCATGATGGGACTGGCAAAAATGGGTTCCGCCATGGCAGGGGCAAGCCTGGAACAGGATGTGTCGCCCATGCTCTATATCGCCCGCGCCGAATCGTATATGGACGTCGGGGAATATGACAGGGCAATTGCGGACGGCAAGAAGGGCGTTGCGGCCAAACCCAAGGACTGGAACCAGGTGCGGTGGCAAGAAATCAACACGCTTGGAGTATTGACGCTGGCCTATGCGTTGAGCGGCGACCGCGAAAAAGCCCTGGAAAGCGCCAAACGGCTGGAAGGGATCAGCACCGCTTACCCTTACACCCTCCTGGCGACCGATAAGCATGTATGGCTGGCAAAAACCTATGTTTCTCTGGGCGACTACCAGCGGGCTTTGCATTTCATGGAAATCAAAGGCGGGGCATTCGACGCCTTTGCGAAGGGCGTTGCCGATGCGATGACGGGTTCGGCCATGCGCGGCGAGAGCATGTGGGAATTCCAGCAACTGCCTGCCGATTTCCTGCTCTACAAATGCCAGTTCGAAACGGGCAATCTCACGGAGGCCAAAGCGGGTTATGACAACCTGCTGAGCAAATCAAAGATTCGCGACAATGGCGATATCTACTGGCTGATCCTGTTCGACCGCGGGCGCATCGCCAAGAAAGAGGGTGATCTGAAAGCAGCGGCAGACTATTTCCGCAAGGCCGTGGAAGTGATCGAGTTGCAGCGCTCCACCATCAACACCGAGACCAGCAAGATCGGCTTCGTCGGCGACAAGCAGGCCGTGTATCAGCATCTGGTCACAACCCTGTTTGCCGACGGGCAGTTTGGCGAGGCATTCGAATATGTCGAGCGTTCCAAGTCACGGGCGCTGGTGGATATGCTCGCGGCGAAGCAGGATTTTGCAGTAGCAAGCGGAGACCCGCAAAAGGTCAAGCAGTTGCTGGCGATGGCAGATGAAGCCCGGAGCCAGGAAATGTTGCAGGGTGCTGTTCCTGAAAAGAACCAGACTCGCAGCCTGGTGGTCAGCGCCCGGCAGCAACTGAGCAGCGAATCTCCCGAACTGTCCTCGCTGGTCAACGTTTCCTCTCTGGCGGCCGCAGAAATCCAGACGCTGATACCTCAGGACGAAGCGCTGATCGAGTATTACTATAACGCGCCCGATCTGATCGCTTTCGTCCTCACCGCCAAGGGGTTGAGCGCCGTCCGGCTCGACAGCACCGGCCTGCTGGACAACGTCCGCCAGTATCGCAAACATCTTGAAAGCGCCAATTCAGCGGGTCATCTTGACTTGTCCAGGCAGCTATACAACCAACTGGTGCGTCCCGTCACCGATCAGATCAGCGCCGGAAAACTCATCATCGTTGCGCATGGCCCGCTGCATTACTTGCCGTTCAACGCCCTGCACGACGGGCAGGACTACATGATCGAACGCTACAGCTTGAGGATGTTGCCCAGCGCCAGCGTGCTCAAATATCTGCGTACCAAACCGACAGCCAAGCAGGGGGACATTCTCGCCTTCGGCAATCCCGACCTTGGCAACCCCAAGTTCGATCTCGCCTATGCCCAGGCAGAAGCCATCGCCATTACCCAGAACCGTCCGCAGTCCAAGGTATTGCTGCGCAAAGCCGCCAATGAGGCGGCTTTCCGGGAATACGGCGGCGCATTCCGCTATCTGCACTTTGCCACCCACGGGGAATTTAATGCCGATGCGCCGCTCAAGTCCGCTCTGCTGTTGGCTAAGGATGCGAAGAACGATGGCATGCTGACTGTGGACAAGCTCTATTCGCTCAAGCTGGACGCCGATCTGGTCACGCTCAGCGCCTGCGAGACCGGGCTGGGCAAGATCGCCAACGGAGACGATGTGGTGGGGCTGACGCGCGGCTTCCTCTATGCGGGCACGTCGACCATTGTCGCCAGCTTATGGCAAGTGGATGACCAAGCCACCTCGTATTTGATGACGAGGTTCTACGACAACCTGAAGCAGGCCGACAAGCGCGAGGCACTGCGCCAGGCACAGATGGATACCCGGAAGAAATATGCACACCCGTATTATTGGGCGGCATTCCAGCTCACCGGGAATGCGAACTAGGCATGCCGACTCCGATCGTTCTGGAACTTGGATGAAAGACTGACTATGAAAAATTGGCGGATTGGTTTCTTGATTCTTTTCGGGTTGATCGCATCCGGTGCGGCGCGTGCCGAGATCCACGCGCTGATCATGACGATAGGCGATTACCAGGCCGGAATTCCAAGCCTGAAGGGTGTCGCGCATGATCGCGAAAGCGCCCGCTCGATCGCGCGTCTGCTGGGCGTCAAGGATGAGAACATCTTGCAGTTCCATGACGGGCAATTGACTTTGAACGGGATGCAACAGGCGTTCGATGAACTGGACAAGCGCGTAGCGGTGGGCGATAAAGTATTCGTCTATTACTCGGGGCACGGGAGCAGGCAACGAATCAGCGACCCGGATGAGCGTTGCGCCGAATCTCTGGTGACCGTGAACGGCTATGGCCTGACCGATGCGGAAATGGAGGCGCGCCTCAAGCAGCTTTCCGGCAAGGCACAAAAGATAATCGCCATGTTCGATGCCTGCCATTCGGGCGGAGCCACGGTGCGCGGCATGAACAGTGCGGCGTTCGCGCCGAAGTTCTGGAGCAAGGGCGGGGAGAGCAGCTGTGAAAAACCGGTGAACGTCATCACCCGCAACCTGGGTCTGGCCGCACGCACAGCCGGAAGCGGCAGCAGGAATTATGTCTATATCGCTGCCGCAAAAGACAATGAGATTTCCCTCGATCAGCCGGGCAAGGGCGGGGTCGCCACCCAGGCCTGGTTGGCCTGCATGTCCGGCGAGGCGGTGGATATGGATCGAAGCGGCGGACTGACGGTCGAGGAGATCCGCAGTTGCGCGCAGGCGAAGATCGATGCTCAGCTGAAAGACGTGGCAGGGTTTCTGCCGCACCACATCAGCGTGACGGGGAATCCCGACCTGGTCATGACGCTGGCGAGCGATAGTTCCGACGCGCCGCAAGAGGCAGCGGTTCAAACCGCCGTCCCTCAAACGGGTGATCAGGTTGCCGTGCCGCAGTTGCCCGCCACTCAAACCGATGTGACACAGCCAGCCGCTGCCCCGCAGCCGCCTGTCCGGGTCGATCATCGTGAATCGCAAGCGCCGGCCACATTGCTGGATATTTTCAACGGCAGGGATGATCGCCGGACCGTCGAAATCATACCGAACAAGAACAGGCTCAAGATCGGGAGTGACAAATTCAGCTTCAGTGTCCGTTCGAGCCAGGAAGGCTACCTGTATCTGATGATGGTGGGCTCTGACGGAAAGACTTTCGACCTGCTTTTCCCCAACAAACTGGACGGCAACAACTATATTCAGGCGGGACAGACCGTTCAGTTCCCGCGTGCCAGTTGGGAAATCATCGCGCAAGGGCCGATCGGGAAAGACCACATCCTTGCTATCGTCGCCGATGCGCCGCGTGATCTTGCCAGGTTGCCCATGGTCAATGCCGGACCGTTCTCGGTCGTGGCTGCGACATCGGGCGGCAAGCGCGGCATCCAGCTGGTGACATCCACGCCTTCCGTTGCATTGCAGAGCGAATGCAACAGTGCCGGCAAGCGTACGCTTGCGGTAGTGCAGGCTTGCTCGGATGCCTATGGCGCGGCGCTGACGATGGTGGAAGAGGCGGAGTAGTCATCATGCCAGGTACTCCGAAGTGGAAACGATACAGGTGAAAATGCCGGACAAGCTAATGCCGGCCCTTCAGGCCGGTGGGCGCTATCGTGTCGGGGACGATGCGGAAGCTGGGGAACTTGCCCGATTGCCGCCCTTCCCGACGACAGTGAGGGTCGACCATGACGGCGGTCTGATGAGTCATTTGAGTGTGTGGAAGAACCTGATCCTGCCGCTGGAATGTCGCGCACGGGATATCAGCCATGCGGCAGCGGATGCTTCGCTGTTGTTTGTGCTGTGCGGTGAGGACCGGGCAAGTCTGCCGCGTCTGATGGATAGCTACCCGGATACCTTGTCCCTGTATGAAAAGCGGCTGGTGGGATTTGTGCGGGCAATGTTGCTGGAACCGGAGGTGCTGATGCTGGATGGGGTATTCGACGGCCTTTCGTTTGCAGAAAAGGAAAAGGCATCGCACTGGATGCAAGTGTTCCGCCTGCGTTTCCCGTTCCGGATATTGTTGTATCGCGGGTCCGGCGATGCGGTGTTGAACGATCCAGTGAGCTACGCATGAGAACCGGTCTGGAACAGTTCCCTGACTCCGGAAATGCCGAATCGCAGGCCCGCGAGCGCAGGGTGCGATGGTTCATGGCTGGAGCCGCATTGATCGTGATCGCTGCGATGGTTTCCATGTCGGTGCAGAAGGGGATGTTCCAGCGCACCACGCGGTTGCATTCTTTTGCGGATAGCGCGAAAGGCATGGTGCCGGGCATGGCGGTCAAGCTGAACGGTTTCAAGGTCGGCACGCTGGGCAAGCTGGCGATGGATACGGATGGGCGGGTGAGCATGGAGTTGCTGGTGAGCGACGAGTATGTGCACCTGATCCATAAGGACGCCAAGGCGCGTTGGGCCAAGGAAGACCTGCTCGGCGAAAGCGTGATCGAGATATTGCCCGGCTCGGGAAGCGCCCCCATAGCCGAAAATAATGCGGTGATCGCTTTTGAGCGGGCACGCGATGTCAGCGAGGAACTCAGCAAGCTGGCCAACCAGTTGCAACCCATTCTGGCGGACGTGAAAAGCATCACGGCTTACGTCGACAACCCCGACGGCGATCTGAAGCAAACCGTTCAGCAATTGAAGCGCGCCACCACTGCGCTGGCGGATGCCGGCGAAGACGTGAGCGATACGACGCGACGCAACAAGCAGCAGATACAGTCGGCCATTGCCCATGCGTCGAACACGCTGAAAACGCTGAATACCGAATTGCCGCGCCTGATCGGGCGGATGGATACCAGTCTGCGCCATGTCGAGGGAGCGACTGCCGACGTGCAGGCGATCACCAGCCAACTGGCGGAGGATCTGCCACCGGCCGTCAGCGAGGGGCGCGAAACTTTGCGGGATACCCATGATGTGGTGAATGCCGTCAAGGGCAGCTGGCCGGTTCGCAATATGTTGCCCCCTCAGGAAGAACGTTCCTTGCCTCTGGATAGCCATGTCCCGAACAATCCCTGATCTCTGCTGGCTGGTGTTGCTCGTTATCCTGTCCGGATGCGCATCCCATCCGGACGCATGGAGCGTCCGCCACAAGCAGGCGATGGAGTGGGCCTCCCAGGGCGAGAGAGCCTATCTCAACGGACACCTCGAACAGTCCGGCCGGTATTATGAAAAGGCATTGCAACTCAATAGCAGCATCGAGAACGCGAGCGGCATCGCGGCGAACTTGCTGAGTCTGGCGCAGCTTCATCTTGAGCGCGGCGAATACGATCAGGCCGAGGCGCAGCTGCGAGTTGTTCTGTCCAACAAGGATCATCTGTTTGCGGCTGCTGCGATGGCCGATGCGGCGGCGCGTTCCGCTCAACTGGCACTGCTGTCGAAGCAGCCCGGCAAGGCGGCCGATCTTGCGAATCAGGCGCAGACCCTTTGCAAGGCCGGCGGTTGCACATTGGAGGCTGCGATCACCAATCTTCAGGCACGCTCAGCCTTCGTGCTCGGACAAATCCAGGCAAGCGCCGACTTGGCGAAACGCGCCGCAGCTATCGCCGAAAACAGGCAACCCGCCGAATTGGCGAACGCCAAAAGACTGCTCGGGGAAATACAGTTGCACCTGAAAGCGGCTGCGGAAGCCGTGCCGTTGTTCGAGCAGGCGCTGTCGCTGGACAAGCAGCTCGGCCTGTCGAGGAAGATCGCCGAAGACCTGCGCTGGCTGGCGGAGGCGAAAGACCTGCTGGGGCAGCACACAGAGGCGGAAGCCTATCGCAGCCGCGAGCAGGCGATCCGTCTGGCGCTAGAGAACAAGGCGCCATGAAGCTGACGCAAAAGCTGCGCCGCTATTCCCGTCTCATCGGTTTTCTGGCCGTGCTGGCGCTGGGGCTGGCGCTTCACATGAATCGTGCATGGGCTCCGTTGGAGCTTTTTGTGCTGGACCGCCAGTTCAACCTGTTGCGCGAACATCCGCAGCCGCTCGCCAACGATGTCGTGGTGGTCGGCATAGACGAAGCGACATTCAAACAGATTCGCGAACCGTTCGCGCTGTGGCATCCGCATCTGGGCAAGTTCTTTCAGGCCATGGCCGGTGCGCGGCCTTCGGTGGTCGGGATGGATGTCGTCCTGCCTGACCGTTCTTACCAGTTCCTCGCTCCCGGTTACGACCAGTCCTTGTTGCAGGGATTGATTGCCATGCGTGGAACGGTCCCGCTGGTGCTCAGCCAGTCGCTGGACGACCAGGGAAACATTCGTCCCATTTTTTCGCCCTATGTCGCGGTGGCGGGGGCGGATGCCATGGCGTTTCCGCTGGTCTGCCTTGACCGTGACGGTGTGCCACGGCGGCTTGACGGCAATGAATGCGCCAACCAGTCGCGCGGGAAGACGCTGTCGGAAGGGATGTCCGCCAAGCTCGGCGTCAGGCACGCATGGAGCGGCATGATCGACTATTCTCTGGGAGCGGCGTTCCAGTACATTCCGTTCACTCAGGTGCTGAATTGGCAAGAGCAGGGCGATACCGCACAACTGGCGCGCGTGTTCCAGAACAAGCCCGTCCTGCTCGGCGTGATATTGCCGTTCAGCGACCGGCTGCAACTGCCGGTGCCGCTTGCCGCATGGGAGCCGGAAAACCGGCGTTTGCCCGGCGTGCTGATCCACGCACAGACGCTGCGCTCGATGTTGAACCGGGGCGCAATCGCCACGACGCAACCCGGTCTGTTGCTGGTGTTCGCATTGTTGCCGGCGGTTTTCTGGTGGGGCAGGAGCGCGTGGCCGAAGGGCGCCGCGCTGGTTGCGTTCAGCCTCGGCGTTCTTGCGCTCAGCACCTTGCGGCTGTGGCAGGGACAATATCTGCCGCCGGTGGATGCCATGGGGATGGCCTGGGTCGCGTTCGTGGGGCGAACCGCCTTCGACTCGTTGCGGCAATTCAGGGAGAAGCGTTTCCTGAAGCAGGCGTTCGGCGGCCATGTCAGCCCGGTGGTCATGAATGAGATATTGGCCGGCAATGTCCAGCTCGGGGCGGGGAAACGACAGCGCGTGTGTGTGCTGTTCGCGGATATCCGCGGATTTACCGCACGCTCGGAACAGACGTCCCCGGAGGCAATCATCGAGCTACTGAACGGTTATTTTGCGCAAATGACCGAGGCGATACACAAACATGGCGGCGTGGTGGACAAATTCATCGGCGACGGGCTGATGGCTTTCTTCGGTGCGCCTCAGCCACTTGAGCATCCGGAAAGAAAAGCATTGGAAGCGGCCCAGGAAATGCTGCTGCGCCTGCATCGTTTTAACCAGACCTTGATCGAGCAGGGGGTAGAGCCGGTTGCCATCGGCATCGGGATACACACCGGCGAAGCCATCCTCGGCTATATCGGTTCCGAAGCGCGCCACGAATACACCGCCATCGGCGACACGGTGAATGCCGCCTCGCGGCTGGAGGGCATGACTAAGACGCTGGGCTATCCCGTCATCTGTTCGTCGGTCGTGGCCGATACGGTAAAGGCATCTGCCGAGTTGGCTGATCTGGGTGAGCAGTCCATACGCGGGCATGCGTCCATGCATCTGTTTGGCTGGCGCCCGGCCATTCTGGACAAGCTGAAATAAGATGTCAGCATTAGACGCTACGAGAACAATATTTCACCGTTTGCCAGGTTCGTTATGTTTTCAGTCCAATAATCTTGTAGGCTGGCATATGGATTCTGCCAAGGCTTAAGAAAAGAGCTGCAGGATTTTACTGAGTGTTCAGGTTTTGATATGAGGTGTGCAATGAACAGCAATTTCCGGTCGATGATGCGCGTTTCACGTTTTATCTTCCTGGGTGCGGCATTGGGAATCCTTGGCGGTTGTGTCGCGCCTGCCCAGTACACCAAAGTAGATGACCCGTTTAAATCCCTCTCGCCCACAAAGGCGCAGCGCACATACGCCTCGGCCAAACTCTGCCTGATGCTTACGGAGAATACCGAGAAAGCGATGAGCCATCTCAATGAAGCCCGGAATATGTATGCAAATACCCCATTTGGTGACAGCTATGCATCAGAGGTAGACACAAAACAGCGCGTTGCGGAGTTGACAGAACTTTTCACTTCACGCTTCCGCGAGACCATCCGGGTGAAATCCCTTGATGAGGTTCAAGTACACAGGTGCAACCTAGCGCTTGCTTTGGATATTCAGGTTCAGATTGGAACTGTTTCGTTTGCAACAAATTCAGTGGAAATCAGCGGAACCTTTGCAGATGACAAGGGAGGGCGGCTTGATATGTTGCCCGGTGTCGGTAAATCGACGGTACCCTGGCCGAATACTAGCCTTAAATTTTTGCCAGCGTGGAATCAGGCGCTGACCAGCTTTGGTGATAACCTGGATAATTCGAAGGCCATCGCGAGCTTTGTTGCCGGATTGCCCCAATATGCCGAGCCAGGTACAACCATCGCAGCGCCGTCAGTTGCGCCGGCCAATATCGACCTTGCCTTCTGGGACAGCGTCAAGGGCAGCAGCAACCCCGCTGACTTCCAGGCTTACCTGCGCAAATTCCCGAACGGCAGTTTTGAAAGTCTCGCCAAGTCGCGGCTCGTGGCGCTCGGTGAACCGGCGCCGGCGCGTGCCAAACCAATTGGGCAGCCAGCAAACGGCAAGACCAATTTCGGCAATTACCACGCGCTCGTGATCGGCATCAACAGCTATCGTTCGGTTGCGCCGCTCAAGACCGCGGTGATAGACGCGAAGGAAGTAGCGGAAGAATTGAAAAAGAATTATGGATTCAATGTCACGCTGCTAATCGATGCCACGCGCAATCAGGTGCTCGACGCGTTTGACGACCTGCGCCGCAATTTGACCGACAACGATAATTTACTTATCTACTACGCGGGTCACGGCTATCTGGACACCGATTCTGATCGCGGTTTCTGGTTGCCCGTTGATGCCGAGGCGAACCGCCGTGCCAACTGGCTCTCGAATTCGGATCTCGCCGATATGGTGCGGGCGACACGGGCCAAACATGTGCTGGTTGTCGCGGATAGCTGCTACGCGGGCACCTTGACCCGCAGTTTGTCGGTTCAGATGAGCGGCCTTGACGACCTTTCCAGATTGGCGCAAAAGCGTGCCCGTACCGCCCTGACTTCGGGCGGACTCGAGCCGGTGGAGGATTCGGGCGGAGGACAGCATTCGATATTCGCCAAGGCATTTCTGGGGGCACTGCAATCCAATGCGGGTGTGGCCGACATGAGTCAGATCTTTTCGTCGATGCGCCGCGAGGTGATTCTCGGTTCCCAGCAGACTCCGCAATACGGGGATATTCGCCAGACCGGGCATGAGGGCGGAGATTTCATCTTCGTGCGGAGAAAATAGCAATATGGCTTGCCGGTTAGATGCAGGCAAATTTTTGAGCGCTTTTGCTCATCGTGACGATCTGATCCCAATGGGTTGGCCGGCCAGATTCATGCATCTTGGATATATTTCAACGTTGTTCGCTGCATGCGTGTTTCTGTCCGGCCAAGCGGCGGCAGAAGACCTTCGCGGATCATTGGTCGGCAAGACCAGTCGATTTTATTCCACAGCCAAACTGTGCGTGTTGCTGACAGAGAACACCGATAAAACCTTCGATTATTTGAATGGGATGCGCGGCAGTTTCGTCGGATCGATGGGTGCTATGTCAGGGTTTGATTCCCAGCGTCTTGTCGCTGACATCACCAATACGCTGCAATCCCGTTTTCGCGAAGTTACACCGATCAATGCACTCGCCGAGTTGCAATCGCATGGTTGCGGGCTGGCGTTGTCACTGGATATAAAAATAACAATGTCACCGGGCATTCGTAAAGAAGGTGTAACGGAAATCATGGCATCTTTTGCCGATAATAAGGGGCAGCGGCTGGATAGCGTATCGGTTAAGGCAACAAAGTACACGTGGAACGCAATAGGAGAAGCTGCTGCCGATGCGTGGAATGCAGCAATCGCTGATTTTGGCAGCCACATTGATAAATCCGAGCCGCTGCTAGCGTTTGTGGCAAGCACAACGGACAGTATTGCTTCTGGCACGGCATCGGTACCGCAGCTGGATTCTTCGATAGCGATTGACCTTGCCTTCTGGGACAGCGTCAAACACAGCACCAACCCGGCGGACTTCCAGGCCTACCTGCGCAAGTTCCCGAACGGCAGCTTCGAAAGCCTCGCCCGTTCCCGGCTTGTGGCGCTCGGCGAACCGGCACCGACACGCGCCAAACCGATTGGCCAGCCCGCGAGCGGCAAGACCGATTTCGGCAATTACCACGCACTGGTGATCGGCAACAATAACTACCGTTCGGTCACACCGCTCAAGACGGCAGCGATAGATGCTAAAGAAGTGGCGGAAGAACTGAAGAAGGATTATGGGTTCAAGGTCACGCTGCTGGTCGATGCCACGCGCAACCAGACGCTCGACGCGTTCGATGACCTGCGCCGCACGCTGACCGACAACGACAACCTGCTGATTTACTACGCGGGGCACGGCTATCTGGACACCGATTCCGACCGCGGTTTCTGGCTACCCGTCGACGCCGACCCGAACCGCCGCGCCAACTGGCTTTCAAATTCCGACCTCGCCGACATGGTGCGGGCGACGCGGGCCAAGCATGTACTGGTTGTCGCGGACAGCTGTTATGCGGGCACCCTGACCCGCAGCCTGTCGGTTCAAATGTCCGGTCTCGACGACCTTTCCCGGCTGGCGCAAAAACGTGCCCGCACCGCCCTGACTTCGGGCGGACTTGAGCCCGTCGAGGATTCGGGCGGAGGGAAACACTCGATATTCGCCAAGGCATTCTTGGGCGCACTGCGAGCCAATGCGGGCGTGGCCGACATGAGCCAGATCTTCTCGGCGATGCGCCGCGAAGTGATTCTCGGCTCCCAGCAGACCCCGCAATACGGCGACATCCGCCAGACCGGGCACGAGGGCGGCGATTTCATCTTCGTGCGGAGAAAGGCAGGAAGTTGAGACATAGTCCGGTAGGGCGTGGTGATTATTCGCGTTACAGATAGAAACGGCTCACCTGTTCGGCGGGTGTCCGATTATCCTGGAAGCGTTGATGCGCACCAGATGAAGCTGATTTGTCCTGGGGTAACAAAAAAGCGCCGCGCATGACCATGCGCAGCGATGTCAGAGGGGAGCAGGAATGAATACGGGATGCCGCCGCAAGACCAACGTTCTCGGAAAACTGGCCAGCTTGCTGTTCAGCTTTGCGCTGGCGGGCTGCGGTGTGCCTTTGTTTCCCATCCCTGTCATCAAGTTCGCGCCACCAACCGAGATGCTGGCGGAAAAGGCGGAGATCCCGCTGGTACAATCCGCGCTCAAGGCCGAGCAGGGCGGCAGCCGGAACGTGCTGATGTCCATGCGCTCGGGACGCGTGCTGGCCGTGGAGCCGCGCAAGTCGGATGCCGAGTTGCTGGACAGCCTGCCCTCGGCGGAGCTCAAACAGGAATTCTCCAGCGCCTACATCCATGCCTTCAAGTTCCGCCAGCTCAAGGCGGGTTCGCGCCACTACTACAATTTCACCATCACGCCCGAATTCGAGCGCGCCACTTCGCTGTATCTCAACGGCCAGGGCGAGGATGCGGTCGAGCAGATCGAACGCATCCTCGCGGACAATAGAAACGAGCCGACCCTGTTGTGGCAGGCGTCGTATCTCAAGGTCAACGTGCTCATCATGATGGGCAGGCCGGACGCGGCGGAGCGCGAAACCGCGCGTCTCGAACGGCTGGAAATTGCCGCCATGGGCAAGAACCACACCACGCGCGCGTTGCGTGCCGAGGTGAAATACTGGGCAGGCGATATCGAGGGCGCGCTGGAAGACGCAGCACTGGTGGTCAGGGGGTTGGGTTCCTGGCGCTATTCCGCCACCTACTCGACCCCTCCGCTGGATCAGGTGGAACTGGCCCGTTGCACGACCGCGCAGGCGCGGGCCAACATCGTGCTCGGGCTGGCGCTGCTGGCCAAGGGACAGACGCGCGCGGCACTGCCTTGGCTGGAGCTTGCCAACCAGACCATGAACAACGTGATCTTCACCTCGCGTCATCCCATAACTTCGCTGTATTTCCAGCCACCGGAGGAGATATTCTGGGGGCGCGGCATGTCG
The DNA here is from genome assembly GCA_001801105.1 of Gallionellales bacterium GWA2_60_18. The sequence goes on from MGWS01000008.1 coordinate 52,356, forward strand.
CTGGTCGCCTTGGGCACAGCGCTGATGACCCTTGATCCGCAATCGGAACGCGCAAAGGAAACCTTCGGACAAGCGCAGGAGTTCTTCGATGCGCTGGGTTTCCGCGCAGGCAACGTGCTCATCGAAACCTTCAAGGCACATGCGCTGCTCTCCGCAGGCGATTATGTGCGGGCGGAGCTACAGGCGAAGTCCGGCGCGGCGCTGGCCGAAGAACTCGGCCTGATCGAATATGTCTGGCGGTTGGAAGCCTTGCGCGGCAGGGCGCTGCTCGAGCTCGGGCAGGATGATGAGGCGGAGCGTTCGCTGCGCCACGCGCAGGCGGTGGTCGACCTGATGGCGGGCACGCTGGCATCGGACGACGCCAAGGTGCGTTTCGGGGTCGGCAAGGAGGGGATAACCCGCGACCTGATCAGCATCGACATGCGCAAGCACGACCTGCCCCGCTTGTTCGACGACATGGAGCGCGGACGCGCGCGCGCCTTCATTTCCATGCTGGCCAACCGCGTCGTGGCCGAAGGACGCGGCGGCGAACTGGTCGCGCAGATACGGGCACTCGACAAGGAGGTGCAGCGCGAAAGACAGCGCAAGAACGCGCTTTCCGTCGAGGGGACGGTCGATGCCGGGCGCGAGCAAGCGTTGCTGGAGCAACGTGCCGGTCTTGTCGTCAAACTGCGCGAGAGTGACCCCGATCTCGCCGATGCGCTGGCGGTGTCCTCCATCGATCTTGCCGCAGTACGCGCGGCACTGCCCGAAAAAACGCTGATGGTGTATTCGGTGCCGGCGAACAATGGCGCTCCCCTGAGCCTGCTGTTCGTCAGCAGAGACGCGGTAGAACTGCGGCAACTGGATCTGGGTGCCGCGCAATTGCAGAAGTTGCTCGGCGATTTCAATGCCACGCTGGGCAAGCCGGACGCCGGCCCGCAACGCGTGGCGCTCGGGCGCATCCGGAAGGCACTGGCGCTTGACGGCTGGCCGCGTGCCGGAGCGGTGTACTTCGTGCCCAGCGGCCCCGCATATTTCCTGCCGTGGGGAGCGCTGGACGTGGATTTTGCTATCGCGGTGCTGCCTGCCGGCGGCTGGGTCGCGCGCGCGCCGTTGGTGCTGCGTGACGAGGCACGCTCGGTCATCGTAGGCGACCCGGAATTCGGCGGCCTGCTGCCGCAACTGCCGGGCGCTCGCGCGGAAGCGCAAGCAGTATCGAAGATCTACGGTGCGTCCGCACTGATCGGCGGAGCAGCTACCGAGGCGCAGTTGCGCGAACGTGTAGGGCGTGGGGTGGATGTGCTGCATTTTGCCACCCATGCGTTGTTCGACCCGGTCTATCCCTTGCAGTCATCGCTGATCATGAGCGACGGGCAGCGCGCCGTACCGCTCAGCGCGGAGCGCCTGTATACACAGCCGCTGAACGCGCGGCTGGTGGTGCTGTCGGCCTGTGAAACCGGAATGGGGCAGGTGGCGAGCGGTGACGACCTGTTGGGTCTTGCGCGCAGCTTCTATCTCGGCGGAGCATCCTCCGTGGTGTCGTCGCTGTGGCCTGTGGACGACGAGGCGACTCGATTGTTCATGGAGACTTTCCACCGGCAATCGCGCGGCGGGAATTACGGCAAGGCCTGGCTGGCTGCGCGCAATGAATTGCGTGTCAAAGGATTTACGCCCTCCGCCTACGGTGCATTCGTACTTGGCGGAAGCCTTGGCGCGCACCAGTAACCATACGAATTGACCGGATCGCCGCTTTTACAGGAGCGACAACACCATGCTTGTCCGCTATTTCCTTAATCTGATTCCATTTGCCCGATAGGTTTGCTACAATGCGCGGCGTTTTGAGATGGGCTTCGGGCCCGTTTTTTATTTGTGGGCTGCGATCATGGATGTTTTGAAGCTGGTGGAGACGACGGTGAATGGCCTCGGCTATGAGCTGGTGGACTTCGAGCGCTCGGGTCGCGGTTTGTTGCGCGTGTTCATCGACAAGCCGCAGGGCATCTCGGTGGACGACTGCCAGACGGTGAGCAACCAGTTGACGCGGCTGTTCATGGTCGAGAACGTGGATTACGACCGTCTCGAGGTCTCTTCGCCGGGGCTGGATCGTCCGCTGAAGAAGGAGGCGGATTTTGTGCGCTTCGCGGGCGAGAAGGCGCAGCTCAAGCTGCGCATGCCGCTGAACGGGCGCAAGAATTTCGTCGGGATCATCGGTGCGGTCGGCGATGGCATATTGCAGTTGGATGTTGAGGGCAGCCCGGTGGGGATAGAGCTGTCGAACCTGGATAAGGCACGTTTGGTGCCCAATTTTTAGGCTGGTTCAGACCAGTCCTGCGTTAGTCGGAGAATCAAGTATGAGCCGTGAAATTTTATTGCTGGTGGATGCGTTGTCGCGCGAGAAGAACGTGGACAAGGAAGAGGTGTTCGGCGCGCTGGAGTCTGCGCTGGCTTCGGCCACCAAGAAGCGCTTCGAGGGCGAGTCCGATGTGCGCGTTTCGATAGACCGCGAGAGCGGCGAATATGAATCCTTCCGCCGTTGGGAGGTGATGGACGACGAGACCTTCGAAACCCCCGAGCTACACATCAAGCTGGAAGAGGCGCAGAAGCACAATCCCGATATCCAGTTGGGCGAGTTCGTCGAAGAGCAACTGGAGAACATCGATTTCGGGCGCATCGGCGCACAGGCGGCCAAGCAGGTGATCTTCCAGAAGATCCGCGACGCGGAGCGCGAACAGGTGCTGAGCGACTTCATGGAGCGCAAGGAGCATCTGATTTCGGGCACGGTGAAGCGCCTGGAGCGGGGCAATGCACTCATCGAGTTCGGTAAGATCGAAGCGCTGTTACCGCGCGAACAAATGATTCCCAAGGAAAACCTGCGCGTCGGCGACCGCGTCAAGGCGCATCTGTTGCGCGTGGATCGCAGTGCGCGCGGCCCGCAGGTGATCCTGTCACGCACCTCCAATGAGCTGCTGGTCAAGCTGTTCGAGCTGGAAGTCCCCGAAATCGAGGAAGAGTTGCTGGAGATCGTCAGCGCCGCGCGCGACCCCGGTTCGCGCGCCAAGATCGCGGTGCTGTCGCACGATGCGCGCATCGATCCGATCGGCACTTGCGTCGGCATGCGTGGCTCGCGCGTGCAGGGCGTCACCAACGAATTGGCCGGCGAGCGCGTGGACATCATCCTGTGGTCGGAAGACCCGGCCACTTATGTCATCAATGCGCTGGCACCCGCCGAGGTGAGCAGCATCGTGGTGGACGAGGAACGGCACAGCATGGACGTGGTGGTCGAGGAGGAGAACCTGGCGCAGGCGATCGGTCGCGGCGGTCAGAACGTCCGTCTGGCCAGCGAGATGACCGGGTGGGAACTCAACATCATGACCATCGAGCAGTCCAGCGAGAAACACGCCGAAGAGTTCTCGAAGATCCGTGTGATGTTCATGGAAAAGCTGGATGTGGACGAAGAGGTCGCAGACATCCTGGTGCAGGAAGGTTTCAATACGCTGGAAGAAGTGGCGTATGTCCCGCTGGAGGAGATGCTGGAGATCGAGTCGTTCGACGAGGCAACCGTCAACGAGCTGCGCAGCCGTGCGCGCAACACCCTGCTGACTGCCGCGATTGCGAACGAGGAGCAGGTGGAACACGGCATCGAAGACCTGCTCAAGCTGGACGGTATGGACGAACCGACCGCGCGCACCCTGGCTGCCAAGGGGGTGACGACGCAGGAACAACTGGCGGATCTGGATGCAGACGAGCTGGTGGAATTGTCAGGCATGGATGGCGAGCGTGCCAATGCATTGATCATGGCGGCGCGTGCGCCCTGGTTCGCCTGAGTTTGCAGGGTTGTTGCAGTGAGTGTTGTCTAAAGGACGGTAATGGGAAAATTGAACGTAGCGACGTTTGCGACTGAGCTGGGATTGCCGGTTGCCTTGCTGCTCGAGCAGCTGAAGGCTGCCGGGGTCAGCAAGGAGCAGGAAACCGATCCGGTCTCCGAAAAGGACAAGGCGCAGTTGCTTGAGCATCTGCGCCAGTCGCATGGTGCCGAAAAGACTGCCAAGAAGATCACGCTGACCCGCCGCGAAACGACGGAGATCAAGAAGGCGGACAGCTCCGGGCGCGCGCGCACCATTCAGGTGGAAGTGCGCAAGCGCCGCGTGGTCGCACCAACGACCGCAGCAGAAACTGCCGCGCCGGTCGAAGCTGCCGCAACCAAAGCCGAACCAGCCAAGGTGCTGGATGAACAGGAGTTGGCGGCGCGCGAGCAGGAAGCGCGTTTGCAGGCAGAACTGGCGGCGCGTCAGGCGGCCGAAGTGCAGGCCAAGCAGGAACGCAGCAAGCGCAAGACGGCCAAGGCGGCAGAGCCGGAAGCCAAACCTGCCGAGCCTGAAGCCAAAAAGGCTGAGGTTGTCGCCGTTGTCGCTCCCGTGGCCAATCTGGCCGAAGGGACGCTGCACAAGCCGGCCATCAAGCCCGGCGACAAGGTGGAAAGACCCGGCAAGAAAGCCAAGACTGAGACCAAGGCCAGCCCGTGGGATGACAAGGGACACAAAAAACGCACCCCCGTCAAGGCGGGTGAGAAGACCGGCGGATGGTCCACCGCGGTGCGCGCACCGCGCCACGACAAGCATTCCAAACATGCCGCAACTGAGGCGTCCCATGCTTTCTCGCTGCCGACAGAACCCATCGTCCATGAGGTAGCCGTTCCGGAAACCATCACCGTTGCCGAACTGGCACAGAAGATGGCCGTCAAGGCGACCGAGATCATCAAGACGCTGATGAAGATGGGCTCAATGGTGACCATCAACCAAGTGCTCGACCAGGAAACCGCGATGATCGTGGTGGAAGAGATGGGGCATATCGCCAAGGCGGCCAAGGTGGACGATCCCGATGCCTTCCTGAGCGAGCAGGGCGAAGCCCATGATGTGCCGCCGGAGCCACGCGCGCCGGTCGTCACCGTGATGGGCCACGTCGATCACGGCAAGACCTCGCTGCTGGATTACATCCGCCGCTCACGGGTCGCTTCCGGTGAGGCTGGCGGCATCACCCAGCATATCGGCGCATACCACGTCGATACGCCGCGCGGCATGATCACCTTCCTCGACACCCCGGGTCACGAGGCGTTCACCGCGATGCGTGCACGCGGCGCCAAGGCGACCGATATCGTAATCCTGGTGGTGGCCGCCGATGACGGCGTGATGCCGCAGACCAAGGAGGCAATCCATCACGCCAGGGCCGGCAAGGTGCCGATCGTGGTGGCGGTCACCAAGATCGACAAACCCGATGCGAACAGCGAGCGCGTCAAGCAGGAACTGGTCGCCGAAGGCGTGGTGCCGGAAGACTGGGGCGGCGATGCGATGTTCGTCGAAGTTTCGTCCAAGAGCGGGCAGGGCATAGACCAGCTGCTTGAGGGAGTACTGTTGCAGGCCGAAGTGCTGGAACTCAAGGCGCCGCGCGAGACCCACGCCAAGGGTCTGGTGATCGAAGCTCGCCTGGACAAGGGCAAGGGGCCGGTCGCTACCGTGCTGGTGCAATCCGGCACATTGAAGCGTGGTGATGCGGTGCTGGTCGGTTCGGTGTTCGGGCGCGTACGCGCCATGCTGGACGAGAACGGCAAGGCGGTTGCCGAAGCCGGCCCTTCCATTCCGGTGGAGATACAGGGCTTGTCCGAAGTGCCTGCCGCCGGCGAAGAATTACTGGTGATGGCCGATGAGAAGCGGGCGCGCGAAATCGCGCTGTTCCGCCAGGGCAAGTATCGCGGCGTCAAGCTCGCCAAGCAGCAGGCCGCCAAGCTGGAAAACATGTTCGAACAGATGGGAGAGGGCGAAACGCGCACCCTGTCGCTGATCGTGAAGTCCGACGTGCAGGGTTCCGCCGAAGCGATCGCGCAGTCGTTGCAAAAACTCTCGACCAGCGAGGTCAAGGTCAACCTGATCCACGGCGGCGTCGGTGCGATCACCGAATCGGACATCAATCTCGCACTGGCTTCCAAGGCGATCGTGATCGGCTTCAACACCCGCGCCGACGCGGCTGCGCGCAAACTCGCCGAAATCTCCGGCGTGGATATACGCTACTACAACATCATCTACGCGATGGTGGACGAGATCAAGGCTGCGCTGTCCGGCATGCTGGCACCCGAGAAGAAAGAGGTCATCCTCGGCATGGTCGAGGTGCGCCAGGTATTCACGGTTTCCAAGGTGGGCACCATCGCCGGCTGCTATGTACTGGAAGGCGTGGTGAAACGCGGTGCGCGCGTGCGCGTGCTGCGCAACGACGTGGTGTTGCACGACGGCGAGCTGGATACGCTGAAGCGCTTCAAGGACGACGTCAAGGAAGTGAAGGCCAATTTCGAATGCGGCATGTCGCTGAAGAACTACAACGATATCCAGGTGGGCGACAAGTTCGAGGTGTATGAGATCGTCGAGGTCGCACGCGCGCTGTAATGGCTAATTTCCAGAGGACGGACCGCATCGCCCAGCAGATCCAGCGCGAATTGGCCGAGCTGGTGCGCCTCGAACTCAGCGACCCGCGCGTGCGGCTGCTGACCATCACCGATGTCGAGGTCGCGCGCGACCACTCCCATGCCAAGGTGTTCTTCACCCGTCTGGACGGCAAGCATGAGGAGGCGCAGCGGGGGCTGGAGCATGCCGCGGGCTTCCTGCGCACCCAGCTGGCGCACCGCCTCAAGTTGCGCATCATGCCGCAACTGCATTTTGTCTACGACGCTTCGGTCGAACGCGGCAGCCGCCTGTCGCAACTCATCGATCAGGCGGTGGCCGGCGACAAGGGAGGCAACTCGTAGCCCGTAGCCTGTAGCGGGTAGCTAAACCGGGTTTGCTACAAGCTACAAGCCACAAGCAACGAGCTCACTATGGCACGGACTTATCGCCCGCTCGACGGCGTGCTGTTGTTCGATAAGCCGCTGGAATTAAGCTCCAACACCGCGCTGCAAAAAGTTCGCCGTCTGTTTCAGGCCGAAAAGGCCGGGCATACCGGCACGCTCGACCCGCTTGCCACCGGCCTGTTACCAGTCTGTTTCGGCGAAGCCACCAAATTCTCCAACGCCCTGCTGGATGCCGACAAGACCTATCGCGCCTTGCTGCGCCTCGGGCAAACTACCTCCACCGGCGATGCCGAGGGCGAGATCGTTGCCGAACATCCGGTCGAGGCCGGATTGGCCGATGTCGAGGCGGTGCTGTCAAGGTTCCACGGGGAGATACAGCAGCTGCCACCCATGCACAGCGCGCTCAAATACCAAGGCAAGCCGCTCTACGAATACATCCGCAAGGGCGAAACAGTAGAGCGCGAGCCGCGCAGCGTGGTGATACACGAGCTGGTGCTGCATCGCTTCAGCGGCAATGAGATCGACCTCACCGTGCACTGCAGCAAGGGCACCTATGTGCGCACGCTGGCCGAGGACATCGGCGCTGCGCTGGGTTGCGGGGCACATTTGATCGGTTTGCGCCGCACCGCGATCGCCCATCTCGATCTGCGGGACGGCTATACCCTGCAACAGCTGGAAGCCATGACCGGGGCGGAGCGCGACGCCTGTTTACTGCCGCTGGAGAGCCTGATGCCGGGAGTGCCTGTGCTGCAACTGGATGCCACGCAGACCAAGCGCCTGGCGCAGGGGCAGCGTCTGGCGCTGGATGCCGGCCTGCCGGACGGCAAGGTCCGGTTGCACGGCCCGCAGGGCTTTATCGGGGTGGGGCTGCTGCAAGGCCGCCGTCTCGCCCCGGAACGGCTGTTGAACGGGGTGGCAAAACAGGCCGCCGATACTGAGTTGAGAGTGAATTTTGGGGTTGAGTAACAGGGGCATTCAAGGGTAGAATGCCGCACTTTTTCCAGGAGAGCAGACACAAATGGCAATTACCGCCGCGCAAAAAGCGCAAATCGTTACCGACTTCCAACGTGCCAAGAGCGACACGGGTTCTCCCGAAGTGCAGGTGGCTCTGATCACCGCACGCATCGCCTACCTGACCGAGCACTTCAAGGACAACGCCAAGGATCACCATTCCCGCCGCGGCCTGTTGCGCCTGGTGAGCCGTCGCCGCAAGCTGCTCGATTATCTCAAGAGCAAGGACGACGCGGGTTATCGCACACTGATCCAGCGCCTGGAAATCCGTAAGTAACAGTCTGCATCAAGCGGGTCGCAAATGCGGCCCGCTTCGTTTGGTCTTGTCAATCTCGTATGACGCGACGGCGCGTCATGCCATCACAGGGGGTCTATCTTGAGTCACTACAAAAAAACATTGGCGTTCGGCAACCATCAGCTGACGCTGGAAACGGGTGAAATCGCGCGTCAGGCCAGCGGTGCGGTGATGGTCAGCCTGGATGACACCATGGTATTGGTCAGCGTAGTCGGCAGGAAAAACGCCAAGCCGGATCAGGACTTCTTCCCGCTGACCGTGGATTACCAAGAAAAAACTTACGCGGCGGGCAAGATTCCCGGGGGCTTTTTCAAGCGCGAAGGCGCTTTGCGCGAAAAGGAAATCCTGACTTGCCGTTTGATCGACCGCCCGTTGCGCCCGCTGTTTCCGGAAGGCTTTTACAACGAAGTCCAGATCATCGCGACGGTGATGTCTTCGGATAGCGAGATCGATTCCGACATTCCCGCCATGATTGGCGCATCTGCCGCGCTGGCGTTGTCCGGCATCCCGTTCGACGGCCCGATCGCCGCAGCGCGCGTGGGCTATGCCAACGGCCAGTATCTGCTTAACCCGACGGCCACCGAACTCGAGACCTCGCAAATGGATCTGGTGGTGGCAGGAACCGACCGTGCCGTGCTGATGGTCGAATCCGAAGCACAGCAACTGTCCGAAGAGATCATGCTGGGCGCGGTGATGTTTGGCCACGAGCAGATGCAGATCGTGATCCAGGCCATCAACGAGATGGCCGATGCCGTAGGTGCCCCGGCTTGGGATTGGGTTGCTCCGGCCAAGGATGAAGCCTTGATTGCGCAGATTTCCGGCCTTGCCGAAGCCGAACTTGGACAGGCTTATGCGATCCGCTCCAAGCAGGCGCGTACCGATGCCGTGAACGCGATCCGCGACAAGGTGATGGCAGCAGTCATCACCCCGGAATCCGCGCTTGGCCAGAAGAACCATGTCAGCGACCTGTTCAGCGCGCTAGAAGCCAGGATCGTGCGCGGCCAGATTTTGAGCGGCGAGCCGCGCATCGACGGGCGCGATACCCGTACCGTGCGCCCGATCACCATCCGTAACGGCATCCTGCCGCGCACTCACGGTTCTTCGCTGTTCACCCGCGGCGAGACCCAGGCCATCGTGGTGGCAACGCTGGGCAGCCAGCGCGATGCGCAGAAGATCGATGCGCTGCAAGGCGAATATACCGACCGTTTCATGCTGCATTACAACTTCCCGCCGTATTCCACCGGAGAGACCGGGCGTGTAGGCTCGCCCAAGCGCCGCGAGATCGGCCACGGTCGTCTGGCCAAGCGCGCGCTGGTCGCGGTACTGCCCAGCGAGGAGGATTTCGGCTACGCGATCCGCGTGGTATCCGAGATCACCGAATCCAACGGCTCCAGCTCGATGGCTTCGGTATGCGGTGGCTGTCTGTCGCTGCTGGATGCCGGCGTGCCGCTCAAGGCGCACGTGGCCGGTATCGCCATGGGTCTGATCAAGGAAGGCAACCGCTTCGCGGTGCTGACCGACATCCTCGGCGACGAGGATCATCTGGGCGACATGGACTTCAAGGTGGCCGGCAGCGAAACCGGCGTGACTGCGTTGCAGATGGACATCAAGATCAACGGCATCACGCGCGAGATCATGCAGGCTGCGCTGACGCAGGCGCGCGAAGGCCGCATGCATATCCTGGGCCTGATGAAGCAGGCATTGCCGGAAGCGCGTACCGAGATGTCCGATTATGCGCCGCGCATGATCAAGATGAAGATCAATCCGGAAAAGATCCGCGACGTGATCGGCAAGGGTGGGGCGGTGATTCGCGCCTTGACCGAGGAGACCGGCACCACCATCGATATCGACGACGAAGGCAATATCACCATCGCCTGCGTGAACGGCGAGGCGGGCGAATTGGCCAAGAAGCGCATCGAAGACATCGTGGCAGACGTGGAAGTGGGCAAGATCTATGAAGGCCCGGTGGTCAAGCTGCTCGACTTCGGTGCACTGATCAATGTGTTGCCGGGCAAGGATGGCTTGCTGCATATCTCCCAGATCGCCCATGAGCGCGTCAACAGCGTGTCGGATCACCTCAAGGAAGGCCAGATCGTGCGCGTGAAAGTACTGGAAGTGGATGACAAGGGTCGTATGAAGCTAAGCATGAAGGTGTTGCTGCCCGCACCGGAAAGCAAGTCGGAGCCAGTTGCCGGATAATGGTTCCCGCCTTGCCAGCAAAAAGCCCCGCGATGCGGGGCTTTTTGCTTTTTTGGCTTGCTTGGCTATAGCCAAGCTGCAAAAGCTTAGGCTTCAGCGAAAGCAGGTGGCCAAATTAATTCAGGTGCTTTTGACTACGACCAACCTGAAGGTTAGTCTACGCCGAAAGCAAGTAGCGAAAACATTAAAGGAGTTTTTGGCTCCGACATAACTTGCGCTATGCGCAAATTAGTCTACGCCGAAAGCAAGTCGCAAAAAATTATTTTGCGACTTGCTTTTCACGGATCTCGTCCAGGGTCTTGCAGTCGATGCAAAGGGTGGCGGTCGGTCTTGCCTCAAGGCGGCTCAATCCGATCTCGATTCCGCAATTATCGCAGTAGCCGTACTCGCCGGCATCGATTTTTGCGAGCATCTCATTGATTTTTTTGATAAGTTTGCGTTCGCGGTCACGGTTGCGCAATTCCAGGCCCATGTCGGATTCCTGTGTGGCGCGGTCATTCGGGTCGGCAAATACCGTTGCCTCGTCCTGCATGGTATGCACGGTGCGGTCGATGTCTTCGCCCAGACCGGCCTTGATCTCATTCATGACATGGCGGAAATGATCCAGCTGCTTGGGGTTCATGTAGTCCTCGCCCTTCTTGGCCTTGTACGGGGCGATGGCTTTAGGTGGTTTTACCGGCATTGCGCTTCTCCAACGGGTCAAAATTCAAAGTCTGCTTTAATACCAGAAAGCGCAGGTTCAGGCAAATATAAAGTGATCGGATGGGTAAATATCATCGTTTCTGGCACAACAGCAAAAACAGGCTGGGGTGCTTGTTCAGCGGTGGGAAGGGCTGCGCCTTCCATTGCGCGATGGACTGCGTCCGAATGGATTCCCCGGGCAGGGTGAGGTCGCTGGCGACGCACAGTAGCGTTTGCGGGCGGCAACGGGCGAGCAGGGCGGTGAGCAGTTTTTCATTACGGTAGGGCGTTTCGATGAATATCTGGGTCTGCCCGCGCCTTGCCGATTCGGCTTCCAGTTCCGCGATGGCCTTGTCCCTTTCCGCCTCCGCGACGGGCAAGTAGCCGTGAAAGGCGAAACATTGCCCGTTCAGTCCGGAAGCCATCAGGGCCAGCAGGATGGAAGAAGGCCCCACCAGCGGCACGACGCGAATGCCGTTGCGGTGCGCCAGGCTTACCAGTTCGGCGCCCGGGTCAGCCACGCCCGGACAACCGGCTTCGGAAACGAGGCCGACATCCTCGCCCGCCAGCAACGGGGCCAACAGGCCGCCAAGCTCCTGTGCGCCGGTATGTTCGTTCAGGGTGGCGAAATGCAGCGACTGGACCGGCTGTTCGGGTTTCAGCGCCGACAGGAAACGGCGCGCGCTCCTGGGTTCCTCTACCACGAAATGCCGCAACCGGCGCGCGGTGTCGATGGCGTGCTGCGGAAGCACCTGTGCGGCGGGTGTGTCGCCCAGCGTGCAAGGGATCAGGTAGAGCGTGCCGGGCATGGTCAGAACAGGCGCACGTTCTCGCGGCGCAGCATGTCGCACAGCATGATCAGCGGCAGACCGACCAACGCATTGGGGTCGTCGCCGCTCATGCTGCGCATCAGCGCGATACCCAGTCCTTCCGATTTGGCGCTACCCGCGCAGTGATAGGGTTGCTCCTTTTGCAGATAGCCTTCGATCTCGGCATCACTCAGGTCGCGCAGGGTGACATGGTTCTCCGCAACCCCGGTCTGCATGCTGCCGGTCTTGCTGTTCAGTAGCGCCAATGCGGTGTAGAACACGGTGGTCTTGCCGCGCATTGCGCGCAGCTGCCGCACCGCGTTGTCGTGGGTGAGCGGCTTGCCGAGCTGCTCGCCGTCCAGCAGCGCGACCTGGTCGGAGCCGATGATCAGCGCTTTCGGGTAGGCAGCGGCCACGGCCATGGCCTTTTCCTGGGCCAGACGTAGCGAGGTGGCGCGGGCGGATTCGCCCGGCAGGGGCGTCTCGTCCACATCGGGCGCAACGGTCTCGAAGGGAAGTTGCAGGCGTTTGAGCAGATCGCTGCGGTAGATCGAGGTAGAGGCGAGGACAAGCAACTGAGAATTCAACAAATATTCCTTGGTTTTTTTGACAGGGGGCAGCGAAAAATATATCATGCGCGCCTCATGTCTGCACGGTCTTTCATCGATAGCCTGGATTTCGCCAGAAACGGCAGGGAAATGGATGGTGAAATGGCGATTGCCGACCTGCCGCGCTTGCAGGACGTGCTGGAAAGTCCGCAGGGTACGCTGAAATATGTGCTGCGCGGCGCTCTGGACAAGCAGGGCGGTCCCATGCTGGAAGTCAGTATCGACGGTGTCTGCCGGTTACGTTGCCAGCGTTGTCTGGGCGGCATGGATCATCCGGTGCGCATCGAGACGCGGCTGGTGCTGCACGACCAGGCAAGCCTGGATGTGTTGGAGTCCGGACAGCTTTTGGCCGGACACCCGGACGGGGAAGCAGAGTATGACAGCATCCTGGCCGACTCGCATCTGGACGTGCAGGAGTTACTGGAAGAAGAGATTTTGCTGAGCCTGCCGATCGCGCCCAGGCATGAACCGGGCGCTTGTCAGGCGGCAGAAGGCGGGAATCTGCCGAAGGAGAAGAAACATCCTTTTGCGGTCCTGTCGAAATTGAAAGCAGTCGAATAGTTTTTTTGAGGAGTAGAGAGCATGGCAGTCCAACAGAACAAAAAATCCCCGTCCAAGCGCGGCATGCACCGTGCCCATGACTTCCTGACCAACCCGGCGACGGCCGTCGAGCCAACCACCGGCGAGGCTCATCTGCGCCACCACATCAGCCCGACCGGCTTTTACCGTGGCAAGAAGGTAGTCAAGACCAAAGGCGAATAAGGCCTTGAACGACGCAGCCGGTCGCTGAGATCGGCTGCGTTTTCTTTTCTGTCGCAACTTTCTTTTTATCCAAGGACCGTCTGGTGGATGTCACGTTGGCCATAGATGCGATGGGGGGCGACCACGGCCCCACGGTCACTGTTCCCGCGGCAGTCGAATACCTGAAGCAGCACCCCGGCGATACCATCGTCCTCGTGGGCATCCCCGATGCCATCGAGAGCGAACTGCGCGCCCTCGGCGTGCAGACCGGCGTGCATCTGCGCATCCATCCCGCCAGCGAAGTGGTGGGGATGGACGAGCAGCCGCAATCCGCACTGCGCGGCAAAAAAGATTCCTCGATGCGCGTCGCCATCAACCTGGTCAAGAACGGCGAGGCGCTGGCCTGCGTCAGCGCGGGCAATACCGGCGCGCTGATGGCCACCGCGCGCTATGTGCTGAAGACTATCCAAGGCATCGACCGTCCCGCGATCGCTTCATATCTGCCGACCAAAAAAGGCCAGATATGCATGCTCGATCTGGGCGCGAACACCGATTGCAGTGCCGAGCATCTGCTGCAGTTCGCGCTGATGGGCGCCACGCTGGTGACCGCGCTGGAACACAAACCCAATCCCAGCATCGGCCTGCTGAACATCGGCAGCGAGGACATCAAAGGCAACGAGATCGTCAAGCAGGCTGCTGAATTACTGCGCGCCAGCGACCTGAATTTCTACGGCAACGTCGAGGGCAACGACATCTTCAAGGGCACCACCGACGTGGTGGTATGCGACGGTTTTGTCGGCAACGTCGCGCTGAAGACCACCGAGGGGCTGGCGCAGATGCTGGGCGGTTTCCTGCGCGAGGAATTCAGCCGCAACGCATTCACCAAACTGGCCGGATTGCTGGCGTTGCCGGTGCTCAACGCATTCAAGCGCAGGGTGGACCATCGCCGCTATAACGGCGCGAGCTTCCTCGGCCTGAAGGGCATCGTGGTGAAGAGCCACGGCTCGGCGGACGTGCTGGCCTTCCGCTGCGCCATCGAGCGCGCCGCCGGCGAGGCACACGAGGGCATGCTGCACCATATCAGCGAGCATATCGAGAAGTGGCATCACGAGCGCAACAATACAGAACAAGAGGCATCCTGATGTATTCCAGAATAATCGGTACCGGCAGCTATCTGCCAGCCAAGACGCTGACCAACTACGACCTCGAAAAGATGGTCGAGACCACGCACGACTGGATCTTGTCGCGCAGCGGCATTCTTGAGCGCCATGTCGCGGCGGACGACGAGATGACCAGCGACCTCGCGCTGCATGCCAGCCGCCGCGCCATCGAGGCCGCAGGCATCGTCGCGGACGAGATCGACATGCTGATCGTCGCCACCACCTCGCCGGACAAGATGTTCCCCAGCACCGCCTGCATCCTGCAGGACAAGCTGGGCATCCGCAACTGCGGCGCGGCTTTCGACATTCAGGCCGTGTGCGGCGGTTTCGTATATGCGCTGAACACCGCCGATATGTACATCAAGGGCGGGCAGGCCAAGACCGTGCTGGTGGTCGGTGCGGAAGTGCTGACGCGCATGCTGGACTGGAGCGACCGCACCACCTGCGTGCTGTTTGGCGACGGCGCCGGCGCGGTGGTGCTGCGCGCCGCCGAAACGCCGGGCATCCTCGCCAGCAGGCTGCACGCCGACGGTCGCCACCGCGACATGCTTACAGCCGACGGCAATATCCGTCATGGCGAAATTCAGGGCGACCCGTTCATCAAGATGGATGGCCAAGCCGTATTCAAGTTTGCCGTCAAAGTGTTGAGCGAAGTAGTTGAGGAAGTACTGGAAGAGAACCAGCTCAAGGGTTCCGACATCGACTGGCTGATACCGCACCAGGCCAACATCCGCATCATGGAAGCCACGGCGAAGAAGCTAGGGCTGAGCATGGACAACGTGGTGGTGACGGTCGCGCACCACGGCAATACCTCGGCAGCCTCCATTCCGCTGGCACTGGACACCGCCGTGCGCGACGGGCGCATCAAGTCCGGGCAGAACATCCTGCTGGAAGCGGTGGGCGGCGGGTTCACCTGGGGTGCGGTGCTGATACGCTGGTAGAGAAAACAGTAGCTAGTCGTTAGTCGCTAGACGCTAGTTAAATCTGAAACCCCAACTAGCGACTAACGACTAATAACTAACGACTGCATTATGACCAGATTCGCATTCGTATTTCCCGGGCAAGGCTCGCAATCGCGCGGCATGATGAACGGCTACGCCGATTTTTCGGCGGTGCGCGACACTTTCGCCGAGGCCTCCGATATATTGAAGCAAGATCTGTGGCAACTGGTCGCCGAAGGCAGCGATGCCGACCTCAACGCCACGGTGAACACCCAGCCGGTCATGCTGGCTGCCGGCGTCGCGGTGTACCGTGCCTGGCAGGCGCAGAACGGGGCGCAGCCGGCCATCATGGCCGGACACAGCCTGGGCGAATATACCGCGCTGGTCGCGGCGGGTGCGCTGCAATTCGCCGACGCGCTGCCGCTGGTGCGCTTCCGCGCGCAGTGCATGCAGCAGGCCGTGCCGGTAGGCGTGGGCGGCATCGCCGCCATCCTCGGGCTGGACGACGATGCAGTTCGCGCAGTGTGTGCCGAAGGCGCGCAGGGCGAGGTGCTGGAAGCGGTGAACTTCAATTCGCCGGGGCAAGTGGTGATCGCCGGCAACCGCGCCGCGGTCGAGCGCGGCATGGAACTGGCCAAGGCTCGTGGCGCCAAGCGCGCCATCATGCTGCCGATGAGCGTGCCGTCGCATTGCGCCTTGCTGAAAGGCGCTGCGGAACAATTGCGCGAATACCTGAACGATGTTCCGCTGCAAGCCCCGTCCATCCCGGTGCTGCACAACGCCGATGTCGCCTCGTACCATGATGCCGCCAGCATCCGCGATGCGCTGGTGCGCCAGTTGTATTCGCCGGTGCGCTGGGTCGAGACCGTGCTGGCATTCGGTAAACAGGGCATCACCCATAACGTGGAATGCGCGCCGGGCAAGGTGCTGGCAGGCCTGAATAAGCGCATCGACACCAACCAGCAGGCGCTGGCCATCAACGACGGCGAAGCGTTAATGTCCGTTTTGGGTATACTTGCATAAGCTAAGTTTGTGGCAATGGGGAGAATATTATGAGTCTGAATGGAAAAACAGCGCTTGTTACGGGAGGAGCACGGGGAATCGGAAAAGCCATTGCGCTCAAGCTGGCACGTCAGGGTGCAAATGTCGCCGTTCTCGACATGGCCTTAGCTCCCGAAACGGTCAAGGAGATCGAGGCGCTTGGGGTCAAGGCCATCAGCGTTGAAGCCAATGTCACCAAACTGGAATCGGTGGAACAGGCCATCGAACAAGTGATCGCCGCGTTCGGCAGCCTCGATATCGCCGTCAACAATGCGGGGATCACCCGCGACAATCTTTTCCTGCGGATGAAGCCGGAAGAGTGGGATATGGTTCTTTCCGTCAACCTGACTGGCGCTTTCAATGTGTGCAAAGCGGTCAATAAACAGATGTTCAAGCAGCGTGCGGGCAAGATCGTCAATATTGCCTCGGTGGTCGGTCAGATGGGCAATGTGGGGCAGGCGAACTATGCAGCATCGAAAGCCGGCCTGATCGGTCTGACGAAGACCTTGGCGCGCGAGTTTGCGGCGCGCAACATTCAGGTCAATGCGGTCGCCCCAGGTTTTATCAATACGGAAATGACCGCAAGCCTGCCGGAAGACGTGAGGCAGCATTTCATCAAGAACATTCCGGCAGGCAATTTCGGCAGCGCCGAGAATGTCGCCGATGCGGTGGCCTTCCTGTGCAGTGCCGATGCGGATTACGTGACCGGCCAAGTCATCAATGTAGATGGCGGAATGGTCATGTCCTGAAGAGTCGCCCTGAAAATCGCCACGGAGAGTGAGCGGTATCTACACCGCTTCCTCCCGGCGCATCTCCAGATAAAGTTTACGCCACCTCTTCTAAACTCATCTCCAGCTCCAGCCAGCTTTCCTCCAATTCTGCGACCTTGTTTTCCAGCACCTCACGCCTGGCGTTCAGGCTGGCGATGAAGTCGCTACTACATTCGGCATAGGTGGCCGGGTCGCCTAACTTGCCGTTGATCTCTGCCAGCTCTGTCTGCGCTTTGTTCAGCTCGGTTTCGAGCTTGGTCTGTTTCGACTGTAGCGCCTTCCTGTTCGGCTTGGGCGCGGCTTTCTGGGGTGGTTTTTCCGGCTTGGCTTGCGCCGTCTCGCGCGGGCGGCGTGCTTCTATCCAGCTCTTGTAGTCTTCCAGATCGCCGTCGAACAGTTGGGCTTTCCCGTCGGCCACCAGCCACAGTTCATCGGCCACGGCGCGGATCAGGCTGCGGTCGTGGGACACCAGTACCACAGCGCCGGTGTATTCCTCCAGCGCGATGGTAAGGGCGTCGCGCATGTCCAGATCAAGGTGGTTGGTGGGTTCGTCGAGCAGCAGCAGGTGCGGCTTTTGCCAGGCCAGCAGGGCGAGGGCAAGACGGCTCTTCTCGCCGCCGGAGAAGCTGGCCACAGGACGATCTTCGCTGTCCCCGGCCAAGCCGAAGCGACCGAGGAAGGTGCGCAGCGCCAGCGTGGTTTCCTTGGGCGCGAGCCGTTCCATATGCTGCAGCGGGGTAGCCGCGCTGTCGAGGTTCTCCAGCTGGTGCTGGGCGAAGTAGCCGATGCGGATATCCGGGGTGGTTTCCAGCTTGCCCGAGGTGGGCGCAAGTTCGCCGACCAGCAGCTTGATCAGCGTGGATTTGCCGGCGCCGTTCGGGCCGAGCAGGGCGATGCGCGCGCCGGCGCGCAGCAGCAGGTCGATGTTCCGGAACAGCTGCTTGTCGCCATAACCGAAGCCCATGTTCTCGGCGCGCAGCAGCAGGTCGGGGCTGCGCTCCGGCGCTTCGATCTCCAACTCGAAATGACCGTCGGCGACATGCGCCGGGGCGATGCGCGTGAGCCGCTCCAGCGCCTTGACGCGGCTCTGCGCCTGCTTGGCCTTGGTGGCCTTGGCGCGGAAGCGACGCACGAAGTCTTCCAGATGCGCGATCTTGGCCTGTTGCGTCTGGTATGCCTGATTCTGCTGGGCGATGCGCTCGGCGCGGGCGCGCTCGAAGTCGTCGTAGTCGCCGGCATAGCTGTCGATGACGCAGTCGTGGACATGGGCGATACGGTTGACGGTGGCGTTGAGGAATTCGCGGTCGTGCGACACCAGCAGAATGCTGCCGGGATAACGCGACAGGTATTGCTCCAGCCAGAGGATCGCCTCGAGGTCGAGATGATTGGTCGGCTCGTCGAGCAGCAGCAGGTCGGCGCGGTGCATCAGCGCGCGCGCCAGGTTGAGGCGCATGCGCCAGCCGCCGGAAAAACTGGTCACCGGGCGCACCAGACTGTCGCTGGCAAAGCCCAGCCCGTTCAGCAGTTGCGCGGCGCGCGCCGGAGCGCCGTAACCGTCGATAGCTTCGAACTGGTGCTGGGCATCGAACCAAGCGGTGTCATGCTGTTCGCGCGCCAGGGTCTTTTCCAGCCGGCGCAACTGCACGTCACCGTCCAGCACGAATTCCAGCGCGGGCTGGTCGGAACTGGCGATCTCCTGTTCGACATAGGCAATGGTCTTGCCGCTTTGCAGCGAGATGTCGCCGCCGTCCGGTTTGAGTTCGCCGCGTATCAGGCGGAACAGGGTGGATTTGCCGCAACCGTTCTTGCCGACCAGACCGATGCGCTGGTTGGCGAACGCCTGCAGGTTCGCCTGTTGGAACAGCGGAGCACCGCCTTGCAGGAAGGTCATGTTCTGTATGTTGAGCATCGCCCCATGATAGCAGAGGGGCACGGCCATCCGGCTTATAGCGCCCGTGATACCTGGGATACGGACGCCTTTATTTAATTTGACATAATATACATTATGCGTAATTCAGGAAAGCCCAACACCGTATGGTTGTATCCGAAATCCGGATATCACATACCCGGCAAGACCTATGCTCCGATTCGACCGCCAAGCCCAGGCAATAACCGATAAAACATGAAGAGTCTGCTCTATCATATTGTTTCATTGCATCTCAATGGCGATGCTGAATCGCCAGAAACCGCATCGCGCTCTGCGCTGACGCTGTCTTCAATACGCAAAAACAATCGGCGCGATAGGAAAAAAACATTTCCCGTGATGAAGCGGTTCCACTAGATTATCATTGTTGATTATGATTGACGCCATAGCCTGATGATTGAATATTTCAACCCACAAAGGAGAACATCATGAACCTGAAAGGCAGCAAGACCGAGCAGCACCTGAAAGACGCATTTGCCGGAGAATCCCAGGCCAATCGCCGCTATCTCTATTTCGCAAGCAAAGCGGATGTCGAAGGCTGCAACGATGTGGCCGCCCTGTTCCGCTCCACTGCGGAAGGCGAAACCGGTCATGCGCACGGCCATCTTGAATATCTGGAACAGTGCGGCGATCCTGCCACCGGCATGCCGTTCGGCGGCACGTCGGACAATCTCAAGACCGCAGTTGCCGGCGAGACCCACGAATATACGGACATGTATCCCGGTATGGCCAAGACCGCCCGCGAGGAAGGTTTTGACGAAATCGCCGACTGGTTCGAAACGCTGGCCAAGGCGGAACGCTCTCACGCCAACCGCTTCCAGAAAGCCTTGGGGGAACTGAGCATTTGAAACCCGGCGCCGGTACATAGCGCTGCACGGCACCCTTGTAGCTGAATAAATACAGGAAATTCTCCATGGCTGACCCTGCTCGCGAGGGCAACCTCGAAGCACCCACCCGCCATCCACTGGACTGGCGCAACCCGGATTTTTACGATGAGGCATCGCTGTTCCGGGAAATGGAGCGGGTCTTCGAGATATGTCACGGCTGTCGCCGTTGCGTCAGCCTGTGCCATGCCTTCCCTACCCTGTTCGACCTGGTGGACGAGTCAGAATCGACGGATGTGGCGGGGGTCGGCAAAGGCGATTACGTGCAGGTCGTGGATCACTGCTACCTCTGCGACCTGTGCTACATGACCAAGTGCCCCTATGTGCCGCCGCACCAGTGGAATCTGGATTTCCCCCATCTGATGCTGCGCGCCAAGGCGGTCAAATACCGGAAGGGCGAGGTCAAGCTGCGCGACCGCATCCTGACCAGTACCGATGCGGTAGGCAGCATCGCGGGCATCCCGGTGGTGGCGCAGGTGGTCAATGCGGTCAACCGTCTCCGCCCTGCCCGCGCCGTCATGGAATCCGTCGCGAAAGTGCACCGCGACGCCTGGCTGCCCGAATTCGACAGCAATTCATTGCGCAAGCGCCTGTCCGGCCATGCCAGCGAGCTGGTCGCCGAGCCGGCCGGCCGCACCCGCGGCAAGGTGGCCTTGTTTGCCACCTGCTACATGAACCGTAACGAACCCGGCCCCGGCGAAGATCTGGTCGCCGTGTTCGAACACAATGGCATACCCGTCACACTGGCCGGAAAGGAACGCTGTTGCGGTATGCCCAAGATGGAGTTGGGCCATCTCGAAGCCGTCGCCGAGGCCAAGGAAGCCAACATCCCCGTCCTCGCCAAGCTGGTGGACGAAGGCTGGGACCTGACCGCGCTGGTACCCTCCTGCGTGCTCATGTTCAAGAAAGAACTGCCGTTGCTGTTCCCGGACGATGCGGATGTCATAAAGGTGAGCAAGGCTTTCTACGACCCCTTCGAATACCTGATGTTGCGCCACAAGGAAGGCAAGTTCAGCACCGATTTCAGGAACGGGCTGGGCAAAGTGGCCTATCATGCGGCCTGCCACCAGCGCGTGCAGAACATCGGCCCGAAGACACGCGAGACACTGTCAATGATTCCCGATACCGAAGTGGAGATCATCGAGCGCTGCTCCGGCCACGATGGCACCTATGCGGTAAAGAAGGAGTTTCACGCGCACGCCATGAAGATCGTCAAGCCCGTGGTAGAACGGGTGAAAAAGGCCGAGGCGCAGCATTTCGGTAGCGACTGCGCCATGGCCGGCCACCACATCGGCCATGCCTTGGCGGACGGGCGCGCGCCGGAACACCCGGTCACCCTGCTGCGGCAGGCTTACGGCATCTAAGGAGTAAGGCGAATGAGCATGTTGTTGACCCCCGAAAATCTTTACCCCCTGGAAGAGTACGCCAGGATCCGCAACGAGTTCCGCAACAAGGTCATGAAGCACAAGGTGCGCCGCAGGCTGCCGCTGGGCCCATGTGCCACCCTGTATTTCGAGGACAGGCTCACCATGCAGTATCAGGTGCAGGAGATGCTGCGCCTGGAACGCATCTTCGAGCCGGAAAAGATACAGGAAGAACTCGCAGTCTATAACCCGCTCATCCCCAATGGCAGCAACTGGAAGGCGACCTTCATGCTGGAATATCAGGATGTGGCCGAGCGCCGCGCGGCGCTTGCCCGGCTGATCGGTGTCGAAAAAGCCATCTGGATCCAGGTAAAGGGCTTCGACAAGGTGCATCCCATCGCCAACGAAGACCTCGACCGGCAAACCGCAGACAAGACTTCATCGGTACATTTCCTGCGCTTCGAGCTGACGCCGGAGATGATTGCGGCGATCAAGCGGGGTGAGGCCTTGCGGGCGGGCATCGAACACGCCGCCTACCACGCGGAAACGGATGTCCCTCAGCCGGTACGCGATTCGCTGGTCGCCGACCTGCGCTGACGCTGCAACCTGCCGCAACGCTTCATGCCTCTTCCCCCAGCAAATGCAGGACCAGTGACCTGAGCTTGGCCGGCTTGACCGGCTTGTGCAGCAGATGATGCCCATTGACGCTGGCCAGCTTCATCACCGTCGGGCTGGTGTCCCCGCTGATCAGCAGGCTGGGTATCAGCCTGTTGTAGTACATGCGAACCCGTGTGATGACATCGACGCCGTTTGCGTCATTTCCCAGCTGGTAATCGCTGATGATGAAATCCCATCTCGCCCCTTCGCGCAGGTGCCTTTCCACCTCGGCCAGCGAGGCTGCCGCAGTCACCTCGCAACCCCATGAAGCCAGGATTCCCGCCGTGCCGGCCAGCACCATCGGGTCATCGTCCACCACCAGCAATTTCTTTCCTTCCAGCGGATGGCTGTCGATGGCCCGTTCGGAATCCGTCCGGGTCTGCGCGGCTGCCGTTGCGGCAGGCTGCCTGCCGGGGTGGATCGCGACCGGCACCTCCACGGCGAACACGGAACCCTTGTTGGGTGCGGAGCGCAGATCGATGCGATGTCCGAGCAATTTCACCAGGCGGTTCACGATGGACAATCCCAGCCCCAATCCCTTGGTTGCATCCAGTTGCGGCTGGCTCAACTGGAAGAACTCACGGAAGACGTTGGTCTGATCCTCTCTGGAAATGCCGACGCCGTTGTCGCGCACTTCGATGCGCAGTAACCGTCCGCGGCAACGGCAGGCGACCAGGACGCAGCCGTTCGGGTATGTGTAGCGTATCGCATTGCTGACCAGGTTCGTCAGAATACGCTCCAGCAGCAAGGGATCGCTGGTGACCACGGCGTTGCATGGCCTGACGACCAGGCGAATGCTCTTGATGCTGGCAACCATCCGGTAGTCTGCCGCAACCCGCTCCAACATGGCATTCATATCGCAATTCTGCACTTGCGGCATGATCGATCCGGCATCCAGTTTGGAAATGTCGAGCAAGGCGTTCAATAGCGTGGAAAGTGCCTCGACGGATTGTTCCACTTGCCCGACCAGATGTTGCTGCCCGGCATCGGAAATCCTGTGTTGCAATTCGGCTATATACAAACCCAGTGCATGCAGCGGCTGGCGCAGATCATGGCTGGCCACTGCCAGGAAACGGCTCTTGTCATAGCTGGCGCGTTCCGCTTCTTCTTTCTTGAGCCGCAACGCCTGGGTCGCCTCTTCGACGCGCTGTTCCAGCCGTCCGTGCTCCTCCTGCAGATCCTCGGTCATTTGATTCAACCCTTGCGCCAGAGTATCCAATTCTTCAACCGGGGATTGCATCACAATGCGGGTGTCGAGCTTGCCCTCGCCGATGGCCTGCACGGCTTCGCTCAGCTGGCGCACCGGGCGGGTGATGCTGCGGCTGGCACGATGTACCAGATAAAGCACGATGCTCACGAACAGCAAAGTCGCAAGCAGCGTGAACCGGAGCATGCGCGTCTTGGCTTGCTCCATGCGGAGCCTGTCCATTTCCACGACGACCGACCCTACCTGCTGCACCAGTTGCTTTTCTTCGAACTCGCCCAGCGGCACTTGCGCCGGGATGATCGGATGGTATATCCACAAGCTGCGCTCGTTGCTGCGGATAGGCGTCAGCAGATTCACTTCCTTGTCTTCGGCTTTCTTGAATTGGGGGCGGTTCAGATAATCGGACAGTTCGCCATCGCCTGCTTCCAGGCCATCCTTGAGATGCCCGGAAAATTCGCCGGCCCTGACCAGAGTTTCGGAAGCCGAGTTCAGCACCGCCAGCCCGCGCACATCCGGCTGTTGCAAAACTCCTTTGGCGATGTTCTGCAGGAACTCCTGATTGCTGGAAAACACGCCGTACTCGCTGCTCGATGCGAGTTGGCGCGCGACCAGTTTGCCTCGTTCCAGCAGATCCTCGTCCATGCCAGAAAAACGGTCGTGCAGAAACCATGCTTCCAGGCTAACCACCATGATGAGCGATGGGATGAGCGTCAGCAGGGCAACCTGTGTGCGGATGCCAAATTGTTTCATCGTCTTTCCTCCATTGCCTTGTTCATGCGTTCACGTATCGTTTCCGGCGTATCCAGGAATATCCCCAGCGAACGCGCGACCTGTCGGTTCAGACCGATATCGAATGAAGTCGGGTATTGCGCTTCAGGCAGGCGCCTGCTTCTTGCGAACAGGAGTATCTCCGTGCCGGTCTGTTCGGCGATCTGCTCGGGCGTGGAAAATATGGCGCACAGTGCGCCGGCATTCAGATAGGCCTGCGACAGCCCGACCAGCGGAACCTTGTGCCGGTAGCTGGTCAGCAGGATGTTGCGCACGTTGCTGCCGTTGTAGACCGCGCTGTCGGGAACCGCCAGCAGCAGATCGCTCTGGTTCAGGATTTCGTCCAGGCTGGCAAACAGCGTTTCATTCGAACGGACCGCTAGCGCGACCAGCGACAAGCCACGTTCGACGCTGCCCGATTGCAGTTCTTGCAGGTTGATCCGCGCCCCCGGCGAGTACAGCAGCCCCAGCCTGCGATGGCCGGGCAGCGCGGCCCGGATGAAATCCAGCTGGCGTTCCGGAGGCTGCTCGATATAGATGGCAGACAGAGGCCTGGAGCGGTGTTGCGCCGCGTATCGTTCGCGCAGCGAATCATGGCCCGCTTTGGGGATCATGGCACCCAGCACCGGCGCCGTGAAATTGGTGATGGCGAATTCCGTCGCCTTCATGCCGACGGCGACGATCAGGTCGGGTTGAGCGCCTCCCCCTGTCTCCGAGACGATCACATCCGCCCTCTCCGAAGCCAGCGCTTTGGAGAGGGACATAGAGAATTGCAGATAGGCGGGCGACCTGTCGCTCAACAGCAGGCGGACGTTCAGCGGGGCAGCCTGAACCGTGGCGGCCAGCAACATGGCCGCGCCTGACAGTAGAATGAACAGGTAACGCAACAAGTCGTATCCCTAGAATTTCAGCGTAGCGTTGAACCATGCACGCCGCTTGAACAGATTACTGGCGATGTATTCGGTGTAATCGGTACTGAGCAGATTCTGCACTACTACCGAGACCTCGCCTTCCACGCCGGCAGATGGTTGAAACGCCTTGGCAATGCGGATATCGGCACGCCGCTGTATCGGCTGGTAGTCGATAGCTCCGCGATCATAAGGCTGCAAAGCACCCTGGTAATAACAAGAGACGCTGCCTGAAATGCCATTAGCCCAGCGATGCGCATAAAGCAGGCTGGCGCTGTTCTCCGGCGTACTGGCTGAAAGGATGTCATTGTCCGACGGGTCCTTTGATGACATGGAGCCATGCCCGGCGGCCAACAAGGCCGGCCCGTTGCTGCTTGCCAGTTCATGGGCAAAATTAGCGGTTAGGTCGCTGTCTTTGCCAAACGACTTCTTGAAAGTAGCCTCTAGCCCCTGATAGCGGCTGGACACACCGTTAGTAAATGCCGTTGGAGCGGAGCGGATATAAACACCATCTCCGACCTCGTCGCTGAACAGCCGGAGATCCAGCGAGGCATCCCAGTCATGGAATTCACCGAGATAACCGATCTCGCGCGACAAGATGCGTTCCGGCTTCAATCCGGCAAAAGTGACGTTCTGGTTCGGAATGAAGAGCACGCCAGGCAATGAAGCCCGGAACCTTTCTTCCACCAGCGAGGGGGTGCGGTAGGCCATCGAAGCGCCCGCCCGGATGGTGTGTTCCGGCGTCAGATGGAAATTCAGTGCAACGCGCGGTGACCAACCTTGAAAACCCATGCGGTCGTGCTCGAACATGGCACCCGTGTTGAGCAACAACCTCGGCGTAATGCGCCACTCGTCGTGAGCGAACAGGCGGTATTCATCCATCGTCAAGGCCGATGAGTAGAACGTCGGGGCGGAAGTGGAATACCCCCGCGCATCGATCTGGTCCCTGCGCCAGCCGGCGCCATAGACCAGACGATTGTTGTCACCGAACTGCAAGGTGTGCTGCAACTCCATCTCGTCACGCTCGACCTGGCTCGTCTGGACAGCCGACACTGTTCCACTGGTATGGGTAAACGATTCACTCTGGTCTTGGCGGATATGGTAATAGCGCAGCTTTAATTCGGATGCGACGTCTGTCTGGTGTGTCCAGTCCAACTGCAGGAAACCTGCATTGCTGATCACGTCATGGAACGGGTCTTTAGCCGAGTCCCAGAAGCCGACGCCCTGAATATCGTGGTTGAAGCCGAACTGCGCATCGAAGCTGTTCACCCCATCCGGGTGGTAGTTCGCGCGGAGATTCACCATGCGCGCCTGATTGCTGTCATTGCTGTTATTAATGAGCGTGTCAGCCTGGAATTTCGTGATGGGGTAACCATTGGGCGGACTGGTCTGGCCGTCATAGCCGTTATCCGCCGTATAGGCTACTGTCATCCGGTAATCCAGCGTCTCGCCACGCTTGCCGAAATAGGCTGCGGCATCGTTGATGCCTTTGCTGCCGCGCGTAAAAGAGACCGTTTTACCCTCCACCTGATCCGCGCCCCTTGTAGTGATGCTGATCACACCTTGCAGCGAATTCGCGCCGTGCGATGCCGCAGCCGGCCCGCGGATCACCTCGATGCGCTCGATGTCATCCACCGTAATAGGCAGGTTGGACCAGTCGACCATGCTGACCGGTGGCAGATACACACTGCGCCCGTCGATCAGCACCTGCATGCGCCGCGCATACTGGTCGGTCGAACCGTGATAGGCAACAAAAGGCTGGCTGCCATGGTAGTAGCCGACATACATTCCCGGCACCAGCTTGAACAGGTCGGCGATACTGCGGAACCCCGATGCCACGATCATGCCGCGGTCGATCACCGTCATGGCATTCGGTGCTTCCGACAAAGGTTGTGACAAGCGCGAGGCGCTGAGCACTACCGGAAACTCCTGAAGATAGTCCTGTTCGCTTGGATAATTTTGCGCCATCGCGCCGGTGCAGGCAGCGCCTGCCGACAGAACGATGACCCCTGACCAGCGTTTGAGCCGCATCATGTTCATACACTCCCTGTGTTCTGATTGTTTTTTTTTCGTGGGAAGCGCGCAATCGTGCGATTGCGGCTCCGCGCGCGATTATACGGGAGGAAAAACGAAAAGGCCTGCATCGCTGCAAGCCTTATGAATGATGGGGTGGCTGATGGGACTCGAACCCACGACAACCGGAATCACAATCCGGGACTCTACCAACTGAGCTACAACCACCATTGAAACTGCCTGAACAGACACTGGCGTGCCCGACAGGAATCGAACCTGTAACCCCCAGCTTAGAAGGCTGGTGCTCTATCCGGTTGAGCTACGGGCACAATTCTTTCGAAGCCTCCAGGCATATCGTTACAACCTGGTCGGGGTGGAGAGATTCGAACTCCCGACATCCTGCTCCCAAAGCAGGCGCGCTACCAGGCTACGCTACACCCCGAAGGGTGCGCATTATACAGACGCAGCCCCATAAATCAATTCAGTTCTGATGTTTCTTCAGCTGCGGCGATGCCAGCATCAGGTAGTAACCCATCGACCACAGGGTCAACAGCGCGGCCATGTACAGCAACAGCGCGCCGGCCACCTGGCAGTCGATGCCGAGCAGGCGCTCGTGGTACAGCAGCAGCAGGATGGCGATCATCTGGAAGGCGGTCTTGATCTTGCCCAGCATCGAGACCGCGATGCTCTTGGCTTCGCCCAGCTTGGCCATCCATTCGCGCAAGGCGGAGATGGTGATCTCGCGCCCGATGATGATGAAGGCGATGATCGCATCGGCACGTCCCAGCTTGACCAGCAGGATCAGCGCCGCGGCGACCATCAGCTTGTCGGCCACCGGGTCGAGGAACGCACCGAAGGCGGAAGACTGGTTCAGCCTGCGCGCCAGATAGCCATCCAGCCAGTCGGTCAGCGCAGCCAGCAGGAAGATGAGCGTGGCGACGAGGTTCTTCAGGTGCGGCGATAGCGTAGCATCGGGCAGGTAGAAGACCGTGACGAATACCGGGATCAGCAGGATACGCAGCCAGGTGATCAGATTGGGGATATTGCTGAACATGTGTTCAGTGTAGCTGCTGGTGAATCGCTTCAGCAACCCATTATTGATTTTCAATGAAGTTGCCGGTAGATCTTTTCGGCAAGTGCCTTGCTGATTCCCTCCACCTGGCACAACTGCCCGACGCTGGCCTGGATCACGCCGCGCAGGCCGCCGAAGTGGGTCAGCAGGCTGCGCCGCCGCTTCTCCCCCACCCCACCGATCTCCTCCAGACTGGAGGCGGTGCGCGCCTTGCCGCGCTTGGCGCGATGCCCGGTGATGGCGAAACGATGCGCCTCGTCGCGGATCTGCTGGACCAGGTGCAGCGCCGGATCGTCGCTGCGCAACTGGCGCGCCGTGCCATCCGGAAAGATCAGCTGCTCCAGCCCCGGCTTGCGCTCCTCGCCTTTGGCGACGCCGATCAACGCCAGCTCGTTCAAACCCAGTTCGTGCATCACCTCCAGCGCGATATGCAGCTGCCCCAAGCCGCCATCGATCAGGATCAGATCGGGTTTTGCCCCCTCTCCCGCCGCCAGCTTCTGGTAGCGGCGCGTCAGTGCCTGACGCATCGCCGCGTAGTCGTCGCCCGGCGTAACCCCGGTAATGTTGTAGCGGCGGTACTGCGCCGGGCGCATGTCCGGATGCTCGTACACCACGCAGGAGGCCACCGTCGCCTCGCCCATGGTGTGGCTGATGTCGAAACACTCGATGCGCTGCAACTCCGGCATGTCGAGCGCCTCGCGCAGCTTGTCCAGCCTCAGCTTCTGCCCGCCCTGCTGCGCCGCTCGCTGCTGCAATGCCAACTGAGCGTTGCGCTGCGCCATCTCCAGCCACTGGCGACGCTCGCCGCCCGTGGCCGTGCTGATGCTCACCGCGCGCCCGGCCTGCTCGCCGAGCAGCTGCGCCAGTGCCTCGTCGCGGCATTCCTCCGCCAGCACCAGCAACGGCGGCACGCTGCGTTCCAGATAATGCTGCGCGATGAAGGCCGATACGATTTCCTCCGCATCCAGCCCTTCGGCATGTTCCGGGAAGAAGCTCTTGTCGCCCAGATGCCGCCCGCCGCGCACCATGGCGAGGTTCACGCAGGTTTGTCCATCCTGCTGGGCCAGCGCGATGATGTCGGCATCGGTCGCGCCGCCAGTGGATTCGACGAACTGTTTCTGCTGTACCGTGTGCAGCGCGCGCAGCTGGTCGCGCAACACGGCGGCCTGCTCGTAATGCTGCGCCTCCGCCGCCTGCTCCATCGCATCGCGCAGGGTCTGCTCGACCTCCTGATGGCGGCCTTGCAGCAGCAGCACCGCGTTGCGGACATCGACCCGATAACCTTCCTCGGAGACCAGCTTCACGCAGGGTGCGGTGCAGCGGTGGATCTGGTGCAGCAGACAGGGTCGCGTGCGGTTGCCGAACACGCTGTCTTCACAGGTGCGCAGGCGGAAGATCTTCTGCAACAGCTGGATGCTCTCCTTCGCCGCAGACGAATTCGGGTATGGCCCGAAGTATTGTTGTTGCCGGTTCGGCGTACCGCGGTAATAGGTCAGGCGCGGGAACGCATGCCCGGTCAGCACGATATAAGGATAGGACTTGTCGTCGCGAAACAATATGTTATAGCGTGGCCTTAAGGATTTTATCAGGTTGTTTTCCAACAGCAGCGCCTCGGCTTCCGAGCGCGTCACGGTAGTCTCGATGCGCGCGATGTGCGACACCATC
Organism: Gallionellales bacterium GWA2_60_18; assembly: GCA_001801105.1. Next base: position 81,885 of record MGWS01000008.1, read on the forward strand.
AGGCGGATGCGCGGCGAGACGTTGGTCTTCTGGAAATAGGAGGCGACGCGTTTCTTCAGCTGATTTGCCTTGCCGACATACAGCACCTCGCCCTTGCCGTCGAAGAAACGGTACACCCCCGGCAGCAGCGGCAGGCTATCGAGTATCGGCTTGGGATCGAATTCGTAGGAGCGGGCCATGCCCGCGACCTTCTCAATCGCGGGCATGGCCCGCTCCTGCAATGTGTTTTGCAATGTTATCGACGACCGCCTCGAACATCGCCGTGGTCAGGCGTCTGGTCTGGGTGTTGTAGCGGCTGCAATGATAGCTGTCGAACAGCGTCAACCCGCCCGGCAATTCATGCCGCGCGCCATGCGCGAAAGTAAAGCTGCTCTTGCGCAGTTGCAACGCCATCAACACCGCCTGATGCGCGATCGTGCCGAGCGCCATCACTGCCGTGCCCGGCGGCAGCGCCGCCAACTCCTCCGCCAGATAAGCGTTGCAGGTACGCACCTCGACCGGTTCCGGCTTGTTCTGCGGCGGCAGGCAGCGCACCGCATTGGTGATGCGGCAACCCGTCAGATGCAGGGCTGGGTTGGCGTTGCCCGCCGCATCCAGCGGCTCGGGGCTGCTGGCGAAGCCGTATTTGTGCAGTGTGCCGTATAGCAAATTACCCGCAAAGTCGCCGGTGAACGGCCGCCCGGTGCGGTTCGCGCCGTGCATGCCGGGCGCCAGCCCGACCACGAGGAACGCGCTGCCCGCCGCGCCGAACGAGCTGACCGGCAGCGCATGGTAGTCCGGGTGTTCGCTGCGAACACGATCGAGAAAACCGGCCAAGCGCGCGCAACGGCAGCAATCGTTGTTAAATTCAGGCATGGTCAATTGTTTCATGCGGAAGAATTTTCTTTCATCTCCAGGAAAAACGCGCCCTCGCCATTTTGCCCCAGATGCCTTGCAAGATACGGCATCGTCTCCTGCAGCACACCGTGCAGCGTCCACGGCGGATTGAGCACGAACATGCCGCTGCCATGCATGCCGAAACCGTCTTCGCTCGGCGCTTGCACGCTGAGCGCGACATGCAGCCAAGACTTCACCGGCAGCTGCTTGAGCTGCTCCGGCAAATGCCGCGCCTCGGCGCGCTGCAACTGCGGATACCACACCGCGTACACGCCGCTGGCAAAACGCTTCAGACCTTCGCGCAACGCCGCTACCACATGCCGGTAATCCTGCTTGTCCTCATAGGGCGGGTCGATCAGCACCAGCGCGCGGCGCGGCGGCGGCGGCAATAAGGCTTTCAGCGCGCCGAAGCCGTCGGCGGCCTGTATCAGCACCTGCGCGCCATGTCCGGCGAAATTCTGTTGCAGCAACTCGCTGTCGGTCGGATGCAGCTCGAACAGCCGCATCCTGTCCTGCTCGCGCAACAGTTGCAGCGCGACCAGCGGCGAGCCGGGATACAGCTTCAACTGTCCGTCCGGATTGAAATGCCGCACCAGCGCTACATATTCCGCCAGCGACGCGGGCAGATCATCGCGCTGCCACAGCCGCGCGATGCCGCCCTCGAACTCGGCATTTTGGGTGGCATAACCGCGATCCAGTTCGTAGCACCCGGCTCCGGCATGGGTGTCGATGTACCAGAACGGCTTGTCCTTTTGCGCCAGATAGCGCAGCAACTGCACCTCGACGAGATGCTTCAATACATCGGCGTGGTTGCCCGCATGGAAGGCGTGGCGGTAACTGAGCATGGCCGGGCTACCGGTTGGTTATGCTTCAGCCGCGCACTGGCTCGAAGATCACATCCAGGTTGAGGTCGTCGCAATAATCGAGGAAATCACCGCGCAGAGTGGGAATATGCGTGTCGGCCGGAACACCCACCGTCATGGTGACGGAGAACATCGGCGTGCCGGTATGCGGCGCGGGATAGGTGTCAGTACGCAATTCCTCGATATTGATGCCGTGCTTGGAGAAGAACGTGGACAGGCTGCGCACGATGCCGGGATGATCCATGGCTACCACTTCCACGCTGTAGGGAAGTGCAGGCCGCGTCTGGTCGCGCTTGCGGGTGCGGCTGTGGATGATGGTCAGGCCCAGCTTCTCGCCCAGCGCATCCATCTGCCCTTCGAGCTTGGACAGCGCGTTCCACGGGCCGGAAACCAGCATGATGAGCGCGAACTGCCCGCCGAGCACGGCCATGCGGCTCTCTTCGATATTGCATCCGCTCTCGGTGATCCGGCTCGAGAGGCGGTCGACAAGTCCGACCTTGTCTTCTCCCGAAGCGGTGATCATCAGGTATTCGTTCTGGGTATCGGTATTCATGGGTCGTTAAACTTTAAAAGTTGGTCAAAAAATCGGCAGGCAACAGCATCTTTCCCGGTTAACTGCTACAAGGTCTGCACCCTACCCCGCCCTTGCGGCATGGTCAATAAGCTTCACTCATTACTCTTTGTTCAGCATCGCCTTCAGGTTGGCCAGCTTGCTCTTGCCCTCATCCTTGCTGACGGTCGGTGCCGCATCCTTGTGGCCACCGGCAAAGGCCAGTTCGTCCTGCGGCATCTCCTCGATGAAGCGGCTCGGCTCGCAGGCGAACCAATCCTTGCCGCGCTTGCGGCGGTTGCAATAGCTGATCTGCAAGGAACGCTCGGCGCGGGTGATGCCGACATACATCAGGCGGCGCTCCTCTTCGATTTGTTTCTCGTCGCTGTCGCGGAACGGCAGTATCTCCTCCTCCGCGCCGACGATGAACACATGCGGGAACTCCAGCCCCTTGGCGGCGTGCAGAGTGGACAGCGAGACCGCGTCCGGCTCCTGTTCGCCGCTTTCGAGCATGCTGATCAGCGCGACGGTCTGCACCATGTCGAGCAACGATTTCTCGTCCGCCTCGGCCTTGCGCTTGAGCCAGCCGATGAAATCCTCGACGTTCTTCCATTTGCCCTCGGCCTGACGCGGATCATGCGAATCAAACAGCCAGGTCTCGTAGTTGATCGCGCGCAGCAGCTCGTCCAGCAGTTCGCCGCACGGATCCTTGTCGGCGCGCTCCTGAATGCGGTTGATGAAGTTGCAGAACAGCATCAGCTCTTCATGCTGGCGCGCGGCCAGCTCCCGCTCGACTTCCGGCTCGAACGCCGCCTCGAACAGGCTGATATGGCGCGCGCCGGCATGGCTGCCGAGCCGTTCCAGCGTGGTGTTGCCGATGCCGCGCTTGGGCGTGGTGACGGCGCGGATGAAGGCCGGATCGTCGTCCGGATTGGCGATCAGACGCAAATATGAAGTGATGTCCTTGATCTCCGCCTTGTCGAAGAACGAGGTTCCGCCGCTGACGGTATAAGGAACGCGCTGGGCGCGCAGCTGCTCCTCGAAACCGCGCGACAGATGGTTGCTGCGGTACAGGATGGTGTAATCGGAAAACTTGTTACGGTGCTCGAACTTGTGCGAAAGCAGCTTCATCACCACGCTCTCGGCCTCGTGCTCATCGTCGCGCGCAGCATAGATGCGGATAGCATCGCCGATGCCGTGCTCGCTCCACAGCTTCTTCTCGAACACCTTGGTATTGTGGTTGATGAGATTATTGGCCACCTTGAGGATGCGCTGCGAGGAGCGGTAGTTCTGCTCCAGCTTGATCACCTGCAGGCTGGGATAATCGTTGCGCAGGTTGTGCAAGTTCTCCACGCTGGCGCCGCGCCAGGCATAGATCGCCTGATCGTCGTCGCCCACCGCGGTGAATGCCGCGCGGCTGCCGGCCAGCAAGCGGGTCAACTGGTACTGGCAATCGTTGGTGTCCTGATATTCGTCGATCAGCAGATAGCGCAGCTTGCCCTGCCAGCGCTCCAGCGCTTCGGGATGCTGGCGGAACAACAGCACCGGCAGGTGGATCAGGTCGTCGAAATCCACCGCCTGATAGGCACGTAGCGTTTCCTGATAGCGGCTGTAAAGACGCGCATGCAGTTTCTCCTCCGCATCCCCCGCGAGCTCCGCCGCCTGTTCCGGCGACACGAAAGCCGACTTCCAATTCGAAATCTGCGTCTGCACGTCGCGCAGCTCCTGCTTGTCGCCGGAATTGGCCAGCTCGCCGAGTATCTTCCAGCTGTCGCTGCTATCGAAGATCGAGAACTGCGGCTTGTAACCCAGCAGCGCGGCCTCCTTGCGCAGGATGTTCATGCCCAGCGAATGGAAGGTGCTCACCACCAGCCCCTTGCTGTCCTTGCCCTGCAACAGCCCGGCGACGCGCTCGCGCATCTCGTTGGCCGCCTTGTTGGTGAAGGTGATCGCGGCGATGTTGCGCGGCGCGTAGCCGCATTTCTCGATCAGATAAGCGATCTTGTGGGTGATGACGCGCGTCTTGCCGCTACCTGCACCGGCCAGCACCAGCAGGGGCGCATCGATAGCGGTCACGGCTGCGCGCTGGGCAGCGTTGAGCTTGTTCAACATTTACTTGGGATCGACATTCGGAACTGCTGGATGAGCGTTTTCTCTGGGGGCGCGCATGATACCAAAAAGGAAACGCTGATTATTGATCCGGCACTTTTAAAGTATCGCCTTCGTCATTATTTCTGGCTTACCCCGGAATTCAGCAGAGGTATATCCCCCGGCAAAGCCGGGGGCTTTAGTTTGTGAGCCGCTCAAAGCGGCAAAAAAACCTTGCGCCGCTCAAGGTGGCTCAGATTCCTCCTCCTTCAAGGGGGAGGTTAGGAGGGGGTTGGGGCTATCGGGTTAATCAAAAACACCATCTTCGTCCCTTGCGGCTGAAGCGATTAACCGCCATAATTGCTTCATTAAGTGGAGCGATTAAGCGATGCAAACGCCTCTTACCTGGATATGGCAACAACCTGACTGGCCGCATTTCCGCTGGGATGAAGGCCGGCTCTCGCATGCATTGTCGCGTGCCAGATTGGCTCAGGGCAAGGTGTTGGGCACTGCCAAGTTGCTTGATGCCAAGCTGTCGCTGGAGGCTATCGCCGCCATTCTTGCGGAAGATGGCCTGACGACCAGCGCCATCGAGGGAGATCGCCTCGATCTGGATTCCGTACGTTCTTCGGTGGCGCGCCATCTGGGTTTACCGACTGCGGGGCTCCCTTCTCCCCCAAGGGCAGTAGATGGCCTGATCGAGGTGTTGCTGGATGCGACGATGCATCACGACCAGCTACTGGCAGTGGATCGCCTGTGCGGATGGCAGGCGGCATTGTTTCCCACTGGTCGCTCCGGTCTGCACACCATCCGGGCTGGATCGTTGCGCGGAACCGAGCCAATGCAAGTGGTTTCGGGCGGCATCGGCCACGAAAAGGTTCACTTTCTGGCACCGCAGCGGGAAGTTCTCGAGATGGAGCTCGACCGCTTCCTGGCATGGTTCAATGCGCCCGGCGATATCGATGGGCTGGTTCGTGCGGGAATCGCACATCTCTGGTTCGTCACCCTGCATCCCTTCGAGGACGGCAACGGTCGTTTGGCGCGCGCGATCACCGATATGGCGCTATCGCAAGACGAGCGGCAATCCATGCGTTTCTTCAGTTTGTCCGCGCAGATTTTGCGAAAGCGGGAACATTATTACGCCATTCTTGAAAGCACACAGCGCGGCAATCTGGATGTGACGGACTGGTTGTTGTGGTTTCTGGCGCAGGTCGAAGCTGCCGCCAATGCTGCGGAACAGACGGTTGCCACGACGCTGGCCAAAGCCAGATTCTGGCTCGGGCATCAGTCCACAGGCATCAACGAACGCCAACGCAAGGTGTTGAACCGTTTGCTGGATGCCGGTCCAGATGGATTTACAGGCGGAATCAATACACGCAAATACATGAGTCTGACCAATATCAGCCGCGCAACGGCCTATCGCGAACTGGCCGATCTGGTTGAAAAAGGTTGCCTGCACCCGAGCGGCGGCGGACGCAGCAGCGGATACTCGATAGTCTGGTAATTCCCGCGCACAACCAAAATCAATCCATTCGCGTCCGCTCGCACCCCCGCCTCCGGCTGACCGAAGTTCAGCCCCCCCCGTCCGGGGCGGCTGATGGATGCGTGGCCCGTCACACCCCCAGCCTCTCCAATCCCTCCCCGAGCCCCGCGAACCCCTTCATCTGCTGCCCGTTGCCCATGCCCTGCCGAGAGAGGCTCTGGCTGCCCCCCGAACCGAACAGCCCGAACGATCTGGCGCCGGCGCCGGATTCGGTAAAGTGGCTGTCATCATTCCCGCTTTGCGCCAGGTGCTCCTTGAGCCGCGCATCCATGCGCGCCCATTCCGTGCTGTAGTCGCCGGAGAGGCCTCCGGCAATATTCCGATTCACCTGCCAGTCGGTCTGGCTGCTTCCGCCGCCGTTCCGGCCCGTGGCGCCGAAGGGGGCATGGCGTTCGTCGCGGCTTTCCTGTTCGAACCAGGAACGGATCAGTTCTTCGGTGCGGTGGCTATCGGAATCCTTGTCGCCGTGCGAGGAAGAATCGTCTTGTTGTTGGTCGTGGTCATCATCACCGTCGTCGCTCTGGCTGTTTGCATCGTCGCCGGAGGCGTATTGTCCGTTGCCGCTTTGCGAACCTGGATGTCCGGGCGAAGTGCCTGTACCGTCATTGGTGTTGTGGTCGTGACCGGGTGGCGGTGCGTCTTCTCCGTTGCCCACTCCCTCGTTGCCATGGCTGACCGAGATGCGGAAGACATCCGAGGCGGAGAGGCTGCCAGCCGTGCTGCCGGTGGCGGCCACGCTGTCTGTCGCGGTCACCTGGACATCCACAAAGCCGACTTCCTTCGGCGTCTCGCCCGAGAAGGTTCGGGTGGCAGCATCGAACTTCAACCAATCCGGCAGCGCCGAGCCGTCGGCAAGAGCCGCGCCGTAGGTCAGCGTGTCGCCTTGGTCGATGTCGGCAAAGCTCCCTTCCGGCATCTGCCAGGAGAAGTGCTTGTGGAAGGTGAAGTTCTGGTCGTCCAGCGGCGCGACAAGGATGGGCGCATCATTTGTCCCGTTCAGGAAGATATCCAATACCGCGGACGCTCCAACCATGCCGTCCGTCGCGGTGTAGCCGAAATGCTCGACGACCTGCGCATCGCGTCCCAGCGACTGCACCGGCATGGAGGCATTATCGAGTGTGTAGCTGTAGCTGCCGTCGGTAGCCAGAGCGAGCTGGCCGTAGTTGCCCTGCCGCGTGCCGGCATCGGCGGCCGTCAGCAGCGTGCCTTGGTCGACATCGCTGTCGTTGGCGAGCGCATTACCGGTTGCGGTGATGTTGAGGTCTTCCCGCACATAGGCTACATCGGCGGCGGCGACAGGCGCATCGTTGGTGCCGGTGATGCTGACCGCGAGGGCGGATGGTGTGGCTACGGTGCCGTCTGTTGCTTCATAAGCGAAGGTCTCGGTAACAACCTGCCCTGCGGCCAGCGACTGCACGCCTGGCGAGGCGTTGTCCAGTGCGTAGTTGTAGTTGCCGTCAGCAGCGAGGGTGAGCTGACCATAGTTGCCTGCGAACACACCCGCATTCAGCACGCTGAGCTCCGCCCCCTGATCCGCATCGGTGTCGTTGGCGAGCACATTGCCCGTCGCGGAGATAGTGAGGTCTTCTTGCACAGCCGCCACATCGGCAACAGTCACCGGCGCATCATTCGTCCCTGTGATGGTGACGGTCAATGTGGATGGCGTTGCAATTAGTCCATCCGTTGCCGCATAGGCGAAGGTCTCGGTAACAACCTGCCCTGCGGCCAGTGACTGCACGCCGGGCGAGGCATTATTCAAGGCGTAGCTGTAACTGCCATCGGTTGCCAGTGTGAGCTGGCCGTAGCTGCCAGCAAACAAGCCCGCATCGGCCACGCTAAGCACCGCACCCTGATCCACATCGGTGTCGTTGGCGAGCACGTTGCCGGTCGCGATGATGGTCAGGTCTTCCTGTGCGGCGACCGCATCGGCGACGGTCACCGGGGCATCGTTGGTGCCCGTGATGCTGACGGTGAGCGTGGCCGGGGTGAACGCGATGCCGTCGGTGGCCTGATAGGTGAATCTCTCGGTGACGATTTGCCCAGCGGCCAGCGATTGAACCGCGAGCGAGGCGTTGTCCAGCATGTAGGTATAACTGCCGTCTGCATTCAGCAGCAAACTGCCGTAGTTGCCTTGCAGCGTACCCGCGTTGGCGACGCTCAATACGGTGCCTTGATCGATGTCGCTGTCGTTGGACAGCACGTTGCCGGTGGCAACGAGAGCGGCATCCTCCTGCACGGCAGCGGCATCATCATCTGCCGTGACGGGTGCATCGTTGGTGCCGGCAATGATGACATTCACTATGCTGCTTGCGGTCACCCCCTTACTGTCGCTGATCGTATAGACAAAGCTATCGGTTACTGTTTGCCCTGCGCTCAGCTCCTGGAAGCGGTTGCCGATGTCGTACTGCACCTGGCCGTTCACCAGCGCGATGGAAGCTCCAACAGCGGAGGTGCCGACGGAAATGACGGAAATCACATCGTTGGTATTCGGATCGCTGTCGTTGGCAAGCAAGGCAGCCACCGGCACGTTCATTACGCCGCCGTCCTCATACACGGTGATCGCGTCCGGGTTGGCAACAGGCGGACGATTCATCAGCCCTTCGATGCCCGCGTAATCAAGCGAGGAACCATCGCTAAACTCGATACGACTTACTCCCCCGCCCTGCACGAACCAGTTGGTCAGTGTGATGAAGTCGGTTGTGCCGAGCACGTTAATGATCATATTGTCGCCGTCACGCACGCCTTCCAGATTGGCCTCGGTCAGGCCACTGCCGATGTAGAGCGTGTCGTTGCCCAGCGCATCCACGATGGTGTCCACTCCATCGCCGGAATTGAACACGTAGCGGTCGTTACCCGCACCGCCCATCAGGGTGTCATTGCCAACACCTCCGATCAGCGTATCCGCACCGGCCCCGCCATCGAGCACGTTCGCGCCGCTGTTGCCTGTGAGGATGTTGTCGAGCGTATTGCCGCCGGCGTTGATGTTCGCCGTATCCGTCAGTGTGAGATTCTCGACGTTGTCGGAGAGGGTATAGCTCACGCTGGATTGAACGGTGTCGATGCCTGCGTTGACCGCTTCCACCACCACGTCGCCAACATTGTCCACGATGTAAGTATCGTTCCCCACCCCACCTGCCATCGTGTCAGCACCGATACCTCCATCCAGCATATCGTTGCCTTCCATACCGGCCAGCGTATTGTTGCCGCTGTTGCCCGTGATGACGTTATCCAGCGCGTTACCCGTGCCGCTGATGCCTGCAGTCCCTGTGAGAACCAGATTTTCGATATTGGCACCCAGTGTGTAATTTGCGCTGGCCAGAACCGTATCTGATCCTTCATTCATGGCCTCCACGACGACATCGGCTGTGCTATCCACCACGTAAGTGTCATCGCCCATACCGCCTGCCATAGTGTCTGAGCCGGCACCGCCGTCGATCAGGTTATTGCCGCTATTGCCAGTGATCGCGTTGTCGAGCGCATTCCCGGTGGCGTTGAGCGCATCCACACCGGTCAGGGTGAGATTCTCCAGATTATTGCCGAGGGTGTAGCTGATGCCGGATAGCACCGTGTCCGTGCCCGCATTCAGCGCTTCCGTCACGATGTCGCCGACATTGTCCACCACATAGGTGTCGTTGCCCGCACCGCCCGCCATGACGTCCGCGCCCGCACCGCCATCCAGCACGTTGTTGCCGCTGTTGCCGGCAAGTGTGTTGTCCTGCTCATTGCCCGTGCCATTGATCGCGGCAGTCCCTGTCAGGGTAAGGTTCTCGACGTTGTCGCCCAGCGCGTAAGTTGCCGACGAGTTCACGTTATCGATGCCTTCGCCCGTATTCTCCACCACCACATCGGCGGTGCTGTCCACGTAGTAGGTATCGTTGCCACCCAGACCGGCCAATACGTTCACCCCGCTGTTGCCGGTGATGACGTTGTCCAGCGCATTGCCGCTACCGTCGATATTGGCGGTGCCGGTGAGGGTGAGATTCTCGACATTGTCCGAGAGCGCGTAACTGGCGCTGGCCTGCACGAGGTCCGTGCCGGCGTTGACGCCCTCCACCACGACATCGCCGATGTTATCGACGACGTAAGTGTCGTTGCCCGCGCCGCCGGCCATCGTGTCCGCACCTGCTCCGCCGTTCAGCACGTTCGCCGCGCTGTTGCCGGTGATCGAATTGTCCAGCGCGTTGCCGGTGCCGTTGATCGCGGTGGCACCCGTCAGAGTTAGATCCTCGACGCTTGCCGTCAGTGTGTAGGTGATGCTGGATTGCACCGTGTCGATGCCCGCATTCAACGCCTCCGTCACCACATCGCCAGTGTTGTCCACCACATAGGTATCGTCACCCGCACCGCCCGCCATGGTGTCCGCACCCGTGCCGCCGTTCAGTGCGTTCGCCGCACTGTTGCCGGCAATGACGTTGTTGAGCGTGTTGCCCGTGCCGTTGATAGCGGCAGTGCCGTCCAGGATCAGGTTTTCGAGGTTGGTTCCCAGGGTGTAGGAGATGTAGGAGCGAACTGTGTCCGTGCCCGCGCTCGCGGCTTCGGTCACCACATCGCCGGCATTCTCGACGATGTAAGTATCGTCGCCCGCGCCGCCTGCCATGTTGTCCGCGCCGGTGCCGCCGTTCAGCGTGTCGTTGCCGGAATTTCCGGTCAGCGTGTCGTTGCCGTCCATGCCGGAGAGAATGTTGCTTCCGGTATTGCCGGTGATGACGTTGTTGAGCGCGTTGCCCGTACCGTTGATCGCCGTCGAGCCGGTGAGCGTGAGGTTCTCGACGTTGTCGGCGAGCGTGTAGGTGATGGACGACTGCACGATGTCGGTACCTTCGTTCAGGTTCTCGGTGACGATGTCACCGACGTTGTCCACCACATAGGTGTCGTTGCCCGTGCCGCCCAGCATGGTGTCCGCACCCGCTCCACCGTTCAGAGTGTCATCGCCAGCGCCGCCGTCCAACAGGTTTGCGCCGGTATTGCCGGTGATGACGTTGCTGAGCGTGTTGCCGGTGCCGTCGATCGCCGCCGTGCCGGTGAGAGTGAGGTTTTCGAGGTTGGCCGAGAGCGTGTAGGTGGCGGAAGACTGAACCAGGTCGGTGCCTTCGTTGAGGTTTTCCACTACGACGTCATCGGTATTGTTGACCACGTAAGTGTCGTTGCCCGCGCCGCCAGCCAGTGTATCCAGCCCCGCGTTGCCCGTAATCACATTGGCAAGGGTATTGCCGGTACCAAACAGGTTGGCGCTGCCGGTCAGCGTCAGATTCTCCACATTCGCCGTCAAGGTGTAGTTGATCGACGACTGGACTGTGTCCGTGCCGGCGCTGGCCGCCTCGGTCACCACATCGCCCGCGTCGTCCACCACGTAGGTGTCGTTACCCAGACTGCCAGCCATGTTGTCCGCGCCGGTGCCGCCGTCCAGGGTGTCATTGCCGGAATTGCCGATCAGCGTGTCGTTGCCGCCCAGGCCGGAGAGAATATTGTTGCCTGAATTGCCGGTAATGACGTTGCTGAGCGCGTTACCCGTGCCGTTGATCGCCGCCGAACCGGTCAGGGTGAGATTTTCGACGTTGGCCGTCAGAGTGTAGGTGATGGAGGACTGAACAGTGTCAGTCCCTTCGGCGAGGTTTTCGGTGACGATATCGCCCGCGTTATCCACCACGTAGGTGTCGCTACCCACCCCGCCCAGCATCGTGTCAGCTCCGGCGCCGCCGTTCAGCGTGTCATTGCCTTCTAAACCGTACAGCGTGTTGTTGCCGGTGTTGCCGACGATGGCGTTGTCGAGGATGTTGCCGGTGCCGTTGATCGCCGCCGTGCCGGTGAGGGTGAGGTTCTCGGTATTGTCGGTGAGCGTGTAGGTGATGGACGACTGAACCAGGTCGGTGCCTTCGGCGAGGTTCTCGACGACGAGATCGCCGATGTTGTCCACCACATAAGTGTCGTTGCCCGTGCCGCCCAGCATGGTATCCGCGCCCGTGCCGCCGTCCAGAGTGTCATTGTCCGCGCCGCCGGTCAGGGTGTCGTTGCCCGACCCGGCATTGAGCGTATCGGCACCCGCACCGCCGTCCAGCAGGTTCGCGCCGCTGTTGCCGGTGATGACGTTGCCGAGCGCGTTGCCCGTGCCGTCGATGTCCGTAGTGCCGGTGAGCGTGAGGTTCTCGACATTGTCCGTGAGCGTGTAGGTGACGGAAGACTGGACCAGGTCGGTGCCGGAACCCAATGCCTCGGTCACCAGGTCGCCCGCATCGTCCACCACGTAGGTGTCGTTACCCAGACCGCCCGCCATGCTGTCCGCGCCCGTGCCGCCGTTCAGCGTGTCGTTGCCCGCGTTGCCGGTCAACGTGTCGTTGCCGCCCAGGCCGGAGAGCACATTGTTCCCGGTGTTGCCGATGATCGCGTTGTCCAGCGCATTGCCGGTGCCGTTGATCGCGGCCGTGCCGGTGAGAGTGAGGTTCTCGACGTTGGCGGTGAGCGTGTAGCTGATGCTGGACTGCACGGTATCGGTGCCCTCATCGGCATTCTCTGTCACCACGTCGCTTGCGTTGTCCACCACATAGGTATCGTTGCCCGCATTGCCCGCCATGCTGTCCGCACCCGTGCCACCATCCAGAATGTCGTTGCCGGTGTTGCCGGTCAGCGTGTCGTTGCCCGCCATGCCGTACAGCCCGTTGTTGCCGGTGTTACCGGTCAGGATGTTGTTCAGCTCGTTGCCGGTCGCGTTGATGTTGGCCGCGCCGGTGAGGGTGAGGTTTTCGAGATTGGCGATCAGGGTGTAGGTCACCGACGAGAGCACGGTATCGGTACCGGCGTTGAGCGCCTCGACAGCCTTGTCGCCCGTGTTGTCCACGATGTAGGTGTCGTTGCCCGCGCCGCCGGTCAGGGTGTCGGCGCCTGCGCCACCATCCAGCACGTTCGCGCCGCCGTTGCCGAGGATGGCGTTGTTCAGCGTGTTGCCGATGCCGTCGATGTTGGCGGTACCGGTGAGGGTGAGGTTTTCGATGTTGTCGGAGAGGGTATAGGTCGCCGAGGCATAGGCGCTGTCTGTGCCTTCGTTGAGGTTCTCCGCGATGACATCGGCGGTGTTGTCCACGTAGTAGGTGTCGTTACCGATACCCCCCGCCATCGTATCCACGCCCGCGCCGCCGTCCAGCGTGTCGTTGCCCGCCATGCCACTGAGGGTGTTGTCGCCGGCGTTGCCGGTGATGAGGTTATCGAGCGCATTGCCGGTGCCGTTGAGGTTGTCAGTGCCGGTGAGCGTGAGGTTTTCCACATTGGCGGAGAGAGTGTAGTCCGCCGAGGCGAATACGCTGTCCATGCCTGCTCCAGCCAGCTCGATCACGGCATCGGCGGTGTTGTCCACGATGTAGGTATCGTTGCCCGCGCCGCCTGCCAAGGTATCCACACCCGCGCCGCCGTCCAGCACATTGTTGCCGCCATTGCCGGTGATGCTGTTGTCCAGCGCATTGCCGGTTCCGTTCAGGTTTGCCGCACCGGTGAGGATCAGGTTCTCGACATTGTCGGTCAGTACATAGCTGACTGAGGATTGCACAGTGTCGATGCCATTGCCGACATTTTCCGTGACGATATCTCCGATGTTCTCAACGATGTAGGTGTCGTCGCCCGCGTTGCCCGCCATCGCGTCCGCGCCGATGCCGCCGTCCAGCGTGTCGTTGCCCGCGCCGCCGAGCAGCATGTCGTTGCCGTCGAGGCCGCTCAAGGTATTGCCGCTATCGTTCGCGGTGATGACGTTGTCGAGCGCGTTACCGGTCCCGTCAATCGCGGCTAAACCAGTGAGAGTGAGATTCTCGACGTTGTCGGTGAGGGTGTAGCTGATGGAAGATTGCACGGTGTCCATGCCTTCGTCCAGATTCTCTGTAACGACATCGCCGATGTTGTCCACGATGTAGGTATCGTCACCCGCACCGCCCGTCATCGCGTCCGCACCTGTGCCACCGTCGAGCAGGTCGTTGCCCGCATCGCCCACCAAGGTGTCGTTGCCTGCCAGGCCGGAGAGAAGGTTGTCGCCCGCGTTGCCGGTGATGGTGTTGTCTTGCGCGTTGCCGGTGGCGTCGAGGTTGCCCACTCCGGTGAGCGTGAGGTTCTCTACGTTGTCGGTCAGCGTGTAGTCGATGGAAGACCGTACCGTGTCATTACCCGCGTTGAGCAACTCGGACACGACATCGCCGACATCTTCCACGATATAGGTGTCGTTGCCCGCATCGCCCGCCATGCTGTCAGCGCCCGCGCCGCCATCCAGCGTATCGTTGCCCGCATTGCCCAAAAGCGTGTCGTTGCCGTCCATCCCGGACAGCGCGTTGTTGCCGGTATTGCCCGTGATGAGGTTGTCCAGCGCATTGCCGGTGCCGCTAACGCTTGCCGAACCTGTCAGCGTGAGGTTCTCGACGTTGTCTGACAAGGTATAACCAACACTGCTCAATACAACATCAACTCCCTCGCCCGCATTTTCGACAATTACATCGCTTGAGTTGTCCACCACGTAAGTGTCATTGCCCGTGCCTCCCAGCATGATGTCGGCACCAGCGCCGCCATCAAGGGTGTCATTGCCTTCCAGTCCCATGAGTATGTTGTTCGCACCATTGCCGATAATGACGTTGTCCAGCACGTTGCCCGTGCCATTGATTGCCGCCGAGCCTGTCAAAGTCAGGTTTTCTACGTTATCGGTGAGGGTGTAGGTGATGGAGGATTTGACCAAATCCGCGCCTTCGCCCGCATTCTCGATCACCAGATCGCCTGCGTTGTCCACCACGTAGGTGTCGTTGCCCGTTCCGCCCAGCATGGTGTCGGCACCCGCGCCGCCGTCCAGCGTGTCGTTGCCTTCCAGCGCGGTGAGCGTGTTATCCGCCTCATTGCCGGTGATGACGTTATCGAGCACGTTGCCGGTTCCGTCGATGGCCGCCGAGCCTGTCAGCGTGAGGTTGTCGAGGTTGTCCGCCAGCGTCCAGGTCAGGTCGCTCTTGACGGTGTCGATGCCCTCTCCCGCCGCTTCGATGGTCGTGTCGAGCAGGTTGTCCACGATGTAGGTGTCGTTGCCGACCCCACCGATCAGTGTATCCGCTCCCGCGCGGCCATCCAGCGTGTCGTTGCCCGCTAGCCCGGTCAGGGTGTTGTCGTTACTGTTGCCGGTAAGGACGTTGTTGAGTTCGTTGCCCAAGCCGGTCAGTGCCGCACCTTCGGTGAGGGTGAGGTTTTCGAGGTTCGCGCCCAGTGTGTAGTCGAAGGGGGCGATGATGGTGTCGGTGCCCTGCCCCGCAAGTTCGGTAACGGTGTCGCCGAGATTGTCGAGGATGTAGGTGTCGTTGCCCGTGCCGCCCGCCATGCTGTCCGCGCCGATGCCGCCGTCCAGGATATTGTTGCCACCGTTGCCGGTGATGGTGTTATCCAGCGTGTTGCCGGTGCCCGCAATTGCGCTGCCGGTGAGTGTGAGGTTTTCTACATTGTCGCCGAGGGTGTAGTCGATGCCGGATCGCACGGTGTCGGTGCCTTCGCCCGCCAGTTCAATCACGACATCGCCCGCGTTGTCCACCGCGTAGGTGTCGTTGCCGGTGCCGCCGATCAGCGTGTCTGCACCGCCCTTGCCGTCCAGCGTGTCGTTGCCTTCCAGCCCGGTCAGGGTGTTGGCGGCATCGTTGCCGATGATCGTGTTATCCAGCACGTTGCCAGTGCCGGCAAGATTTGCCGTGCCGGTGAGCGTGAGGTTTTCGACGTTGTCGGTAAGCGTGTAGGTGATGCCGGACTTGACCAAGTCCACGCCTTCGCCCGCGTTTTCAATGACTGCATCGCCAAGGTTGTCCACGATGTAGGTGTCGTCGCCCGTCCCGCCCAGCAATGCGTCCGCCCCTGCTCCACCATCCAACGTGTCGTTGCCAGCCAGCCCAGTCAGCGTGTTGTCGTTACTGTTGCCAGTGAGGGTGTTGTCGAGTTCGTTGCCGGTAGCGTTCAGTGCCGCACCCTGTGTCAGGGTGAGGTTCTCGACATTCGCCCCCAATACGTAATCGAATGGGCTGACGACGGTGTCTTTACCTTGATTCACATTCTCGGTCACGGTATCGCCGAGATTATCCAGAATGTAGGTGTCGTCTCCCGCACCGCCTGCCATGGCATCGGCACCAACACCACCATCCAGCAAGTTGGAAGAAGAGTTGCCTATGATCACGTTATCCAGCGCGTTGCCCGTGCCGCTGATGGAATCGCCGCCCATCAGGGTGAGATTTTCCAGGTTATCGCCCAGTGTGTAGCTGATGCCGGATTTGACCAGGTCGATTCCTTCATCGACACCTTCCGTGACGACATCGCCCGTGTTGTCCACCACGTAAGTGTCGTTGCCCGTGCCGCCTGCCATCTGGTCTATGCCGGTGCCGCCGTCGAGCCAGTCGTCGCCCGCCCCGCCATCCAACGCGTTGTCGCCACTGTTGCCATAGAGGATGTCATTGCCGCCCAAACCTTGTGGGGACTCGGCATCGCCCTGCCAGGCGAACAAGGTGTCGTCCCCCTCGGTGCTGACCGGCACGGGAATGTGCGCCTGTATCTGCGCCGCATCCCACACCACGCCGGGTTGCCCTTCAACGGTGGGCGCAAATTCGATGCGCTCGATGCGGTAGGTATCGCTATCGCCCCAACTGTGGATGGTGATCTGATCGGCAGCGAGTCCAGAGTCTATCGGCGGGTTGATCGTCAGCACCAGGTCATAGCCGCTGCGTGTGAGAGCGATGTCGCTTTCCGTGATGCCCGCGCCCAGGCGGATGATGTCCGTGTTGCCCGGCGTGGCATCGATGTCGTAAATAATGTCTTGCCCGTCGCCGCGCGCAAACAGGTAAGTGTCGTTGCCCGCATCGCCCACCAGATAGTCGTCACCCGTGCCGCCGTTGAGGATGTCGATGCCGCCGTTGCCATACAGGTTGTCCTGTCCGCCCATGCCGTACAGGGCATCGTCGGCTTGGCTTCCGCGCAGGGTGTTGTCCCCCGCATCGCCCAGGGTGGTGTCCAGTCCGATGATGGCGAGCAGTTGGGCGAAGCCTGTGCCCGTGACATCGCCTTGGGCGCGCAGTGCGTCGAGTACTTGCAATCCGCTCTCTTCACTCATGTTCAGGACGTTGGCGAATTCGCTGATGGTGAAGATGCTGTTGATCGGATCGGCGTCGTAGATGCTTTGCAGTGCGGCGACAGTGTCGCCGACATCCCAGTCGTATTGCAGGGTGGTGGCGTTCCAGGTGTAGCCGATGGTGTCGATCAGCGCTTGGAAGTGAGTCTGCGCCATGAGTTGGTTGTAGATGCTGTCGGCGAATTCGTTGAAGGCTTGCAGCAGTATCCTGGAGGCGGGGCCGTGCGGGTTGGGGTCGCGTTCGCCCCAGCACCAAGTGCCCAGGTAGGGTTCGCCCAATATGGCTTCGAGGGTGGCGAGTTTGCGCGCATCGCCGATGACGTTGCCGTAAATGATGCGGGCGGCGCGGCTGGCGGGGTCGATGTCCTCTACTCCGACCCAGGCGTAGATGAGTTGGGTGGTGAGTGCGTGGCGGGCAGCGGGGTCGGTCTCGTCGATGAATTGCTGCACGAGGTCTTGCAGGTGGCCGGTGCTGTCGCGCAGGATGGCTTGGTGCAGGTCGCGCACGTTGCCGAAGCCTTCGAGGTCGGGCAAGGCGGCGACGATGTCGGTCTCGGCCAGCCAGTCGTTGGCGATGGTGTAGGCTTTATCGGTCTGGAACCAGATGTCGGCAGTGGCGCCGGTGCTGCCGTCTGTTTTGGTGAAGGTGCTGGTCTGTTGGGTGATGTTGCCGTTGCCATCGGTCTGGTTGACGCTGGCGTAGCCGGTGGCAATGCTTTGTACGCCTGCGTCAGCGAGGGACATGAGTTCGTCCGCATTGCTGTAGCCGTCACCGTCGATGTCTTTCCAAATCTTGAGGGTGGAATAGGCTGCATCTTGTACGTCGATCTGGCCGTCGTGGTTGGTGTCGAGTTCGGCGAGTGCCGCGTAACCGTTGGCGGCCTTTTGTCCGTTGGCGAGGATTGTTTCAGAGCCGAAGAGTTCGTGTCCGGTGTCTATCATGCCGTTGCCATCTAGGTCGCGCACGAGAATGCCGTCTTCGCTGTTCACCCAGCCGGTCTGTTCGGCGAAGCCGTTGGCGTCGTGGTCGAAGTAGGCTCCAGCAGTCAGGGCGGTGGTGGTGATGCCGTCGCCGTTGAGGTCTAGGGCGATGGGGGAGCGGGTGATTGAGGCTTTGGCGACTTTGTTTTTGAGGTCGTCGATGTAGTCGGGGATGCCGTTGCCGTCGGTGTCGGCGGGGGTGCAGACATTGGGCGGTGGTGTATAGCTACCTGTGTCGAAATCGAAATACTTTGGATCGTACGTGCCATGCCCTCTTTTCAGCGGGTACTTCTGGTCTTTAATTACTTCAAAATGTAAATGTGGCCCATTTCCGACACCGGTGCTCCCGACATTACCAATCGTTCCACCTTTGATAACAGGCTCCCCCTTCTTCAATGAGGACGGATTTTCCAGATGCCCATATAACGAGTAGACCTTTTGACCACCAATAGTATGTTCAATTACTACAGTATTTCCATAACCCGGTATTTCTCCAGAATACAAAACAACTCCTTCTGCCGCTGCCGGAATTGGCGTACCAAGTGGCGCTGCATAATCTTGGCCTTTATGATTGGTTGATGCACCTGGAATACCCGTATTGCGATAACCAACTCCAGAAGTTGGTATGTAGCCTGATCCTGGATTGTATGCAGTCATGATTTAAAACCCTTCCCCATAAGTAAAACAAACAAACATAGATTGGCTTTTGTCCAGAGGAACGATGTATGCACTGCCACTTTTTGCAAGCCGTTCATCATTGCGTAGGATAAAAATCTTGTTACCCGTAACTCGTTTGATCTGGCTAGCCAGCCTTTCGGCTGACACTTGTACAGTAACTGTGTAAATGGAATCCTCTCCAGAAGGAATTGATATTTCAATCGCGTCAAACCCAAAGAATCTTTCTTTAATTTGATACTTTGCCGAAAACTCCCCGATTTCATATGCCTTGTATCCCCTCTTCTCAAGCAGGTTGGCAGTGATGTTCTTCGATGAATACCAGTCTTTGGGGGTGCAATTATTTATTTTTGGAAATAAGCTAGACACCCATTCAGTAGAAATTCTTTCATCATTAACATTCAGTGCATAACATTGAGAAACAAATAGCAGGAGGATTAAAGGGCTCAGCATCGCAATATGTTTTCGCATCTCAATTCTCCCGTCATTAATTCAAAATTGGATTGATTCGCATCTCTCTCACCTCTCTCTGCCCGCCTCCTGAAACGCCCCCATCACCGGCGATAGCAGGTATTCGAGTATGGTTCTCGTGCCGAGGTGGATTTCGGCGGTGACTTGCATGCCGGGCGCAAGGCTGTGACGCACGCCATTGGCGATGAGGTGCTGGGCCTTGAGGTCGATCAGGGCGCGGTAGGCGAACGGCAGGTTGCTGCCGGTTTTGTTGTTGGTTTGTTGCTGCTGGTTGTTGTCGCTGGCATCGGCGGACAAGTGGGCGACTTGTCCTTCGACCATACCGTATTTCTGGAACTGGTAGGCGGCGAATTTGATCTTGACGGGTTCGCCGGTGTGGATGAAGCCGACGTCCCCGTTGCCGACCCAGACTTCGGCGCGCAGGATTTCGTCGTTGGGGACGAGGGTCATGAGGATGGTGCCGGGGCTGATGACGGTGCCGATGGTGTGGGTGGCGAGGTCTTTGACGATGCCGTCCTGCGGGGCTTTGAGTTCGTGCAGGTTGCGGCGGTATTGTTGTTTGGTGAGTTCGCCTTGGGACTTGTCGAGTTTGTCTTCGATGTCGGCGCGTTCGGTCTGGAGCTGGCGGCGGTAGTCGGCGCTGATCTGGGCGAGTTTGCGGGTGGATTGGGCCAGGGTGGATTGGGCGCTCTGGATCAGGTATTCCTGCGATTTGAGGTCTTGTTCCTTTTCGATATGTTCGCGGGCTTTGTCGGTGGCCATGATTTTGCTGACGAAGCCGTCTTTGACGAGCTTTTGGTAGGCTTCGTCCTGCTGGCGGTAATGCGGCAGGGTCTTGAGCAGTTTGGTGCGGATTTCTTCGGCGGCGGACAGGTCGCTTTGGGCTTTGTCATGCAGGCTGCGTTCCTGCGCGAGTGCGGCCTCAAAGGCGGTGCGGTTGGCCTGGTATTGGGCGAGGGTCTGGCTGTAGAGGTCTGCCGGATCGCTGGGTTGTCTGGTGTAGGGGCGTCCGCCCAACTCGGCGTCGATGCGGCGCAGGGCGAGCTGTTTGCCGTGGGTGTCGGTCTCCAGTGTGGCGACATCGGTGGCGGACAGGGTGGTGTCCATGCGCATCAGGACTTGGCCGGCTTTGACGCGCTGGCCTTCGTCCACGAGGATGTCGCGGATGACGCCTTGTTCGGAGGGCTGGACGATCTTGAGGTAACTCTGCGGGATGAGTTTGCCTTCGGCGCTGGCGACGACGTCGAGTTTGCCGAAGATGGCCCAGATCAGCAGCAATCCCAGCAGGGTGAGCAGGCTGTACAGCAGGGCGCGGGCGAACGGGGCGGGCGGCTGGGCCTGGATGCGCAACAGGCCAGGGGAGAAGTCGAGCGGGTCTACGCCGGTGAGGCGTTGCTTCCAGTGTTTCTTGCTCCGCATTTGCCGCCTCCCGTGAGATTGTGGTGTCAGGTTGACTGCCGTTGTTACGCAGGCGTGACCATAATCTCGGGGAGGGTATTAAACAATAGGCCGGATTGCCTATATATTTCGGCCTAGTCTTTTGGGGTATCAACCGGGGAATGGTTTTGCGGGATATTTGTTATCCGCCTAATGATTGGAGGCGGAATTTTGTCTATTCGTAGCGGTTTTATATCAGCTTCATACCGGCGAATTTGGCGGCGGCCTTGTCGAAGGTGGCGGTATGCAGGCAATCGTGGGCATGCCCCAAACGCTCGATCAGGCAATCGGAGAAGTCCGCCTTGCCGGGAATGAACTGGCGCAATGCGCGCCATGCCGTTTCGGCATCCTGTATCCTGAGTTGCTTGACGCGCAGCAAGCGTTCGAGGATGGCGGCGATATCCGCGCGGGAACAGGCGTAGCAGGTTTCCAATACCCAAACCGTTTCGACCAGCGCGATCAGCGATACAAATCCGGGATTTTCCGGGGTCAGTTCTTTCTCGATCAGGCGGCTGGCCGATGCGGACTGGCTCTTGTCGTCCTGGGCCAGGTAACGCACCAGCACATTGGTGTCCAGCCCGATCACTTGCCCGCCCCGCGTTTGGCGATGGCGCGGTTCATGTCCGCTATCGTGACGGGCGCTTTGGGCTTGCCGACGATGCCTTTCAGCGAAGAGATGTTTTCTGTCGCGGCGACGATGCCGAATTGCCCGTTACCCAATTCGACGAACTCGATCCGGTCGCCCGCCTCGACGCCGAGCTTGCTGCGCACCGGAAGCGGGATGGTGATCTGTCCTTTGCTGGTCAATACGGCGATAGTCATGTCGGCTCCTCATTTATTCCTTACCTGATTGTAAGGATTGTCCGCAAGAAGTCAACCCGCCTCCGGCTGGCCGAAGCGTATCACCTCGTCCACCTGCAATGCCTTGGGCATCTGGTGGGTGATGAACAGGATGGTGACTTTGCCCTTGAGCTTGTTGATGGTGCCGGCGAAGTGTTCGGCGGTGGTCTGGTCGAGGTTGCTCACCGCCTCGTCGAAGATCAGCACACGCGGGCGTTTGAGCAGGGCGCGGGCGATGGCGATGCGCTGGCGCTGCCCGCCGGACAGGCCGACACCGTTCTCGCCCACCGGGGTCTGGTAGCCCTGCGGCAGTTGTTCGATGACATCGTGGATCTCGGCCAGCTTGCAGGCGTGGACGATCTCTTCGAAGCTGGCGTGGGGGTTGGCGAGTTGCAGGTTCTCGAACAGCGTCCCCGAGAACAATCGCGTCTCCTGCGGCACCACGCCGAAGTTGCCGCGCAGCTCGTTGGCGGCGAGGTGACGGATGTCGTAGCCGTCGAGCAGGATGCTGCCGTCGGTCGGCCAGTAGAAGCCTTGCAACAGCTTGCCCAGCGTGCTCTTGCCGCAGCCGGACGGACCCATCAGTACGGTGAGCTTGCCGGGTTGGAGGATGAGGTCGAGGTTGCGGTACAGGTAGGGATGTTTGTCGCTATAGCGGAAGCTGACGTCTTTCAGTTCGACCTTGCCGCCGGTATTGCCGCGTGCGCGGGCGGGAACGAGTGCGTGCGGTTCGGCGGGGGCATCCATCAGGTCGCCCAGGCGCTTGACGGCGATATCGGCCTGCTGGAATTCCTGCCACAGCCCGGCTAGGCGCAGCATCGGCTGGCTCATGCGCCCGGCGAACATCTGGAAGGCGACCAGCATGCCGATGGTGAAGCCTTCGTTCTTCATCACCAGCAGCGCGCCCACCACCAGGATGGACAATGTCATGATCTGTTCCAGCGCGTTGGCGACGACGTTGTAGCTGTTGGAGAGCTGGCGCGTGGCGAAGCCGGCGGCGAGGTAGTTCGAGATCAGGTCGCCGTACTTGTGTTCCAGCACCGGTTCCATTTGCAGGGATTTGACCGTCTCCATGCCGGCGACGTATTCGGT
Organism: Gallionellales bacterium GWA2_60_18; assembly: GCA_001801105.1. Next base: position 104,405 of record MGWS01000008.1, read on the forward strand.
GACGAATGCCTGATTCTTCGCGCCCAGCAGGAACTGGTGGTTGAGCTTGTCGCGCAGCGCGGGGGTGACGGCGAAGCTCAGCGCGGTGATGAGGGACAGCAGCAACAGCGCGATCAGGGTGAGCTGCCAGCTGTACCAGAACATCACGGCGAGGAAGATGAACAGGAACGGTAGGTCGAGCAACAGCGATACCGCCGCGCCGGAGATGAATTCGCGCACCGTCTCGACACCGTGCAGGCGCGCGACCAGCGTACCGGTGGGCCGGTGCTCGAAATACGGCAATGGCAGGTGCAGCAGGTGGCGGAACACCTGGCTGCCGAGCACCGCATCGATGCGGTTGCCGGTGTGCAGCACGAAATACTGGCGCAGCCAAGTCATGGCGCTGTTGAACAGCATGAACATCACCAGCCCGACCGCGATGGCGATGAGGGTGCTTTGGGTCTGGTGGACGATGACCTTGTCGATGATGACCTGGGTGAACAGCGGGGTGACCAGGCCGACGAGCTGGATGGCGAACGAGGCGATCAGGATGTCGCGCCAGACGCGCTTGTGTTTCATCAGCTCCGGCACGAACCAGCGGAAGCCGAACGGGATATGGCCTGACTTCGGCGGCTGAGGCGCGGATGCGGCCTGCTCTTCTTCGAGGTCGGCAACGCTCTGCGCGGTGTCGCGCGCGACCAGCAGGATGTCGTTGCGGAAGTGCTTGGAGAATTCGGCCAGCGGCACGGTTTCCGGCTGCTCGGCCCCGGCGCGGAAGAACAGCACGCGCTCTTCGTCGGCTTTGATCAGCAGGACGGGTGTGGCGGGTTTGGGCGGTGGGATGTCGGGTTCGGTGGAATCATGCTCCCCTCGCCCGCAGGCGGGAGAGGGGCTGGGGCTGAGGGTGTTTGCTTGCAACCCACTATCCGGCTCTACAAGCACTTCATCTTCGTCCTCGCGCACGAAAGCGACAACGGGAAACGGGATGCGCTCCAGCGTGGCGATCCCCTCCTCGTCCAGATACATCTCGCCGACCCTGAATTCCAGCGCCTGCAAGGCATTGAGCAAGGTCGTGCGGGAATACGGCGGCGGGAATTTCTGGCGCACCAGCTGCGCATCGAAGGGCATGCGGAATACGCGGGACAGTCCGCCGATCAGCCACAGCATATCTTGTCCGGAGTAGTGCATTGCTTCCCCCTTGAAGTGTTTTTAAGGCATCCTCTATTCGAATCCGGTCAGCGCCCCAGCACCTTCGACACGTTATTGACGAAACCAGCCGTTTGCGGGAGAAGGTGCTCTGCTGCCACTCCCGCACCCGTCGGCTCCGCCGCACCGTGTCATGGCAGCACCTTGCGATAGACCTCGCGGTAGGCTTCGGCGCTGCGCTCCCAGCTGAAATCCTTGGCCATGCAGTTCTTGCGCAGGGCTTTCCATTTGCGCGGGTCATGGTAGAGCGCGACGGCTCGCTGGATCGCGGCATACAGGTTGTCGACGCTCATGCCGTGGAACACGAAGCCGCTGGCGCTGCCGTCCTTGAGCGTGGTCTCGGTGCAATCCACCACCGAATCGGCCAGTCCGCCGGTGGCGTGGACGATGGGCGGCGTGCCGTAGCGCTGGCTGTATAGCTGGTTCAGCCCGCAGGGTTCGAAGCGCGAGGGCATGACGAACATATCCGCCCCCGCTTCGATCAGGTGCGAGAGTTCTTCGCTGAAGCCGACATGTGCGCCTATCCTGCCCGGATAACGCAGCGACAGCTGGTGCGCAGCCTGTTGCATCTGCGCTTCGCCGCTGCCGAGCATGACCAGCTGCACCGGCATGCCGGTCAGGCGCGGCGCGATCTCCAGCAGCAGATCCAGTCCCTTTTGGTAGGTGAAGCGGCTGACTACGCCGAGCACGGGAATGTCCGGATCGATGTTCAGCCCCAACTTGCTCTGCAAGGCCTGCTTGCAGGCGGCCTTGCCGGCCATGCGCGCGCTGCTGTATTTCTTTGCCAGATGCGGGTCGGTCGCCGGGTTCCATTCGTCGGTATCGATGCCGTTGAGGATGCCGGTGAGTTCGTTGCTGCGCGTCGCCAGCAGGCCCTGCATGCCGAAACCGAGCTCGGCGTGCTGTATCTCTTTCGCGTAGTTCGGGCTGACGGTAGTGATGTGGTCGGCGTAGAACAGGCCGGCCTTGAGGAACGACAGGCTGCCGTAGAACTCGACGCCGTCGATGGCGAAGCTGGCGGCGGGCAGGCCGAGTTGTTGCACCGTTTCCGGCGGAAAGCATCCCTGGAACGCCAGGTTGTGGATGGAGATGATGCTCGGTACCGCGCCTGCGGCGAAATGCAGGTAGGCCGGCGCCAAGGCGGTCTGCCAGTCGTTGCAGTGCAGCAGGTCCGGATGCCAGGCCAGCGGCGATGCGCTACTGCCCAATATCGCCGCCACTTTCGAGAGCAGGCCGAAGCGCAGGTGGTTGTCCGGCCAGTCGTTGCCATGTGCATCCTGATAAGGGCCGCCATCGCGCAGGTACAGGGAGGGGCAGTCCAGCACCAGCAGCGGCACACCGTTCGGCATGCTTGCGGATAGCAGGAGCGAGGGGGGGAAGCCGGGAAGGTTATCGAAGGTCGCGACGGGCTTGAGCTGCGGTAGTTGCGCGACGACCTGCCGGTAGCCGGGCAGCAGCAGGCGCACGTCGGCGCCGAGTTCGCGCAGGGCGGCGGGCAAGGCGGCGCTGACGTCCGCCAGGCCGCCGGTCTTGATCAGCGGCGCGGCTTCGGAAGCCGCATACAGGACTTTTAATCTGGCCATGGTGTGCTTCCCTTACAGCCAGCGCATCATGCCCATCTCGAACTGATGAGTCAGCAAATCGTGATACGGGTAGGCGCGAATGCGGTATTCCAGCTTGCCGCATTGGTCCGGTTGCACCTCGGCGGCGAAGATGCTTTCGCCCGCATCGGTCGCCGTGCCGGTGAATTCGAAGCGGTGGTGGCGTTCGAGATGGAGTTGCGTCCTCCGGGTCTCGAATCCCATCAATGTCTCCACCACTACGTCGCCCGGCAGCAGGCCGTTCAGGTCGATGGCCACCTCGATGCGCAAACCGTCGCCATAGGGTATCTCCTGTAGCGCCGAATCCAGCCGGCGCAGCGCAACTCCTGTCCAGGCCTCGCGGACGCGCGCCTTCCAGTCAGCGATGGCCTGCGAATTCTCGCACTGGTTCTGCTTGTACAGCCGATGCTGCTTGGTGGCGGGCAGATAGCATTTGATGAGGTACTCGCCCACCATGCGCTTGGAGTTGAAGCGCGGCAGGATGGTGGCCATCGAACGCTTGGCCGTCTTCACCCAGTTCGGCGAGAACCCCATGTCGCCATGGCCGTAGTACAGCGGCACCACTTGATCCTGCAACAGCTCGTACAGGGTGCGGCCTTCCTCGCGGGTGCGCGCCTCTTCGCTCAGCGATTCCGAGACCGGCTTGATCGCCCAGCCGTTCCTGCCGTCGTAGCCCTCGCCCCACCAGCCGTCCAGCACGGACAGGTTGATCGCGCCGTTGATGCCGGCCTTCATGCCGGAAGTGCCGCTCGCCTCCAGCGGATAGAGCGGGTTGTTCAGCCACACGTCCACGCCGGAAACCAGCTTGCGCGACAGCGCGAGGTCGTAGCCCTCCACCAGCAATATCTTGCCGATGAATTCCGGCATCCTGGATATCTGCGTGATGCGGCGGATCAGGTCCTGGCCGGGAACATCGGCGGGGTGCGCCTTGCCGGCGAAGACGAACACCACCGGGCGCTCCGGGTTGTTCAGTATCTCGCGCAGCCAGTTGAGGTCGCCGAACAGCATGGTCGCGCGTTTGTAGGTGGCAAAGCGGCGCGCGAAGCCGATGGTGAGGATGTTGGGATTGTCCGGATTGACATATTTGAGCAGCCGGTCCAGGTGCGCCTCGGAACCGTGGTTGCGGAAGTGCTGTGCGCTGATGCGCTCGCGCACCATGTTGAGCATCTTGGCCTTCAGTGTCTGGTGCACGCTCCAAAACAGGTGGTCCGGGATGTCGTCGACGCCTTCCCAGAACTCCACGTCGTTCATGCGCGCGCTCCATTCCGAGCCGAGATGGCGCTCCAGCGCCTCGATCCATTCCGTGGCGAGGAAGGTCGGCACATGCACCCCGTTGGTAACGTAGGTCATCGGGTTCTCGCTGTGCTGTATCTCCTGCCACATGTCGCCGCAGATGTTCGCCGAGACGTCGCCGTGGATGCGCGAAACGCCGTTGTTGTAGCGCGTGCCGCGTATCGCCAGCGCGGTCATGTTGAAATCGGGGCTGCCCGAAATACGCCCGAGCGCGAGGAAACCGTTGCGCTCCAGCTTGAGTTGCGGGTAATAGTCCGCGAAATAATGCTGCATCATGTCTTCGCTGAAGTGGTCGTGCCCCGCCGGCACCGGAGTGTGCGTGGTGAACGCGGTGTTGGCGGCGACGCATTCGAGCGCGGCAGCGAAATCCAGTCCGTCGTCGGCGATCTTCTGGCGGATGCGTTCCAGGATCAGAAAGGCCGCGTGCCCCTCGTTGATGTGCCATGCCGTGGGTCTCAGGCCGAGTTCGCGCAAAGCTCCCACCCCGCCGATGCCGAGCACGATCTCCTGTTCGATGCGCATCGCCTTGTCGCCGCCGTACAGGCGGTGCGTGATGTCGCGGTCGTGCGCGCTGTTGCTTTCCAGGTCGGTGTCCAGCAGGTATAGCGTGATGTGCCCCACCCTGGCCTGCCATATCTTGATGTTCAGCTTGCGTCCCGGCAGGTTCACCGAGGTATGGGCCTCGGTTCCGTCCGGACGTCTCGCCGGGGCGATGGGGAGGTCGTCGAAACTGGAATCGCTGTTGCTGGCGATCTGGTTGCCATCGCTGTCTATGGTCTGATGGAAATAACCCTGACGGTACAGCAGCCCGATGCCGACGAACGGCAGACGCAGGTCGCTGGCCGCCTTGCAGTGGTCTCCCGCCAGGATGCCGAGGCCGCCCGAATAGATCGGGAAGCTCTCGTGAAAACCGAACTCGGCGCAGAAATAGGCCACCAGATCGTCCTTGCGCAGCCAGTCCGAGCCGCTCGGCGGCAAGGTGTATTCGTGATAGGTATCGTAGGCCGCCAGCACGCGGTTGAGATTGCCGATGAACACCTCGTCTTCCGCCGCATCTAGCAGGCGCTGCTCGTTCACGCGCTTCAGGAACGCCTTCGGATTTTGCCCGCATGCCCACCACAGCCCCGGATGCAGGCGTGTGAACAGCGCGCGGGTCGGACGATCCCAGCTATACCAGAGGTTGTTGGCGAGTTCTTCGAGACGGGCAAGACGCGCGGGAATCTTCGGGCGCACCCGCAGGATGTAGGCAGTGCTTTTTTCCATGGGGCAATTCAACCATTCAACAACCGGAATATCAATTCAGCAAGGCTGACAGTTTATCGCAAGCATTCACGGCAAACCGGCAGAAATCAGCTTTTCTCGTGATGGCCGCCGAACTCGAAACGCAAGGCTGAAAGCAGCTTGTCGGCATAATCCACCTCGCCGCGCGACGAGAAGCGGCTGAACAATGCGGCAGCCAGCACCGGGGCTGGCGTGCCGGACTCGATCGCGGCGATGCTGGTCCAGCGTCCCTCGCCGGAATCGGATACCCGCCCGCTGAAATCCTTGAGTTCGGTATCGCTTCTCAATGCATGCGCGGTCAGGTCGAGCAGCCAGGAACCCACCACGCTGCCGCGCCGCCACAGTTCGGCGACCTCGGCGACATCGATGTCATAGCGGAACATCTCCGGCTCGCGCAACGGCGTGGTCTCCGCATCCGCCTGACGCTCGATGCCGCCCACGTTGGCATGGCGCAGCAGGTTGAAGCCCTCGGCATAGGCCGCCATCAGGCCGTACTCGATGCCGTTATGCACCATCTTGACGAAATGCCCGGCCCCCTCCGGGCCGCAGTGCAGATAGCCCTCTTCCGCCGTGCTGGGCGCGCCCTCGCAGCCATCTGTGCGCGGCGCCGTCTTGACGCCGGGCGCCAGCGCGGCGAACACCGGTTGCAGGCGGGCGACGGCCTGCGACTTGCCGCCTATCATCAGGCAATAACCGCGCTCCAGCCCCCATACGCCGCCGCTCACGCCGACATCGACATAGTGGATGCCCTTGGCGGAAAGCCGTCCCGCGCGCAGGATATCGTCCTTGTAGTAGGAATTGCCGCCGTCGATCAGGATGTCTTCCGGCGACAGCATCGGCGTCAGTTCGGCGATGCTGGCATCCACCACCGCAGCCGGCAGCATCAGCCAGACTGCGCGCGGCGCGGCCAGTTTGTTCAGCATATCCTGCACGCTGGAAGCGGCGACCGCGCCTTCGGCAACCAGCGCCTGCGCCACCTCGGCGTTGCGGTCATACACCACGCATTGGTGCCCGGCACGCTGCAAACGGCGCACCATGTTTGCTCCCATACGCCCCAACCCTATCAATCCGATCTGCATGTTCAGCTCTCCCTTTGTAAGTTTTTGTTGGTTTCAAGTAGCCGGCAATGCGGCACGGTCCAGATGCCACTCGGCATCCGGTACACGCGCCGCAGGCAATTTTTCTCCCTGCGCTATCCGCAGCAACGCATCGCGCTTGCCGCTGCCCGCCACCAGAAAAATCTTGTGGCGCGCCGCGCTCAACACCTCCTGCCCCAGCGAGACCCGCTCCGGAGGAGGTTTGGGCGCACCGAACACCGCCACTGCGAGAGCCGTGCCTTCCGTCGCTGGATTGCCCGGAAACAGGCTGGCCGTATGCCCATCCTCGCCCATGCCCAGCAACACCAAGTCGAGCGGTATGACCTGCTGCAGCAGCGCTGCGTAGCTGTCCGCCGCCTGGTTCGGGTTCAGTGCGGCAGGAATAGCGTGGATGTTCGCCGGTGGAATGGCGACATGTTGCAGCAGGGCTTCGCGCGCCATGGTGTCGTTGCGTTGCGGATCGCCTGCGGGCAGGCAGCGTTCGTCGCCGAAAAATATCTCGACATGCGCCCAATCGACCGCAAGACCGCGCAGTTTTTCGTAACAGCGGCGCGGGGTCTCGCCCCCGGCCAGGGCGACGCGAAACACCCCGCGCGCGGCAATCGCCTGCTGCGCCAGTTCGGCCACACGCTGCGCGACCGCTGCGCTTAGCCCGTCGATATCGTCATGCACGAACACCTCCCGTGCTCCCGGCAGATTAAATTCGTTCACGCCATCCCTCCGGCCAGTTGCGCGGCGCGCAGTGCCGCTCCATACAATGCGCCACGCTCGTTCAGTATCACCCTGACCGGCATGGCTTCCAGCAGCGGCCTCATCCTGCCCTTATCGAGGAAGGCTTCCATGAAAGTGCCGTTCTGCAACAGCGGCAGTATCTTCGGCGCAATGCCGCCGCCCAGATAGAGACCACCACGACTCATCGTCTTGAGCGCCAGGTTGCCCGCTTCCGCGCCATACAGGCGCACGAACCATTCAAGCGCCTCGACGCAGATTTCATCGCGTCCGGTCAACGCCGCATCGGCGATCGCCGCAGCCGCATCCCCGCCGCGCATCTGCCCGTCCAGCCAATCCGGCGCGGCAACATGGTGATGGATACGCAGGAATTCATGCAGAACGGGCAATCCCGTGCCGGACACGACACGCTCCCAGCTGACATGCCGATAGCGCTGATGCAGATAATCCAGCAAGGCCATGTCCAGCTCGTTCGCCGGGCTGAAACTGGCATGCCCGCCTTCGCTGGAAAACGGATGGTGGCGCTGCCCATCCCAATACAGGCCGGCCTCGCCCAGGCCCGTGCCGGCGGCGATCACCGCGGCATTGCCGCAGGCATCCGCTGCGCCGGGCTGCAGCGTCGAAAAATCGTGTTGCTCCAGCGCCGCCAGGCCGTGGGCGACCGCTTCCAGATCATTGAGCAAAGTGCAGTGTGCGAAACCGAAACGCTGTTGCAGCGCGTCGGCATCGATACTCCAGGGAAGGTTGGTGGTTTGCACCGCGCGCCCGTTGACCGGGCCGGCGATCCCGATGCCCGCGTGCAGCGGCACATCGGCAATGCCCGACAGGAACTCCTCCAGCAACCGCTCGAATGTGGCGTAATCGCGGCTCGGGAATGCGACCTCATGCGCAACCCTCACCTGCGTGCCCTGTATTTCGGCAACGGCAAGGCGCGTCTTGGTACCGCCGATATCGCCCGCCAGAAAAATCATGGGCGGGTAGCCAGTAGCTGGTTGCCGGTAGTAGAAAGAAAACGCACGTAGCGCGTCAAGACAGCTACACGCCACCCGCTACCAGCTACCGGCTCGAATCTCCCCATGCTCAGTATGCCTGCAAGTCCGCCCCGGCCAATTCCAGGGAATGCCGCCAGAACTGGTCATCGCGGTCGAACAGGCGGTAGGTACCGCGCGGCCCCCAACTGCCCGCCGGATAGGTACTGATGAAGTCGCGCTCCATCGACCATACCTTGATGATCGGATCCACAACGCGCCAGGCCGCTTCCACCTCGTCGATGCGCAGGAACAGCGAATGGTCGCCCTGGATGACATCCAGCAGCAGGCCGGCATAGGCGTCAAAATCCTCATCCTTCTTCTGGCGGTAGGTGGCATCCAGGCTGATGGCGCGGGTGTGCAGATCCAGCCCCGGCACCTTGACCTGCATCTCCATTCTCATGCAATCGTTGGGCTGGATGCCGAGCATGATCCAGTTCGGCTGCGGCGGCCCTTGGCGCGAATGGCGCAGCAGATCCTGCGGTGGGTTCTTGAAGCGGATGCAGATCGCCGAGCTGCCCTCTGCCAGGCGCTTGCCGGTACGCAGGTAGAACGGCACACCTGCCCAGCGCCAGTTGTCGACGAACAGTTTCAGCGCCGCGTAGGTTTCGGTGGTGCTGTCCTGCGGCACACCCGGCTCTTCCAGATAACCGTGGACCGGTTCGCCATTGATAGCGCCGCTGGCATACTGGCCGCGGAAGGCATGGGCATGCACCGAGTTCTGCGTGATCGGGCGTATCGCCCTCAATACTTTTACCTTCTCGTCGCGCAGGTGTTCGGCGCTCATCGTCACCGGCGGCTCCATCGCCACCAGCGCCATCAGTTGCAACAAGTGGCTCTGGATCATGTCGCGCAAGGCGCCCGAACCCTCGTAATAACCTGCGCGCCCCTCGACCCCCAGCGTCTCGGAATGGGTGATCTGCACATGGTCGATGTAATGGTTGTTCCACAACGGTTCCAGCAGCAAATTGGCGAAGCGGAACACCATCACGTTCTGCACCGTGCCTTTGCCCAGGTAATGGTCGATACGGTAGATCTGCGGCTCGTTCAGATATTTGTACAAACTCATCTGCAGGGTCTGCGCGCTCAGCAGGTCATAGCCGAAAGGCTTTTCGATCACGACACGGCGCCAGCCAAGCTTCTCCTTGAGCAAACCGATGCCGCCCAGATGGTCGACGAACACGGGAAATTCCGAGGGCGGCAGCGACATGTAAAAAGCCACATTGGGGGAGAACGCCGGATTCTCTTCCAGCATCTGCTGCAAACGCCGGTAGGCATCCGGATCGTCCACCGGATTGGAGTGATAGTGCAGCCGCTGCTGGAATCGCTCGAACACCTCCTGGTCGTAGCCCTGCGGATATTTTTCCTTGAGCATGTTCTTGACTTCGTCTATCCACTGCTCGCGGCTGCGCACGGCACGGCTCGCCGCCACGATGTTCATCTCCTGCGGCAAACGGTTGGCCATTTCGAGGCGGAACAGGGATGGAATCAGCTTGACGCGCACCAGATTTCCGCCGGCGCCAAAAATGACCAAGGTACATGGTTCCAGAGTTTTCATGCCTGTCCTTTCGATTGAAGCCGCAGCATTGACGTTCGATATGGGTCGCATTCCGCGCTCGACCTTGCCGCGAATATTAGCACGCAATCCGGCTGCCGGCAGATGTCTGCTGCCCGCCCCGGCGGACAGGGACGACAAGGGGAAAAATGTCTATACTGTCCGTCCGGGAGCGAGAGTCCAACATGTCAACAACATCAAACAATACCAAGCACGAACCCCTGCATCTCAGCATGGACGCAGTCCAGCAGGCCATGCTCAACCACCTGATCTTTTCAGTCGGGAAAGACACCATCACCGCCACCGATCGCGACTGGTTCGTATCTCTGGCGAACGTGGTGCGCGACCGCCTGACCAAGCACTGGATGGAAACCATGCGCCGTTATTACGACAACGACGCCAAGCGGGTGTATTACCTGTCCATGGAATTCCTGATCGGGCGCAGTCTGATGAACAGCGTGCTCAACATCGGTTTCCTCGACGAAGTGCGTCAGGCTTGCGTCGAAGCCGGGATCGTCCTCGACAAGGTGAAGGAACTGGAATTCGATGCGGCGCTCGGCAACGGCGGCCTCGGGCGGCTGGCCGCATGCTTCCTCGATTCCATGGCGACCGTCGGCCTGCCTGGCTACGGCTACGGCATCCGCTACGAATACGGCATGTTCAACCAGCGGATCGAGGATGGTTGGCAGGTGGAACACCCGGACAACTGGCTGCGTTATGGCAACCCGTGGGAATTCGCCCGCCCGGAAGTACTCTATCCGGTCAAGTTCCACGGCCAGGTGGTGCAATACACCGACGAGCACGGCCTGATGCGCCACCACTGGATAGACACCGACGATGTCATGGCGATGGCCTACGATACGCCGATACCCGGCTACGGCCTCAAGACCGTCAACAACATGCGGCTGTGGTCGGCCAAGTCCTCGCGCGATTTCGACCTCCAGTATTTCAACGAGGGCAACTACATCAAGGCGGTGGAGGACAAGAACGAATCGGAGAACCTGTCCAAGGTGCTCTACCCGGACGACACCACCGCAATGGGACGCGAGTTGCGCCTGAAACAGCAGTATTTCTTCGTCAGCGCCTCGTTGCAGGACATCCTTTACCGCTATCGCAAGCATCATGAATCATTCGATGAATTGCCGAACCAGGTGGCGATCCAGCTCAACGACACCCACCCCGCCATTTCCATTCCCGAGCTGATGCGCCTGCTGATGGACATCCACCACGTGGACTGGGATCGCGCCTGGGATATCACCACCCGCACCTTCGCCTACACCAACCACACGCTGATGCCGGAAGCGCTGGAAACCTGGCCGCTGGCCATGTTCGAAGCGGTGCTGCCGCGCCACCTGCTGATCATCTATGAGATCAACCACCGCTTCCTCAAGCATGTGACGCATTGCTTCCCCGGCGACAGCGAATTGCTCAGACGCATTTCCATCATCGACGAGGCGCGCGGTCGGCGTGTGCGCATGGCACACCTAGCCATCGTCGGCAGCCACCGCGTCAACGGCGTGGCCAGGATACATTCGGAATTGATGAGAACCACGATCTTTGCCGATTTCGACCGTGTCTATCCCGGCAAGCTGATCAACGTCACCAACGGCATCACCCCGCGCCTGTGGCTGAACCAGGCCAATCCGGGACTGGCCGGGTTGATCAGCGAAAACATCGGCAAGGACTGGATCACCGATCTGGCGCAACTGCGCCAACTGGACAAGCTGGCCGACGACCGCACCTTCCAGGACAGGTTCCGCGCCGTGAAACGCGCCAACAAGGAACGCCTCGCCAGGCTGGTGAAGGACAAGGTCAACATCGAGATCGACCCGGACAGCCTGTTCGATATCCAGGTCAAGCGCATCCACGAATACAAGCGCCAGTTGCTCAACCTGCTGCACGTCATCACGCTGTACAACCGCATCCGCTCCAACCCGGCGGCGGAAGTCGTGCCGCGCACCGTGATCATCGCCGGCAAGGCGGCGCCCGGCTATGCCGCCGCAAAACTCATCATCAAGCTTGCCAACAGTGTGGCGGACATCGTCAACAACGATCCGGCGGCGCGCGGCCTGCTCAAGCTGGTGTTCATCCCCAATTACGATGTAAGCACCGCCGGCGACATCATTCCCGCCGCCGACCTGTCCGAGCAGATATCCACCGCCGGCACCGAGGCATCGGGCACGGGCAACATGAAACTGTCGCTCAACGGCGCGCTGACCATCGGCACGCTCGACGGCGCGAACATCGAAATCATGGAAGAAGTGGGGCAGGAGAATTTCTTCATTTTCGGGCTCGCCACGCATGAAGTCGCGGCGCTGCGCAGCTCGGGCTACAACCCGTGGGATTACTACCATGCCAACGGCGACCTGAAATGGGCACTGGACATGATCGCCTCGGGCTACTTCTCGCCCGAACAGCCTAACCTGTTCCAGCCCCTGACCAACAACCTCACCAACGGCGGCGACCACTACCTGTTGCTGGCCGACTATGCGTCCTACATCGCCGCACAGGAACGGGTGGAAAAATTGTATCGCGATCCGCAACAGTGGACGCGTTGCGCCATCCTCAACGTCGCCGGCATGGGGAAATTCTCCAGCGACCGCACCATCGGCGAATATGCCCGGAACATCTGGGATGCGAAGCCGGTGCTCAAGTAGCGCAGGCGATTCCTCTGCATCTTGCCTGCACTGGCTGCCCGGGCATCTGAAAGCGGCATGGATATTGGCGGTGGTGCCCGGAGCCGGGGTCGAACCGGCACGGAGGTTTTACCCATCCGACGGATTTTAAGTCCGTTGTGTCTACCAATTTCACCACCCGGGCGGGGATTTGGAGGCGAGACCCGGAATCGAACCGGGATAGGCGGATTTGCAATCCGCTGCATAACCATTTTGCTATCTCGCCGTGATGCGGATCAACAGCCTGAAATGATTGAGGGAAAGCTTGGATGCTTTCCCTCGGAATTGGAGCGGGAGAAGAGTCTCGAACTCTCGACCTCAACCTTGGCAAGGTTGCGCTCTACCAACTGAGCTACTCCCGCAAAACGAGTTGCGCATTATATGGATATTCAAATTGCTGTCAATAATCTTGCCGGTAATTTTTTCCCAGTCCGAATAAACGCGCGAAATTTTCCGTGGTGCGCTGCCCCACTTCCGCCACCGCGATGCCGCGCAATGCGGCGATCTCCTCGGCCACATACTTCACATAGGCCGGCTGGTTGAGCTTGCCGCGATGCGGCGCAGGCGCGAGATACGGCGCATCGGTCTCGATCAGGATGCGCTCCAGCGGCACACGCCGCGCTACCTCCTTGATCTGTTTGGCGTTCTTGAACGTAACGATGCCGGAGAACGAGATGTAGAAACCCATCGCCAGTGCCGCTTCCGCTACTTCCCAAGTCTCGGTGAAACAGTGCATCACGCCGCATACCTCGGACGCGCGCTCTTCCGCCATGATGCGCAGGGTGTCGTCCGCCGCCTCACGGGTATGGATGATGAGCGGCTTGCCGGATTCATGCGCGGCGCGGATGTGATTGCGGAAGCGCTCGCGCTGCCATTCCAGGTCACCCTTCAGGCGATAATAATCCAGCCCGGTCTCGCCGATGGCGATCACTTTGGGATGGCGCGCCAGTTCGACCAGACGCGCGGCATCGGGTTCTTCCGCATCTTCGTAATCCGGGTGCACACCGACCGAGGCGTAGAGGTTGGCATGCTGCTCGGCGAGCGCGAGCACCCGCGGGAGATCGCGCAGGTTGACCGAGACGCACAGCGCGGCGACCACTTCGTTGCGCTGCATCTGCGCCAGCACCTCGGCGAGGTTTGCGGCAAGTTCGGGGAAATCGAGATGGCAATGCGAATCGACGAAGGGCATGGTTATTCAAGCATGAGTTGCCGGTAGGAAAACAACAGGGATTCAAAAAACAGCTTCGGGTTGAGCGTGTGCCGCGCCTCGCGTTTTGCAGTTTGCAGGTATTTCTGCAGGCGCGCGATGTTCAGCGGATCGACCGGCTCGACCAGTTTGCGGATAGCGGCCTCCTCGCCGGGATGGTAACGCAGCCTGCCCGCCTGCTTCATCGAACCGAGGTCGTAGCACCATTGTTGCAGCCACTGCACCACCAGCACCTGCTCGGTCTTCTGCAAGGCATCCGCCAGCGCGAACACGTCCAGTGCGGCGGGCTGGCGCACGGCGCACAGCAATTTCTCGCGCTCCCCGCTGCCCAGTTGCTCGTCCATTTGAACCGCCTGCAACGGCGCAAAACCGGATGCGGCGAGCGCTTCGGCAGGATTCTTCACGCCCTGCTGCGCCAGCCAGCGCCCGGCGCTGGTCGCATCCGGCGCCGCCAGCGCGAACGACAGGCAGCGGCTCAGGATGGTGGGCAGCAGTTGCTGCGGCTTGTGCGACACCAGGATGAACAGCAGGCCTTGCGGCGGTTCTTCGAGATTCTTCAGCAGTGCGTTCGCGGCATTGAGGTTCATCGCCTCGGCGGGATGGATGACCACCACGCGCCCACCACCCTGATGCGCCGACATGCCGATGAAATCGGCCAGAGCGCGCACCTGGTCGACGGAAATCTGCTTGCTGGGTTTCTTGCCGGACTTCTTTTCTGATTCGCCGCCTTCACCCTCCTCGTCATCCTGACTCAAGGCCTCCGGCTGCAACAGGCGAAAATCGGGATGCGAACCCTGAGAAAACCAGTGGCATGAAGGACACTGCCCGCAGGCGAAACCGGATTCGTCCAACTGTTGGCACAACAGGCTGCGGGCAAAACTCAATGCCAGATCGAGCTTGCCTATCCCCTGGCTGCCCTTGAACAGCAGGCCGGACAGCGGACGCTTGCGCAACTCGCGCAGGCGCTCCCAATCGCTCTCTTGCCATGGATAAATGCTTTTCATTTCAAATCGATACAGCTATCTCTTCAAGCTGCAACTTAACCTTATCCAGCGTCCGTCCCGCATCGATTACGGCGTAGCGTTGCGGATTTTCCCGCACGCGCCGGTGGTATCCGGCACGCACGCGCTCGAAGAAATCGGCCTGTTCCTGTTCGAAGCGATCCAGCGAAACATTGTTGCTCAGGCGCTGCCGCGCCACCTCGACGGACACGTCGAAGAACAGCGTCAGGTCGGGTTGCAGGTCGGCATGCACCCATTGTTCGAGTTGCCCCAGTTTGTCCCAATCCAGCCCCCGCCCCGCCCCCTGATAGGCGAAACTCGCGTCGCTGAAGCGATCCGAGATCACCCATTTGCCCGCGCGCAACGCCGGCCTGATGACCTGCTCGATGTGCTCCAGACGCGCCGCGAACATCAGCAGCGCCTCGGTGCCGATGCTCATGGTCTGGTGCAGCAACATTTCGCGCAACTGTTCTCCCAGCGGCGTGCCGCCCGGCTCGCGCGTGACCACGACATCCAGCCCGCGCTGGCGCAATGCATCGGCGAACCAAGCCAGATGGGTGCTCTTGCCGGCGCCGTCCATGCCTTCGAAGGTGATGAATTTGCTCATTATTATTAGTTACTAGTCGTTAATCGTTAGTCGTTAGTCGTTAGTTGGCATCGCGCTACGCGGCTTTGGTTTCAACTAACATCTAACGACTACCGACTAACGTCTGCATTCCCTTATTTCTGATATTTGTTAACCGCCCGGTTATGCTCGTTCAGGCTGGCGGAGAAGTGCGAGGAACCGTCCCCGCGCGCCACGAAGTATAGCGCGTCGGTCTGCGCCGGATGCAAGGCCGTTTGTAACGAGGCCAGTCCGGGCAATGCGATCGGCGTGGGCGTCAGCCCGGCGCGGGTATAGGTGTTGTACGGCGTATCGGCGAGCAAGTCGCGCTTGCGCAGGTTGCCGTCGAACTTGCTGCCGAGGCCGTAGATCACGGTCGGGTCGGTTTGCAGCAGCATGCCACGGCGCAAACGGTTCACGAACACACCGGCGATCATCGCGCGGTCTTCCGGCGTGCCGGTCTCCTTCTCGACGATGGAGGCGAGGATCAGCGCCTGATAGGGGGTTTGCAACGGCAGGTTCGCCGCGCGTGTTGCCCAAGCATCCTGCAGGTGTTGCTGCATGGCCTGGTAGGCGCGCTTGAACACCGCGAGGTCGCTGCTGCCCGCAGCAAAATTGTAGGTATCGGGGAAGAACAGGCCTTCCGGGTGGTTCTCCGTCGCGCCGATGCGTTGCAGTATCTCCGCATCGGACAGGCCTTTGCTGTCATGGGCGAGGGTTGCTTCTGCGTCCAGCGCGGCGCGCAACTGCGCGAAGGTCCAGCCTTCGATGACGCTCACCTGCTGCTGGATGACTTCCCCTTTGGCCAGCACTTCCAGCAGCTCCAGCGGCGTGACCGGATGTTCCAGCAGGTAACTGCCGGCCTTGATCTGCGATGCCCTGCCCAGCAGGCGCGCCAGCCAGACGAAGGTCCAGTCCTGTTGCAACAGACCGGCCTGGCGCATGTCGCGCGCCACGGTCTTCAGGCTGCTGCCCGGTTTCAGTTCGAAGATGAACGGCGTGGCAGGCAACGGCAACGGACGGTAGGCGTAGTAACCCGCTCCAGCCGCAGCGAGCAGCACCAGTAGAATGATCAGTGCAAACAGCCGTCGCATCATGCGTCCTGCAGGTCAAGACCGTGCCGGATCCTTGCGGCGACCGGAAACTGGTCCCAATGGCGTTGTTCCAGCTCGCGTATCGGCCACAGTCCGATGACGCTGTTTACGATGAACAGCTCGTCGGCATGCAGCGCCTCCTCCAGCCCGATATCGCGCACTTGCAGTGTGACGCCATGCTGCAGCGCCCACGCCATGACCCGTCCGCGCTGTATCCCCGCCACGCCGCAACGCGACAGATCCGGGGTCGCCAGCCGCCCTTGCGATACCAGGAACAGGTTGCTGCGTATCCCTTCGATCAAATGCCCTTCTGCATCCAGCAACAGCCCTTCTGCCAGCTGCTTGTCATGCAGTTGCGCCTCGTTCAGTTCCGCTGCCGCCAGCACGTTTTCCAAGCGGTTGAGATGCTTGACGCAGGCCAGGCGCGGCTGCGCTGCCAGACGCAGGCTGCATACGCGCGCCTTGATGCCTTGTTTCGCCCACTCCGGCGGGTAATCCGGCAAAGGCGAGAAGTCCCAGATGCGCGTGGGTGCCGCAGCGGCGAGCGGCGTATAACCCCGCGCACCCTCGCCGCGCGTGACGATCAGCTTCACCACGCCGTCCGGATGTTGCGCGAGCACCCGTTCCAGTTCGGCGCAAAGCAACGCCTCGTCCGGGCAGGCTATGCCCAGCGCGGTACAGTCACGTTTGAGTTTCAGGTAATGCAGGGACCAGTGCAGCGCTTTGCCCTGAACGGCGCGCAGAGTGCGGAACACCCCGTCGCC
Source organism: Gallionellales bacterium GWA2_60_18 (assembly GCA_001801105.1). The sequence continues at coordinate 121,519 of MGWS01000008.1, forward strand.
GTAGAGCAGACCGCGGTCGCGGATGCTGATCGAATCGCCGGCTGTACCGTTGACCAGCATCGCGTATGGAAGGCTAGACCTTGCGGAACACTAAGGAACCGTTGGTTCCGCCGAAACCGAAGTTGTTGTTGACCGCGACATCGATCTTCATGTCGCGCGCAGTATTCGCGCAGTAGTCCAGATCGCATTCCGGATCCTGCTCGAAGATGTTGATGGTCGGCGGCGCGACCTGATGATGCACCGCAAGCGCGCAGAATACCGACTCCACGCCGCCCGCGCCGCCCAGCAAGTGGCCGGTCATGGACTTGGTCGAGCTGATCACCAGCTTGCCGGCGTAGTCGCCGAACGCCAGCTTGATCGCTTCGGTCTCGTTCTTGTCGCCCAGCGGCGTCGAGGTGCCATGCGCGTTAACGTAATCCACGTCTTGCGGGTTCAGACCGGCGTTGCGCAAAGCATTCAGCATGCTGCGCTTCGGCCCGTCGGTGTTCGGCGAGGTGATGTGGTAGGCGTCGCCGCTCATGCCGTAGCCCGCCAGTTCCGCGTAGATCTTCGCGCCGCGCGCCTTGGCGTGTTCATATTCTTCCAGCACCAGCACGCCAGCACCTTCGCCGATCACGAAGCCGTCGCGGTCCTTGTCCCAGGGACGGCTGGCCGTGGCCGGGTCGTCGTTGCGCGTGCTGAGCGCGCGCGCAGCGGAAAAACCGCCCACTGCCAGCGGGCTGACCGTCGCTTCGGCGCCGCCGGCGACCATCACGTCGGCATCGCCGTATTCGATGATGCGCGCCGATTCGCCGATGCAGTGCGTGCCGGTGGTGCAAGCGGAAACCATCGCCAGATTCGGCCCTTTCAGGCCATACATCACGGACAGGTTGCCGGAGATCATGTTGATGATGGTGCCGGGAATGAAGAACGGCGATATCTTGCGCGGTCCGGAAGCGAGATAGTCGTTATGGGTATCCTCGATCATCGGCAGGCCGCCGATGCCGGAACCGATGTTCACGCCGATGCGCTCGGCGTTCTGCTCGGAGACTTCCAGCCCGGAATCCTTGAACGCCTCAATGCCGGCCGCCAGCCCGAAATGGATGAAACGATCCATGCGCCGTGCATCCTTGGCAGGAATGAACTGGGTAGGATCGAAATCCTTCACCTCGCCGGCGACCTGCGAAGCCATCGCACTGGCGTCGAAACGGGTGATCCGGGTGATGCCGGATCTGCCCGCCACGATATTCTGCCAAGTTGTGGCAAGCCCCGTCCCGACCGGGGATACGATCCCCAGCCCGGTAATCACTACTCTGCGTTTAGACAAACCTGCTCCGTTTTATGGATAAACGAAAGAATGGAATTATTTCTGATGCGCCAGGACGTAGTCGAGGGCTTGTTGCACGGTGGTGATCTTTTCGGCGTCCTCGTCGGGGATCTCGCATTCGAACTCTTCTTCGAGCGCCATCACCAGTTCGACCGTATCCAGGGAATCTGCGCCCAGATCGTTCACGAAAGAGGATTCGTTCTTGACTTCGGATTCGTTCACACCCAACTGCTCGGCAACGATCTTTTTAACGCGTTGTTCAATCGACATTTATGTCTCCCCTACCCTTGGTTGTTGAAAAAGCGGACGCGATTGTATCAAAACTGCCCGGAATTCCAAATCGAAACCGCCGAAAATCGCCTAACACCCTTCTGCCCGCGCACTACCCGATTGATTATCCATGCAGTTTTCAATCCAGCGGCGGTGCGACCCGGATGACTTCCTCTGCCGTGGTCAGCCCCACCGCCACTTTTTCCGCTCCGCTCAGGCGTAGCGGCTTCATCCCCTCCTGCCGCGCCAACGCCTTGATCCCGGCCAGGTCGGCATTCCCGATCACCCGTTTCTTCATCTCCGCGCTGAGCGAAAGCATCTCGTAGATGCCGGAACGCCCCTTGTAGCCGGTCATGCGGCACTCGAGACAACCTGTCGCGGTGTTGACCTGCGCGGGTTTGGCCGCCTTCCACGGGCTGACCAGTTCATGCCACGCCTCGTCGCTGATCTCGCCCCGCGCCTTGCAATGCGGGCACAGCGTGCGCACCAGGCGCTGCGCCATCACCCCCAGCAGGGTCGAGTTGAGCAGATAGGCGGGCACGCCAAGGTCGAGCAGGCGCGTGATGGCAGACGGCGCATCGTTGGTGTGCAGCGACGACAGCACCAGATGCCCGGTGAGCGCCGCCTGGATCGCCATCTCGGCGGTCTCGCGATCGCGGATCTCGCCCACCATGATGATGTCCGGGTCCTGCCGCAACAGGGTGCGGATGCCGTCGGCAAAATTCAGCCCGATGTTGTGCTGCACCTGCATCTGGTTGAACGCCGGCTCGATCATTTCGATCGGGTCTTCCACGGAGCAGACGTTCACCTCCGGCGTGGCAAGCTGTTTCAGCGTGGAATACAGCGTGGTGGTCTTGCCCGAACCAGTCGGCCCGGTGACCAGGATGATGCCGTTGGGCTGGCGCGTCCACTCGTCCCACAACGCGGTCTGTTCGCGCGAGAAGCCGAGGTCGGCGAAATTCTTCACCAGTATCTCCGGATCGAAGATGCGCATCACCAGCTTCTCGCCGAAAGCGGTCGGCATGGTAGACAGGCGCAACTCGATCTCGTCGCCGTCCGCGCTCACCGTCTTGATGCGCCCGTCCTGCGGCCGGCGCTTTTCCACCATGTCCATGCGCCCGAGCAGCTTGATGCGGTTGGTGATGGCATTGGTCACGCTGGAAGGAAGCTGATAGACCTGATGCAGCACCCCGTCGATGCGGAAACGCACGATGCCGAGATCGCGGCGCGGCTCCAGATGGATATCGCTGGCGCGCTGCTCGAAGGCATACTTGAACAGCCAGTCCACCAGCGTGACGACGTGCTGTTCGTTGGCGTCCAGGTTCTTGTTCTTGCCCAGCTCTACCAGTTGCTCGAAGTTCTGCACCCCGATGACCTGCCCGGTCTTGGCCTTGTTCGCGAGTGCCACCGAATCGGCGAGACTGTATATCTCCGGCAGGTAATGGCTGATGTCCAGCGGGCTGGCCAGCACCAGTCTGATCTTCAGATTGAGCACACGCTCCAGTTCGACGACCCAGTCGGTCACGAACGGCTCGGCCGTGGCGATAGTCACCTCGCCTGACGTCACCTTGACCGGCATGATCTTCAAGCGCTCGGCATAGGATTTGGAAACGACATGCGCGATGCCGGCAAAATTCAGTTGTAACGGGTCGATATGAAAATACGGCATGCCGATATGCGCCGCCAGCCACTCGGTGAGGAACTCGGTGGTGAGCGGCTTGTTGGGCGGCAGCGCGCTACGCCACTTCTGCTCGCCCAACACGACCAGCGGGTGGCCGTGCCCGCTCTTGTGATTGCGCAGCAGCCTCTCCGCTTCCGTCGCCGGCACCATGTCGTCGCGCACCAGCCAGCGCAGCACGAACTCAAGCGTCAGCTTCTGCCCCTGCTGCGCGGCGATGAAATTCTCTTTGGACATGGCAACCCACCCCGATGGAATTACATAAGTCTAATGGCTCGCGGAGCGAAGTGGGAATGCTTCGCGGGTATCCGGCTCGTTGCCGGTCATTGCCATTGCAACACTACACTTGAACATGGATAAACAGGATGCACAGGATTTCATCACGGCATTTCATCCTGCCCATCCTGTATATCCATGCATGAAGCCAGTGGTCGGCAGGGTGGAAAGGCCACACTGTATCCGCCGTGCGACCATCTAGCGCGGCAATTCGCCCTCTTCGGATCCGGAATGCGCCTTGTCGACAAGACGGTAAGAATCATGGCAGGCAACGCATTTCAGCATCGTCTGCGAAAGACGCCTCATGATGCCCTTGGTATTTTCGCCATTCCTGGAGTCCTTGAGTTTTTCCGCATCCCCGGCCAAGCCCTCAAAATCCGCATGCACCATGACCGAAAGCTCGCGGAACGTGACTGCCGAGCGCGTCGGGAACATGAGCCTGGCATTGTAGACGTTGATGGTGCCGAGCGTACGAGCGGCAGCGGCAACCCGCGTCATATCATCCTCTGCGAGTGCCGAGAACATTTCCTGCAGCCCTTTCAGGTACTGGCGCATATCGCCGAGCACGCGGGTTCGTTCACTTGGCCGCAGCATCACCGGAATACGATTATCCTGATTGACCACAGCCGTCTTCTCCTGCGCATACACCGCCGTGTCGGCAAAAACAGCAGCACACAGCACAAAACCGGTTACCAGTTTATGTATCGTAGTGTTCATGATTTTCCCTCCTTGGTTTTTCGGGTTGCCACATCAGCAAGCTTACACCTGCCGAACCGATTGGAACAGGGTGTGGCATGAAATGGATCGACCCCGATTCACTCTTCTGGCCGATTGTCACTTCAAGGGTTATGAGCCCATGCTTATGGCCTGATGATTCTCCAGACGCGAACCCAGATATGTCTGTCCGGATTGACCCTTGAACCTGGTGAACAGGATACCCAGCCGGAACAAACGTTCATCATTGTCATGAATGGCGTAAACGATCTTTCCCGCCACTTCAATGAGCTGCGGCCCGACGCGATCATCCAGCGCCGGAATCTGTATTTGAAGCTGTAGCGTTCCCTCTTTTTCCAGATTACGGTCAATGAACAGGGACGCCCCCTTCAATGAAATATCCTTGATAAAACCACGGAAGGAAACATGATCATCCAGCACGACAACGGCATACCATCTGACCAGAAAGCGCGGTTCGCTCCGGTGTTCGATGGTTTTCGATTGCGATGATGTTGTCTCGGCTAGAGCTGCGGAAAGGTCAATGCTTGTCATCTGATCGGGCAGGAATACTTGGGTTCCATATAGGAACGTTAACAAGTATAACCCATCAACCCCCGTCAGATTGAGCTGGAATCACTCTGATCTTCTGTGCTTATGCTATTTCGCCAGCGTGATGAACGACAGCTTGACCACCCCGGCATGCTGCGCCAGCGCCATCAGTTCGGCGACGCGTCCGTAGGGCACGGCATGATCCGCCTCGATCTGCAATTGGAACTGTGGGTCTACGGCGCGGCTTCGCAACAGTTCGGCCAACCCTTCGTCGCTGACGTGCCTGTTTTCCAATTCGATGTTGCCTTGCGCATCCACTACCAGGCTGACCCGTTGCGGTTTGTCGTTCTGCTGCACCGCATCGGTCCTGGGCAGGTTGATCTTGAGCGATTGCGGCGCAAGCAAGGGGGCGGTGATGATGAACACCACCAGCAGCACCAGCATCACGTCCACCAGCGGCGTGACGTTGATCTCGCTCATCATCTCGTCGGAGCCGTTGCCGATTGCCATGATCGTTTACCCCTTGAAGTTGTGCTTGAGCGCGAGGCGCATGAAGTCGAGCGCGAAGTTCTCCAGCTCGGTGACGCGCAAGCGCAGGTGGCGCAGAAAGTAGTTGTAGGCCAGTACCGCAGGCAGCGCGGTGGCGATGCCGATGGCGGTGGCCACCAGCGCCTCGCCGATGGGGCCGGCCACCACGTCCAGCGAGGCGGAGCCGCTCTGTCCGATGTTTTGCAGCGCGTGCATGATGCCCCACACCGTGCCGAACAGGCCGACGAAGGGCGCGGTGGAACCGATGGTGGCAAGCTCGGCGAGGCCGCGCTCGTGATAGCGCTGGATGTTCTGCACCTGCTGGCGCAGGTGGCGCTCCAGCACCTCCTGCGGCGCGCCGGTATGCATCAGGTCCTGACGATCGGCACCCAATGCCTTGAGCTCGGCGAAACCCGCCTGCGCCAGTTGCGCCACATCGCCCGCACCGCGCCCGGCCACATCTGCCGCCGCCAGCCAATCGCGCGCCGCCCAGAAGTCGTCGATGAAGACGCGGTTGCGTCGCTTGTCCTGCGCCTGGCGCCGCAGTTTGAATAGCGCGATGGACCAGGTCGCCACGGACAGCAGCAACAGCAACAGCAGCGTGCCGGAGACGATGGGCGAATCAATGGAGAACAGCTCGTTCATGCTTCGTTTTCCTTCAGTGAGAACTGGATGGGTACCTTGAACCATTGCGTGACCGGGTGACCCGCACGGCTCGCGGGCATGAAGCGCCAACCCTTGACGGTGCGCAACGCGGCGTTGTCGAGCACGTCATGGCCGCTGCTCTGGAACACGCTGACGCCGCCGCACGAGCCCTCGGCCAGCACCTCGACGTTCAGCACCACCCTGCCCTCCCAGCCCATGCGGCGCGCCACCATCGGATAGGCAGGACGCGGGTTGTTGAGGTAGGCGGCCTTGTAGTCCGGTGCAGAGTCGATGACCGGCGCTGCGGCTGCGGGCGGCGCGACCACGGTCTGTAGCGGCGGTTCCGCAACGGGCTGCGGTACAGCCTCCGCTTCCTGCACCGGCTGCTTCGACAATGGTTTCTCGGCGCGTTCGATGCGCGGCTGTGGTTTGGGTGGCTCGGGCTGCGCTTGCGCCACCACGGCCTGCTGTGTCGCAATGGAGACCGACATCTCGCTGACTGCGATGGACGGCGGCTGCGGCTGCATCAGCCACGCCAGCATCACACCGCAGTGCACCGCCAGCACCAGCGCCACCACGGCCACCCGCTCGCCCACGGGGGCGCTCGGCAACGAGTCGAATCGGTTCATGGCGGCAGCGGTCATGGATGTATTTTAGAGCTTGTTCGTCACTCGTGCTGAATTCCGCCAGGCTTTAGCGAGGAGCGTACTGCTGCTTGATCCAGCGTTCCACTTCCGCCTGTTCGAGTTTGCCGCTGGCAGCCTTTGCATCCTCCTGCGCGGCAAAGAAATAGGTGCGCGGCAATTCGCCATACCACTCGCTATCGACTTCATAACGCAGGCGGTCGGCATGACTGTCGGCGAACACCCGGTTCTCGGCCTTGCCCAGCGCGAACTTGGCTAGTGTCGCCGTTATCGCCGGTTCGTCCGGCGGCGTATCGGTGGAGACCAGCACCAGATCGAGACCGCGATATTTTTCGAGCAGTTTGCCGAACATGGACAGTTCGGCTGCGCAATAAGTGCAGTTCACCGACCAGAAGGCGACGATGAACGGCTTGCCCGCACGCGCCGAGACGATCTGCTGGTAGCTGCCGCGAACGAAGGGTTTCAGCTCTTGCGCAGCGAACGCGACGGACTGGCTGGCGAGCAGCAGTGCCAGACACAGACCCACGGCGGACAGGTAGCGCCTCATTCATCCACCCGGATCAAACGATGTCCTTCGTTTTTGCTGCTCCAGGACAGCCACACCCGCCCTCTTCCATCGATCAGTAGCGGGCTGTCGGATGCGTCCGCAGTGGATGCCAGCTTGGCCGGCACGGACCATGACTTGCCGCCGTCGCGGGAAGACATCGCGACGATGCCGGTGTTCTCGCCGTCGAATTCCTTCCAGGCCAGAAACACGCGGACACCCAGGCTGAGCACGGCGGGGTGCGCCGCCTGTGCGGCGGGTTTGCCGAAGTTCAGCGGCGCCGAGAAAATCCTGCCGCCGTCGCTCGAATACGCATAGAACAGCCCGCGCTGTTGCGCCGCATTGCTGAACCATGCGGCGTGGTACACACCGTCCTTTGCTATCGAAAGCGCCGGCCCGTGATGCGGACAGGCCGCGACGTTCCAGTTCTCGTAACTGAGGCGCATCGCCGTCGCCTTGCGATCCAGTTTCACGATGGCATGGTCGCGGATATCGGTATCGTAGATATGGCGCCACACGACCACCGGGATGCTGTCGGTATCGAGCGCCATCGCAACGCGGCAGCATTCGCAGCTGTGATCCGCAACCTTGAAGTTGGGCCGGAAACTCCTGCCGCCATCATCCGACACCGTGTAGTACAGCGCGGCTCCGGGATAGTCCGTGCTGGCCTTGCGTGCGGCGCTCTGGTCGCGCTTGTCGAGCCAGGCGAGATAGACTTGCCCGGTGCCGCTCACCGCCAGCGCGTCGAAACGGTGGCTGATGATCTCGCGGTTGTCATTCACGGTGATGGCCGGGCTGAAGCTGCGCCCGCCGTCGAGCGAGCGGCTGAACCGGATGTCGCCGGTCATCGGCTTATCGAGGCTGCGGGTCCAGGACACATACAGAACGCCGCCGCGTGTGACGAGCTTGGGACGGTTCTCGCCGTCCGCGGCGATCGCCTCCGGTTCGGAATTCACCTTCACCGCTTCGGCGTAGCTCGCGCCTGCATCCTCGGAACGCCCGATCCACAGATAGCCGTCGCGCACCTGCGCGCGCCACAGGATACCTTCCTCATCGAATGTCGCAGTGGCCGCCAGTGCCGGTCTGGCCAGCATGTCCAGCCACATCTTCTCCATGTCGTGCGCCGGCGCAGGCGGGTTAGCTGCCTGGACATGGCCAAGGCATGCAGTGAGAAGAGCCAGCAGAAGCAATAATCGGTTCATCGCCGGCGACTTTATCACATCACCTCCACGCGTTCTGGAGGCCAAGGTAGAAAGTGCGCGGCATGCCGGGTGCATAGCTGGTCGTGCCATTGGTGCTCTCGGCGAAACGGCGGTCGGTCAGGTTGTTGAACTTCGCAAACAACTCCAGTTCGCCGTCGAAGCGATAGCTGGCAGACAGGTTGAGCAAATCATGGCCGCTGTATTTCGTGGTGTTGGCATCGTCCATCCAGTAGCTGCCCAGTGTAACCACCTCCGCCGCGAAATTGCCGCCATGCAGGTAGCCCGGCGCATAACTCAAGCGCGTATTGGCGATCACGCGCGGCGCCAGCGCCATTTCCTTGCCGGTGAAATTCGCCGTATTGGTGACCCATTCCTCGTAGCTATGTTTGGCATAGCTGTAGGCCAACTCCAGTTTCAGCGCATCGGCGATCTGCGCCGACACGCCCAGCTCCAGACCGCGGTGCAGGGTCTTGCCGCCGTTGACCGAGATCGGCGCATTGGTGGCCGGATCCTTCTGCGTCAGGACATCGTCGCGCTTGATCATGCGGTACAGCGACGCCTCCCAGGAGACACCCGCAACGGTCTTGCCGCGCAATCCGGTCTCGTAACTGTCCACTTTGACCGGCTTGAGCGCAAGATTGCCGGCGGCGATCTGTTGCGCCTGCAAGGCGCTGCTGGTCGCCGCAGGGCGGAACAACTGCCCTTCGGAAGGTGCGCGGAAGCTGTGGTTGTAGGTCGCGAAACCGTTCAACCTGTCGCTGAAGGCATAGGTAGCACCCAGCTTGGGGCTGAGGTGGCTGTAATTCGTTTTGGTGCTGGCGCTTTGACCATACCACTTCGTGCCCGACCCGGTGCCCTGAATGGCTGCCGCCGCCAGGTTGTTGCTGAAGTCGTAGCTCATGTCGTCGTAGCGCAAGCCACCGGTCAGGCGCAATGCCGCTGTCGGCGACATCTCGCCGTGCACATAGGGCGACACGCCCTGATAGGTCACCTTGTAGTCGTAGATACGGTTCTTGAGCGTGTAAGCGGTATAGACGGAGCCGACCTTGGTTGTCAGGATGCTGTCTTCGGTGCGCCCCCCCGGGCTGTGATCCACATCGATCCCGACGATCAGCCGCGAGCGGTACGGCTCGAAGTCCATGCGGTATTTCGCCAGCACGCCGAATGACTGGTTGCTGGTGTTATATAGGGTCGGGTCATAGCCCAGCGACCAGTTGGCCAGCAGGTCCATGCTGTCGTCGCGGACATAGGGCGTGACGCTCAGCAGCGTGTTCGCGGTTTCCTTCTCGTAGGCAGCGGACAGGCGCAGCGCCTTCACCTTGCGCAGCGAGATCGGGGTGTAGTTGACCGTGGGATTGTTGAGATAGTCGGCCTGCGAAATCGCCGAGCTGCCTGCCGTCTGCTGGTCGATATCGGAGAATGTCCCCAGCACCTTCAGCATCGCATCCTCGCCCAGGGCGCGATCCCAGCGCACCGTGCCGCTGTTGCGCGTGTAGCCGGTCGCGTCGCGCCAGCCATCGGTCCTGGTCAGGTTGAGATCGGCGCGCACGCCGTTGTTGCCAAATGCGTTGCCCCCGGAGATCAGCGCGCGCTTCCAGCCGAAACTGCCCAGTTCGCCGCTCGCCTCCACTTCCGCCGCCGACGGGGGGCGCCGCGACAGCACGTTCACCACGCCGCCGATCGCGTCTGAACCGTACAACGCGGAGCCCGGCCCCTTGGTCACCTCGATGCCGCCGGATTGCGGCAGGTTGATCTCATACAGGGCGTTGTGGTTGAAGAAGCCGGTGGAACGCACGGGGATGCCGTCCTCGAGATAGGCATATACCGGATTGGTGGTCAGCGGCTGGCGTATCGCCGTCTGGTGCCCTTCCCCGCCGGTGATGTTGACCCACACGCCCGGCACGCGCCCCATGATCTGCGACGGATGCGAAGCCTTGGCCGCACGCAACGCCTCGCCGGAAACCTTGCCCACTGTCGCGGCCACTTCCGATTTCTTCTGCGCCTCGCGCGTGCTGCTCACCACCACATCATCCAGCATCGCCGCGTCTTCCGCCGCATGCACCGTCTGACCGAGCGCAACGCCCAACAGTCCCAACGCAAAACCGCCCAACCTACCCTGACGCACCTTCATCCCGCTTCACCCTGATCGTATTTTCTGAAGTCGCTAGGGTATGTGAGTATCCCGACATTAGGAATGCGACAAATTGTCGCAGGCTGGAACAGCCTGTGGCACTTTGCGGTGCAGACTCATATCTGCGTAGCGGATGTGATGTCGGAACCACAAATCAAAGCAGGCTGGAACAGCCTGTAGCATTTTGCGGTGGAGGCTAACCTTCAGGTTATGCCGGAGCCACAAATTGTCGCAGGCTAGAACAGCCTGTGGCGCATACATTTTTTTACAAACTCGGGTAGTGCCATGCATTCCCGAGCCGCTATACTGATACGGACTGATTTAAAACCATGCTCATGCGACCGAATCTCGAACTTCCCTTCGCGCTTGTCCTGCTCTGTCTGTGGAGCGGTATCGCCTGTGCGGAGAGCGACCCTCTAGACACCGAAGCCGCGCTGCCGCTCAAACCCGCCTTGCGCCTGAATGCCGCGGTCGGAGACCCGTGTGCGGACGCGATGCCGCAGGGCGCGCTCGGTCTGCCCGACGTGGTCAACCTCGCCCTGTGCAACAACCCGCAGACGCGTGAGGTATGGGCGAGTTCGCGGGTGCAGGCGGCGCAGGTCGGGGTGAACAAGGGGAGCTACCTGCCCGGCCTCAGCCTGAGCATCTCCGGCAACCGCAACGAGCCCGGCACCAGCCAGCGCAGTCTCGGCCTGACGCTCTCCTATCTGCTGTATGACTTCGGCACGCGTGCCGCCAATCTGGAGAATGCGCGCCAGTTGCTTGCGGCGGCGAGCGCATCGCAGGACGGCACGGTGCAGGCGGTGTTCCTCTCCGCAGTGCAGTCCTACTATCAGGCGCATGCGACGCAGGCCGCGCTGGATGCCGCGCGCGAATCGGAGCGTGCCGCGCAGCAGAGCCTGGCCGCCGCCGAGGCACGCTACCGCGCGGGCAGCGCCACGCCCGCCGACAAGCTCCAGGCGCAGACCGCCTGGTCGCAATCGAAACTTGCACGCATCACTGCCGAAGGCGCACTGAAGAAAGCGCAGGGCACGCTGGCGAACATCATCGGGCTGGATGCCAACCGCGGCGTGGCGCTGGCCAGCGCGGTTGGCGAGAACGTCCCGGCCGACTTCGACCAGGACGTGGATACGCTGATCACGGAAGCCCGCCGGCTGCGTCCCGACCTGCGTGCCGCCGAGGCGCAGGTGAAGGCCGCCGAAGCCAGCGCGAATGCGGCGCGCGGCGCGAGCAAGCCCAGTGTTTCACTGAGCGCATCGACCGAACAGGTCAACAGCGCGGGCAGCACCTCGCACGGCTCGTCGCTCGGTGTCAGCGTGAGCGTGCCGCTGTTCGCCGGCTATGCTCCGACCTATCGCATCCGCGCCGCCGAGGCGCAACTGGAAGCGCAACAGGCACGCACGGAGCAGGTGCGCCTGCAGGTCGCGCTCGACGTGTGGAACGCCTATTACAACCTCAATACCGCCACGCAGTCGCTGCGCACGTCGATCGACCTGCTGAACAGCGCGGAACAATCGGAGCGCGTCGCGCTCGGACGCTACCGGGCCGGCGTCGGCAGCATACTGGACGTGCTGAACGCGCAAAGCGCGCTGGCTTCCGCGCGCCAGCAACGCATCCAGTCCGGCCTCGACTGGAACGTCGGTCGCGCCGCGCTGGCGCAGGCCATGGGCAGCCTGGACGAGAACCTGTTGCAATCCCTTGCCCCCGCAGCAACCGAGAAAGACCAGCCATGAAAAAACCCATCATCCTGACACTCGCCGCCCTTGCGCTCGCCGGTGCCGGTGTTGCCGCCTACCGCCAGTTCCAGTCTGTCGCACCGGAACAGCAATACCGTCTGGAGGCCGCCGGAAAAGGCGACCTGACCCAGACCGTATCGGCCAACGGCACGATCAATCCGGTCTCGCTGGTGAACGTCGGCACGCAGGTCTCCGGCACGGTGAAGCGACTCTATGTGGATTTCAACAGCAAGGTGGAAAAGGGACAGGTGCTGCTGGAACTGGACGACGCGTTGCTATCCGCGCAGCAGAAACAGAGCCTGGCCAGTGAAAGGAGCGCCGCCGCCACGCTGGAACTGGCCAGTGCCAATGAAAAGCGCATGCGCGATCTTTTCGCACAGGAATACGTCTCGCGCCAGGAACTGGATGCCGCGATACAGGCGAAGAAATCCGCCGAGGCGCAGTTGCAACAGACTCGCGCCGCAGTGGAAAAGGACAGGGCCAACCTCGGTTATTCGGTGATCCGCTCGCCGGTGTCCGGCGTGGTGGTCGACCGCACGGTGGACGTCGGCCAGACCGTCGCCGCCAGTTTGCAGACCCCCACCCTGTTCAAGATCGCGCAGGACCTTTCCAGCATGCAGATCGACGCGAACTTCGCCGAGGCGGACATCGGCAGCATCCGCGTCGGCCAGACGGCGCGCTTCGGCGTGGATGCCTTCCCCAACCGCAATTTCAACGGCAAGGTGCGCCAGATCCGGCTGAACCCGACCCTGCAACAGAACGTCGTCACCTATGACGTGGTGATCGACGTGGACAATCCGGAGCTGATCCTGCTGCCCGGCATGACCGCCTATGTGAGCATCGCGGTGGCGGAACGCAAGGATGCGCTGCTGGTGCCGAACGCCGCACTGCGTTTCAAGCCGGCCAACGCGGAAGCCGGCAAGCGCAACGGCGAACGCAAACAGAAGCGCGACGCCTATAGCGGACAGGTATATGTGATGCGGCAGGGAACGCTGGCGCCGGCAAGCGTCACGCTCGGCATCACCGACAGCCGCAACACCGAGATCACCGGCGGCGAACTCAAGGCGGGTGAACAAGTAGTGGTCGGCGATGCGCAGGCGGCGAACGGCTCATCGGGCAGCCCCTCGCTGCGCATGAGATTGTTCTGATGACGGGCAAGGTCATCCGCATCGAAGGGCTGCACAAGTCCTATCCGACTTCCGCCGGCGCGTTCCCGGCATTGAAGGAGGTCAGCCTCGAGGTCGCGCCCGGCGAATTTGTCGCCATCATGGGGCCGTCCGGTTCGGGCAAGTCCACCTTCATGAACATCCTCGGCTGCCTCGACCGTCCGAGTGCCGGACGCTATGAGCTGGACGGGCGCGACGTCGCGCAACTGGACCAGGACGAGCTGGCGGCGCTGCGCAACCGCACCATCGGCTTCGTATTCCAAGGCTTCAACCTGCTGCCGCGCATGTCGCTGCTGGACAACGTCGCGCTGCCGCTGATCTATGGCGGCGTGGAGCTCGCCGAACGCCGCCGACGCGCGCATGAAATGCTCGCCAAAGTCGGCCTGGAAGACAAGGCGAACTCCCTCCCCAGCCAGATCTCCGGCGGCCAGCAGCAGCGCGTCGCCATCGCCCGCGCGCTGGTCAACCGCCCGCGCCTGATCCTTGCCGACGAACCCACCGGCAACCTCGACAGCCGCACCGGCGAAGAGATCATGACGCTGTTCGACGGCCTCAACCGCGAAGGCATCACCATCGTGCTGGTCACGCACGAGACCGACATCGCACGGCACGCGAAACGCCAGGTGCATTTTCTGGACGGTCGCATCGTCAGCGACGCAGAAATGCATGCCGGGCTGACGGCATGAAACTCGCTATGCTCGGCGAAGCCTGGCGCGCGATGGGCGCCAACCGGCTGCGCACCTTCCTGACCATGCTCGGCATGGTGATTGGCGTGGGCGCGGTGGTGCTGATGATGTCGGTCGGCCAGGGCGCGCAATACGCGATTCAGCAGACCATCTCGGCGATGGGCAGCAACCTGTTCATCCTGATCTCCGGCAGCACCTCGGTCGGCGGGGTGCGTTCCGGTGGCGGCGGCAACTACACGCTCAAAGTCGCCGATGCCGATGCCATCACCGAGTTGCCCGGCGTGCAGGTCGCGGCGCCAATCCATTCCGGCAGCGCGCAGGTCGTCTATGGCCCGAACAACTGGAACACCTCCGTGATCGGTACCACGCCTGCCTATCTGGAAGCGCGCTCCTGGCCGGTCGCCTCCGGCCATGCGTTCACCGAGTCGGACGTACGCTCGGGCACGCGCGTCGCGCTGATCGGCCAGACCGCCGCGCAGAACCTGTTCGGCGACGACGACCCGGTGGGCAAGACCATCCGCGTCCGCCAGAGCCCGTTCATCATCCTCGGTACGCTGGCCGTCAAGGGACAGGGCATGGACGGACGCGACCAGGACGACGGCATCATCATCCCGCTCACCACGGCACAGCGCCAGGTGTTCGGCAGCCAGTTCCCCGGCTCGGTGCGCATGATCATGGTGCAGACCGCCACGCAGGAGATCATGCCCGCCGTGGAGAAGGAAATGAGCGCGCTGCTGCGCCAGCGCCACCGCATCCGCGAAGGCATGGACGATGATTTCTTCCTGCGCAACCTCACCGCCGTGGCGGATTCGGCGGCGGAGAGCACGCGCATCATGTCGCTGCTGCTCGGCGCCATCGCCTCGGTGTCGCTGCTGGTCGGCGGCATCGGTATCATGAACATCATGCTGGTGTCGGTGACCGAGCGCACCCGCGAGATCGGCATCCGCATGGCCATCGGCGCGCGCCAGCGCGACATCCTGCTGCAATTCCTGCTGGAGGCCGTCATCATCTCGGTGATCGGATGCTTCATCGGCTTGCTGCTCGGCATCGGCGGCGCGCTGCTGACCGAGGCGCTGAGCGGCACGCCGGTCATCATCTCGTCCGGCTCGGTGATGGTGGCGTTCGGCGTCGCTGCGGCGGTCGGCATCTTCTTCGGCTTCTACCCGGCGCGCAAGGCCGCACAGCTCGACCCGATCGAGGCATTGCGCTATCAATAAGAGCCTAGGTCAGCAACAGCCCTTGCCGTGCTGCTGAACCGGCGGGCAAGACACGGAGCCGAACGAGCAGAACACGCAACAATCCCCCGGTTCCGGCTTGAGCAAGGCATGGCAGTGGCTGCATTCGTAGAACCACTGGCACAAATCCAGCGGCATGGTTTCCATTTTCCCCTGCCCGCAATGCGGACAGGTGAGCAGGGATTCGAGAACCGGCGCAAAGTCGGCGCGTTGCGGATCCATCCCGGCCCCCGCTTTCACAGCACCAGCGGCGCGAGGTCCGCCACCATCACGCCGATCATGTCCTGATCGCTGTCCGGCGCGAGCGCCACCGCATCCCCCCTGGCGCCGGTCGTCTCCAGTTGCAGCCCGTCCGTTTGCCTGTGCAGGCGCGCTTCGCCGCCGCAGGCGCGGCAATACACATGGTCTCCGTCATGCTGCGCGCCGCGCACCACTACGGGTGCCGCGCATGCGGGACAGGACAACAGGGGAATGCCCGGCTCGCTATGCCCGACGATGTGCGCCAGTTGCTTGGATGCGCCCAGCACCAGGAATTTCCGACCCAGTTGCGCATCGAATTGCCGGCCCAGTTCGTCCCCGATGACGCTGATCGCCGTACCGATGGACACGCCATTGTGGTAGGGACGCGTGTTGGTCATGACATCGAAAGCATCGGCGATGCTGACGATACGCGCGACCTCGGGGATGGCCTCGCCCGCGAGGCCGTTCGGGTAGCCCTTGCCATCGGGCCGCTCGTGATGTCCGGTCACCGCGTCCATCACCAGGCCCGCGAGCGGATGATTGGCCAGCAGCCGCCCGCCCACCGATGGATGGGTGTGGATCACGGAGGCTTCATCTTCGGTGAGGCGGCCCGGCTTGTTGAGGATGGCGTCGGGCACGCCAACCTTGCCGAGGTCGTGCAGGAAGCCGCCAATCTCGCACAGCGCGGTGTTGCGGCGCGACAGCCCCGCCTCACCCGCCAGCAATCTGGCGAATTGCGAAACGCGCCACAGGTGTCCGCCGGTGTAGGGATCGCGCGCCTCGACGATCATCGCCAGACCGAGCAGGGTGCTCAACAAGGATTCTTTTTCAGCCATGATCGCCTCCCTGATTCCATTGCCGGGAACAAATAGCCAGAGTTGCCGGCTAACCAAGCTTCGCGCTCAGATTAAACCCGGGAAAAGCAACTGTCCACGAAAAAACTCGAAGAGCTCCATCTGATGCATGCAACCGCAAGAACAGATATGGGAAAATTCCATCATCCCGCATCCTGATGGATAATCCGGGCTGGAATATTCTATCCTCTCCACACTTCAGGTTCAGACAAGCCCATGCAACGTTTTTACATCATCTGCACCATCCCGCTTGTAATCGCCCTCGCCTATCTTTCCGGCGGATACGGCCTGGATATCACACTGGTGGCAATCGGCCTGATGCTGGGTCTGGCATTTCATCATGCCGGTTTCGGCTTCACCGGCGCCTACCGCGTGATGCTGGAGTCCGCCCGCGTCCGGCTGGTGCAGGCGCAACTGCTGTTGCTGGCGCTGACTACCCTGATGTTCGCGCCTTTCCTGGCCGGCGGGTCCGTCATCGGCGCAGTGGCACCAATCGGGTTCGGCGTGGCGATCGGCGCCTTCATGTTCGGCATCGGCATGCAACTGGCGGGCGGATGCGGTTCGGGCACGCTGTGCGGTTTCGGCAGCGGCAACACGCGGCTGTTCTTCACCGTCATCACCTTCTGCTTCGGCGGCTGGTTCGCCACGCTGCATGCAGACTGGTGGTGGAGCCTGCCCGAATGGGACGCGCCCGCGCTGGGCGACATGCTCGGCTGGCCGCTGGCGGTGGCGCTGCAACTCGGCGTATTCGCCTTGCTGTGGCAAGCGACGCTGCGCTGGGGCAAGCCTGACGAGACTCACGAAACGCAGGAATACACCTGGTGGCGCGGGCCGTGGCCGCTGTACCTCACCATGCTGCTGGTCGCCTTGCTCAATCTGGGCGTGCTGCTGCAAACCGGCCACCCCTGGGTAGTGACCTGGGCGTTCACGCTATGGGGCGCAAAGATGGCGGCGGCACTGGGCTGGAATGCGGAAAGCAGCACGTTCTGGAACAACGATTACCGGCTCGATCAATTGCAGAGCAGCGTATTTACCGACGAAACCAGCGTGATGAACATGGCGATCATTCTCGGCTCGCTTCTCGCCGCCGCGCTGGCAGGCGGACTCAAACCGAATTTCCGCGTGGCCCTGCTGCCGCTTTCTGCCGCCCTGCTCGGCGGATTGCTGATGGGTTACGGTTCGCGCATCGCTTACGGCTGCAACATCGGCGCATTCCTTTCCGGCGTGTCTTCGACCAGTTTGCACGGCTGGCTGTGGATCGCAGCCGCGCTGCCCGGCAACTGGGTGGGTGTCAGGCTACGCAGCGTGTTCCGCGTGGAATGATCGACTATGCCGATGGTCGGCGCTGCCGGTTCGCCCAGCGCCATGCCGCGAGCGGCACCACGACCCATTGCAACAACGGCGCCAGACCGACCCCGATCCACGGCAATACCGGCATCCATGCGGAATACGCCCAATCACCCCGAGCCAGATTGATACGCTCACTCAGCACGGTGTAGGCGACTGCGACGACTATCATCCACATGACTATTCTGGTCCCCGGCCAACTGGCGCGTGCGCCTGCGCCGCTGAGGGACAAGGCCAGCAGCAGCGCCGCCGTCCCGATCAGGACATCGCCTGCGGTGCAATGCGCGACCGCATAGATGATGCGCTCCAGACGCGGCTCCGCCCACAAGGCATAGAGCGGCAACTGCACGACCTCCCACACCAGGCTACAGATCGCCAGGCGCGGCAGATAGCGCCGCAGGATGAACGAGCGGGATTCAGGATAGGCGTACCAGTATGGCTGCTTCATGTAAGTATCCCCCGGCATAGCCAAGGGCTTTAGTTTGTAGGCCGCTCAAAGCGGCCAGTAAAACAGGTGCTGCCCCTGACAACATCTGCGGACGCCTCCCCCTTTGAAAAAGGGGGACGGGAGGGGGATTTTAGAATCGGCGAAAACTCACCGTTTTCAAATCCCCCCACCCCCCTTTCACAAAGGGGGGCTGTTACAGCGCCACGCAGACACAACCTTGGGTGCGACTCCCGTAAAGGTCTAACCTTGATGAGTCCCCCGGCATAGCCGGGGGTTTGTCAAACGTGATCATCCGGAAAATTGCGCCGGTTGATGGCGTAATCCGTGACCTCGCCCCTGAATGGCAACAGCAGCATGCCGGGCAGACGCGCCACTTCGCGCGGGTCGCGATGGTCGCGGATGCCGATGGTCATGCCCGCATGCCCGGCGCGCGGCTGGTCGCGGTAGGTGCCGAACAGACGATCCCACCACGGCAGATTGAAACCGAAATTGGAGTTGGTCTCATCGTCTTCGATGGAGTGGTGCACCCGGTGCATGTCCGGCGTGACCACGAACCAGCGCAACACCCGATCCAGAGTCGCCGGCAGGCGCAGGTTGCCGTGGTTGAACATGGAAGTGGCGTTGAGCAGCACCTCGAAGATCACCACACCCGCCACCGGTAGCCCGAACACGGCAATGGCGGCGAACTTGATCAGCATGGACAGCACGATCTCGATGGGATGGAAGCGCGCCCCGGTGGTCACGTCGTAATCCAGATCGGTATGGTGTACCCGGTGCACCCGCCACAGTGCCGGCACGGCATGGAACATGACGTGCTGCAGCCAGATGACGAAATCCAATGCGATCACCGCCAACGGCACGGCGATCACAAAAGGCACCCGAAAATGGTTGAGCAGCCCCCAGCCGTTCGCCGCGCAGAACACCGCCACACCCGCCCCGGCCAGCGGGAAGAGCAGCCGCAACAGCACAGTGTCGAGAGCGACGATGCCAAGATTGGCCGCCCAGCGCAGCGCTTTGGACACGGTCAACGCGCGCCGGGGAGCCGCCAGCTCCCACAGGCCGATCACGGCCAATACGCCGAAGAATGAAGCGAAGCGGATGGCCGGTTCGTTGGACAGAACGAATTGTTCGAAACTCATGAAACCTCCTCAACCGGGTCAGGTCATCCCGGATCAGCAGCAGGCGCAGCTTTCCCCGCTCGTATCCCTGTCATCGAACGGCATGGCCGCGCCGCAGCCCTCGAACAGGCCGTAGTGCCGGCTGAAATCGCCGATGAATTCGAAGTGCGGCGCGAAGCGCGTCTCGTGCAGCATGCGCCAGGTGTTGCCGCACACCGGAAACACGCGCCCGGTTTCGATGTGGTGATGCTTGTCCAGCACGAGAAGATGTGGATGGTCGGGGATGCTGCCGCGATAAATCACGGCCTGGCCATAGTCTTCGCAGGCGTTTTCCATGCTGTCGAGTTTGAATAGCCGGTAGGTCGCCGAATAGAACTTCAGGTTGCCCACGCGCGGCGCGAGCTTGGGGTCGGTGATCTCCAGCGGGCGGTCTTCCACCAGACGCGGGTCGGCGAAGCCATGGCGCTGCGCCAGCCGCAGAAAGTCGTTCCAGTACAGCGCGCCACCCAGGCATTCGCCGTACAGCACCGGGTCGTTCTTCACGGCATCCGGCACGCGGCGGTCGGCATACACGTCGGAGAAGTAGAATTCGCCACCGTTCTTCAGCAAACGATGCACTCCGCGCAGCACGGCATCCTTGTCCGGCGACAGGTTGACCACACAGTTCGACACGATCACATCGAAACTGCCGGGCGCGAGATCGAGCTGGTCCAGTTTCTCGATGTAACCTTCCAGAAAACGCACATTGGCATAACCGAATTGCTCGGCGTGCCAGGCGCGATGCTGTTCCGCCACCGCCAGTTGCTCCGGTGTCATATCGACCCCGACCACTTCGCCGCTCTTGCCGACCAGTTGCGCCAGCGCATACACGTCACGCCCGGAACCGCTGCCCAGATCGAGCACGCGGCAGCCTTCGAGCAAGGGCGGACACACCAGACCGCAGCCGTAATAGCGCGCCAGCACCTCGGGATGCACCCGCGCCAGCAGCGGCTTTAACCAGACCGGCAGCGCGCTGGCATCGCAACAGGCGCTGGTCTTCAGGTCGTCCGATGTCTGCAATTGCTTGCCGTAATAATCCTGAACCATTTCATGCATGATGAATCCTCTTGCTGGTAGTGAAATAAGTAGTCGCTCGTCGTGCCGTATTCTTACACGGCTGCTCAGGGCGCGAAAGCGCAGCCGGCCTCTTTGGCCACAAAATGGAAATCGGCGAATCCGGCATGGGCAGTTTCGCCGGTGTTGTCGGTGTCGGCAGCGACCGAGAGCTGGATCAGGCGCGCCTCATGCGAGCCGAATTCGGCGATCACATCCTGCCGCACATCATGTCGCGCCACCACCCAGCGCCCGGCATTGGCTGCTCCCGATTCGGCCACGATGATATGGGCGCGGTCGGTATAGGCATTCGGCCTGCGCGTGCCGACCGGATAGCGGTTGTCCCACACATAGTTGAGCGCGGCATCGGGCACGGCATCGCCGTAGATGCTGCGCGCCAGCGCGAGCTTGCCACGCAGCACCCAGCCGATCTCGGACGGCGGCAGGGCGAACGACACATACACGCGCGCGGCGTAATCGTCGCCCGCCTTGGTGCCTAAATCAGCCTTGACCAGCGGCGCATCCACGCGCCAGCGCCAGCACAGCACCGGCGTGCGCTCCAGATCGACTTCCACCGGACGCGCCAGCAACGCCATGCTGCGCTCGGCGCTGGCTTCCACCCCGAGTACCCCATCCCACCATGTCACGCGATAACGGGTCGGCGCGACTTTGGCGTCGAGCTGGATGACCTGCCAGGGTGCAGGCACCGTGGCCGCCTCCGCATCGAAACGCCCCAGCCACAGCGCATCCTGCGCCTGCGCCGCAATGGCGCAGACAAGCAGGCAGGCGAGCAGTGCGCTACGCCGCAACATCCACGCTCCAGTATGGCGGCAGCCTGTTCAGGTCATGCGGCTCGTCCACATCGTGCAGCATCGGTCCGACATGCAGCGTCCAGCCCAGCTGCCCGAGGCGCGCGATGGTGAGGCTGGCCACCTCGTCGGTGCTCCAGGGAATGTCGTTGAACAGGAACGGGTTGAAGCGGGTCAGACCGAGCAGCGCATAACCGCCGTCCGCGGTGCAATGGATCACCGCATCGTGGTCATCCAGCGCTTGCCCGGCCTGTTGCAGCAATGCTGCCGACATTTCCACGCAGTCCGTGCCGATCAGCAGCACGCGCTCGCCCTGTTCGATCGCGCGCTGCGCCGCGCGCGCCATGCGCGCACCGAGATCGCCTTCACCCTGATCCGATGTTGCGATGCCGCCGGGTAAAGCAACCGCGCTCCATGCCGCATCGTTCAGCGCCGGTGTCGCGCATAATTCCACCGTGCCAATGTCTGCCGCGAGCGCCTCGTGAAGCGTATGCAGCAACATCTGCCGCGCCAGATCGGCCGCGCCCTGCGCTCCCAGCACGGGGATCAGGCGCGTCTTGGCGAAGCCCGGTTCGGGCGCTTTGGCGAAGACGACGATGCGCGTCGGCCTCATCGGTACAGCCCGGCCAGTGTGTTTGCATCCGCCCCGCGCCAGTACGCCCAGCGCAAACGCCACATGAGGAAAATGGTGCGCCACACGCCGCGCGTTTCCCAGCGCCGGCCCGAGGTGCTGACGCAGTGCGCGATGCAGGCCGGAGGCGAGATTCTTTTCAGGCGTCTGCTCAATTCGATGTCTTCCATCAGCGGCTGGTCTGGAAATCCCTGCACGCGCCCGAATGCGTCGCGGCGCACGAACATCGCCTGATCGCCGGTGGCGATGCCGGAGAGGCGCGAACGCCAGTTCATCAGCTGCGCGATCACGCGCAGCATGAAGGTCCGTCCCGTGATGCACACGTCGAAACGCCCCCAGCAATGCGTGCCATCCGCCAGCGCCTGCACGACGTGCTGCGCCGCGCCGTGCGGCAGGCGCGTGTCGGCATGCAGGAACAACAGCACCTCGCCCGTACTGCGAGCCGCGCCCGCGTTCATCTGGCGCGCCCTGCCGCGCGCCGCGCTCACCACGATGAACCCCGCCGCTTCGGCCAGTGTGGCCGAGCCGTCCGTGCTGCCGCCGTCGGCGAACACGATCTCGCACCCCGCGCGCTGCAAGGGAAGCAGATGCGCGCACAGTTCCGGCAACTGCGCCGCTTCGTTGAGCATCGGGATGACGATGGATAGCTTCATGTCAGCCGCGTCGCCACGCATGAAACCGCTCCAGCCATACCAGCAATTTCTGCGGCGCATGGGCGCGTTTCCATTCTCCGGCGGCGTATTTGTTGGCTTCAGCCAGGGTCGGGTAGATATGGATGGTGCCGAGTATCTTGTTCAGCCCCAGCCCGTGTTTCATCGCCAGCACGAATTCCGCCAGCAGGTCGCCCGCATGTTCGCCGACGATGGTGACGCCGAGTATTTTGTCTTTGCCCGGCACGGTCAGCACTTTGACGAAACCGTGCGCGGTGCCGTCCGCAATGGCGCGATCCAGTTCTTCGTTATTGAATTTCACCACTTCATAGGCGATGCCTTTTTCTTTAGCCTCCTGCTCGTTGAGGCCGACGCGCGCCACTTCCGGGTCGATGAAGGTGGACCAGGGGATGACGGAATAGTCCACCTTGAAGCGCTTGAAATCGCCGAACAGCGCGTTCACCGCCGCATACCAGGCCTGATGCGAAGCGGTGTGGGTGAACTGGTACGGCCCGGCCACGTCGCCTGCGGCATAGATGTTCGGGTACAGCGTCTCCAGATAGTCGTTGGTGGTGACGGTGCGCTGGGTGGGGATGCCCAGCTCCTCCAGCCCGAAACCCTTCAGCCGCGCGCTGCGCCCGACTGCCGCAATCAGCGCGTCGAACTCGATGCGGCGGGTCTGGCCGTCATGCTCGACCACGATGAATTTGCGTTCGCCCTCCTTCTCGCAGCGCACCGCCTTGTGATCGGTCAACAGCTCCACGCCGTCGGCAGAGAGCGACGCGCGCGCCAATTCTGAAACTTCGAGGTCTTCGCGGATCATGATGCGCGGCGCCATCTCGATCTGCGTCACGCCCGAACCCAGGCGCGCGAAACTCTGCGCCAGCTCGCAACCGATGGGGCCGCCGCCCAGCACCACCAGCCGCTTCGGCGCTTCATCCAGTTCGGCAAAGGTTGACCACAGGGTATCGCTGGTGACATAGCCAACCTCCTCCAGCCCCGGCAGCGGCGGCACGAACGGTCGCGCGCCGGTGGCGATGACGATGCTGCGCGTGGTCAGCGTCTGCGTGGTGCCGTCGTTAAGCTTGATCTCCACCGTCCACGGGTCGGTGATGCGCGCATAGCCCTGCAACACTTCCACGCCGAGGCCGGTGTAACGCTCCACGCTGTCGTGCGGCGCAACGGTGCGAATCACTTCATGCACGCGCGCCATCA